>CAZAWR010000030.1:0-94682 GCA_964488865.1 uncultured Polyangiaceae bacterium | reverse complement strand
TCGGAGGGAGGGGCGCCTGGGAAGTGACTAACCAGGTGTCCCTACCCCTATCGGGTGCGGATGTGTACCGGCCAGAGCATGCTTCCGTCGGATGTTCGCTCTGTCACGGGTTGCCAATCGAACGTCCCATCCGAGTGAAAGGCGCCGCAAGCAGAGGGATTGCCTTTGCTCGAGGTGGCCGTGGCTGGTGGATGGGATATCCTCGGGACCGATGCTTCCTGTCAGACGACGCCTCCCTGGTGCGTGCTTGGCTTCCATGCTTGCGGTGTTGATGGTCGCGGCCTGTTCGCTGGATCGGGCGGGGCTTGGTGCGGGCGCATCGACGGCGCCTGAGGCGGGGGTCGATGCGGGTGGGGTCGGAGGATCGGGCGGGTCGTCGGCTTGGGGTGGGACGGGGGCGACGGCGGGGGAGGGTGGATTGTCTGGTTCCGCAGGGCACGGTGGAGGAGCGGGGGCCGAGGCTGGAGGGGCGAGCGGATCGGCGGGCGCGGGCGGGGGAGCCGGGGCGAGCGGCGGAGCGGCGGGGGCGAGCGGTGGAGCGGCGGGTGCCGGCGGCGTGACCGTGGACTGTCCCGATGCGGGTGGTGCGATGGTTGCGTTGCCGGGGGGGTTCTGCATCGACGCCACCGAGGTGACGCGAGCCAGCTACTCTGCTTGGCTTGCGTCGGGTCTTCAGGGGACCCAGCCACCGGAGTGCGCGTGGAACACGTCGTTCGAGCCGCTCGCCACATGCATGAACCATCCGAAGGACGTCTGCCAGGGGCAGTGTGATGGGCACCCGCAGGTGTGTGTCGACTGGTGTGACGCGTGGTCCTACTGCGAGTCCCACGGCAAGCGGCTCTGTGGCCGGCTGCAGGGTGGTGCTACGCCCACGGATGTGTTTGCCCACGAGACGGAGGATGCGTGGTATCGCGCCTGCACGTCGGGCGGGGTGAACCAGTGGACCTTTGGTAACGACGTGGGGATGGCGCCGTACGCGTGCAACTTTGGGCACAGCTCGGACACGCTGCCCACGGTGGCGGGTGGGTCGATGGTCGGCTGTCAGTCGCCGGCTTCTGGGTATTCAGGCGTGTTCGACATGACGGGCAACGCGGCGGAGTGGCAGGATTCGTGTGCTGCCGGTGCCGCGGAGCAGGACCTGTGTCGGCTTCGGGGCGGGTCGTACGACCGGGGAGCAGACAGCAACCGATGCGATGCGGATCGGCTGGAGGCGCGGAGCGTGGCGTCGTTCGCGACGGGGTTCAGGTGTTGCTACCCCTGAGGGTTCGTCACGCTCTTTTCCATGCGAGGCGACTGCGGGTACACTGGGGTTGGCATCCCATGACGATTCAGATCTTCGGCACCCCCAAGTGCAAGCGGACGCGTGCCGCGGAGCGCTTCTTCAAGGAGCGCAAGATCCGCGTGCAGCTGATCGACCTGTCGGAGCAGAACCTGAGCCCGGGTGAGTTCGACAGTGTGAAGAGAGCCATTGGGCTGGAGGCGATGATCGACCCGTCGTCGAAGGAGTACAAGCGACTGGGGTTGCAGCAGCTGAGCTTCGACGTGGAGGCGAAGTTGCGGGAGCATCCGCTTTTGCTGATGACGCCGGTGGTTCGCAACGGGTCGGAGGTCACGGTGGGGGCGCAGCCCGAGACGTGGAAGGCTTGGATCTCGGCGTAATCCCAAAAATCGGCAAGCGACGATCAGTTGTTGCTTGCACCGGCCCGCAACCACGCTAGGGTGCGTCTGCTCACCGTCACGTATTGGTCGGAACGACTCTCTCCAGGTCACGGGACCGGGAACCATCGCAACGAACGGACGTCACGAAGTGAGGTCGCGGGAGGTTTTCCCGCGCACCACCCTCCGATTCGGCGGCCGTTGGATGGCAGGTGTTCAGGTTCTCGCTCGCGCCGCAGCAACTGAGAGAAGCCCATGGGCAACCGACTTTACGTAGGCAACCTTTCGTACAACTCCACCGAGGAGTCCCTTCGCGAGCAGTTCTCCGCTTGCGGCGGCGTGAGCGAAGTTCACGTCGTGCTCGACCGTGACACCGGCCGTTCTCGCGGATTCGCGTTCGTGACGATGGAGTCGGACGCAGCCGCGCAGAAGGCAATCAACGAGATGAACGGCGCGAACGTCGACGGCCGCGCGCTTCGCGTGAACGAAGCCGAAGAGCGTCGTAACGGCAGCGGCGGCGGCGGCGGCGGCGGCGGCGGCGGCGGCGGCGGACGTGGTGGTCCTCGTCGTGGCGGCGGCGGCGGCGGTGGCGGCGGCGGCGGCCGCTGGTAGACCGTTTCCCTTGGGGCCGAATGGTCCCTACCCGGTGCCCTTGATCGAGAGCACCTCACTCACCCCCGACGTTCCTTCCCGAGTCTGACCTCAGCTTTTTCCACCGCTGGGGATCGGGTTCTGCTCGCGTTCCAGATAGCGGAAGATGGTTCTCGGATCGACACCGAGATCGCGCGCCGTCTGCGTGCGGTTCCCGTTGTTGCGCTCGAGCACCTCCAGCACGTACCGTCGCTGAAACTCCTCCTTCGCGCGCTCGAGCGGAAGGATGGGAGACTGCTCGTCGCGAGACAGGTCGAGGTCCTCGGCCGTGAGCAGGTTGTGGTCGCACAGCACGAGCGCTTTCTTGATGCGGTTCTCGAGCTGACGCACGTTGCCCGGCCAGGCGTATCGCTTGATGGCGTTGAGCGCGTCCGGGGCGAACCCGCGCACGGAGCTGCGCAGCTCGTCGGCGTACTTGACCAGCAAGGCCCTTGCGATGAGCACGACGTCGTCACCTCGGTCGCGCAGCGGTGGCAGCCAGAGGTTGACCACGTTGAGTCGGTAGTACAGGTCCTCGCGGAAGCGGTTCTCGCGGATTTCTTCGTCGAGGTTGCGGTTGGTGGCGGCGACGATGCGGATGTCGACCTTTTCGGGGCGGCTGTCGCCGACGCGGTAGACGACGTGTTCTTGCAGAGCGCGAAGGAGCTTGACCTGGAGGTTGAGGGGAAGCTCTCCGATCTCGTCGAGGAAGAGGGTGCCTTTGTCGGCGACCTGGAACTTGCCGGGGCGGCTCGCGATGGCGCCCGTGAAGGCGCCTCGGACGTGGCCGAAGAGTTCGCTCTCGATGAGATTCTCGGGGATGGCTCCGCAGTTGATGGTGACGAAGGGACCGCGGACACGGGGGCTGCGCCGGTGGATCTCGCGCGCGATGAGCTCCTTGCCGGTCCCGGTTTCTCCGGTGATGAGCACGCTGATGTCGGTGGTGGCGACCTTCTGGAGCTTGCGAAACACCTCGAGCATGGACTCGCAAGCGCCGATGATCTCGCCGAACCGCATGTCGGAGAGCTCTTCCTCGAGCTTCTCCTTGTCGGCGCGCAAGCTCGACAGCAGCATGGCGTTCTGCAAGATCAGCGAGGCCTGGGCGGAGAACACAGTGAGCAGGTCCAGCTGGCTTCGATCGAACAGTTGCTTGACGTGATCGTTGCCGACGTACAAGGCGCCCAGGGGTTCGCCTTGGGCGAGCATGGGCACGCACATCACGCTCGAGAGCTTGAGGGCGAGCACGCTCTCGCTCTTGCCGAATTGCTGATCGGCCAGGGCATCGCTCACGATGACGGGCATTCCCGTCGAGATGACCTTGCGGACGATCGAGTCGGAGATGCCTCCCGTCGCGTCGGCGATGATGTCGCGACGCACGTTGCGGACGGCGCGGACCGAGACGCGGCGTTCGGTGTCCGAGGGCTCGCCGGGTTCGACGAGCAGGACGGCGCCGCGGTGGGCGCCGCAGATCTCCACGACCGCATCGAGCAGATCGGAGAGCAAGTCGTCGACGCCACCGCGTTGCATGAGTCGTTCGCTGAAGGTGTTGAGCTGCTTGAGGCCGGCGATGTCGAGCGCGGGGGCCTCGACGCCTTCTTCGTCCGGAGGGGTGAACGACGGATCGCCGAGGAGGCTGAAGGCGATCTCGGCGGTTCCGAGGTGGATGCGATCGTTGTGGCAGAGCCTGGCTCGACGCTTCTTTTTTCCGTTGATTTGGATGTCCGCGACGCGGTCGACCTCTTCGAGGTTGAAGAATCGCCCGTCGAAGATGATTTGTACGTGGGTGTCGGCCACGCCGTCGGAGGGGAGGACGATGTCATTGCCCCGCGAGCAACCGAGCGTGGTGATGGGCTTGTGGACGTTGTGGGCTCGAGGTTGCCCCTTGGGCGGAAAGTATCGCAACGTGGGCATGAAGCGTGACCTTGTGCTAACAGCGACCGCCGGTCCAGGCCGGGGGGGGCCGGGGAGGCGGCACCGGAGATGGCTCGCGTTGTGGCGAACACGCAGCGTACCCCTCGCCAGGCGATCTGCGCTAGACTTCCTTTTCGATGTCTGTACGAAGCGGTTCCGTTCCCCCGAGCCCCCACCTGATCATTGCGAGCGTGCGGGCAACCTCTCGCCCGAAGGAACGCGTGTTCTGTGACGTGTGTGGGGCGGAGATCGAAGGGGAGCCGGCTGGCAAAGGCCTTCTGCTCTGGTCTCGCGGCGAGGAAGTGCGCGTGGAGGAACCTGCGCTATGCAAGGCCTGTGCGCCCGCCATCACTGCGGCTGGCGGGACGATGTGGATCGACGAGGAGGAGTAGAGAAGGGCCGCAGGGATGCGGTGATGCGAGACGTCGAGCGAGCAGGGTCAGGGCGTGCCGCTGTCCGGATCGCAGGCGTTGTACAGGCGGGTGAACCGCCTGAGCCCCTCCACGTACTGGGGGGAGCAATCCGTGGGGATCTCCGTGGCCGTGTCCCGGTCGAAGCGGATGCGAGTGAGCTGACCCGCCTCCGTCGCGTAGGCGCCGTTGGTGATCCACAGCGTGCCACCGCGTTTGCTCGCCAGGTCCACGCAGGTCTCGTTGGGGCCGGGCGTCATGACGATGGCGTAGGCGACATCCGAGCCGACGGTGACCTCGCGAGACGCCATGCGCCCCGACGGGCCGATGGGGTCGGTGAAGCCGTACTCGAGGTAGCTGGCTTCGACGATGCAGTTGTCGAGGCCGTTCTCGACGGTAGCGGTCGGCACGCCGTCGCCGCTCGCGCACGCGGGTGCGGAAGCGGATGCCAGCAAGGCCAACGTCAAAGCGAGCTTGCGTGCGTTCGACGGGACGAGGGATCGCGTGGATACCATGGTTGCCTCCCATAGCAGGCGTGTTGGCGGGGTGCAATCCGGCTGGCACATTCACCTATCCATCCCGAGCAACCAGTCCTTGTAGCGAGGGAATCTCGCGACCACGTTCCGCGTTCGGTCCTTGCCCAGGAGCAGAGAGCACCCCGAGAGCATCAGGATGTGTGCGTCCAGGGTGGCGCAGCGGCGTCGTGCATAGCCGTTCTCGACCTGGATGGAGAAAGTGGCGCCGCGGGTACCGAGGACCTGGATGAGTCCCGTGAGGCCCGGTCGTACACCGTAGCGCTCGTTGAGCTCCGGATGGTCGAGGGCCAGACGAACGGCATCTTCCCCCGTCAACGGGCGCGGGCCAATCAGGTTCATGTCTCCCCTCCACACGCTCCACAGCTGAGGGATCTCGTCCCATCCTCGGTCGCGAAGCACCCGTCCAATGGGAGTCACACGGCCGTCGCGCATCGTTCTGAGCTTGTGCAAGGCAAAGGGCTTGTGATGGAGTCCGAGACGCGGCTGGCGGAACAGCACGGGAGGGCCGTCGAACACGGCGATGGCACCCGCACAGAGCGCTGACAGCGGTGCGGTGGCGAACAGCACGGTCCCCGCGACGAACCTCTGAAGCGGGACAAGGCCCCTCATGTCCGGTGTCGCCAGCAGAACGGGTCGGGGCCGAACATGTCTCCCCCGTGGTGGAAGGCGGCTCCCCGGCAGCCGTAGCAGTCGGAGAGGCATTCGCAGCTCCGGCAAGGCTCGCTGAGCAACTCCCGGATGCGGCGCAGTCTCTGGAAGGCAGGGGCCGTCACGATCGCGTGGAGGGGCTCTCCCGTGTTCCGGTTCGGGCCCACGGCGAGGCGGCCGAAGGACTGCTCCACTCCCGCACAGGGCTGCACCGTGCCGTCGTGGGTAACGTAGCAGTTGCGGTCCTTGTCGATCAGACAGCACGTGCCGGCAGGAAACGGGGGGCGCGGGTCCCAGTGGTAGCCGAACTCCTGCGCATCGATGCGAGCCAGTTCCTCGAACAGCGCGCGGTACTTCTCTCGCGCTTCCGGGAAGGGGAAGTACAGCATGTCCGTGTGCTGCGTGGCCCGCCCGTGCTGCGTGGGGATCTCCACCTCCGGGATCATGCCGTGGAGCCGAAAGTAGCGCCAGAGGTCGGGCAACTCTTCGTAGTTCAGGGGACTGATGACGGTCTCCACGCCCAGGCGGAAGACTCCGGACGCGGCCAGGCCAGCCTCCAGCAGGGCATCGAGCCCGCGACGGATGGCCGCCGAGGCGCCAGGCACGCCGACGAGCCGGTCCTGGACCTCGGCGCGCAGGCTGTTGCACTTGGCGATCACACTCACGTCCAGGGCCGCGAGGCGGGATGCCTCCGGTCCTCGAACGAGGCTGCCGTTGGTGTACAGATGGGCGTACGCACCCAAGCCGTTCGCGAACGCGAGGGGGCCGTCGTTTGCGAGCAACCCCGGCCAGGTGAAGGGCTCCCCGCCCCACACGAACGAGACCAGGCGTGCGCCCAGCGAAAAGGCTTGGGAGAGCACAGTGCGAACGTCCTGGGGGGCCATCACGGGTTGGACGGTGGCGCCGGCGCCGCTGTAGCAGTACGCGCAATGCAGGTTGCAGTGGCGGCTGACCTCCATCGAAATCCGGTACAGCGGGGACCCCTCCTCGAGCGGGGCCGTTCGGCTCGTGCGGGTTCGCAAGGTCGGAGGGGCAGCGGTCATGGCGTACGTCTGGCTCTCGTACCACGACCGAACCATCGAGAGGAAGCGAGCGTGGAGGAGCGGCTCAAGCCGTCCGTGCGATCTCTTCCCTCAGGACCGTCCGGTCATCGAAGGGAATCACCTGGTCGGCCACGATCTGCTCTGTCTCGTGGCCCTTTCCGGCAACGAGCAGTACGTCCCCTCGCCGTACGGCTCGCAGCGCGCGTCGGATGGCTTCGCGGCGGTCCGGGTCCACCACCACATGGGGGGATCGGCTGCCGATACCCTGCGCAATGTCCAAGACGATCCGTTCGGGGTCCTCGTTCCTCGGGTTGTCCGAGGTGAGGAATACATCTCTTGCGTAGCGTGCCGCGATCGCTCCCATGGCCGGCCGTTTGCCCCGGTCCCGGCCTCCCCCACAGCCGAATACCACGCAAATTGGACTGCGGTGCAAGTCGGTGAGGGCTTGCAGCACCGTCTCCAGCGCGTGCGGCGTGTGGGCATAATCCACGTAGACGTGCACGCCCCCTGGGTGGGGGATTCGCTCGAGGCGCCCCGGGACCTGGATGTCCTCGAAGAGGGGGGCCTGCAGGACCGTTCGTATCCCGCGAGCCTCCGTTTCGACGAGGTCCGGGTACATCCCGAGCACGCCGAGAATGTTGAGCACGTTGTGCACGCCCGGCAGACTCGTGCGCACGCGGAGGATGGGCCTACGCCGCCATAGGACTTGGAAGATGCTTCCGCCCGTGGACATCTCCAAGACGTCGGCTTGCAGGTCTGCCGCGCTCCCGTGGAGACCAAAGGACAAGGTGCGCACCCGGTCGGGAATCGGGTCGGGGGAGGGGAAGTCGTGGGCGATGCCAAGACTCACGTCGTGCTTGTCAGAGAAGGCGAGTTGATCGACCAGCGTCCACTTGGCCCGTGCGTACGCCTCCATCGTGGGGTGGACGTCCAGATGGTCCCGGGTCAGGGCGGTCAGGCACGCTCGGTCGAAGTGGCAATCCTGCGTGCGGCCCGATAGCAGCGCCCAGGAAGAGCACTCCAGGACGACGCTGTCGTGCCCGCTGGCGCAACTCTGCCTCAGGAACCGCTGCAAGGTGGCGGGGGAGGGCAGCGCGTTGGCGAAGGGACCCGTCCCGGCTTCGTCGAAGACTCCGAGGGTATTCACGACCGCCACGCGGTGGCCGAGCGCGCGCTCCACCGCAGCCGCGAGCACCGAGGAGGTCGTCTTGCCGTTGGTGCCCGTGATGCCTGTGAGCCGCAGTCCCCGAGAGGGATGTCCATAGAAAGCGGCCGCGAGGGTCGGCTCCACGATGCATGCGTCCTGCACGGCAATCCACGTCACGGAGCTACCCTCGGGAGGGCGGAAACGCGCGGGCTGGTAGAATACCACCTTAGCTCCGCGGGAGAGCGCCTCGGAAAGGAAGGTATGCCCGTCGAAGCGCTTCCCGGGAACTGCCACATAGGCGCTGCCGGCCGTCACCTCCTCGTGGTGGACGGCCAGCCGTGGGCAAGCTCGAAGGGTCGTGGCGTCCCAGCCGTGCCGCAAGCATACCTCCTCCAGGCTGCTCATCCGGCGCCCCTACCGAAAAGGGCGTGCTCTGCCTCCTCGGCAAACACCCGCCCTCGCACCTCGTAGCTTTCGAACTGGTCCCAGGACGTGCACCCGGGGCTCAGAAGTAGGCAACCCGGCGAGGGAACTCGCGCGCAAGCGAGCCGGACGGCAACCCGGAAGTCCTGCACATAGACCACGTTCGGCTGCATGAGCTGATCTCGGATCCGCGGACCGGCTTCCCCGTATGCGATGCATCCGGCCAGGCTTCCCACGCGGGAGGCGAGGGGTGTGAAGTCGAGTTGCTTGTCGCGCCCCCCGAGGATCAGGACCACCGGTTCCGTGCACGAATCGAGCGCCGCCTGCACCGCTTGCACCGACGTGGCCTTGGAATCGTCGATGACCCGCACGCCGTCGTGGTGCGCCACCGTGCGGAAGCGGTGCGGGAGGCCGGGGAAGCTTCGGATGGCGTCGAGAACCGCAGGGGAGGGAAAGCCAAGCTCGTCCGATACCGCCAACACGGCGAGGATGTCCGGGACGAAGTGCTTTCCCGCAAGAGCGCAGTCCGCGAATCGCAGGCGCGCCCCGCGGTACACAAACGTCTCTGTGCGGATGTCGAAGTGAGCTGTCTCGGTATCGAGATCGCGCACCCGCCCCCGCGCAGGTCGCACGGAAGCCAGGCGTGGGTCGGTGCCCGGCCGGACGAAGACGTCGTCGTCCCGCAGGTGACGCGTGATGTTGAGCTTGGCTTGCACGTAGTCGTCTGGGCTGGCGTAGCGGTCCACGTGGTCTTGGGCCACGTTCAACAGGACGCCTGCGTCGAAGCGCAGCCGTCGCGTCTGCTCGAGCATGAACGAGGAGACCTCCACGACGGCGAAGTCTGCGCGGTCGAGCGCATCACTGACGTCCAGCACGGGGACGCCGTTGTTACCGCATACGACGGTGGCGCCGAAGCGGTGGCAGACCTCGCCCATCAAGTGGGTGGTGGTCGTCTTGCCATCGGTTCCTGTGATGCCGATGAGCTTCGGGTGGCGGAGCAAGGGCAGGAGGAAGTCGAGGTCGCCCCACACGGGGATGCCAGCGGCATGGGCCGCTTGGACGAGTTCAATGGTCCTTGGGACACCTGGGCTGAGGAGGACCTGAGAGATGCCTTCGAGGTGCTGCGGGGTTTGGGGGCCACTCCAGACCTTCATCGGGTGCAGTCCCTCGAGGCGCCTTGCAATTTGTTCGGCGGGCGCGAGGTCGCTGACGGCGTAGGGCACGCCGCAATGCTCGAGGAACCGGGCCGCGGCGGGGCCAGTCAGGGGACCGCAACCCACGACGAGAAAACAATCCTTCTCGTATTGCTCTCGCACACGCGCTGACAGGTCGTTGGGCTTCACGGAGGGCTACCCACGCAATCGTTCGATCGCTGCGTGGCGGATCTCGGGGTGCACGCCCGAGATCTGCACGAGGGTCTCTAGCTCGGTGCGCAGCAGTAAGCCCACCAACGGGACGCCGAGGTCCGGGGGACACCCAGGGTTGAGCACGAGCGCGAGCCGAACGCGCCTGCGCACGTTCCACCTCGGGTGCCGTGCGATCTCCACCATGATCTCGCTGCGAAGGGGGCGCCTGGCCGCGAGGCGGACGATGTCATCCTCCGTGGTCACGCTGTTGTTCAGCAGGTTCTGGATCACGGTCGGGTGCGGGTCCGCAATCAGCCGGTCCATCATCCGTCGAGAAGGTCTTCTCGCCAGATTCTTGCGTTCCCCGAGCGTCAAGGTGCGGCCTCGCCCATAGTCGGGGACACGGCGCTCGTCGTCCGGTACCACCCCGGGAGCCAACCGGCCGCGTCCGTCCGGGGCTCGAAGGTGGAGCCGCAAGGGCCCCAGTTCGTCCCGCTCCGCGATGCGCCGTAGCGTCTCGACCCAGTGACTCAACTCAGGATCCTGCAGCAGGCCGGTGAAGGCGAGAAGCACCTCGCTGGCCGTTTCGTTGCGGGACTGGTTGCGCGCGCAGACCGCGTCGAGCGCCCGGGCCGCGACGGATGGATCGGATGTCTGCAAAGCATCGCGGACGAAGGCCATGCGAAGAGCCTGGGTGGGAAGGGACGGCACCACGCGGCACAAACGGCGTGCGAGTCCATCGGATTCGGCAGCCCCGTCCGCGGCTTGGTCGGGACGGTCCTTGTCGGTCGCGTCGGTCACGAAGGGAGTGTATCCCGTTGGGGCGCTGGGCACACCTGGGACGAGGGGCCGAGGGGCGACGGTCGTCACTGTGCGATCCCGGTAGTGACTTCGGGCACCCTTCTGTCCCTGGCGGGGGCGTGTTATCGACGCACGCATGCTCCGTGGAACCTGCCAGTGCGAAGGCGTCGAAGTCGCGGTGGACGAGGTCGATCCCGTGGGGATCTGTTGCTATTGCTCCATCTGCAGGAAAATCGCGGGAGCCCCCTTCGCCGCGGTGGTCACGACCACGCGAGAGGCGTTTCGCGTCGTGCGCGGCAGCGAGTTGCTCGTCAAGTACAACGCCACGCCTAACTACGATCGATGGCATTGCGGCCGGTGTCACGCGTCGATCTTTGGTGAGGTGACCGACAAGGCCACGTTCCCGCTCTTCGTGTCCGCGGCCCTCCTCGAGCCCACCGACATCGCGCACGTGAAGTTCGATCACATGTTCGTTCGCAGCCTCGTCCCTTGGTTTCACATCGCAGACGATCGCCCGCGGCACGACACCTACCCTGGGTAGCCCCGGCTCCCGGAGGAAGTAAAGAGCAGACCCATGCCCTCGGATCACGAGATGTTCTGGCTTCGCGACAGCTTCGCCGTCGTCGGTCAGAGCGCGCAGGCACCGTTCCCGCTGCTCTCCTACCGGGCTCTCAAGGCGAAGGGGAAGGTCGTGTACGCTGTCGACCCGGACGCCCAGAGCATCGACGGCGATGCGACGTACCGCGATCTCGCGAGCTTGCCTGGACGCGTCGACGCGGTGTTGATCGAGGTTCCGAAAGAGCAGACTGCGCGGTGGATGACGATGGTTGCGGACGTGGGGATCGAGCGGGTGTGGATTCACATGAAGAGAGAGACGCCCGAGGCGCTCTCGATTGTCCGGGAGCGGGGCATTCACGTGTGCACGGGAACCTGCGCGGTTCAGTACTTGCGCGGGGGCTTCCCGCACAGCGTGCACCGGCTGCTCCGCAAGCTGTCTGGGAAGTGGTAGCCGAGGGTCGGGCAGCGGGGCGATGGTTTGTCCCTGCCCATTCCTTGTCCGGTGCCGCGATGCTACGCTTCGATCACCTTGTGGTTGGCCCAGTCGGCAATTCGCCCAGTTCCCTCCTACGCGCGGCTTCCGGCGCACCTCGTCGATGGCGCCTCCGCGCAGCTGATGGGTCTGGACGGCACGTACAGCGCGCCTCTGCTGGCGCGCGCGTTTCGACGGTGCAAGAAGGAGCAACCGGGGCTCTCGGCCTGGCTGGAGCGACGCCTGATCCGCCGCATCGATGACGCTGCCCGAGGGCTGGGGGCCTCCATGGCGATGTCCATCTGGATGGCCTTTTCGATGTTCGCGGGCCCGCGGCTGGGCACGGTCGAAGAGAGGGACTGCGCCGAGGTGGAGGACCTTCTGCGAGCTGACGAGGAGCTGCGTCGGAACGACCCGACTGCGATCGTGGAGTCCGACGACATCATCGCGGTGCATCAGCCCGAGGTGGCGCGGCTGATCCGCTCGAAGCTCGACGAGACGCTGTCGACCTATGCGGAGGACGTGGACGTCGACGACGTGGACGCGATGTACCACATGCTGCTGGTCGAAGTGCTCGTGTTGTCCTACGCGGTGGAGCCGGTGCAGCCCGACCCGGGCAAGGCGGCCGGTGCTTGCTGATGGTTCGTGGGCGAGAAGGGTAGGAGGACGGACGATGCGGATGGAAGCGATGGTGCTGGAGCGGCACGGCGGGCCCGAGGTGTTGGAGCGCAAGACCGTGGAGATCGGGGAGCCGGGGCCGCGCGAGGTGCGAGTGCGAATCCACGCGGTGGCGATGAACCACATGGACCTATGGGTTCGCAGGGGGCTGCCCAACGTGAAGCACGAGTACCCGCACCGGCTCGGCTGCGACATCGTCGGGGAGGTGGACGCGTTGGGACCGGGGGCGCGCGGCGCGTCGGTCGGAGACCGCGTGATGGTGCAGCCCGGGTTGTCCTGCGGTGTCTGCCCAGCGTGTGTCGACGGGCGTGACAACCTCTGCAAGCAGTACCGCATCCTCGGGGAGAATGCGCAGGGCGGGTACGGCGAGGCCATCCACGTGCCAGACACGAATCTGTTGCCTCTGCCGGCGAACCTCGACTTCGTGCAGGCGGCCGCGCTTCCCCTCTGCACCCTCACGGCGTGGCAGGCGATCTACGGCAAGGCGCACGTGGGACCGCAGCACACCGTGCTCGTGCAGGCGGCGGGCAGCGGTGTGGGGTCGATCGCGATCCAGTTGTGCAAACTCGTCGGCGCCCGTGTGATCACGACCGTGGGTGCTGCTGACAAGGTGGAGCCAGCTCGCGCGCTCGGCGCGGACGAGGTCATCCTGTATCGAGAGCAAGACCTTGCGAAGGAGTGCAAGCGGATGACCGGAGGGCGCGGCGTGGACGTCGTTCTCGATCACGTGGGCGGAGAGGTGTTCGAGGCGAGCCTTCGCGCCTGCGCGTGGGGTGGGAAGATCGTGACGGTGGGGGCTACCGCGGGGTTCTTGCCGAAGATCGATCTGCGCCACGTGTTCTTCCGGCAGATTGAGATCCTGGGGTCGACGATGGGATCGAAGGGGGACCTGGCGGCGGCGGTGCCGCTCATGGCAGACGGGCGGATCAAGCCGGTGGTGGGGCTCGTCTTGCCGCTATGGGAGGCGCGCAAGGCGCACGAGGCGCTCGAGGCGCGGAGGGTGTTCGGGAAGGTGGTGCTTCGCATCTGAGCCAATCGCGGCTGGGCGAACGATGTGCCCCGTTCGAAAGGGGCCGCGCGAAGACCACGTCAGAAGCTTCCACTCAACCCCACAGGGGAGAACGTCGCATGGAACCCCCGCGCGGTGCGGTCGCTCGCCACGCCGCTGTGCGGTTGTCGGGAAGCGGACTGCGAAGGCGACAGAGACAGATCTACCCTTCTCGAATAGTCGAGCGCCATCATCCAGACACCCGCGGCGAATAGGGGTATGCCGACTCCGACGGCCGCTTGCCCTGGCCGAATCGTGTCCCGATCGCTTTCAGCGTCGGCCTGCTCGCCCATGCCCCACATTAAGGTTCCCGTAATGGTTGCCGCCAGTCCAAGGCTGAATGCCATGACCCCGAGCACTTCGAGCGCTGGGCTTCCCGCGCTCGGGAGCGCATCGATTTCCCGTCCGGCAGAGTATCCACCGAGATCCTTGGGTAACTCGAGCGTCATCGTTTCGCTTGCGGTGGCTCCGTCTCGTCGGAGCGACACACCGGACCCAGGCTGAATCCAGCGGGTGCAAGGCAAGTCGCACAGCACCTTGTCGCCGGTCATGGCGCGCCATTTGTCGTCGGCGTCGGGGAGCACGAAATTCACCCGCAATGCCCCCGGCGCGTCCTGCCCTTCGTTTTCCAACGGTGCAGTGTTTTCGGTGGATGGAAGCGGCCAGAGGAAGACCTGAATAGGAGATTGGCAATCAGCGCTTGGACGCTCGTCCGTGGTTTCTGCACATCTAAACGGGTCGCCCGACTTGCGAACGAGGGTCTGACTTGCCAACGTGATCCCGCCTGCGCCGACTCCGCCCACCGACACGCCCCCGCCGGCGCTCGCCGTGCCACCGGCCATCCGTCTGAACGCCCCTACTGCCAGACCTGTGATCACATGCGTTGCGCCTTCACACTCGCCCGTGCGAGGAATCTCCGCCGTTGCCACTCCATCGAGCTTGAGCTGTCCGGCAACCGTGGTTCGCACGGTGAGCCGCCCGCTGGACCTGAGCTCACTTTCGAGGGTAGCAGCACCCAACGGGAGCTTTGCGTACAAGTCGTCTTCGTTTCTGATCTCGATGGCGTCTTCCGACAAGGTGGTTCTGTTCCATCGGTACGTGCCCCCAGCCTTGCATTGGGGCAGCAATCGCATCTCGCAGCCCGCATAGGCAACAACGACCGCCCCCTCGCGCAGGCGGCTCTCCAGGTTGGCCTTCTCCGATGCGGGCCATTCCGTCACGAGCGGGCTGGATTGACTCCTGGCTACCGAGCACCTTGCCAAATCGGATGGGTCTTTCCCATCGTTGGGGAGCAACGGGCGCACCTGGTTGGCGCTGCTGCACGCCAAGGCCGTCGTGGTGAGAAGGATGACAAGACGCGACAGTCCCAAAAGGCGACAGAACTGCATGGAGAAAAAACCTACAGGGAGGCGACAAGGTCGTCAACCTCACTGGAGGCTCGAAGCCCTTTCGTCAAGGGTGAATGGTGGTCGTTCTTGGTGAGGTCGAAAGCGTGTGCGAGCATCCCCCAATGACGCGAAGCAACGTGGCTTCCCTTCGGCAAGCGATCGAGCTCGTGCCCGCTCGGGAACAAGGTTCTTCTTGAGCGCATCGGACCAGCGAAGGCTTGATCGGTTCGCCCATCAGTTCACCCGAGCGTGAACGCGCACCACGGCATCCGGGATCGCGTCCGGGTACTCGAGCGGAAAAGCGTGGCCTGCCTGCGGCAACATGGTCAGCTCCGAGCCGTGGATGCGACGCGCGAGGATGAGCGCGTTATCCGTGGGCACGAGGCCGTCGCTGTCGCCCGTCAGGATCTCGACAGGGACGTTGATCCTTGGCGCCGTGAAGTACGTGTTGTGGGAGCCCGCCGCGGCCAACTGCCCCATCACGGCTTGCCAGCGCACCCCCTCCGCCATGATCATGCGATCGAACTCGCGGAAGAGCTTCGGGTCTCGCTCGAGGTTCGCCGGGTGCACGAGGAAACGACGCATGGCGATCATGCTCTTGCGGTGGCCGAGCAACCCGAGGGTCAGGGTGCGAAGCACGGTGGGATGAGGCAGCTTGCCGAAAGGGTTCCCGACGGTGGTGGCTGCGAGGACGAGGCCGGAGACGTGCCGCGGATGGTAGATGGCGACGTGCTGGGCGACCATGCCGCCCAGGGACAAGCCTGCCACGATCGCGGGACCTCCCAGGTGGTCGATCAGGTGCGCGGCGTCCGCCGCCATTTCGCACATCGTATAGGGTGGGTAGGAGACCTCCGACAGACCGGTGCCGCGGTTGTCGATCGCGGCCACGCGAAACCCTCGTTCCACCAGTCGCTGCCACGACAGCAGCCACACCTGGGACGACATGGCCAGACCCTGGACGAGCAGCACCAAGGGCCCCTCACCCTCGACACCGTAAGCAATGCGAATCCCGTCGCGATAGATGAGCTTCCTCGGGACCATGACGCCACGTCTAGCACGCGCTTCTGGTGTTCTCATCCGGTTCCAACTCCTGTATCCCCACCCGCATGGATTCCTCCGACGAAGACGACCTTTCGGCTTGCACTCCGACCGGGTTGACGCGAGCCGCGGGCGGGGCGGTGATGGCGGCGGGCCTGTTCACGGCACTGCAGTCGGTCCAACTGTGGGGGTTCGTGCTGCTGGGATTCGTGAAGCTCGTTCCGTTCTTCATGCTGGTGGTGGGGATTGGGCTCATCGCCGTGGGGTTCTTCGTGATGAAGGCGAGGGGATGGGCCGCGGTCGCCGCGACCGTGAGCGCTGGCGTGTTCGTGGTCATTCAGGCGGTCTGGGTGGTTTACGGGCTCGCTCACGGTTTCGTCTCTTTGCTGGGGTTCGGCGTTCCTCCCCTCGCGCTGGCGGCGGCCGTGCTCGCTGGCATCGCGATCCCGGGAAGCCTGCGGGCCGACGAAGCGCGCAGACGGCTCGCCGCGCAGGGTCTGCACATGGGCGTGTGATCGCTCGGAACCCTTTGTCCATCACCGCTCTCTCACCCGCAAGCGGCCGCAGACGGCCGTCCCTTCCCAGAGGTAGCGATATGATCACGGTTCGATCCGATCTCTGTCCGCAGAACCACTCCTGCCCTTCCCTGTACGTGTGCCCCACCGGCGCCCTCGTGCAGATCGGCTACAAGGCGCCCAAGGTCATCGAGGCGGACTGCATCGATTGCAATGCATGCACCCAGACGTGTCCCGTCTTCGTCGAATCCCGCTCGTGACCGGCGGTGACGGTCACCACTGGGCGTCGTGCAAGGTCACGCGCATGCGAACGAGAGCGAGCGTTCCGCTCGTGGGGTCCACGCGCACGGCCTGAAGGCCGGCTCCAGGCACAAGGCACTGGCCGAAGTCGAGCTCTTCCACGTGAATCGTCCAGTCGTTAGACATCGATCCGCTGACGGAGCACCCGTTGATCGGGTTGACGACGTTGAAGTGTACCGACGACGACGTGGCCCGGCTTCTGCCTTCGAGTCGGACGGTGGCGTGGGAGTAGGAGGTCAGCTCCTCCAGCCCGATCATGAGCTGTAGCTCGCTGCTCGAACCGATGGTCAGCGCTTTGCTCCCCATCGGGTCCCACTCCACGATCATGTTGTTGAACCGGTCCCAGGCCTCTGGCCGCGTCCACCCGTCCGGCGCCCACTGGGCCTCGCCCCACCCCGGTGTGGCCGAGTAGTCCCACGCAGGCGACTGCGACGTATAGGCTGAGCTGTAATCGATCTCGACCCAGACTCCGCCGCTTCCCGACCCTGTGTCCGACTCCTCCGTCGCATCGCTCGAGCCGTCCGAGCTGTCCGAGCCGTCCCATGCGTCGGCATCGAGCACGTCGCCGCCGGTGAGAGCGTCGAGCGCATCTGCGCTGTCGGCATCGGGTGTGTTGCCGTCCGTGCCCCCATCCGGCGGGTCGGGCTCGTCGGAGACGTCGGGCGCGCCAGTATCGAGCGCATCGTATACGGCGTCGGGCGTGTCGGCCTCCGTGGATGTGTCGGGCGTGTCAGCTTCGGCGGATGTATCGGGCGTGTCGGCCTCCGTGGACGTGTCGGGCGTGTCGGCCTCTGTGGATGTATCGGGCTCGATCGCGTCCTGCCCGGATTCGTTCGACACGTCGGATCCCGCGTCGGGGGGATCGGCATCGCTGGCGTTCCCGCCGGAGCCCCCGGTCGCCCCGGACCCGCCACTGCCTTGGACGTCGTCGTTCGAACCGCAACCCGAAGCCCAAACCGCGGTGCAGAGCGTGGCCGAGACCAAGAGCTGACAGGTCCGTGCGTAGCGCATGACCGAACGTACCACGATGCCCGCGGGGTCGCCCACCCTCAGGCGTCAGCGGACGGAGGCGCCCGTGACGGCCATCTCGCCGCCCTTGGCGATCTCGAAGACGAAGGAGAACGACTCCCGGTTTCTGCCGCTCGTGAAGTAGGTGTGTTCGCCTTGCAGCTCGGCCCGGTATGCCTCTTCGTCGACGCCTTCCTGCAGCAAGCACAGCTCGCTTCCGATGTGCCAGTAGGTTCTGAGAACGTCGGCGCGGACCAGGATCTCGAGCACGTCTCGTGGGGGCATCGCGCGGGCGGCCACGGACAACCGACCCAGCGGACGGAGCTCGCCGGGACGCAGACGGGGCACGTCGACCGTGATCAGGTCGCTGGAGAAGCGTCGGTCGACGACGACGTCCCGCTTGTCCGCGGTCAGCCAGAGGATGGGCTGGTCCGCCAAGCGAAACCTCGAGACCACGTCGACGGGTTGCTGGGTGAGGGGGTCGATCGCGGCGGACGCGTAGCGTTCGAAGAAGTCGCTTCTGTGGGGGCCAACCGTGCGTTGCTCGCTCAGCACCGAGTGTCCCGAGTCGATCTCCCATGCGAGGATGCAGTCCTTCGGAAGCGTCATGGCAGTCTCCAGGGGAGGGGAAGGGGAGGGGTGCGCGAGCGGTTTGTCTTCGGATGCCGGGGGGGATGCGGGCTTGGGAGGTGGACCCCCGCACCCATGGAGCGTCATGACGAGGCAGAGACAGGGGAGACAGACGACGGGAGCCAGCATGGGAAAAACCGAGCGCACGCTTTCGCAGCGAGGCCAGAGTATGACAGTGACAGCGGGACTTTGCGAATGCACCGTGTCAGGTCTTGCTCTGACCGCACTTCCGCCTGGTTGACGGGACCCAGGGTCGATGGAACACTCGCGGCATGCACCGCCCCTTGCCAAGCACTTCGCTCTTGCGAGTGGGGTGGGCCCTGGCCGTCTTGCTCACGCAGGGCTGCGCATCGGTGCTTTCCCTCGACGACTTCGGGGAGTCGTCCGCAACCGACGGCGGGACCGAGGACGACGTTTCCCAAGACGCCGAAGAGGAGGCGGAAGCGGCCTCCTGCACGCTGAGCATCAGCCCCGTGTACCACAACTTCGGACCGATCCCCGTGGGCCAGGTCAGCTCTCCCGTACGGTTCACCGTCGTGAACGAGCAGGCCGTCGCGGTGGGGCCGCTGGTGCTATGGGGCGGAGACCCCCCGAACGTTCACTTCTCGATCACGGCGCAGACCTGCCAGGACACGACGCTCGACCCGGGCGCGTCCTGCACGGTGGACTTCGTCTTCGCACCGCAAGCGTTGGGCAAGCAACTGGTTCCTCTGGTCGTGAAGGTCGGGACCGTCGAATGCGCGAAGGCTCACATGGAGGCTGGCGCCCCGCCGACCTGAGACCCTTCCCAAACAGCTGAGTGGGCCTTCGCGTACCGGTCAGAGAGTTGTGGGTGGAGGCCCTGACCTTCGAGCGTCATTCATGCCCGAAAAGGATACCTAAGTGCTCTGTTTCGGGTTGGAACGGCACCTGGCATCGGGGCTTGACTTGCCGTTTCGGATCGAAATGGATAACATAAATAGCCTTTGGAGGTCGAAACGGCAAGTGTCATGAAACCTCTCGACTACCTCGCAACGCACTCGGTCTTCCGCTTGGAGGACTTCACCGCCGCGCACCAGGCAGGGGACAAGCTCAGGCCGAGCTCCAGTCTGGCGATCGTGAAGAAGCACGTCCAAGCGGGCAACCTGCTGCGAGTTCGTCGAGGTGTATACGTGGTGGTCCCGCGCGGACAGACGCCCGACGGCGTCGTCGTCGATCCCTACGTCCTGGCCACCAACCTCGCGCCGGACGCCGTTGTCGCCTACCACGGCGCCCTGCAGTGCCACGGCAAGGCGCATTCGCTCACGCGCCGAGTCCCGTTCCTTACCGCGACCAGGGCAAGACCCTTCGACTTCCATGGGACGGAGTTCATCCCTGTTCCCGTACCTCCGCCGCTGCGCGTGCTTCCCGATCTCGGCGGCGGCGTGGTGGAGAAGGCGCGCGACGGCGCCTCTGTGAGGGTGACGACCCTAGAACGTACGCTGGTCGACGTGCTTGACGCGCCTCGGCACGGTGGTGGCTGGGAGGAGATCTGGCGCTCGCTCGAGTCGGTCGAGTTCTTCGACCTCGATGCGGTCGTCGAGCACGCGTTCAAGCTGGGCTCGGCCGTGACCGTGGCCAAGGTCGGTTTTTACCTGGAGCAGCATCGCGAGGCGCTGATGGTCGAGGATCACTACCTCGAGCGGCTGCGTGAGCGCGCCCCCAGGCGTCCAATGTACTTGGAGCGCGGCAAGCGCGAGCCAGGCAAGCTTCTCTCTCGCTGGAACCTTGTGGTCCCGGCGCGTGTTCTCAATCGCAGTTGGGCGGAGGTCACATGAACCTGACTCCGCAAGCGATCGCGAGGGAGGTTACGGCGACGGGCTTTGGCGCGGAGCCGTTGGAGAAGGTTTTCCGACTGATGGCGCTGCTCGACGCACTTGGCAGTCACCCGTTCCTGAAGTCCCGGATCGCGCTCAAGGGGGGCACGGCACTGAACCTCTTCCACTTCGATGTGCCGCGTCTCTCGGTGGACATCGACTTGAACTACATCGGTGCGGTCGAGCGCGAGACGATGCTGGTCGAGAGGCCGAAGGTCGAGCAGGCGGTGCAGGCTGTGTGCTCGCGCGAGGGGCTGTCAATCAAGCGCGTCCCGACCGACCACGCAGGTGGCAAGTGGCGGCTGACATACGTCGGGACGAACGGGTCGCTGGGAAACCTCGAGTTGGACTTCAACTTCATGCTGCGCACACCGCTGTGGCCCTGCGTGACGAAGAATTGCCACCCAGTTGGCTCGCTTCGCACAGCCCCGGTTCGCGTGCTGGACCTACACGAGCTGACCGCCGGAAAGCTGGCGGCGCTCCTTGCTCGCAGTGCGAGCCGTGATGTGTTCGACGCGCATGCGCTTCTCGTTGAGCCCAGCCTCGACGCCGCCAAGCTCCGGCTCGGCTTCGTCGTATACGGGGGCATCAACCGCAAGGACTGGCGTACGGTCTCGCCTGCCGATGTCGTCGCCGACGTCAAGGCGGTGCAGACGGAGTTGGTTCCCATGCTGCGGGCTGACCGCGCTCCTGCCAAGCGCGATGTCGCCGCCTGGTCCGAGAAGCTCGTCGCGGAATGCCGCGATCGCTTGTCGCTCGTCCTCCCCCTCGACGGCCAGGAGTTGGAGTTCCTGCGGCGACTCAACGACCAGGGCGAGATCGCCCCAGAGTTGCTTACGACCGACCCGGCCATGCAGGCCACGGTTCGCGAGCACCCGGGCCTCAAGTGGAAGGCATTGAACGTCTTCAAGCACCTTGGCCTCCACGGCGTGGGCGGTGGGGAAGAACCAGCCTGACTGCCCCGCTGTCCCGCCTGCGCCCGGCTGTGCTGTCCTGGGAAGCCGACCACCAGGTGGAGCCAAGACCATCTCGAACATCACCACCCGGCCCTCGGGCCAGGCCGAGGCGAAGCCGGAGGGAGAGGTCGTAGCGGTCATCCTACTGGCAATTCCCCGCCGGTTCTCCAATCACGTTCACGTTGATCGCAAGCCCCCTCCCATAATCGAAGTCGAGTGGAATCATCGTCCCCGCGACCGGCAACCCGTACGGGCTGCAGTTGATGCCGTAGGGCAGGGGCGGGTACTCGAGGATGAAGTCGTCGCCCCCACTCGGTGTCAGCACGATGCTCTGGGACCCCGCGCCCGAAGCCGCCCCGAACATCGTGATGAGGTTGTCGATCAGGTTGCGAATCCCGTTGATCAATTTCAGGACATTGCCCTCTTGCGTGAGCCCGTTGATGCCGTCGACGAAGTCCACGATGGTGGCGAGATCGTTCGCGATCTGCGGGGGAATGAAGACGATGCGGCTGCGGTTCGCGTGGTCGTTGAACGACCCCACGACCTGGAAGCCGTTGCCGGGCACCACGAAACCCGCGGAGGATCCATGAACCGAGTCGATGGAGGGCGCGTGGGCGCCGGGGACGAAGTTTGCGTTGAGCAGATCCTTGATCGCCATGCTGATCATGTTGGCGACGATGACCTTGCCCGCGTTCTTCAGGACCGAGCTGTAGGTGTAGGCGCCAAGCGTTTCCTGGATGGCAATGGATGCCAGTGTGCCGACCAGCGAGAATCGCAGGCCAGGCCCCATCAAGGCGGTGGGGCTCCCGCCGGGGGGATCATTGCGGAACAAGTCCGCCAGGACCGTGAAGCGCGTACGCGACGTCTCCGCCATCTCGAAGACGAGGGAGGCGACGGCGTTGAGGTTCTTCCAGACAGCGAGCTCGGAAGGGGAGAGGGCGACGAAGGCATCGAGGCGCGTGCGGGTGAGCGTGTAGGCCTGCGTGAGCGCCTGCGCTTCGGCGTCGGTCGGCGGAGTGGACAGGCCCTGCAGGGCGGTCTCTTCGCCGGCGACCGCGGTCCGGAGATCGTGGAGGGCAGTCACCCAATCCGCGTCGTCGGGGCCGGCCGTGAGCCCAGCGTTTGCGAGGGCTTGATCGGTCGGCCACCCGTTCGGGTTCTCGATGAGCAGCGGCACGGAGCTGAGGTCCGGGATCTGGCCGGCGAGGGCTTCGAGCGCATCGACAGCCGCCCCATAGGCGGTTTCGCTGCCGGCCTGGTTGGCTGCGACGATGGCTTCGAGCCGCGCGCGACCGTCGCTCATTGTCTGGATCGCCTTCACGTAGCGGTAGTCGAACCCTTCGTAGGCGACGATGGCAGGCTCGGTGACGGACATCCCTAGCGAAACGGAGGAGCAGGTGATCTCGTACACGCCGGCATCGGCGTACGCGAACACACCCGGGGACAGGGGCGCCAGCGTCGACGAGAGGACGATGTCGCCGGGGTCGGGCTGTTTCACGCCGCTCGCGTCCACATGCCAGCACGAGGCGGTCACTTGATCTTGCTCGACCTGCGTCCGGATCCAGGCGCGATCGAACGCGAGCACGAGCCGTGGTTCCGACGGGGCCGCGTCGGTGCCTGCATCTCCTGCATCTCCTGCCACTCCTGCGGAACCATCCGGACCGGCATCGGTGACGGTCCCACCGCTTCCCGCCGTGCCGGAGGATCCTGCCGCTGCCCCCGAGCCGCCCGCGGACCCTCCCGAACCCCCAACACCAGCCTGACCCGCATTGCCGCCCGTCTCGCTCGTGCCGCCGGACCCGGCCGTTGCCCCTGAGCCTCCGGTCGATGTCCCGCCCGACCCGCCCGACCCGCCCGACCCAGCGCTTGCCTCCGGGCCATCCGCCTCGTCGCTCCCACAGGACAGGCCCATCGCAGAGCCGCAGACGACGATCACGCAGAGCGAGCGCAAGAACCGGGACATGGCAACCTCCCTTGGACACGACGTCATATCAAACACGGAAGCTTACCATCTCGGGGTCGACAATGGGGCTTGCGAGCGCACCGGGACGCTTCCAGAATCCCGGCACAGCAAGGAGGGTCTGGTGATGCACCACGGGACGAGGGCTGGACGCGTGCTTCGCACGGTGAGGGGCTTGTCGTTGGGGTTCGTGCTCGCGGCGGGGTTCGTGCTCGGGTCGTGCTCGAGTGACGACGGTGGCCCCTCGCAAGGCGGTGCAGGGGGCGCGACGGGTGGAGCCGGGGGAGGTGCCACGGGCGGTACGGGGGGCACCGACACGGGCGGGTCAGGAGGCTCGGGCGGCACCGGCGGCTCAGGCGGCACCGGCGGGTCAGGCGGCTCAGGCGCCACGGGTGGCAGCGGAGGGACCGGCGGGACTGGAGCCACAGGCGGAACGGGTGGTTCCGGTGGTACAGGGGGTGCGGGTGGCTCTGGAGGAACTTCGTGGGTCACGCCCGGCGACCCAGGTCCTTCCGACGTGCGCTTCGACGTGGACACCTCGGCCGATGCGCACCCCATCAGCCCCTACGTCTACGGCACGAACCAGCCGGACTGGAGCGCAGGCGCGAAGAACCTCACGCTCGCACGCGCGGGTGGCAACCGATGGACCGCCTACAACTGGGAAGACAATGCGTCGAACGCCGGTACCGACTGGCAGAACCAGAACGACGGTTACCTTGGGGGAGGCGATGCACCCGGGGGTGCGGTTCGGGAGCGCGTCCAGGAAGCGCACGACGCGGGCGCCAGCATGTTGGTCACCGTGCCCATCCAGGGTTACGTGGCGGCGGACAAGAACGGGGGCGGCGACGTCAACCAGACGCCGAACTACCTGCAGGCGCGCTTCAACCCGTCGCAGCCTGTCAAGGGGTCTGCGTTCGCGAACCCCCCGAACCTGGGCGACGACGTTGTCTATCAAGACGAGTTCGTCTCCTTCTTGGAGCAGGCGTTCCCGAACGCGCGCACGGACCCATCGCGAACCATCTTCTACTCCCTCGACAACGAGCCGGACCTGTGGTCGGACACGCACCCTCGGATTCAGCCGCAGCCGGTGACGTACGAGGCCCTTGCGGACAAGTGCATTGCATTTGCCGATGCGATCAAGAGCGTGGCGCCGGATGCGATCGTGTTTGGCCCCGTGAACTACGGGTGGGCGGGCTTCGTGAACCTGCAGGACGCCCCCGATGCGAACGGCCGTGACTTCCTCGAGTACTTCCTCGAGAGGATGCAAGCTGCCGAGGTGGCTCACGGCAAGCGCTTGCTCGACGTGCTCGACGTGCACTGGTACCCCGAGGCGCAGGGCGACGGGGTTCGCATCACGGGAGAGCAGACCTCGGCGGCGGTCGTCGAGGCGCGGGTGCAGGCGCCGCGCTCGTTGTGGGACGATGGGTACACGGAGGACAGCTGGATCACGCAGTGGTCGACCGAGGGCCCGATCCGCTTGATTCCTCGGCTGAAGGAGAAGGTCCAGGCGAAGTACCCCGGCACCAAGATCGCCATCACGGAGTACTACTATGGCGCCGGGGGACACATCTCGTCGGCGATGGCGCACGCTGACGTGCTCGGCGTGTTCGGTCGCGAGGACGTGTTCGCCGCGAGCTTGTGGGAGCTTGGCTCCACGCAGTCCTTCGCCTATGCGGGGTTCGCCATGTTCCGCAACTACGACGGGGCGAACGGTTCTTTCGGGGACGTTTCCGTGCGCCTCTCCAATGACGACATGGTCGGGACCTCGGCTTATGCGAGCAAGGACGCGGCAGGCTCGAGCCGGGTGGTGGTCGTGGCCATCAACAAGACGCAGGGAGCGCTCACGGCCGGCATCACGGTCGCGCATGACGCGGCCCTCACCCGTGCGGAGGTGTACCAGCTCACGTCGAGCTCTCCGACCCCGGTGAAGGGCGCCGACGTGCAGGCGGTGGCTACCAACGCCTTCTCCTACGAGATGCCGTCGATGAGCGTTTCGACGCTCGTGTTCCAGCCCTGACGACCGCGCGGCCGGCGTGTGCGCGTGCGAGCAGCCCTTGCGCGGGGGGGCGCGAGGGTGCATGAAAGCTCGAGCCGATTGCCCCACCGAGGGAGCCTGTGAACGACCTCGTGCCCAACCTTCCGCCCGTCCTTCCTGCCGTTGCCGAAGCCACCGAGTTGCTGCGCGCCACCCGAGACGCGGTAGACCGCCTTCGGGGGGCCGTGTCCCAAGCCGTCGTGGGGCAAGAGCAGGTCGTGGACTTGATGCTCGTCACGCTCTTCGCGCGCGGACACGCCTTGCTCGTGGGCGTCCCAGGTCTCGCCAAGACGCTCTTGGTGTCCTCGATCGCGCAGGCCCTCGACCTTCGGTTCGGCAGGATCCAGTTCACTCCGGACCTGCTGCCCGCGGACATCACGGGCACGGACGTGCTGCACGAGGAGCTGGACGAAAACGGGCGCGCGGTTCGTCGCCTTCGATTCCTGCCGGGGCCTGTGTTCGCGAACCTGGTGCTCGCGGACGAGGTGAACCGGACGCCGCCGAAAACCCAAGCGGCGCTGCTGCAGGCCATGCAGGAGCGCAACGTGACGGTGGGGACGGCGACCCACCCGCTCCCCGACCCGTTCCAAGTGTTCGCGACCCGCAACCCCATCGAGCAGGAAGGCACCTACGCGTTGCCCGAGGCGCAGCTGGACCGCTTCCTGCTCGAGATTCACGTGGACTACCCCAGCGAGGTCGAGGAACGTGAGATCGCGCACAGAACCACATCGGGGCGCGTACCGGATATCCACCCCGTCCTGCACGGGGATGACGTGCGGAACATCGGCGCGCTGGTGCCGCGGATTCCGATCACGGACGAGGCTGTGCGGCTAGCCGTCCGGCTGGCGCGGGCCACGCGTCCGGATGGGGACCGTGCGCTCGAGGTGGTGAAGGACTACGTGCGATTCGGGGCGGGGCCGAGAGGTAGCCAATCGCTGGTGCTATGTGCGAAGGCGAGGGCGGCGATCCGGGGCGACGCGGCCGCGGACGTGCAGGACATTCGCGACATGGTGCTTCCCGCGCTCCGGCATCGCCTGGTGCTGAGCTATCGGGCCGAGGCGGATGGAGTCAAGGATGCGGACGTCCTGGAGGCGGTCGTCCGAGCGGTGAAGTGAAGTGAGGGGGGGATTGGAGCGGGACACGGGACTCGAACCCGACGGACAGGCCGGCCAGCCTCCAATCCCCGCAGGAAACAGCGGGGTGGCCATGTCGAACGTCGTGCCGATTGCGGCCGTGAGGGGGCTCCGACGGCCCCCAAAGCCAAAACTCGACCAGAATTCCGACCCCGTTGCGGCCGCTTTGGCGGAGGCTATCCAGGCGGCCTCGAGGGCCGGTGACATGGATCGGCTCCGGCAAGCTCTCGACCTTCTGGACGCGCGGCTTCGTGAGCTACAGGCCCTCGGGCACCCGTAGCTCCTCCGGATACGGATTGTCGTCCGGGACCCCGCCCTCCCAGGAGTCCGGCACGATCGCGGACTCGACCAGCCCGCCCATCGTCACCAGCCTCGCCAGCGACACCCACCCAGCTAGACGCCTTCCACGCACCGATCGCCCGCCCCATACCGGCCTCACGGGACACACCCGCCGCATCCCGTACGGCTGCCCGTAGTCGGCGGTAACCCACTGGTCCTCGGTCGTGCGCTCGAGCAGGACGGCGGCGTGGTCGGGGCCGGAGACGTGCAGCAGGTCGCCGAGCTCGGGCTCGCCCCTGGTGACGTACCAGGGGCTCTTGATGAGCCGGCCCAGATTGTCGCCGACGGCCCAGCCCACGATGCCGCCGTCGTCGCCGCGGTTGACCACGCGCTCGTCACGACATCCGAGGAGCATCAGCAGCCAGTGCCAGAGGTCTCCGCAGCTCGAGTACCCCGCGGCCATCTTCCTGGCCCACTCGGCGCCCTTGGCCATCGCGGTCTCGTACTGGGACCGACGACCCTCAGTGACCCACTCGTGCACGGGGTCGCCGACGGAGCGTCCTCGAGGACCATCGACCGCGAAGGTGGCGAGCTCGACAGCGGCCCGTCTCACGAGCTCGAGAGACACGCGCCCGGTGCCCGGCTCCCATAGGTGGATGCGCCTCATCCGATCCGCTCCTCGCTCTCGACCACGGTGCCGTCGTCCGCGAGCTGCCCGCGCACGTCGACCCACCGGGCCCACATGAGCCAGCCCATTCCGTCGGGTGCGTAGACGACCACGCCGGCATCGTCGAGGCGGACGATCTCTTGGGCCCCGGAGGGAAGGGTGAGGCGGATGCGTGTCACCTATCGCACCGCACGTTGCACGCCCTCACCCCCTCGACGTCGCCAGCCTGTACCACGGCCACGCAACCGGCCCATGGTCGCATGTACCCGGCCTGATGATAGTCCGCGCACCACTGGGGGCACGGGATGCCTCCTGGGCTGGGCTTGCCCTCGGGGCACCTGGCTTCGGACAGGACTGCGCACGCCGCGGGGCACGCTGCGACGTCCGCAGGGATCGGAGTCGGGACGCGTGGGGCACAGGACGCGAGCACCGCCAGTATGTATCCGTATCTGGTCATGGCACCTTCTCCGGGTCGATCTTTGCGCGCCAAAGGTAGGTCGTCTCCGTGGACTCGAGAGCTCTTTGGGACAGCAGGAAAAAGCCGTGGTCGTGAATGGGACCCCAGGAGTTGGCAACAACGAACACGATCGTGTCATTCGCAAGGGTGTCGTATCCCACGATGGTCACCGCGTGGCCTCCAAGGATAGGCCCACGTCGCTCCCACGGGTCATCTCCCGGCATCCACGCCTCCAGGCCTTCGTCGACTTGGAGAGCGGCGCCTACGGGGGCACGAGACGCCAAGATAGCCATCGTCTCACGGGTCCGCGCCGCGCCTCCTGTCAGAATCCACTCGTAGGCGAACCACGACCTATCGGCGCCCTTCCGGTACGCATCGGGCGGGGGGCACGCGTTGATCGGCGTGTCGTGGGGCCAGTCCTCGTAGCGGACGATCCCGACCTCACGCATGCTCGATAGGACCTCGTGTGGGTTGCTGCCACCGTCCCAGATCGCATCCCAGCCGTATCTTCGCGCCCTTCCCTGGTAGTAGAGCGCGTTGTCGGATGGTGTGATCGGCGTGATGCCCATCGATCGCGAGGCCACGTGCACGACTTGTAGCCCTTGGCATCCAACGCATTTCTGCGCATTGAACTGGTCCAGGAAGGGGAGATCGGGCGGGATGAACACCAGGTCGGTCATCGATGCGCGGCGGGGGAGCGAGCCGACGGCGCCGATCGATGCATGCGCGGGGTGCGCTGCGTTCCGCGGGTCCCATCGCTCGGGCTCGACCAGGCCGAGGCCGCGACCTCCCGGCGTGCGGGGGGCGAGGATGCTCACTGCGCCTCCACCCAAACGAGCGGGTCACTTACTGCCAGGTAGGATCTCTGCCCGCCGAAAAGGTTGACGAAGCTTCGAATCACGCTCCACGCTTCGACGATCTCGGCCATCAGTGCGCCGAGCGACGGTTGCGAGCACGACTCGGAGGCGAGCGCGGTCGACTGCACCGCGACCTCGTACGCGGCCCACGCGCGGGTCATGGCGTCGTCGAAGGTGCGCTTCGAAGCGGGGTCCTTGAGATGGTCGCGCACCCCGCTGCGCTCCACCTCGGAGAGCGCACGCTGCACATCGGCGAGACGCGACTGCGACGCGACCACCACAGGCATCACGGCGCCGCAGGGGTCGCGGAAGAGCGAGCAGCCAGCCACGAGGGGCAGGCACAAGCACATGGCGATCATGATTCGTTTCATCTGGTCTCCTATCTTCCCCAGGCCTGCAGCGCAGCGACCACCGCCGACGCTACGGCCATGGCAAGCATTCCCGCGGTTCCCCACATGGCAGTCCTCGCACGGGACCTGGCGACCGCTTCTGCTTCCATCGCCGCAACTAGGTCGTTCTGCTCCTTCGCACTCTTTGCCTCGACTGTTTCGAGTCGGTCCTTGAGCTGCGCGATCTCGCTCTTTCGCTCCTCGTACTTTCGCCGCAGAGCCTCTTCCGAGTAGGTCACAGCGGACGACGCGAGCAGCGTGTCGTCGTGGTCCTCGAGGCGGTCGACGCGCCGTTCCAGCGGGCGGTGCCTGCTTTCGCATTCCTTGTCGCGCCGCTCCTCAGCCTTGGCCATCTCGCTACGCATCTCCAGGACCTCGTCCAGGACGCGCCGGCCGATCTGGTGCGCCGCGGCTGCCTCGGTACGCGCGGCAGAGGCCTCGCGCATCATCTCGCCGGTGCGTTCGTCGGAAGCGTCGAGCCGCTCCTCGATACGCTCGAAGTCGCTGTCCCGGACACAGCGCGGCTTGCCGCCGTTGCCAGGTTCGTGGCAGGCGGTCGTCACGGCTGCGCTCCCGGTGGCAGCGTGGGAGTGTCCTTCGTGGTGGGCTTCTCCTGCGCCCACGTTTCTGGACTCGGGGAGACGATGCCGAGCGCCTTGAACTTGCCCCCGAACTTGTTCCAGGCCAAGAACATGAACCGCTCACCGAGCGCCCACAAGGCAAAGAGCTGACGATTGGCCGGGGGGGTTCGTGGAACGATGTTCCAGATCAAGTAGATGACGGCGGGCACCCAGATCTCGGGATTCGCCAGCATCCAGGCGAGGATTGCGTCGTAGTTCATTGCATGGTCTCCTTCAATGCGTTGCGAACGGCGGCCAGCGCCTTGTTTTCGATCTGCCGCACGCGCTCTCTGGACCGCCCCATGTCGGCGGCGACCTCGGATCGAGACTGCTCGTGTAGGTACTGAGCGACGATGACGTGTCGCCAAGTGGGAGGCAGCTTTCGGAGCTCTGCGGACACCAGGTCGAACCGCCGCTTCGTGTCGGCTGCATCGTCTTGGAGCGGAGCATCGTCCGGGATCCGCCTGCCAACAATGCCGTCTGCGTCCGCTGTGCCATGAATCAGCGCGTACGCATCAGACATGCAGTCTAGCCTTGACGTCCCTGAGGGCCCGCGACGCTCTCGGTAGAGCGCTTTCTGCACATGATCGAGCACGTGCCAGCGAGCGAACGATGCGAAGGTGCCTTGCTCCGGATCGTATAGATCGCGTGCTCGCATGAGCCCGAGGACTCCTGCCTGCCTGGCATCTTCGCGCAGGCCCGGCGGGATTCGCATGCGGCCTACGACCCACCACACGAGCCCGAGATGCTCCTTCACGTCGATCACTGCTCACATCTCCGGTTCCGCAGAGAGCCCCATGTATGTCTGAGTCCCTTGGCTGTTCGTCACCGTCACGGTCACTGGCAGAGCGGAGCTTCGAATCCGGAGCGGGTAGGTCCCCGCCTCCGGCAGCGTCGTTCCGCACAACGGGTCATCGCTCGCCACCTCTGGCAGGGTGGAGTCGACCCACAGATCGACGACGGGGCTCGCACCCACGCCAGCGTCCGCGCCGTCCACGTCCACGCGCAGGCGAGTCGCGGTCTTCAGTCGACCGAGGCCATCCACCCAGGAGTCGGGCAGCGTGGCGCCGGCAAAGCGAGCTTCGTAGGGCCGATGCAGCGGACAGGCGCTGGCTCCGGCGTCCGCTGCCACCACGGTGGTCGTCGCAACTTGCGCCAGCGTCTCGCCAGCCTCCCCAGCGTGGAGCGTTGCGGCGGAGCCTTCAGCGGCGTTTGTGCACGCGATAACCGTGTACTGCGCCCCCGGGGCGGCGAGGTTCTCATCGCGCCGCGGGCCCGCATTGACGAGCACTCGCTTGGCGAGGTCCGCCATCACCTCGAGTCGGCTTCCGCCGATTGGATCGATGATCTCGACGCTCGGCCCGGTGACACCCCAACAGCTCACGGCTTGGATCGTCTTGGTCGAGATGTTGCGCACGCCATCGTAGACGGACACGCGCAGATCGAAGGGAGCAGTCCCCGAGCAATCGAGCTCGACGCACGCGCCGTTGGGAGACTGCGTGCTGTCGGTGCACGTCATCTCCGGCGCACCAGGACATGGGCAGGTCAGGGCGCCGTCGCAGAGCGACGAGGCGTCCGGCACCGACGCATCCCTCGAGGTCCAGTACGCTGCAGCGCCGCCGGCGGTCATCGAGGCGCACGTCGGCGTCGATGTCCCCATGGCCACGCACAGGTTGCTTTGCGCTTCCCCGAGATCCGCCGACAGCCCGAGGGCATCGGGAGACGTCGACGACGCGCACACGCGGAGCTTGCCGTCTTCGACCGCGACGCGATCGCCGTGCTGGGGCGTCAGGGTGGTGAGCTGTGGAGGCTTCGTGTCGGCAGAGACCAGGCCCCGCGTCGAGAACCCGACGGAATCGGGGCCGACGCACTTGAGGTAGACAGAATGATCGCCGTCGTCCGCGCCGATGGGTACGCCGTGAATCTGCATGTGAGTGCCGCCGGTGAGGCGCGGGGCTGTGCCCGTCTTGCTACCGTCGACGTAGACCTCCACCACCGATCCCGCGCCCACGCCTGTGAGCAGGTCGATCCGGTACTGGTAGGGCGAGCCCGCCGAGCTCGTCCGATCCCCACCCTGCGAGGTCCAGGTGACCCATGGGTCGGCTTCTGAGTCGGCGCCGGCGTCGTAGCGGCGGGGATTGCCATTCAGTCCAGGCGTGTCCGGGGCCCAGGTCGGCCCGAGCATCCTGCAGGTGGGGTGCCCCTCGCACGCCACGGTCAGGGTCGAAACAGCTCGAGCGTCTGCGACCTGCGCCACGAGCACATGCTTGCCACGGGTCCCGAGCATGACCGACGGGAAGGTGACAGCGCCTCCAGACACCGAGGCCTCCGCGACCCGAAGCCCATCGGCGGTGAGCACAGCGTCGGTGCCGTCAGGAGCGCTCGTGCGGACCACCACGTCCGTCGTGAATCCGTTCGCGCACCCGTCCGCGTCGGTGGTGTGGGTGCTGTTGTCAGCCGGCGCCACGATGACGGCGCCCACGGGGCCCGAGTCCACACCGGTCACGTAGTAGAGGCCAGTCCCAGCGCCGGCGAGAAACAGGGTCGCAGCAATCAGCTTGGCTGCGTGCTTCTTCAGCCTTTGGAACGGGCCATCGAGCAATCTGCGCTGCATTCTCACCAGTACACCGTCACATCCTGGGCCGTGGACGTGCTCTTGATGGTGACGATCGCGATCGCATCAATGTCTCCGCTCTGGTAGGTGATGGTGTCCTCCCTGCCTCCGTAGTACACGACGGCAAGGGTGCCACCGACACCGATCCGCAGCCGACGAGCGTGCCGTCCGCCCTCGGTGGCCAGGTCGGTATCCGCTGCAAACGCGGCGTACGTTTTCGAAAAGGCTGCCGGTTCTCCGGCGTAATCTGCAACGATCATGGTGTGCTCCTTATGCCGCCGGAAGGACGGTTACGTTGATGATTCCTAAACCGTGCAAAATGGTGAGCACGTCCGCCAGGTCCGCGTCGATCATCCCTGATGTGTATTCGTACGCAGGGCGATCGCCCTCTGGGATCGGCAGGGTCACGCCCAACGACGCCGGCGCCCACTCCGTTCCGTCGTACGCCAGGACCTGGCCAGTAGTCGGAGGCGTGTCGCTCACCGGTACTTCGCGCAGCCCCGCGACCACCACGTGCAGCCTGTCAGCCCCTACCGTGATTGCGAAGTCCACCAGATCGAGACCGTGGCGGAATGCCATCTCCGTGCCGTTCTGGTAGATGGCACGGATCCCGCCGATTAGCCCATCGAGAAGGTTCATGTCGACCACCTCATTCTGTGGATCGTAATTGTCGCAACGCCGTAGAGGTAGACGCCGACCGCAGCCCCTGTGAGCGAGTTTGTCACGGTAATGTAGGCTTTCACCGTGGTTGCCTCCGGGTTGATCTGCGCCAACGTGTGCCCTCCGTGCAGTACAAGCGGTCGCTTGATGACGGATGTCTCTCCCGTGATTTCGATCGCCGCGATCGTCTCGTCGACCGTCCCGCCGTCTCCGTCGGAGTAGGTCACACGAAGGCGGAACTGGCACGCGCAGTTCACCACCGCCTGGCCGAAGCAAGCGGTGACGAAGATATTGTCGTTGTCGATTGAGCCAAGCGCGTGAGACTCGAACCTGTCAGTCCCACCCGTCTCTAGCACCTCATGAGTCGTGGATGAGTCAAGGTGTGTGTCAAGCTGAGTCCCGACGGTGCCGGTGGCGTTCCAGGAGGTCTCCTGCCCGTCCTCGAGCTCCTCGAACCTACGGCGCAACACGTGCGTGTTGTCGAGTGCCGCCTCGAGGCCGACGCGCACCGACGCGGCAGCGCGCTGGTCGACAACGTCCTCCGGGAGCTCCACCGTCTCGTAGAATGTGGTGTCGTCCGGCGTGAAGGTCTCCATTTCCGTTCCCTTTCAGACGATCGGCCCCGTGAATCGGAGCGAGAGTTTGCGCGCCAAAACGTATCCACCGAGACCGTCGCTCTTGCCCGATCGACCCCAGGTCCCATTCGGGAAGTCACTGGTCCCGCCTGGGTGCGTAGGGTCGAAGGCCATGTCCCACGAGATGATCACGCCGTGGCACCGGGAGTGCTGCGCCTTCCACTCGCGGATGAGCGACGCGATCGTGTCGGCCTGGGCCTGGGTGGCGTTGATGCCCCATTGCCCTCCGTCGCCCCAGGTTCCCGGGCTGCCCCACGCGCCGTCCCCGTTCCAGAGAGAGGTCTGCGGGTGGATGATGATCCAGAAGCGCCACCACGGATCCGCGTCGCCGTCCCAGTCCCAGTTCGTGGCGCTGTAGTGGAAGTCCGTGGTCCCGTCCGCGTACAGCGTGTGCCAGACGCCGGCGTTGTTGACGATTCGGACCCGTACGCTGTGCCCGGACAGATACCCCTGAATCTGGCGCATGAGCGTGTAAGGGTTGCCTCTGGTGATGCGGTCCGGGATCCAGCGCTTGAGTCTCGTCGCATAGGATGCGTCGGATTCGTCGAACCCACGCCGGATCTGCCTGTCTCGCCCCAGAGCCGACAGCGCATCGGGCGGAGCGTAGTCGGGGAAGCGCACCCGCAGGCTCTGCGCTGTCAGGTCCACCAGGGCGTCAAAGTGGACCCCGATCGAGTAGAGTAGTCGAGAACCCCAGTAGCGTCGGAGCCATGGGGGCGCAGCCTGCAAGATCGTGGCGCGCAACGTCCTCATCCCTCCACCTCGGACACGTGGGGGGTTACGGTCCCGAGCTGCACGACCTCGTCGAGGGTGAGCTCCACATCGGCGGCCGGTGTCGTGACCGCCACGGTGATGCACCCAGGAGAGGCGGCCCGGATGACCCCCTCGAGCGCGTCCGCGAAGAGCTTCCCGGCTGCCGGCGGGATGATGTGACCACCGATCGGCTCAGACGAGAAGAACACGCCGAGGGCGGTCTCGATCGCTGTCTCGCGCGCGGCCACCGTCACCCCGCTGGTGGTTGCGAACACGGCGGTGTATGCGATGTTCACCGTCACGGGGGTGGCCGACGCTGGCAGCGCCGTGATGCCCGTGGGGGCTGCCCAGGCCTGCATCGCCACCGCGATGGCCCCCAGGTCGGTGGCTGGGTCGTTGACGTCACCGGTCACCCCCCCGGTGGCCGTGGCGCAGTAGAGGGTCACGACGCCCGAGGCATCGGTCGCGCGAAACCGGGTGCAGCCGATCGCGGTGCCGTCCTGCCGAAGAGCGGCGCGCGCGGCTGCGGAGTAGGCTCCGGAGGGACCGGCCGGGGACTTGCTGTCCAAGGAGTCGTCGCAGGCCTGGTTGATCTCCTCGATACTCTCCTCGTCGAGCCCCACCCACGCCGAGGCGTTCGTGATTGTGAGCCCCAGGTAGTTGGTGACGAGGGTGTCGATGCCCCCCGCGTGAATCGAGGACGCAGACCCGGACTCGAGCGCCCGGAAGGCAACGGGTACGCCCACCTCGAGCGGGTCGATCGAGAAGACCTCGGTGTTCGTGTAGTTCTTCTTCGAGGAGCTCGCCTGGACGATCATCTCGCCCGGCTGCACGTCCGTGAACTGCCAGCCCGCGGTGTTGTTGATCGTGAGCGTGCCAGCGGCGAAGGTAGCGGTCCGAGGCGTGTAGCTGTAGATCTGCGTGGCGTTGAGTACGGCCCACGCGCGGTCCTGCACGTACTCACGGAAGCCGGCCCGAGCGATCCTGTTCTGCATCGCCAGGCCTGCCTCGAGGGCGACGGAGACGCACGCCACGATCGTCCTGACCACAGCGCCGGACTTCCACCCGGTGGTCGACACGCCCAGGTCCTCGAGGGCATTGTACAGGCTCGCCCTTGCGTCCTCGCGGGTCTGTGGCTGGAGAAGGTCTGCCAGCGTGATCATGCTCGCACCTCGAGGCGGATGCTCTCCGCCGTGATGGGCCCGGTCAGGTCGAAGGGCCCGATGTCCGTCTCTGCGTGGATGCTCACGAACAGCTCTGCTGCCGTCTGCCTGACGTCGACGTCGAGCGTCAGGATCCGATCGTCCTTCGCGAGCTCTGCCCGGATGCGGGCTGGCACTCCGGCGAGCTGGGCTCGTGTCATCGGAGACCGGAGCAGTTCGCGGACGTCAAAGCCGTAGTCGGGATCGTCGATGAGCCCCCCTCGAGTCGTATGCAGCCGTCGGAGGCACGCCTCTGCCACCAGGCGGGTGTCGTCGGCGGCGAGCTCGCGCATCATCGGGTCGAGGTCCGTGGCGCACATGAGGTCGGAGCCGAAGTCGATCGCGCTGCCGGCGGTAGTGGGCGAGTAGTGGGGCTGCACCGTGCCGGAAGGGGCCGGAGGCGCTACGAGCGGGAAGGTGAACGTCGTCATGTCTTGTTGCCTCCACCGTCGATCGCCGAGACGCTGAACGCGGGAGGAGCGATCCACCCGCCGGACCGCACCACAGAGAACCTGAATCCGTTTGTGATCGCGGTCCGCCCGCACCCGGTGGCGTACGGACCCACGAAAGAAGTCCCGTCGAACACGGTCTCGACGACGGCCCCCTGCGCGACCCTGACCTCCACGTGCACCAGAGCCCCGCTGTCGTCGGTGGCGTCGAATGACACGCGGTCGCCCGGGTTCAGTGGCGTACCAGGAGCCGGTGAGATGTTGCCGATCGTCGGAGTCGTCTCATCCACCACCAGCTCGATCTCGGCGCTCGCCTCCTCGGTGTTCGAGTCCACGTTTCCAGCCTCGTCCCTGGCGCGAACGCGGAAGTAGTACGTCGCCCCGGGGGCGAGGTACTCAAGATCGTAGCTGCACGGGATCGGGCCTTCGATAGACTCCCACGCTTCGGGCAGCACGTCCGCCGCGGATACGACCGCCCGCGTGGCCCACGTTGCGCCCGCGCTCGTCGAGACGTGGACCTCGTACTGGATGGCATCCGTGGCCGTCACTGCGTCGGTCGCGGCATCCCACGTGAGCGTGACGACGCCTTCGCTCGCGGTAGCTCCCGTGATGCCGGCGAACGTGGGCGCCGTGGTGTCGGGAGCGGGAGCGGATAGCGGCCAGAATTGATCGATCTCGTGCACGATGCCCCGCGTGGCATTGCCTGGAATCCCGCCTTGCAACTTCGCCACAATGACTTTCCCGTTCGACACGCAACACTGGCCCGCCCAACCACTTCCGCTCGGCGGAGCGGGAGCGAGCACGTACTGACTCACCGTTCCGCCCCATCCGCCATCCGCAACGAAGGCGCGGAGTGAGCCCGCGTTCTGCCCTGCGTAACTCACGGTGTCGTAAGTCGACGGCACGAGAAGAGTGGAGTCGTCGACGAACAACAGCTTCCAATCCGTGATATAGCCTGACGCAAGGTCGGGATATCCTCCCAAGTCTAGCGACGTGTGTAGCGCGTGATCTGGAATCAGCTTCACAATCTGCGTCCACGTTCCCGCCGCAAGCTGATAGATGTACACGGCACCCGCGGCCGATCCGGCGTCGTCTTCCCCCGGGGCGCTTGCGGCGATGGTATCCCCTCGCACCGCGACACGTTGCCCGAAGTAGTCCGCCGATGCACCGTCCGCAGGCACGAGCGATGTGATGGCGGTCCATACGCCCGTGTCTGGATCCCTGTCCCGAATGTACACGCGTCCGCGCGACGACGTGTCCGCGGGGGCTCCTATCACGAAGCGTGTTCCCTCCGGAGATACCGCGACGCTCATACCGAACTTGGCCCCCCCATCTTGCGACGTGTACGCCAGCACGTATTGGCTCGTACCCGAATCCCATTCAAAAATGTAGGCGTACCGCTTGGAATTCAGTCCCGGGCGTCCGATGGCAAGCACAGTGGCGTCGTCGGACATGGCGACGCATCGACCGAAGTAGCCGAAATCGTCGGTATTCTCCGCCGCGACGGCAGGAATCGTTTGAGCCAGAGTCCACGTTCCCGCCACGCGCTTGTACACGTACACTCGTCCCTCGTTGGTCCGAGTGCCCGTATGCATATGGGCGCCAACGACAAGCGTGTCGGCTTTGAGATCAACGCTTACGCCGAAGTTAGCGCTTTGCGTGAGCTTGATCACTTCGCTCCAAGCGCCCGTCCCGCCTTCATACACGTACACGCTGTGAATGCCCGGGGCGCCGATCGCGAGATACGACGCTGTTGCAGCGACAGAGCACCCGAAACGATCGTCATTCGTAGGCGTCGACCCAAGGATTGCTTGTACGTTGTCGCGCTTGTCTAGCAGTGTCCAAGTCATTAGCGCACCTTCAAAGTCTGCTCTAGCGGCGCGGGGGGCGCCGTGGGGGAGCCCACGGCCGTGGACGTCTGCAGTCCTGCGGTCGTGATCGTGATCACGGCTTCCGCGTTCGCCGTGATCTCATCGACGATCGCTGTCGCGATTGCGTAACAGTCCGCCTTCAGGGGACCGTGACCGGCCGGGTCCGAAGTGATGCCGATGGTTGCCGCGAGCGCGACGCGTGCGTCGTAGATGCGCTTCGAAAGGCCCGTCGTGCAGGCCAGATTGCCGACTGCCATCGTCATTCGCTCACCACCTTCGTGCTCGCGCTCGTGATCAGGTACGGCCCCGCCGTGTCACCTAGGCGAGCCACTCCCCGGGTGGCCGAGCCTCCCAGCGAGATGGTCGTCTCCGCGTCGAAGGCCAGCGACACCGGTACCCACCCGGCGGCCCCCTCGGCGGCAAAGTGCGTCACCACAGGCTGTGCCGGGTCGCCCTCCACGAAGGCCACGAGCACCACAGTCCCAGGAGTGAGCACCGCAGCCGCGCCAGCCACGCCCGGAAGCACCGATACGTGCATGAGGTTAGGCAGGCCTGGAGACTCCGACACAGCCTGCAGCCTGCATCGGGTCGCAACCATGTCGACGACGCGATAGCGGTACAGGAAGCCGAACGGTGCCCTGGGGAAGACCTCTCGAATCAGGGCGACCAGCGCGCGGGTGGCTCTCGTGCTCATGCCGGGCCTCCCCACACATGAGCCCGCACCTCTCCGCCCTGCACCGTGAGGTCGAGCGACCAGACCACGAGCGGGGCGGGGAGCCGCTCTCGCAGCACCGACCCGACCTGGACGCGTCCGAGATCGTCCGTCGCCACGACTGCAGTCCTCGTCCTGGGGTCACACGAGAGGACCTCGTATGCTCCGTCGATTTCGGCCCGTGGACGACGCCCGACGTGGGTGACGCCATCGTAGTCCACCCACCATGCCGCGTCGCCTACGGCCAGCCTGAGCGCCCTGGACGCGGGCCCTCGAGCGCGCACGTAATCGACCCCGACTCGCTCGCGAGACGTGGAAAAGTTCCCCAGCGTCTCGCCTACCTCGGACGCCAGGTCGGAGACAACGAGCTGGGCCCGCACGCCAGCGTCGGAGTGGTAGTGGCGCGCCGATACGTCCCTCGCCCATCCGTCGGCGCCGCCCACCACGAGCACTCCCCCGCGGAGAGCCCACGCCCCGTGGTCACGTACGGTCCCGGCGAGCTCGAGAGAGCCGATCTGCACCCGCGCAGCACCAGCGACAGCGGTTGCCGTGACGAGTTCCCCAGTCGCGTACCACGGGCCGGTCGTGGGCACGCTCACGTGCAGCGGCTGCGCCTCGATTCCTGCGATGGTGGCGTACGTCTGCATCACCCACCCGCCAGGCTGTCGACTTCGCCCACGAGCTCGTCGATGTACTGGTCGACGGGGTCGGTGCTCTTGCCGCCGGGACCGCTTCCACTCGCGCCCCCAGCGCCTCCCTTCCCGCTCTTGCTGCCGCCTGGCGAGGCTTGCGCCGGCTTCGATTTGCGATACTGGCGCAACCAGATCTCGACGATCCACGTATCTTCCGCCTCAGGCTCTGGTGCCCCTGGGTCGTCGACTACCACCGACGAGATCGGGACCGGGAGGAGTGCGAGCTGCGGGTGCTCGGCGTCCAGCGCGTTCGGGTCCTTCTCCGTCGGAGGCGCAAGCAGGCGCTTCCACTGGTCCCACGCCGCGAAGTGCGCTGCTGTCCAGAACCGGAGCCGCACCATGAACTTTGCAAGCCCGTCGCCCTGGTAAGTGAGTGAGGCTCCCGAGCTCCCGGCGCCTTTCTTCTCGTCCCAGGTTCTCGGATTGCGCGCACCCGCGACTGATACGCACAGCCCTGGCGATGGCTCGCCGGCGAGGTAGAAGGTATCCCACGCGCTGGGGTTCGTGAGCGGATCCATCACACGCCCTCCGGGAGCGGGGCACCGTAGGAGATGGCGGCCCCCTCGAGCACGTCGCCCATGACACGCTCGATCTGGGCAGCGATGTCTCGCGCGTCGCCACTGGGCGCGTTGATGGTGATGGTCACCGTGTTTGAGCTCGAGGACGACACCGACCCGGCCTGCCCGATGCCTGCGGGAGGGGGGACCGACACCATGCTCGACACCGACCGATCGACGTCCTTCTTCCCCTCGTCGATACCTTCGGAGAAGCCCATCGAAGTGTTCAAGCCGAACTCGGCGAACACCTTGGAGGGGGAGGCGATTCCGAGGGCGCTCTTGATCGTCGCCTTCATCTTGTCGGCCAGGGCCTTGAGCGCCGACATGACAGCCCCGGCGCCGGACGTGATGCCGGACACCAGACCGGCCATCATGTCGCTCGCGATCGCCCCGAAGTCGAGTCCTGCGACGTAGTCGTACGCCTTCGACACCGCCGCGGCCAGAGCCACGAAGGCGGCGATCACCGCCACGATGGCCGCGATGATGACTGCGACGATGATGATGAACGGCAGGAACAGGATGGCAAGCGCGATGGCCACCACCCCGATCGCGACCGCCAGCACTCCCAGCACAACCGTCAACGCGACTAGGGCGACGGCGATGATGATTGCTGCCGCGGCCCCGGCGTACAGGGCGACCTTCATCCAGTCGATAGTGCTCGCGGTGTCGCTGCCGAAGGCGTCCTCAAGCGCGTTTTTGACCTTCAGGACGGCAATCGTTGTCAGCAAGGCCCCGATCACCATGCCCTTGAAGAAGGCCCCCGCCAGCGGTCCTGCCTTGCCGAGAGCGGCGAAGATCGGGTCCAGCATGGTGTTGACGATCGTTTTGAGCGCGCGCCCGGATGCGGTGTTCTCGTCGAGCAGCCCGGTCACCTTCGACAGGCCCTCGAGGAACGGATCGATCTTCACGCCGGCGAATAGCCTACTGGCGTTCTCGCGAGCCTTCTCCATTTGGACGCGGAACCCAAGCATCTGTGCCTCTGCAGTCGCGCCCAGCTCAGACTTGACCTTTGCCGCGAGCTCGTCGACAGACTCGCCGGCCTTGGCCGCCGCGGTCGCCGCCGACATGAACGCCGCCTCGGCCTCAGAGCCTCCCGCGGACGACGCAATCGCCGCCGCCTCGAGGGCGACGCGGAACTGGTCGCCCCGAAGGCCTGCCTCGGCGAGCTTCGCCCCGAGCTCCGAGACCTTGTCTCCGGACAGCGCGGACCCAGCGGACACGAGAGAGATCGCATCCTGCAGTTCGCGAGCAGCCACCGCGTTCTTGGTCATGCCTTCGAGCATGAGCCGTTGGTCTCGCGCGGCGTCCGAGCTGGCGAGGCCCATGCGTGCCATCTGCACGACGGCTCCGATGACCGCCGCGGTCAACGCGACGATGGCCACCGCCGCTAGCGCGGCTGCGGCGTACACGCCCCCGGCACCGAGCACGTTGACCAGAGCCTTCGCCTTCTCAGCCTGCTCCGCGAGGGGACCCCCAAGCTTCTTGAGGTCCTCCTCGAGGTTGGCAACGCCGGCACCTCCCTCCGCTGCCGCCTTGCCGACCTTCTCGAACGAGCCTCCGAGGTTCACATACTCGCGCGTTGCCTCTGCAACGGAGGCCTTCTTTTCGTCGATCTGAGCCTGCAGGGCCGCGATCTCGGCTGTCGATGCCGACGCGTCCGCTTTCATGGCCCGCATGGCCGCTTGCATGTTCCGGAGCTCGTCGGTCTCGCCCTGGATCGAGGAGCGGAGGTCCTGCAGGGATGACGACGCAGCCGCGGCCGCTCCGCTCATCTGGTCGTCAAGGATGACTGCAAAGGTCGCTTCGGCCATCACCTACTCAATCCCTTGCGGATTGCCTCCAGCTCCAATCGGATGTCATTCAGCAGCACCGCGCCAACCATCCCCTTGATCCAGTCCTCCTCGGAGTCGGGGTCGGCGTGCCAGATCGTCCAGATGCACTCTGCTGCGGTACCGGGCTCTCGGCGCGCCTCCCCGAGGAGGGTCCCTATTTTCCCGCCGCCTCCTTGCGCCGAATCCCCGCCAGCTCAGACGCGGCGTTTGCCGCCTCTACGACCTTGGCAGGGTAGGTCGACGTCAATTCGTTGTAGGCCTCCTTGCTTGGGTACACGAGGCAAGTCCGCACGAACGCGTCGCAGTCGTCGACCGAGGTCTTGCTTTGCTGGAAGCGCTTGAAGGCCACCGGGGCAGGACGCTTGACCACGAGCATGCGCCCGTCTTCCACGTCGATGCGCCGGAGCTCCTTGCCGCCGTGCTCGCTCTCGAGGCCGTCGTAGACCTCGTCCATTTCGGCCTGTCGGGTGACGATGGCGAGCTCGTCGCGAAGACGGTCAGGGGCCCGAGCTGCCTCCCTGGCTGCGCGTGCTTCCTCGCGACGCGCTCGAGCGTCCGCGATGGCAGCCTCGAGCTTCTCCTGTTCGGTCAGCTCACGTTCTGCCATCACACACCCACCATGTCGCCGAAGGCCCAGTAGTGGACTGCGCCGTCGCCGGACTGCTCCGCACTCGTGGTCACCGTCACGGCCGTGATCGGAGTCTCCGCAGGCTCCGACGGGACGGCGTACAGGAACATGCCCCCGGTCGGCAGGCTGAACGACATAGCCGCGGCCCCACCAAACTCGATGTCGAGCTCCTGGCCGCTCGAGTTGCGGATCATGATCGCCGTGACGGCCGTTCCGATGCTTCCAAGCGGGATCGGCAGCTCCGTCGCTCCTGCGGTGGCGTCGGGGATGTCGAGCGTACCAGAGCTCAGCGCCTGATAGGGCGCCGTGACGGCCTGGGCGGGGGCGGATACGGCGGTGCCGCCGGGGCCGGTGTAGGAACAGGTCACTCCAAAGACTGCGTTCTTGTCAGCCATGATCACGCTCCACTGCTGTACAGGGTGAGGCCGTTGCGCTTGATGCGCTCGGGCTGCAGCTCGACCGCCTCACTGAGGCCGTCGCCGGACTCCGAATGGCTCGCCGAGTCGTTGTCCCAGGTCACGTTGATCATCTCGATGGTGATGACCCGGTCCCCCTCGAGGAACTGGAGAGTCACGAGCGGGATGACCGCATCGCCGTAGCTCACCCCGTCCTCGGCCTGGGAGGCGAAGTAGGCCCGGAGGTCCTGGATCGCGAACTTGGGGCCCTCGATCTTGAGGATGCCAGGCTCGTACTTGCCGCGTCCGCGTCCGATGGGGGCCTGGGCCTTGTCGGCACCCCAAATGAAGGTGCGGGTCCGCTTGTCGCCGTAGTCCACGGACGTGAACTTGTGGAAGCGCTCGCCCGCGAACTTGAGCTCGGTCTCACCCCAGCTGCAGGCGAATCCGTTGATCCTGACGGTATCGATCGACATGGTCTACCTCACACGGGCTGCACGCGAGCCGGGTTGACGAATCCGATGGTGACGTCCAGTTGATCGGGGTACGCGAGCGGGACGACTCGCTCTGCGCACGTGAGGGTCTGCGTCGAAAGGAGCTGGTCCGTGCGCGAGACCGTGAACGCGTGCCCCGACACGTCCGGGCCAGGGCCCACGAGAGCCTCGACAGCGGCGTTGACCCCGTTCTCGATCTCGACCGCGTCCTGCTCGAGGATGTACCCGGTGCGGCGGTTCACGCGGATCGGAGACCGGAGCCTCTTGGTGAGCTCGAGCTGCACGACGTCGGCGATGCCGTTGATCACGCTTCGGTACTGCCACCAGACGAAGTCGCTCCCGGTGGGGGCGAAGATCCGAGGGCGGGAGACGAACGTGCCGACCAGACCCTCGAACGTCCGCAGGGTCAGGAACCGCACAGCATCGAGGCCGGGGGTGACCTCCTCGTTGTGCTCGTCGGGGTTGTTGTTCGAGTCGACGATTCGCACGTCGCTCGGGAGCGGGCCGAGCACCGGGGCCGCCATGTCGTCGCGACGCGGGTTGCGGAGCTTCAGGGCCCAGGCTGCGACCGGCCAGGATGCCGGACGCCGCAACTGGTAGGACGACACCGCGGACAGCGTCTTTGCGTAGCCCGACGACAGCCCGCCGAACAGGCTGGAGGACGACGCAAACTCTGCCGCAATTGCCGCCTGCCAGGTCGCGTCGCTCTCATTCACCGCGGGCCCTCGGGCACACGCAAGGAACTTCTTGTGCTTCTTCTTGGTCCAGAGCGTCTGCATCCAGGTGTCGAGCTGGGCGAACTTCGCCGCCGTCACGACGTTGGCCGGGAACGCCACGTCCCACTTGTGGTGGGAGGCCTGAAGCGCTGTCTGGGCTGCGGCGCAGTCGTCCGCGTCCTCGAGTGGAGGCGTGGTCCGGCTGGTGATGACGTTGCCGGCGATGAGTGTCCCCGCTGCGAAGTCGATGACCACGCCACCAGAGCCAGGGATTGTGATGCTGCTGGCCGTGCCGAGCGCCGTCTCCGCGGACTGCGTTCTTCCACCGTCGAGGCTCCACTTGTACGTGATCCCGTCGACTCCGATGGTCCCGCCGGTGACGATCTCGACGTGCGCCTCGTATTCGTCGTTGGCGGTCGCCGCGGCGTCGAAGCTCGCCACGCTCGTGCCGGTCACCCCCGTGATGTCGATCACGCCGGGAGTCCCGTCCGTGGTCACGTCCGAGCGCACGCACACTACGGCCTTCCCCGTCTTTGCGATGAGGTAGCACGCGAGCTCGACGAGCGGACCCGCGGTGAACGCGCTCACGACGTCGGCAGCGCGGGCCAGTGCCACTGGCGTATTCAGGTCTCCACTGTCGGCCGGGCCGTACACGGCGCCGATGTCTCCGGAGCCGGGGGGGATGATTCCCAGAGCGCCGTCGATCTGCGTCAGGTTCACATTCGGAAGGGTCATGTTTGCCTCATTCGTCCTCTCCGGAGACCACCGGCCCCGGGTTCGGGTCTACGTCGCCCGATGGGAATGCCATCGTGATGCCCGCTCGGCCCTCGGCGCTCGAGGACTCCTGGTAGGGCAGATCCGGAATCATCGCGTCGACCGTGCACAGCAGCTCGATCTCAGCCCCCCACATCCGTTCCGGCGCCCCTCGCACCCACGACGAAGATCGGACCTTGAGCCCGCCTGGGTCGCAAAGCCGGAGGGCCCGACGGACCGCGTCGAACAGCAGTCGAGCTGCCTCGTACTGGGCGCGTTCGTCGTTCGGGGCAGCACGGTCCACCGCCCACACCCGCACGCGGAACAACTCCTCGAGCGTCGCCAGGGGCCTGGGATTGCGCCCGGGATACCTCGGAGGCATGTCGGCCCCCAGGCCGTTGCCAGCGTCGCCAGGAATGAAGCACACGCGCGCCGCGGTGCCGTCGCCCTGGTTGATCGTCTTCGGAGGCTCGCGCCAGCCGAATACGACGTTGACGCTTGTCTGCTCTTCGACGAAGAGAGACGCGACAGCGTCGTACAGGACCAGGAGGGCGAGGTTGCTCACTTCTTCCTCCCGTGCTTTTTCATGAACGGAAGGCCTTGGATGAGCCCCTCACGAATCGCGTGGCCCAGGTTGTCTGGGAGGCCAGCGGTCGGGAGGATTGGCCTCCGAGGAACGCGCCCGGCCCCGAAGTGGTGGAACACGTACGGCTCGGGGAGCCGGAACACAATCACGTTGCCGACGGGGTCCACCACGAGGGCGGCTGCAGCGTTCGCGAGGGGTTGGCCTCCGTCCTTGCGCGCTACCCACTCCTCGCCTCCGATGCCGTGGCCCGCGGCGAGCTCCTGGTCGGCAGCCGCCTTGCACGCCTGCGCCACTTGGGGGGCGGCCGCCTCGAGGGAACCGCCGGCGGCACGAAGGTCCTGGATCCACTCGTCGAGGGTGGCAAGACTCACTGGCCACCATCCTCTCCGCGGCCCCGGCTCTGCTGCAGCGTCTGCCACGCATACGGCGACGTCTCCGAGTAGCCGATCGGCCCGCCCTTGCTCACCCCTGTGGCCGTCGAGTCCTGCCTGAGGGGCAGATCGTAGAGGCCGGCGACAGCGTCCGCTGCAGCGTCGATCTCGGCCTCGGCCGTCTTGGCGTCGTCGATCACGAGCTGCACGAAGCTGGAGTCCTGAGAAGGGTTGAACCCGCGCTTGATGTAGGCCCGGCGGGTTACCATGCGAGAGAGCCAGTCGAGGACCACGTCCGGCACGGGAGTCGTGAACGGAGCGGCGTAGCGCTTGCGGAGCTTGGCGTCGATCCTGGCACTCACCGCGGAAAGCTGCGAACTCAGGAACCCAGGCTGCATGACCTCCAGCTGATCAACGTCCTCGACTGGCATCGTCGTGCGTGCCCTGAACTCCGAGACTGTGAGGTACGCTGCCATGGGCTCCTACGGGGGAAGCCCCCTGCGGACCTTGGCCGGTAGGGGGCTGAGAGGCGGGACGGTTGCTACGGCGGCGTCAGGCTCCTTGTCAGGCGCCCTTGATCTTTCGAATCGCCTGCCAGAAGGCCAACGCGAACGCGTACCAGATGTGAGCCGAGTTCTTGAGCTTGCCCGTGTTGCGGAAGAAGTCGCTGTTCTCGTCCCACTGGCGCAGCTCGAGGGCGAGGCCCGGAGACCACCGCGCGCAGAGCCACGGGGGCATGCGCTTGACTAGCTCGCTGTCCACCAGATACCAGTCATCCGGATCGGTCAGGGTGGGGACGTGCACCGCTCGCAACCCGGCGAGCGGGTTCGTCATCGTGCCGGTTCCGCCACCAGGAACACCCGTTCCGCTCGCGACGCTGACCTGGGCTTGCCGAATCAGCCCGTCCACCAGCTCGAACTTCTCGGTCGGCAGGAGGATCGCGTCGGGATTGACGTTCAGCTTCTTGCCGTTCGCGTCCTTCACCAGTCGCATCGCGGTGCGCTCTGCGATGATGTTCGCGATCGAGTTGCAGTCCTTCGGCGTTGCCTGATAGTTGCTGCTGGTACCGAGGTGGGGCTTCTTGGTGTTTGCCGGATGGTCGGTCCGGAAGAAGTATCCGCCGTTCCAGATCGTCGTGGTCTCACCGGCCTCGAGCAACGTAGCGATCGAATCCGCTCGGTGGTTCTGCTCGGCAATCTGAGAGTACTCCGCAGACTGCTTCCAACTGCGGTACGCGAAGACCTGCATGAGGAGGTCGATCAGCTTTGCCTCGTAGCCCATGTCGTACTCGACCACCTTGAGGTCGAGCTTCTCCTCGCCCATGGTCTCGACGACGCCGTCGCCCTCGGTCTCGCGAAACTTCCCGCTCATGGCACTGAGGGGGAACGTGGCCATCGGGCTGTTCAGGGGGGCCGCGTCGCCGAATTCGTCCACCCACGCCGGGGGGATTTCCGCGAGCTGTGCGGCCAGGTAACGATCGGAGTACTCGATCAGAGCTTCGCCGCTCGTGGTCGGCAGTTTGTCATGTTCGAAAAGACTCATGGTCAGGTTCTCCTTACGCGAGCACCGTGAAGAAAACGTCGATGGTCACCGCGCCGGCCGTCGCGTCTGCGACATTGTCCGAGGCACAGTCGAACTTGGCGGTGAGCTGTGCGCCCGCAGCCACGAAGGTCTTGTTGGGGTTGACGCCAGCGGTATGCGTCGAGGGTGCGCCATCGACCGCGGCAGCGTACAAGTCGGCACCGTCGACAAGCGCGTCAGCGTCGCCGCTCGAACCGATATCGACCGTGAAGTCCGAGATCGTTCCGCCTGTGAATGGCGTGTACGTGTGCATCGTCACGCCGAGGATCGTCGCGTTCGCAGGAAGCACAGCTCCGATGTTGAGCGTTTCGGTAGCAGCGCCTGCCGTGATTGTCGCGTGTGTCGCGATCAGCTGACGGTGCTGGATTCGGCCAGCATAGTTCGCATCGACGATGGCCTTGGCTTCGGCGAGTGCGGCCTCCACAGTCGTCGCCGTGAACAAGTTTGCGGCGTCCTGAACGCCGACCATGTTCGCGCCGTGGGTGGCCGTCGTTGCGGCCAAGTCGGCAACGATCTGGGCGAGAGCCGCCTCCACGTTGTCGACGTCGAAGTTGCCGGCGCTGTCGTCGAGCTCGACGTCCAGGGCCTCGGCCACGCGTACGGCGGAGGGAGACACCCAGACCTTCACTCGGCCGTCCTGCATCCCCATGAACATGCCGGCCTTGCCGCGGGTCCCGCTGGCCGAGTTGTCGGCAACCGTGTGGTCGTCTGCCATGTACACGGTCCAGCCGATCGGGGTAGCAGCGCTGCAGGCGTCGCCACCGGAGGCGTTCGCGAACAGGTACTGCCGATCCGTTTCGACCGCGCATCGACTGAGAGCATCCGCCTCGTGCGTGGACACGCCGATGCAGTCGCCCGAAAGGGCCGTCGACCCGGGGACCAGCGTCGCGTCAGCGTCGAGCTGAGCGACCATGATGCCCTCGAAGATCTTGGCCGCTCCAACGGCGACGTGAATGGTCTTGCCCTCAGCGCCAACGGGCTCTCGGATCAGGTTTACGGTGGTGTTCGCCATGTTCAGCTCCTCGCCTCGCGCGCCTTCATCGCCGCGAACTTCTCGGGATCACACTTGGTGGCCTTGCAGATCGCGAGCTCGCGCTCGGACAGCCCAGCCGCACCTCCGCCGCGGGTCGGCATGACTCCGAGGTCTGCCGCGAGACCTCCGTCGTACCTGTCCGGCAGCACGGCGCACGCGGCCCGGAACTCGGAGATGCTCATGGCCTCGAGCCTCGCCCTGGTCCCGGACGTCATCTGCTTTCGGCCCATCAGCGCACGCCGCTCTTCGGCCTCGGCCTTTTGCGCTGACGCCTTCTGCATCTCCTCGAAACTGCGCTCGAGGCGGTCGAGCCGGGTCACTGACGCCTGAGGCATCTCCTCGTCCTCTTCCTCGTCCTCCTGGGCGGAGGGCTCTTCGGGAGCCGGGGCCGGAGCGGAGCCACCGAGGAAGGACTCTCCGGAGGCGATGGCCGCCTGACACGCTGCCACCATCTTGCCCACCGCGGCGATCGCCTCGTCGGCGGTACCACCGTCGCACGCAGCCGCGCACTCGGTGCACGCTGCAGCGCATTCGGCACACGTCGCGGACACTTCCGCGGCTGTCGCACGCCCCGAGCTTTTCTCTTCGGGAGCGGCCGGCGGCATCTCTTCCGCCTTCTTTCCTCTTCGTCGAGCCATTGCTTTCTCCTTCGCGCTCGCGACACGCCGCCGCTCCTGCGCTTTGACTTCCTGGGTCTTGGCAAACACCTTCCGCACGACGTCGTCGAACGAGCACACCCCGTCGACGAGGCCCGCGTCGATCGCCCCCTTGGCCCCGAACGTTGCAGCGTTCAGCGCACGGACCGCCTCGACGTCGAGCCCTCGAGCGGACGACACCGCAGCGTAGAACCGGCCCGAGGCGTCACGCACGCGCTCGGTCTCTCGCTCGAGCGCCAGATCAAACACTGGGTCAAGGGGGTTCGCCGCGTCCTTGCCCGCGGGGTCACGCACGAGCTTCACAACGACGCCGTCACGCTCGAGGCTCCCGCGCTCGTCGACCAGCATGGTGTAGGCCCCGATCGAACCGACCTCCGCCGAGGCCGGGGCGTAGATGCCAGCGTCCGCGACCGAGGCCGCGAGCCAGTACGCAGCCGAGGCCGCGAGCTCGTCGACGTACACCGCGATCGGCTTCTCGGCCTTGTCTCTCGCCGCAACGATCGCCCGGATGCCTTCCTCGAGTCCGGCGACGTCTCCACCGGGAGAGTCGATTCGCAGGACGACCGCGGCCACCTCGGGGCGCTCGAGCTCCTCGGCGACGCGGACGGCGATGGCGTCGTAGCCGTCCACCCAGCCGCAGAACGTGTCTGCACGCTGGGACAGGGGGCCAAGGACCTCCACCACCGCGACCTCGCTCCTGGACGCCTTCTTGTCGCTCCGCAGGCCAAGGAAGCTGGACACCCTCGAGCCGAGCACTCTGCGGAGCGTCGAAGCTTTGGGCCCTGACACCAGCGGGAACGACCGACCGATCGCGCGGGTCTCGAGGGCGAGCACCTGACCACCACGGTGGTGCAGCAGCGTCCGCTGGTCGAGCACGAAGGTGTCGCGCACGTTCATGCCGCCTCCTGCTGGATCGGTCGCCATATGACCTTCCACACGATCTCTCCGTTCTCGTCCCGCTCGAAGTCGCGCACTCGCTCGATCCCGCACAGGCGGCAGCGGTTGAGCGCTCCGTGCTCGCATCGGTCGACCCCCTCGGAGGTCATCTTCTCGGCGAGCTCCGCAGATGCCGTGTCAGTCGGAGGCTCTCCCGGCTGCCCGTCGCCGTCGGGGTCCACCTGGTCGACCGTGGCCGGCGCCGGCGTCGGTGTTACGTCCGTCCCACCGACGAGCACCAGCGGACCACCGAGAGCCACCGTCTGGATGCCGTGGGACGCGAGCAGAGCCCCGAGGTCGACGTCGCGCCCGTACGGTGCGAGGGCTGCGCGCAGGGCTGTCACGCCGCCGGCAAACGCAGTGAGTGCTTGGCCTTCGGCGGCCCGGTCCTTTGGGGGAGCGACGTCCCACTTGACCATCGCGCGTCCTTCCAGACCTTCGACGCCCCATCGAGCTACCACCCACGGCGGCAAGCACTGGGTGTTGATCGTGTGAGCCAAGCTGTCGGCGATCGCCTTGATGATGTCGGCTCGGATCGACTTGTGGATGTCCGCGTTCGCAAACCCGGTGCCTCCCGTCGTCGTGACGAGCTGGCCCGCGAGGGCGATAATGATCTCCTCGTTCGAGGTTTTGATCGTCTCGCCGAAGGCCTCGTACCCGCGGCCGTTGCTCTCGAGAAGCTTTACGTCGTAGCCCGGCTTCATTCCGAACACGGTGTTGACGCCCCAGGCCATGACCTTTTCAAACCACGACTGCGCCTGCTCGTCCGTCGCCGCCGAGGGGCTCACTGCCACGCGCGCTGGGTTGGCGAGCTTGCTCTCCCAGTTGGACCGGTAGCTCTTCGCGTGCGTCTTCGGAATCCACGCTTCCCCGAGCGCGTACCACAAACCGTGTTGCCACGGAGCCACCCGGCCACCGGGCACGTGCAGCACCCAGCGACCATCTCCAGGTGTCACAGGGAGATTGCCGCCCTGGGCCTGATAGTACCACCGGTTCTCAACCCAGTTGTATCGGAGCCATTCCGGTTCGAGCCGTACGAGCACCGGGTAGTCTCGACCGCGCACCGGCACGAGCTCGCCAATCGCGGCTCCGAGGCCTCGACCATCAGCCGCCATGAGCGCAAGTTCCGAGGGCGGAAGCATTGCGTCGAACACGGACACCGTCTCGCTCCCCTGCAGCTCCGCCACCTGGGCATCCGCTCCCGAGAACGACTTCGGAAGCCTTACGAGGCCATCCGTGCACGTCGACAGCAGCCCAGAGATGACACCGTCTCGTCGCATCGCTCGCCAGAGCTTCGCTGTCTGTCGAAGGTCACCGCCGTCAGCTTGGCGCATCGCCTGTTCGAGGTCGGCGAGGTACCAGCGCATCTGAGGCGCCGTCTGCCTCGACAGGTGCGAGCCGATGCGGTCACGGAGCTCGTCGGCCTTCTGTTGCTCTACCGGATCGGGAACGCTTTCGTACGTGCTCACCCCGAGCAGCGCATGAAGGACGTCTCCGAGCAATCCGGGCATGGGTCGACCATGCCAGGCCAAATGTGACATGGTGTGACCAAGTGCTCCGACCCCTCTTGGTCACATGTGGTAACGCGGGAAACGTAGGCTATCGGTCGTTCGGCGTTCTTCGGACAACGCGCCAACGCGCGCTGCGTCTTCCGAGCCGACCCGTATGCGGGCGGTTCGCTGTCACGTCCTCGCCACTCGCCAAGAACACTCGCCACACCGGGGCGGGGCCGACATCCAGCCCCCAACTTCTTCCTCCGTAGTCATCGATCGGAATGATGTACACCCACGGGCCACGCCAGATCAGCATGCTTCCGATCGCTCCCATCCCTACCTCCTCCCCCACGGGTCAATCGCCCCCGAGAACGGGTCCAGCTTTGCCGGGGGCCGCGCAGCCTCATCTTCCACCACGAGCTCGTGCGGCATCGGATCCCACACGGCCAGGCACACGGCGTCCGCGCGGTCCGGAGAGCGCCCGAGCTTCTTGCGCAAGTCCTTCTTCGGCGTGACCTTCATGCGACCGTTTGGCCCAGGTATCCACTCCGGCGCGTGCAGCTCCGCCTCAAGCCTCGTGTCCTCCGGGATCGCTCCGCCGAGTCCCCCCTCGTCCTGCGCGCGGAGCCACCTCGAAGCGTTGCCCCACAGTGCGTCTCGTTGGCGGTCCCACACGTCCGGCTCACGCGACGCACGGTCCGAAGCCCTCACCCCGAAGAGCACGAACGGCATGCCCTGCTCGTCGAAGCGCTCGAGGTACGCCCGGATCTCTCGGAACACGCGCGTGCCGATCGGGCCCTCACGGTCCAGCACCACCCGCGGTCGCTCTCGCGGTAGCCTGTGCTCGCGCACGAGGTTGAGCACGTGCACCAGGTGAGCTTCTTCCGTCAGTCCACGGTGCGCCACCAGCTCGAGCACACGCAGCCCACGACGCATCGCGAACACGGACTCGTCGCCCTCTCCACCCTCGCCTGCAGGGTCAAGCCCGATGGTGAGCACGCCCTCGCACGGCGCGTCCCTCCACCGACCCTCGGCGAGCTCGATGGTGTGCAGAGAGACCACGCGGCCCTCTTCCTTCACCACGAACCGACCGCGCACACGCACCTGGAACAACGGCGAATCCTCGCCCCACTCCCGGCGCTTCTCCTCGACCCACTCGCGCGTCGCCAGGCCAGGCACGACCACGCGGCCCTCTCGCACGTTCGGCGTGTTCTCGCTCGACACCTGGATGCAGTAGACGCCCCCAGGGTTCTGCTCGCTCCACCGAAGCTTGTGGAAGGCGTCGAAGAAGAACCCTTCCGTTCGCGTCGGGTTCGACGTCATGAGCACTCGAGCACCGCCCGCCCGGTTGCCCTCGATCGCCTCCGCGATGTCGTCGCCAATGCCGCTCGCCTCGTCGAGGATGTACAGCAGGTTCTTCCCCGAGATCCCAGCGACAGCCTCACTCTCGCGCGCGGTGAACCCAACCACCTCGCGGAAGTCGTGGCTCTTGAGCCCCGAGCGAGCGAGCTCGTGCAGCTCGCCTCCGAGGGGGACACGCGACCGACGGTGCAGCATGCGCAGCTCGCGCCAAAGGATCTGGTCCACCTGGCGCGCCGTCACGCTCGACATGATGACCCGTGCCTCGTCGCGCGTCGCGTAGAACCACAGCGCCGCAACCGCATCGAGCACGCTCTTGCCGATCTTGTGCCCCGAGCTCACCGCCACGCGCATGTGGTCGATGAGGGCGCGCAGCACCGTCTCCTGGTCCTCGGTGAGCTGCAGCCCCAGCACCTCAGCGGCGAACCCGCACGGGTCGTCGTGGTACCTGCTCGACGGCCACCTCGCCTCCGTACCGGCCCCGAGCGCTCGACCCAGTCGCTCCCGCTGCCCCTCATCCGTCGACGTCTCGTACCGCCACTCGATGTCCCTGCGCAGTGCGAGGGCCAGCGCAGCCGCCAGCGACCGAGGGCGCGCGACTCTTCGCGACGCAACCTGCTCCCTGGTCGTCGCGGTCATTCGCCGATCTCCTTGAGCGCTGCCTCCACCTCCACCGCAGCCTCGGGATGAGCCCGGAACGCCTCCACCATCGCGTCCACGATCCGCCTCCACGCCGGAGTCCGCAGGATCCGAGACTCGCTCACCTCCTGTCCCTCTCCGGTCAGCTTCGACAGCAGCTCGATGCACCTGGTCTCGGTCGCCTCCAGTCGGAGCCGGGTCTGAGGCGCCATGTCGACGTCGGACTTCGCCGCCGACCGGATCTGGTCCAGTCGCTGAAGCTGTGCTCGGAGCCGTCCCTCGGCATCCAGGGCCGGAGACGCTGTCGCCTGGGCAGCCCCCAGGGCCTTCGACCTCGGGGACTCGTCCCAAGCGCCCTCCGGCACCCCAAAGAGCTCGCGCAGGGTTCTGCGCCTGTCCTGTCCTGGCAGGCGGTCGCCGTTCATCCACTGGGTCACCGCTGCCCTCGACACTCCCACCTGGGCGGCCAGCGTCGCGTGGTCCAGGCCAGTGGCCGCGAGGAGTCGGGATCCCTCACTCTTTCGTGCCATCACTCACCGCCTCCCCTGTAACAATTCCGCTCCAGTTGAAGCGCCGGGACTCTCTCCCGACTCCCCTTGGTCTTGGGACTCCCCACACTGTTCGAGGGGGGCCTGTCGTGACTGTCGTGATGACGAAAACCCAAGTCACGACACTTCGAACCCCACCGAAACGCTTCGAAACAAGGGGTGTCGTTGTTGTTGTCGTGACTGTAGTGACTGTCACACAAATATATAGAACCTCTACGTGCGCGCACACGTACACGCGCGCACATGGCTACTCTTCGTTTGCTGGAAATGGTCACGACATCACGACAACTTCCTTTAGTGAAGCAAAGTCGAGCGGTTGAGTGTCCCGACACCATGTTCGACACTGCGCGACAGTCACGACAACTCACGGCAAGCCTCCGATCACGAGGCGGTAGCACTCGGCCCGGCTGCCCCCGATCCGTGTGGTTGTGCCGTAGCCCCTCCGCTCGGTATTCACGATGAGCCAGCCGCGGTTAGCCCAGGCGGCCACCATGGTCCCGGCGGAGTAGCCGTGCTCGGCGAGGAACTTCCGCAGCGCAGGCTGCACTACGTTGACAACCTTGAGGATCTCGTCCTGTTCGCCTTCGTTGGTTGCGTCGTGAATGCGCCCCACGACAGGTTCGCGAATATCTCGCATGCGTCGAAGTCGCTCCTCGTCGGGGAGTCGGTCGAGAAGGCGGGCTCGTTCAGCGGACGGCTGAAAATGGGACCGCATGGTGCCGATCCATGTCACGGCTAGGTCAAAAGCCTTTCGAACCGTGTCGGAACCTGCCCCTGCCGACTCCTCTCCCATGCTCCGAAGCGCTGTCCAGGCGGCAAGGACCTGGGCAGTCCAGGCCTCGTGATCGGGCATGATGTCGTGGCAGAGACGACATGCCGTATCCGCTGCAGCGAGAGCTACTGCCACCTGGTCGCTCCACGTCCGGAGGCTTTCGTTCGAAGCGTCTATCCCCTCGCGGAGCAGTTCGAGGTGGTAGGCCTTTCTCTCGGCCATTTCGGCACGCTGCTCGACCGAGGATGCAACCAGCGCCTTGACCAGGGCTGCCCCTGCGTGCCCGTAGGACCGGCACAGTGGCTCGATGAGACCTCCGAGCGGGCGGGTTGCGTACGGAGCCGGGGCGGGCAGGTAGCGTCTCACGGCGCCCCCCTTGACGAGGAACTCGGAGCTGTCGATCTCGGTGGCGATGACAGCGCACCCGGTGGACTGCGAATTGGAGCGGGGGCCGGAACCGTCTCGCTTCATTCGGGCTCGCTCCACCCCGTCGATGAGCTGGTGGAGGGCTCCTTCGAGTTCACCGCGGCTGCGAGGATCTGTGATGTTCGCTCGCATTTCGTCGACCAGGTGGGGGAGGTCAGAGAACGCGGAGAACTGCCCCACGACGCCAAGTGCGGTCGCGTTGCCGTTGCCGACGATGCCGGCTGCCTGCCTGGAAGCTGCGTCGCCGTGAAAGCCCCAGACCGAGGCAGCGAGACGGAGCAAGGTCGACTTGTTTCCGCCTCCGAGGGCTGCGAGGGCAATGCCGATGGGGGCCCACCCAAAGGGACGGAGCATGGGGGAGGCAACCGATGCGGAGAGCACCAGAGCGGCAACAGGGGAGGCATCGATCATCTCCTGCGCCGCGGCGCGCCACCTCGATGGGCTCCCTCGGGTAGTGAGCCAGTCGGCGGTCCTGTCCACGCTCTGGTTCGTGGAGTACAGGGCAATGGCGTCGGAGCCGATGGGTTCTCGCCCAAGCAGGAACGTCGCGCAGTTGTCGTCCCACCCGAACTGGGCGCGAGCCTGCTTGCGTGGAATGCGGTTTCGGTTCCAGACGTCGAATCGGTCAAGGAATTCGGCAAGCATTGCAGAGCCGTGCCTGGATGCGCACAGGGGGATGCCAGGGGCCTCGATCGCCATGGCGAGGTGCTTGGTGTCGTGCTTGAGAGAGCGCTCGACCACGACGTGCTTGACGCGCTTTCCGATGCGGGCGTCGACGCGCCAGAGGTTGCCCTCGCGCCGGTGCAGCTCGGCGCCAATCCACAGAGGGACGTGGGCGATCTGGTGAACGACCTCTGTGATGTCGGGCGACTCGGGCAGGTCTCCGCTGCAGTTGGGACACGAATGAGCGGCAGCCTTCGTCACGGTCTGGCAGGCTGGGCACGTCTTGATGTTCGAAAGCTTCTTTTGCACGCGTACGAGGCCGGTGGATCGGAACTCGTATCCGTCGGGAAGGCGCAGGTCGCCGAGGTCAACAGGACCGGGTTGGGGGAGCGGCTCGGAGGGGGCCGACTTGTTCGGCGTAGCGTTCGGTGCAGCGTCGAGCACCTCTCCCGTCTCCGGGTCGATCCAGGGCGGAAGCTCGGGCTCCGGCTCGTCATCGTCGTCTTGCGGGGGAGGGGGACATCGCCACTCGGGTCGGCTCGCGTTGAGCAGCCACCCGTCGGCGTGCTGAATGCGGTCGGCTTGCGTTGCGGACTTGAGCTTGTGCTCGAGTTCTCGCCTCGACCAGGGAGGCTTGCACCATTGGTTGTACTCTTCGAGCAGCGCGAGGGTGTCGGAGTCGGAAAGCAGGAAGCCACGCTTTAGGCAGATGGCAACCCACAGGGTTTGCTTGTGCCCACCCTGCCCACCGATGGCCGGGTCGCAGGTCCGCAGGTAGGCGCGGGCACGATCGAATGCGTCCCCCGTATGCGGGCTTGACGTCGCGGTGGGCGACGTGTTCACGTTCAAGCCAAGCCAGGCGGAGGCGCGAGACAAGTCCGGGCCGGAAAGAAGCGAAGCAAGCTGGGGGGCCCTTTGCTTGACGAGTTCTGCCGAGTCAGCTTGCTGCATCCCAGCGCGCACGAGAAGGACGGCTGCCGCGAGCTGGGCCACTGCGGTGCGCAGGGTCTCAGCGGTGAGCAGCGTGACAGGCGCGTCGTTGCCCCACTCGATGACCTCGCCCGACTCGTGCACGGAGCCAGGGAACACGGTCTGGCCGCCATTCGCGCGGTACTCGACGATCATTCCCCCGTCTGGTGCCTGGAATTGCCGGATGCGCCCCGCGTCGTCCGTGCGGTAAATCCAGTGTGAAGCCGGCTTCGAGTAGCGCCCAAAAGTGCGAGTCGGCGGGAGGATGAGGGGCGCGAGCTCGATCGCCGCCTGACAGTCCAGGTCGATGTCCACGAGCTCGCCCGAAGGCGTGCCGAGAATGACCCCGATGTTGATGGGCTTACCGTTGAAGTACTGGGGCGCAGTGGCCTCGGTGATGCGGAGCTTGATCCAGTCCTTGCCGACGGCAGCCCCCGGGTTCTTTCCGCGGAACGGGATCGGCACGGGAGAGAAGCCCATTCGAATGAGGTCGAGGGCGACCTGAAGGATAGGGGATGTCAAGAGTGCCCCCACGGTGCAATTCCAACATCAAGCCATTGCGCCGGCTGAACGGCCTTCCACTGCGACCCGTTTTTCGCCTTGGCCCAAAGCTCATCGGCATCGTCGAAGGAGCCGACGAACCGCCTCCCGTCGTAGTGTGGGCACATCCTTGACCGCCAGCTCGCCTCATCGTGGAGAAACGATCGTCCTCCGCAGTCGCGGCACGTGAACAGCGAAGCCACGCTGAAGACGAGCTCGCCGTCGGGCCCGTTCGGTTCCCCGATCACGCCGATCGCGTCGCCGTCGAGAACGGTTGACCTGATGAGGTCGGAGCCGACAACGAGAAGCTCTCGACCGGCAGCAATGTCGCGAAGCTCCTCCGCCCTCGAACGCAGATCTGGCACCGACACCAGCGGCTTGACGTCGACAAGGATCGGGTTGGTTCGCAGGTCGAGCCCGATCCCGAGAAGGACGAAGTCTGGGATGTAGCCTTCGAGGTCGAACGGCTCGTAGTCCCACTCCCACCCGCAAAGGTCGAAGAACCTGGCCCAGGTGGCTTCCAGGCGCGAGCGGAAGTTGATCCCTCGGTACTGAGTCGGAATGCCTCGCGTCGGATACATCTACTTCCTCCTGGCCAGGTCGAGGAACCCGGCCAAGTCGTCCACGGACCTCACCTCGAAGACCAGGGCGCCGAACTTCCTAGCCTCTGCGTGCCATGCGCGTTGGGTGGCACGAAGGCTTGCCGCCCCCGTCTTGGCTTCGAAGCAGCACCACCTACCTCGGGGCCCGAGGATGCCGCAAATGTCCGGTATCCCGTTCGGGGCAGCCCGGCCGGGCATCCCCTCGATGAACGGCGAGATCTTCCAGCCGACGTAGTCCGGCTGGGTGGCGAGGTAGTGGAGGCAGGACCGAACCAGCTCGGTGTGCCGCCGGTTGCGGCAGCTCCGGCACGGGCAGTCTTCGGCGTGCGCTCGGTCGGCCTTCGTTCGTCTGCGCGGTGTGACTTCGGTGCCTTTCATAGCCCCTGCCAGCCTCCAGCGCGCTCGACCAGCGCGTTGCTCGGGTAGTGGTGGAACTTTTTGAGGAACATCATCTGCACGGCCTTGCGACCGCGCGGGAAGCCCTTGCGCTTGGCGAGGGCGATGGTGTCGGCGACGAAGCGGACGACTTGTGGAGGGTACTTCTCGGCCCTCTGCTGCGTGGCGAGCTCGAGGGCCCGGGCCCTGATCGCTGGGTCGACCTTGCCACGCTTGATCGCTCCGCACGCAGGGCACATCTGATCGCGGAACTCGTCGCCCCGGAAGACCCGCCCGCACGCGTCGCACGTGATTTGTGGTGGGAGGGCCTGACGTGTTTGGATTGCCTTGCCAGTGAGGGAGAAATCGCGATCGTCGTCGGGGAGGCCGTGGAGCCACGTGGCGCCCATCAAGTCGAGAACGCGAGCGTGGTCTTTGCCCTCCGCAGGCCTCATGACTCGACCCGTCTTCTGGATCAAGGAACCTGGCGAAGCGCACTTGGTCGCGAGGATGGCCAGGAAAGCGTCGGGTACATCAAGCCCTTCAGTGAGCACGTGGACGCCGACGAGGACCAGGATGCTCCCAGTGGCGAACCGCTCGATCAGAAGGGAACGAGCCTCGGGTGTGGTGCGCTGGGTGATGCACGCCGCCGGCACCCCGAGACGATCGAGGCGGTGAGCGATGTCCTCGCCGGCCTTGATCGATCCGGGGAAGACGATGGCCTTCCTCTTGACTCCGTCGACGATGCCGAACCGCATGTAGCCTTCGACGGGATCGAGGGCGAGCGCCTTGCTGACCGCATCGGGACGGTACACGTCGACCGGTACAAGGAAGCCCTGGGCGATCAACTCCTTGGGCTGGGCCACCACAACGAGGTCGTCGAACTGCTTGAGGGCAGCGCCGTCGCCACGTTCCGGGGTCGCCGTGAAGCCGAAGATCGTTGCCCCGCGGTACGCCTCCAGGATGCTCCCCCATTCGGTGCCCTCGTCGGGATAGTGGTGGGCCTCATCGACGATGACGAACGAGGCCGGAGGCAGGGAGGAGGAGCGAGCGAGAAGGGTTTGCGTGGAAGCCACCTGCACCTGGGCGCCGGGGGACTCGGGGCGGCCCGCCTTGATGACCCCGACGTCGAGGCCCAAGGAGGAAAGCTTGACGGCCGCCTGGTCCACGAGCTCCGTGCGGTGGGCGATGACGAGGCCTCGGCCGCCCTTGCCGATCGCGGACTGTGCGAGGGCCGAGAAGATGACGGTCTTGCCGGCCCCGGTCGATGCCACGAGCAGGATCGCGCGGTGGCCGGCTGCCCAGCTCCTGCGCATCCGCTCGATGGCATCGACCTGGTAGGGACGAAGCTGCACGTCAGCCCTCCGCGGCGAAAGGAAGGGCCTCCTGCGAGTCGTCGAGCTCGAGGGCTCGCGTGGTCTTGGCGATGGCGTCGAGGCGCGCGATCCACTCCTCGCGCTCGACGGAGTCGTCGATCTCGGCGATGGTGCGGATCAGGTCCTCGGCCATCGACACCTTCGAGTTGTGGACGAGGTAGACCTGGCCCCTTTGCCGGTCGAAGACCTCGGAGTGGGTGAGCTTTTCCAGCGCTGCGATGTTGTCGTCCAGCACGGCCTTCACGGTCTTGATCCGCTTCGCGTAGTCGGCCTTGACCGTCGCGAATTCGTTCTCCAGGTCGGTCTGCGTTCGCTTGATGTCGGTGATGTTCTCCTGGACCCTGCGCAGATCGCCGAGCCCCTCGTAGATCAGAGCGATGTCCAGGTCGGGACTCGTCGGGCGGCGAGTCTCCGCCGGAGCATCCTCCGCCTGCGCCTCGTTCTCGCTTTCCTCGACATCGGCCACCTCCTCTTCGACGGGGGGCAGCACTCGGACGGGCGAGTCGCTGATCGAGTGGATGGTCTTGATCGGGTTCTTCTTACGTGCCATTGGTCAGCTTCCTTTCAACGAACCGAGCCAGCACTTCGCCGCCACGGATCCTTTGCAGTACAGTCCCCACCGGGTGCCGGTGCCTGCGGTCGAGGGCCTCGTCCAGGCTCGGATACAGGCCAGTCCGGCGGCCCTTGTGGGACGCAATCACGGAGTCGTGCCAAGCCGGTACGACCGGCCGTTGCAGTTCCCTGTGGCCGACACCATCCCGTCCGCGAGCATGGTCGAGAGGGCCCGCCGGAACGGATAGCTCTGCGGGTCGACGCCCACCTTCTTCGCGATCTCCCCCGGACGTGACGTCCCCGCCTTGATCGCGTCCAGGATCTTGGACTTGAGGCTTTCGGTCTCGCTTGCTTTTGGGGCCCGGCGGGCGGGCTTCTCCTTCTGTCCGTGGTCCGGCACCCCAACGTTCTTCTTGCCCAGGTAGACGAGGTTCACTGCCTCCTCCGCCGCCTTTGCTATTTCCCTGTGGGCCTGGCCCCACTCAGGGGCAGGGGCAAAGTCGATTGAGGGGGCAGCCGTCAAGTCAAGCACGGCCTGGACGGCACGGAGCACACGCTCCCGGTCGTGGCCCTCGAGCGGAACCAGGAGGTCGAGGATCTGGGTGATAATTGCCAAAGGGTTGTTCACGCCGCCACCTCCTCCACCCGTGCCGGACGGATCCACGCCTCGACCGGGATCTTGAGTCGCCGCTTCATCACCAGCGCGTTCTCGATCCCAGGCTTGCGTCCTCCGAGGTACTGGTGGACGTAGACCTTCGAGAAACCGCACCGGGTAGCCACCGCCGATTGAGAGCCTGCGTCCTGGACGGCCAGAGCAAGGAGACGCGCCCCCTCGCTTGCGAATTTTGCCATGGGGACAAGGGTTATCAAGCGATAACGAGGTTGTCAACCGATAACTCTGGGGAGGTTGACGGCGCGTTACGCGTAGATAACTTTGTGGCCATGGATAGCGAGCAAGAGAAAAAGGAGATGGGGCGCCGTTTGAAGCGTGTCCGGAAGGAGGTTCGGGACTGGTCGCAAGATGACCTCGCGGAACGGTCGGGGACAGCGAAGGCCCAGATCTCGAACTGCGAGAACGGCAACCGGGGGCTGGCTCCGAAGGCTCTGTTTGCTGTCGCGAAGGCCCTCGGGGTGCGTCCCCAGTGGCTGCTGTCTGGCGAGGAACCGATGGTGGGGGACGACGAGCCGGGGTCCGAGCTCGAGCGTGCGGTGGCCTTCCTCCGTGGGCAGCTCCCCGACGCGTACCTCGACGACGCACTGGCGACCGAGTTCTACCAGGGGGAGCAGTGGAGCCGTGACCAGCTCGTGCCGATGATCAGAGCGGCCTACGCTGCCAGAGCTCGGGACGGAGAGCGGGACGACACCGACGAGGTGCTCGAGATCATGAAGGACAAGCCTAGTTCATGACGAGGAAGTCGACCGTCACCCAGTCCTTCTTCGTGTCGAAGGTGCACTGGAACCGGTGTTCGATCGTGGCTCCAAACGCGTTCTTGCTCTCGACCGTCGACGTGTAGGTCTGCTTGCACTTCGCAGGGTCCTCGTCACGGGCCACCGACATGAGGAACGAGAAGTCCGCGCTCGAAGGCTGGAAGAGGCGCTTGCGTACCAGATCCCTGCAAGCATCCTCCCATCCCGTTGTCCCAAAACGGTCAGAGCACCTCTTGCGCGTCTCCGCAAGCTTGGCCTTGTCCGCAGCCCTCTGAGCCGAAGCGGATGCTGCGGCCGCTCTGTCGGCCTCCACCTGTTCCTTGCTCTTTTGCGGACAGCAGCAGCCCGAAGCCGCAACGGCCGCGAGCACCAACGCAACCACGATCATTCTTCCCATAGCTCCCTCGCTACGACCACGACGCGGCCGCTGCCATCTGTGAGCCGGATCGGTCGCACCACGTCGACGGGCCGACGTGCCCACCGCCTGATGGTGTCCGCATCCGGCCAGACCCACTGCTCTGGTCCACGAACCCGAATTCGCGCTGGCGCCACGAGCGCTAGCGGTACCTCGAGCGCCTCACCAACACGGAGAGCCACGAGCGATTGCGTCGTGTGCACCTCCCTCGCGATGTCGGAGACGTGATCGAGAAGCGTACCACGCACGCACCGTTTCGGGACAACGAGCGCCGCCCCAATCCAGTTGCAGTCGTCCTCGTCGAGCTGCACGCCGTGACGTTTGCCCGCCCAGTGTGCGAGCTCGTGACCGACCACGTGCCCGATGAGCTCGGGAGGCAACCCACGACGCAGCACGACGCGCCATCGGTCGCCTGTTCGTGTGAGGGCCCCGAGAGAACGCAGCGCCGACCGGGGGACGAGCTGGACGGCCGATGGGCCCAGGACACGCCGCGCAATCTCCGGGGTCGGGGTGCACCGGTCGCGGGGGACTCCGGCCTCGTCGAGGATTGCGTCTGCCAGCCTTTCGGAATCCGAGGGCGAAAGAATCACACCGGATAGCCTACCGCGCACGACGCGAAATGTCCGTGGGTTTTCGGTCGAGAACAAAATCGACAGTTATCATTTGACAACATTTGGGGCTTGGGTTATCAGTCGATAACTCAAACGGAGGCGCACATGTCCGAAGCAGAATTCGTTGACGGGGTGGTGGTAGCGAAGATCAAGGAGCTCGCCGGTGGGGCACCGTGTTGCTCCGACGTCCTCGAGCGCGAGCTCGGGTTCGACCCTGGGGAGGCGGTGGGTAGGCTCCTCGACCAGGCCCGGATCGTGGTGGCGCCCGGGTGCTGCAGTCACTGCTCTTCTATCCTGTATCGGGTGGTGGCATGAGTGCCCTGGGGCTCAAAGCGGCTCGCGGAATTTCGGTGGCCGCGCCAGCTCTGGCGGCCCAACTCGCGGCCGAGCTCCGGAACGCTGTGACGCCTGCCTCGCTCGCCGCCGACCAAATGGACGACGAGGAGCTTGGCAACGATGTCGCGGAGTCCGTCGCCCATGTCCTCGACCTGGCAAACGCGCTGCAGGGGGTTGGGGAATGACCGACGTACTTGAATGGTCCGCGGCTCGGGCGATGAGGTACAGCACCCCGAAAGAATGGCTCGCGGTGCACCAGTGGCGTCTTGCGGTACTGCGGGAGCGAGTGAGACGGGCGACGCCGCCTAGACCAGACACGAGCTGGGCGGAGGTGGGAGTGTGATGGCCGGGGCTTGGGCCCCGAGCGGGGCACATAAGGGGGCAACGCCCGCGTCCTCTCGTGGTTCCCGCCCGGCGTCGAAGCCCGGAGAGAAAGGAGGAGGAGTCATGCGTCGCCGGGGAAAGCCCGGGCCGGTCGGTATAGCCGGTGGACGAGAACAGTAACGGAAGACGGCCCTCTCCCAAGACCGAGGGCCCCTGGGGCGGAAGGGTTTCGCCAAGGCTCCCAAGTAGCTCAGTGAACGGGAGTTGAGGCCGCCGGTCCGATTCCGGCGCGCTCCACCACCAGCCGAAAGGAGCAACGGAATGACAGCTATCGTGCAAGTGAGCGACCTCGGATACACGCTCGAGCAGATCGAGGAGATCGGCAGGCAGTGCGCCGGCCTCGAGGCTTACGACGAAGTCAGAAGGGCAATTGGCAAGTGCAGGGCTACGCGCACCGCGATCGAGGCGAAGCGCAAGGAGTTGAAGGCCGACGCCCTGGCATACGGGCGCAAGGTCGACGCCATTGCCAAGGACCTGACCGAGCGGATCGAAGCCATCGAGAACCCCCTCAAGGCCAAGAAGCAGGCCGTGGACGACGAAAAGGCCCGCCTCAAGGCCGAGGAGGAAGCCGCCCGGAGAGCCGAAGAGGAAGCCAAGGCCCGAGCGGCATTGGAAGCCGAAGAGGCTCGCATGCGGGCGATCCGTGAGAAGGAAGAGGCTCGCCTCCAGGCGGAGCGGGAACGTCTGGCCGCCGAGCAGGCAGCCCTCCAGGCGGAGCGAGCGCAGCTCGAGCGGGAGCGAGCAGCCCGGGAGGCCGAAGAGCGGGCCCGTCAGGAGGCAGAGCAGGCCCGTCGTCGCGCGGAGCTCGCCGCCGAGCAGGCTCGCATCCAGGCAGAACGCCAGGAGCTCGAGGAGGCCCGTCGCAAGGAGCAGGAGCGAGCCGCAGCGGAGCGGGCCGCCATCGAGGCCCAGCGCCGGGACACGGAGCGGCTGGAGGCGGAGCGGGTTGCGAGGGAGAAGGTCGAGCGAGAGGCCAGGGAACGGGCAGCCCGCGAAGAGCAGGAGCGGCGGGAGGCAGAGGAGCGCGAGGCCCTCCGGCTCGCCCGCCTCGAGGCCTTGAAGCCGGACGCCGAAAAGCTGGCCGACTGGGCATCGCGCCTCCGAGCGGTCACTCCCCCCGCGGTCAAGACGGAAGAGGCCATCTGGGAGCGGGAGTCCGCGGTGCGTGCAGTCGAGACGATCGCCTTGGCCCTCGAGGCGTTTGGAGGTGAGGAATGACATCCACAGAGGCCCAGGCATGGGCAGACGACAGGAGCGCGAAGATCTACAGCCGGCTCGACAAGGGGCGTTTTGTGTTCCGCGTCGCCGACGACGAGCGGATCGTCGAGCGCTCTGGGCTGTTCCTCGAGGACACCCTTGCGAGCGCGATTGAGGCTTTCGACCACCTCGTCGGCACCCCGCCACTCCGCCGACTTGAGCGCGCCGCAGATGGGCCATGCGTCTGGGGGGAGGTGGACCGATGACCGCCCGACGAATCCTCTCCGAAGCCGACAAGGACCCGCGGGAGGCGCTGTCTCCGTCGACGGCGAAGATCCTTGTGTCGGAGTCTCCCATGCACGCCCGCCACGCCCTCGACAATCGCCGCCAGGCGACGAAGCAAATGGACACCGGCTCCGCCGTCCACGCCATGCTCCTGGGCGTAGGCAGGCCCATCCGCACGGTCGACGCCCCCACGTGGCAGAGCAAGAAGGCCAAGGAGGAGCGCGACGACGCCCGAGCCGCCGGCATGGTCCCGATGCTCTTGGGCGACTACGAGCGATTCCAGAAAGCCGTGGAGGCGATCGGGCCGAAGCTCGCCGCCCGCGGAGTCGACCTCTCTGGTGACGCCGAGGTGAAGATCGAGTGGGTCGGGGAGGACGGGGTGCTGTGCAGGGGAGTCCCCGACTGCGTGACAGGCCTCGACGTCATCGACCTGAAGGTCGGAGAGTACGTCCCGCCGAGCGCCGTCGGGCGCAAGATCTACACCGAAGGGGCAGACATCCAAGGGGCCGCCTACCTTGAAGCCCTGGGCGAGCTCGAGCCCTCCGACCGGGGGCGATTCACGTTCCGGCTGATCTACATCCAGTCGGATCCTCCGTACGGCATTACGATCGCACAGCTCGACGGGCTTTTTCGCGACCTGGGCGAGCTTCGGTGGCAGAGGGCCAAGACGCTCTGGCAGGCCTGCCAGCGCGCCGGCCGGTGGGAGGACTACTCGGGCGAGGTCGTCCGAGCTGAGCCGCCACGATGGGCGCTGTACCAGGAGGGATTGGCATGAGCAGGACATTCGAAGACAGCGTTGCAGTGCGGGAGGCGACTCCCTTGCTTGTGGGCCTCATCGGTCCCAGCGGCTCAGGAAAGACGTTCAGCGCCCTTCGGCTCGCGACCGGCATCCAGCGCGTGTCCGGGGGGGACGTCTACATGATCGACACGGAAGCCCGCCGTGGCCTTCACTACGCCGAGGACTTCCGGTTTCGCCATGTCCCCTTTGGGGCCCCGTTCTCGCCCCTCGACTACCTCGAAGCGATCGCCCACTGCGTCAAGCGCGGGGCCAAGACCATCATCGTGGACTCGATGAGCCACGAGCACGAGGGGCCCGGGGGCGTGCTGGAGATGCACGAGGCAGCACTCACGCGGATGGCCGGCAGCGACTACTCCAAGCGAGCAAAGATGACGATGCTCGCATGGGCAGAGCCGAAGCAGCAGCGGCGCCGCATGATCAACTCGATCATTCAAATGGAGGCGAACTTCATCTTCTGTTTCCGGGCCAAAGAGAAGCTCAAAATGGAGCGGGGCAAGGAGCCGGAGAAGCTCGGGTTCATGCCCCAGGCGGGCGAGGAATTCGTCTACGAGATGGTCCTGAAGTGCCTGTTGATGCCCGGCTCGAAGGGCGTGCCAACATGGGACTCCGACATGCCCGGAGAGCGGTTGATGATCAAGCTCCCGAGGCAGTTCGAAGGCCTCTTTTCTACCGGCCCACAGCTTACCGAGGAGATCGGCATGAAGCTCGCCGAGTGGGCCGCCGGCGCCCCCCAGGCCGCCCCTCCGGACGTCGACGCCCTGATCGCCAGGTACCAGGCCGGGGAGGACGTGAAGGCAGAAGTGAAGGCCGCCTGGCGACAAATGAGCAAGGCCGACCGTGACCGGTGGACGGCTGCGGTGGAGGCCTCCAGGCCGGTCGCCGGAGAGTCTACAAATACCGATGCGCCCGAACCGGGGAGCAGGGGGTAGTGATGTGGAAGCGAAAGCCGCAGGAGCGAGAGCGAGAGTGCATCAAGTGCCACGAGACCAAGCCGCTCGATGACTTCTACGAGTGCCGGCGGGACGGTTCGGTTTGGCACCATCGGACGTGCAAGGAGTGCTTTCGGGCTGGTGTGAAGGCCCGAAGGCGTGACAAGGGCCGCGCATGGGGAGACCCTCAGCCGAGCACGGGTGACCACTGCCCCCAGTGCTACGGCATGAGCTGGCGCAGGCCCCGTCGCGGGCTGTGCCGTTGCGGGGAGACCTGGGCACCGGAGCCGGCCATCCAACTCGATCCCTTCTCCCGGCGGGAAGAGCCTCGATGCGAGATTTCCAAATGAGGCCCGCCCAGCGCCCCGGTGCGTCGAAACAGGACTACGGCACACCGCCCGAATTCCTGCGTGCCGTCGAGGCCCGGTTCGGGGCCATCACCCACGACCTGGCAGCTCGCGCCGATAACCGCGTAGCCCCGGGCTTCTTCGGCCCTGAGCAGGACAGCATTGTCCAGGATTGGACAGCGCTCACAGGGACCCTGTGGCTCAACCCGCCGTTTGGCCGCGTCGCACCGTGGGCCGCCAAATGCCAACGATCCAAGGGGCCAAATAGGCGGATCGTGATGCTCACCCCTGCCGCAGTCGGGACCGAGTGGTTTGCTGAGTCCGTATACGGACACGCTCGCGTCTACGCTCTGCGGCCTCGAATCACGTTCGTCGGGACTCGTGACCCGTACCCGAGCGACCTCATGCTGTCGGTGTACTGCACCGAGCTGCCGCCAGCGCTTTGCCTTTGGAGGTGGTACCGATGAAAGTCGACAAGTGCCGATCGTGCGGTCGCTTGGTCATTTGGGCCGTGACCAAGAACGGCAAGCGCATGCCCGTGGACGCCTCCCCGACATCCGACGGGACCATTGCCCTCGACGAGGGGCCGGACGGCGCCGTGAAGGCGAGCGTGGCGGGGCCTGCGCCAGAGCTGCTTTGGGAGCCTCGCTACACATCCCACTTCGCGACGTGCCCGGAAGCTGCGAGGTGGCGCCGTGGCTGACCTCGACAAGATCAAGGCCCACCTGGCGATCAAGTGGTTCGACGACGTGGACCACCGGAGAAGCACTCAATACCTCCGCGAGCTCGTCGAGGAGCTCGAGCGCTGTCAGAAGGACCGCGACTACTGGATCGAGGAGCTCGACAGGTGCCAGGAGAACCGGGACTCGATTGCCGCCGAGCGCGGCCTCGCCCTTGAGCACGTCAAGGAACTCGAGCGGCAGCTGCAACCTGCCTCCGGGAATGCAACCTGCAGCCAAGACTGCAACCAGCGCGAGGGCTGCGATCATTTCGTCTCGGGCCCGACGGGTCTGCCTGGTGGGGACTGCGACGGCGACGGCCACTACATGTGCAGGGAGTGCGTCTTGTGGAGCGGGAAACGGGAGGAGCCATGACCCTTCGAGCCCGCATCCTATCGCTGCTCGACTACCACCCACCCGAGCACATCCTCGACCCCGAGGACTGCCTCGATACCGAACCGCCCGCGCGATGGTGCTGGGGACGTGGTGGTGACATGTGTCTGCGCGACCGTCGCCGGTGCGGGGCATGTGGCTGGGAGGTGTCCCCAGACACGGCGACCGAGCACGTGCCTACGCCTCCACTTCGCCTGTTTTTCGAATCCTCGGCCGTCCAGGACTGGGTCACCCCATATCACGTCTGCCACTGCCGGTGGACGCCGTGCGGGGGGCCAGCGTGATCATCGACCTCGACGCCCTGGCGGAGCTCGTCGCCGACCGCGTGGTCGAGCGTCTCACGCAGCGCCAGCCCCCCTCGCATGCCGCTGCCGAACTGCTCTCGATCCCGGAGGCCTCCAAGCTCTCCGGGCGTGGCCAGCGGAGCCTACGGGATGACATCCGGGCGGGTCGCCTCCGTGGGTACCGAGCGGGCCGCTCCGTGCGCGTGCGACGGGCCGACGTGCTCGCTCTCGTCGAGGCCTGCCCCCACGCCCCACCCCAGCCTTCCGTTTCGGCGGAGGACGACTTCCGAGCGCAGGCCCGGAGGCTCGGGCTCGTTCGCACGAAGTAGCGTGCTACCCTGACCACCATGGCGAAGCGCGGACGCAAGCCGACGGGTTCCGTTCACCAGCTCGACGACGGGCGCTGGAAGCCTCGTATCACCCTGTCCGACGGGTACCGCCAGCCTCTCGACCCGTTCCCTCCGGACGTCGACGAGCAGGAGGCCCGGAGGCGCACCGCGCAATGGGCCAGCATCGCCCTTGAGCAGGGATGGCGCCGCGGGGGCGTCCGGAGCTCGCTTAGCTCGAACGAAACGGTGGCCCAGTGGAGCCAGCGGTGGGTCGCCTACCGAAAGGCCAGGGGGCTCACCAGCGCTCGCGACGACGAGGCGCGGCTGCGCGACCACATCGTCTCGGTCATCGGCACGCACTTCATGTCCGAGGTGACCGAGGACCAGATCCGAGACGTCGTGTGCCGCCTCGACGACAAGGTCCACGCCGACGAGCTCGCGTGGAAGACGGCCGGCCACGTCTGGGGTCTGCTCCGGTGCATGTTCAAGGATGCGTGCTCGAGCAAGCGCCGCGAGCTGGTCGTGCGCAAGGACAACCCCACGGACCGCGTTGCACCTCCGGACCGAGGCGACGAGCTCTCGCGCACGTACCTCTACCCTTCGGAGTTCGTCCAGCTCGTGAGCTGCCGGAAGATCCCGGTGGCGTGCCGTCGGCGGTACGTCATGGCCGCCTACACGCTGTCTCGAGCCGGTGAGCTGTCGGCCCTACGCAAGGACGCAGTCGACCTCGAGCGAGGTGTCATCCACTTCCGGCAGGCCACAGACAGACGGACGAAGGGCGCGTTCAAGAGCACGAAGACGGGCAAGGCTCGCCGCGTCCCCATCGAGCTGTCGCTCCGCCCACTGCTCGAAGTGCTCATGCGCGAGCCCGGAGACTTCGTCATCCACATCCCGGTCTCGAAGCGCGCGGAGGTCCTGCGTCAACACCTGATCACTGCCGGCGTCACCCGGGCCGAGCTCCACCCCGCCCCAGACGGTGTTGCGGCCACGTGGGCCCCGATCACCTTCCACGACCTTCGAGGCACAGGCGTGACTTGGATGGCCTTGCGAGGGGATGACCCGCTTGTCATCCAGCAGCGCGCCGGCCACGACGACTTCACCACGACGCAGCGCTACCTCAGGGAGGCCGAGACGCTGGGGAGCGATGGCATCGACCCGTTCCCACCGCTGCCCCCGGACCTCCTCGAGGAAAATCGGTTCGGAAAATCGGTTCGGGATGCGGGTGGGAGGGTCGAAGTGGCGAAAAAGAAAGGGCGAAAATTGGAGCGGGACACGGGACTCGAACCCGCGACCCCCAGCTTGGGAAGCTAGTGCTCTACCAACTGAGCTAGTCCCGCGGAAGGACACCCTGAGTACCCTCAGGCCGTTTTCTTGTCAACGGGTGATTTCGAAGTCCTACGCTGCCACCCGGTGCATCGGCGCCTCGCGCCCGGCGAAGCCAAGAAGCTTGCGCGTCACCACCGCTCGCTTCTCTTCTCCCGCCCGCTCCCGCAACCACAGCGCATGCTTCAGCGCCGACACGGCTTCCTCCCACCGCTCTTGCCGCAAGCACGCCGCCCCGAGCATCGTCCACAAGGTCGCGTCGTACTCCCCGAGGGCACACGCCTCACGCAGCGCATGAAACTCATGCCTGTCGTGGCCCTTCCTCCGGGCTCGGCGCGCACGCGCAAGCGCGGCACTCACCGGGTCGGTGGTCTGCGTTTGTAGCTTGCGAGCCGGTCGTCGCCTCATGGTCCTACACTCGTACGATGGTCGCGAAGGGCCAAGTTTGCATCACGTGCGTGGCGGACACCTGCGTCCTGGCGCAATCCTGTGTAGGCTTCCCCATGCCCGAGCCGCACCTCCTTCGCATCGCCCGATGGGCCCACGAGCTCTCCGTGGACGACATCCCTCCACGTGTCCTCGAGAAGGCTCGGCTGCAAATGCTCTCCGTGATCGGCGCCATCCACGCGAGCGCGCGTCACCAGCTAGGACTCCTCATCCTCGAGTCTGTCCGCGCTTGGTCGGCCCCAGGTCCCTCGACCCTCATCGCCACCGGCGAGCGCGTCGATACGCTCTCCGCGATCTATGCGAACGCATCCCTGAGCCTCGCCCTCGACTACGACGACTACCTGCTCTTCGGCCACACCGGCCATAGCGCGGTGTGCGTGTCGCTCGCCATGGCCGAGCGGCAGGACCGTTCGCTCGGCGACGCCATGCTCGCGCAAGTGATCGCCAATGAGATCGAAGGGCGGCTCGGGGCGGCCGTCCTGGTGGGCCCGCACAACGGACAGGCCTGGTCGCACATTCACCTGGCAGGCGCCGCCGCCGCCTCGGCCAAGTTGCTCGGCCTGTCGGTGGAGCAGACGGCTCACGCGATGGCGATCGCCTTGTACCAGCCGACCTATCTGCTCTGGCCCGGCTTCATGGGTCCCGACTCCAAGGTCACGACGGCGGCCACCCCGTGCGTTGCGGGCGTGCAGGCCGCACTCCTCGCGGCGAACGGCGCCAGCGGTGCGCTCGACCTCCTCGAGCACCCGCAGGGCTACCTGCGCTCGATGTCCTATCTGCCCCTTCCCGCATTCCTGGGGGGCCTCGGTCGCGCCTGGGTCACCGATACGCTCGCCTACAAGATCTATCCGGGTTGCGCCTACATCGACACGGCGGTGGATGCCGCCCTCGCCTTGCACCAGCGGTTCCGCGAAGCGCACGGGCGAGACCCGCGACCCGATGACGTGAAGGAAGTCATCGTCTGCGCCACCGCCCTCACGATCGGCATGGACGGGCTGAGCCGTGCGGCGGGAATCGTGGACCGCATGAACCCCGTCGTGATCAACTTCTCGATCCCCACCAACGTGGCGATCGCGCTTTCGCGAGGACGCCTCACGGTCGATGACCTGCGGGCTGACGCCTTGTCCGAAGGTCGAGCCGACCTCCAACGTATGGCGTCGAAGGTCCGGCTGCGCCACGACCCTGCCTTGACCACGTCCTTGCTCGAAGCGCTCGACGCCGTACTGGACATTGCAGGCCTGACGCGCGAGGTGGGGTGGGTGTCGTGGGTTGGGGCAGTGGCGAAGGTTCGCAAGCAGCACGGCTCCTCGGCGCACCTCGACCGCTCGCACGTGCAAGCGATCTGGCACAGCGGCGTGATTCGCTCGATCGCGCGCAGGGCCGTGCGATCTGCGTCCGGATACGACTTCGGCGATCGGGACCTGTCGCTGTTCACCATGCCGTTTGCGGCGCGCGTGAGCATGACCCTGCGCGATGGCTCGACGATGACGGCGCAGCAGGACATCCCCCGCGGAGGCCCGGGCCTCGACGCGGAATCAACGCGTGCGTTGGTCGAAAAAAAGCTCGTTCGGGAGGTGCGTCGCGACGGGGGGCAGGATGTACTTCGGGCGAGCCGGGAGCTTGGTGAGTCCGTGCGGGTTCTCCTGGCCCCCTGAGAGAGGTATCCTTGTCCACGCAAGGTCTCGATGCGCCAACCCCAAGACAGAACCGATCGACCGCAGCGCGGAGGCACACCTGCCCATGTCGTGGCAGCGCTGGTTTGTGTCCCGTCGCTCCTCGTCAGCTGCGGGAGCGGAGGGGACGCGGCAAAGCCTCCGACCCCGGGGTGGGACGGTGGCGGCGAGGGCGATGCCGCCGAGGATGCGGGATGCTCCCCCAAGACGTGCGCCATGATCGGGGCGCAGTGTGGAACTGCGCCCGACGGGTGCGGCGGCGTGCTTGCGTGCGGTGATTGTCCCACCGGCCAAGCGTGCGGAGGGGGAGGACCGAACGAGTGTGGGACGTCCGCGTGCGTCCCCCGAACCTGCGTGCAGCTCGGCGCGTCCTGCGGCGCCGTGTCGGACGGGTGCAGTCAGGTCCTCGACTGCGGGGAATGCGTGGCGCCGGAATCGTGCGGCGGCGGAGGTGTCTCCAACGCCTGCGGCTTGACCTGCGACGGCTCGGCCAAGAACTGCTCGGGAACGTGCGTCGACCTCAGTGACCCCGCGTTCGGTTGCGAGCTTCCAGTGGACCCTTCCAACCCGTGCGCGCCTTGCCCCTCGGGCCCAAACGGGAACGCGACGTGCGAGGCCGGCGTCTGTTCCCTTGACTGCTCGCCGGGGTGGGGGGATTGCGATGCGCTGGTCTCGAATGGATGCGAGACCTCGCTGGTGACGGTAGCGGACTGTGGGGCGTGCGGCGTGGCGTGCCCGAGCAGCGGGGGCACGGCGGTTTGCCAGGACGGAACGTGTGACGTGGTGATACCGACCTGGTCGTACGAACACTGGCGGGTCGATCAGCCCCAGACAGGGTGCGGCGAGTGGGGCAAGATCACCGAGGTACAGTTCCGCGTCGCAGGGGCCTGGGTCACGAACGCAGCCACGGGATACGCCTCGGGAACCGCCGGTGGGAAGGCCGTCGTTGCTATCGCCCACACGGGTGACTCGCCCTCCTACGGCCGAGCCTGGATGGCGTTCGATGCAACGGGAGACCCGTGGCAGAGCTACGCGGGCGGCACGTACTACTGGACCGGTTCGGAGAGCCTACGACTCCAGGTCGCGCAGCCGATCGTCGCGCAGGCCGTGAAGGTCGGTGGCTTCTGGGGATCCACCATGTGCGTGCGCCTCTCCGGGTCGCACGACGGTACGGCATGGACCGTCCTGGGCACGGGGTGCAACACGGACTGCAACTCGGTGGTGACCTTCGCTCCGTGAGACCGGGCCACTACCGCCGTATCACGATCGTGGTCCCGAGCCCCATCTCCGTGCTGCTCGAAACACCCGACCATTCCTCGGGCACCGGAGGGTCCGTCCAGCCGAACACGTGCCGCGCGTCGACCGGCGACAGGTTGATGCACCCACCACTCTTCGGCGCCCCGAAGTCCTCGTGCCAGTACGCCGTGTGGATCGCGAAGGGGCGAATGAAGTACTGCGTGTACGGCACGTCCTGGATCCAGTGCTTCTGCGGGTTGGGCACCGACTCCGGCGTCATCGTCGTCGAACGCGTCTTGAACGTGACCCGGTACGTTCCCAGCGGCGTGTAGCTGCCCTGCACCAGATCCTCGATCGACATCTTGCTCGTCGGAGCGCCCCCCCCGCGACCGGGGGAGCCCAGCGTGGAATACACAGCATCCTTTCCCACGTAGAGCGTGAACGTCCCCTTGCTCGCCGAGAACTCGATCCACTTCTCTCCCTCGCGAACCGTCGACGGCAAGGAGGCTTTCGACTCCACCACGGACACGTCGGCGCCCCGGACCCACAATCCGCCTTCTCGCGTCTCGTGGAACGGCTGACCCTTGTGCACGTGCACCCCACCCGTCAGCCGAAGCATCGTGCGCGGCGGCCACGTATCGCCCGTGACCTCCATCCCCCCGTCGCCGAGCTTGCGGTACTTCGCGCGCGGCGCCGACCGGATCCAACCGATGGGCAACTGCACCTCACCCCCGATCGCGACGCCGCGAAACGTCGTCTGCCGAAAGGGCCTTATGCGGTCCGCGGGCACCAGCGTCAGGTCCGGGCTCAGCAGATAGGTCCGCCCCTCGGACTCCACCGCATGGCTGAAGGACAGCAAGGACCCGGCGGGGATCGTCTTGCGTGTCAATCCCGCCCCATACCCCCTCAACCGTGGCATTTCCGGCGCCGCGAAGGTCGGCACCGGGTCCGTAGCAGACAGCGGGTCGTACGTGGTCAGCTCCTCGTAGGTGGTTTTCCCCTTGCCACTGCGGGGCAGATTCTCCACCCGACCAAACTCTCTCGCCTCCCGCTCCCGCTCCTTGTCCGAAGGAAACCGTCCGTACATGGGCGCTCCGGTGGAATAGCCGTACCGGTAGGGAAGCACGTGATCCCGAGGCCGAACCACGTCGGACAAGGCCCTAAACAACGCAGATTGCACGTCGAGCGTGACCGTCGCGTCCTCGCACACGAACCCGGTGGGCTTGATAGCCAGCCAGCGTCCTGATTGGCAGTCACTGCCCGACCGCGGCTCCTCGCTCTCCAGCGCAACCGACGTGCCCGGGCGCACGTACCCGATGGGTTGCTGTTTGCGGCTCGTGTTCTTGTAGACCCATGTGTAGTGGGACACGGAGCCGAGCCGCGGCCCCGGGGGCGGCTCCTGCACGACGGGGACCGGGGGCTCCGTGGCAGCCTCTGTGGGCGCTTCCGGCGCCGGGGACGGCGTGGGCACCGTCTCCTGCTTTGGCTCGTCGGTGACGGTGGGGGCTGGGGCCGCAGCGGGGACGACCGGTTCCGCTGGCTCTGCTCCGCATGCCGTCACAACGAGGATCAGGACCGCACCCAGGTGGATTCGACGCTTCATCGCTAGTCGAAGGCCTCGAACCGCGCGTCGAAGGGAAGGGCGCCCGGGTGCTTCTTCACGCCGCGTCCCGGATTGGCACTCAGGTGCTCGAGGACCTTGAAGACCGTCTCCGCCTGCCCCGGGTTGCCGAGGGAGATCGCGATCTCGTCGGCGGTGCGTGGCTGCTTCGCCTCCCGCAAGTGCTCGAGCACCTGCTTCTGCAGCGCAATGACCACGTTCGCAGCCTTCTTCCCGGCCTCCACGCCGGGCTGGTGATACGCATTGATCCCCACGAGCGCCGCGTAGAACCCGACGGCACGCTCGTACAGCGCGATGAGCACACCCAGGGCCCGGGGGGACATCCGGTCGATCGTGAGGGTGATCGACTCCCGGTCGTTCTCGTACAGCGCTTGTCTTGTGCCGAGCATGAACCCGAGCAGGTAGTCCCCCGTCGTGACGCCGCCCTCTTCCACCACCGTGGGCGGCACGTCCGCGTCATGCACGACGTCGATGAACGTGACGAAGAAGTTGTTGAAGCCTTCGCGAAGCTGCTGGACGTAAGCGTGCTGGTCCGTGGACCCCTTGTTGCCGTAGACCGCGATGCCTTGCTGGATCACGTTGCCTGCGAGGTCCCGCCCCTTGCCGAGGGACTCCATGACGAGCTGCTGCAAGTACCGCGTGAGCAGGCCGAGACGATCCTTGTAGGGGAGCACGACCATGTCCTTGGCGACCCCCGCGGAGCGAGCGTACATCCACATCAAGGCGAGCAGCATCGCGGGGTTCTGCCGCGCGTCTCGGATCCGCGTGACCTCGTCGCACGCGCGAGCGCCCGCCAGAAGCTCCCCGATGTCGAACCCCTGCAAGGCCGCCGGCAGCAGGCCGACCACCGAGGTCTGGGACGTTCGCCCACCCACCCAGCTCCACATGGGGAACTGCTCGAGCCACCCCTCTTCGGTGGCCACCTTCGAAAGCGCGCTGCCCGCTCCCGTGATGGCGACCGCCTGCGCGGGGAAGGAGAGCCCCGCCTGCCGGAACACAGCCTGCACCTCGAGCATCCCGTTGCGCGTCTCCTTCGTCCCGCCGGACTTCGAGGCCACCAGCACCAGTGTTCGCTTCAGCCCCTCGGTGCCGAGGGTCGAGAGCACGCGATGGATGCCGTCGGGATCCGTGTTGTCCAGGAAGTGGATGCGCATCTTGTCCGCGGCGCCGCCGAGGGCGCCGTCCGCAAGCTGTGGCCCCAGCGCCGAGCCGCCGATCCCCACGTGCAGGATGTCCGTGAACCGCTCGGCCTGGGGCGGCTTGACCTTGCCCGCGTGCACGCTCGCGGTGAACTTCGCGACCTGGGCGAGCGCTTGCTCGATCTCGGCAGCGATCTCCTTGGTGGGGGCGAGCGACGGGTTGCGGAGCCAGTAGTGACCCACTTGCCTGCCTTCGTCCGGGTTCGCGATGGCCCCCTTCTCGAGCTCGGCCATGGCATCGAACGCGCGCCCGACGGGCCCTTCCATCTCGTCGAAGAACCGCGGTCCGAACTTCATCCGGCTCACGTCCAAGCGAAGCCCGATGGCCGGGTGATCGACGAGATGATTCTTGTACCGTTCCCACATCGCACGTGCGTCCATGGTTTCCTCCAGGTTGCGGGGTGATTCGTCGATCGGGACGGGGGAACCGTCAAGTCCCTTCGGACGGGGCGCGGGTCAGCCCACGCGTTCGAGCGCGAAGAAGAACTGTTCGCCGCGAGCGCGGGGCGCGTTGATGCCCCCGATCCCCAGGCAAAGAGATTCCGTCAGCGGCTTGACCTCGTCGTACAGCAGCGAGCGAATCGTGCCGGGCAGCCGCGACGGGTGATAGTGCAGTCGGATCGCCTGGGTGTCGCGCCATCGCGACGGGCCGATGTCGGGTAGGAAGTGTCCGATGCGTGCGGCGTGGTGCAGGAAGAACCAGCGCCGGTGGTCGAAGTCCACGCCGAAGGGGATGCGGGAGAAGGCGAGCCAGAGTGCGGGGCCGAGCCAGACGGGATTTCCCGTGGATCGGAGCCAAGCCAGGTGTCGCCCGCGGAACCGACCCCGCGGTACGGCAAGCGGGGCGGAGGTTTCCCGGTAGATCCGTTCGAGCTCGTCGAGAGTTGCCGAGGCCAGGTCGTCACCGTTCATGGCGAGGCGGAGCATACGTGGTCGAGGAACTCGTGTCACCGTGGGGTGGGCAACCGACGTAGGACGGCGAGCCCACAGCGAGATCTGACGGGTTTCTCCTCAGCTCGCGCCCCCATCCTCACCTTTCCACCACCCGTCGCCACGAAACCGTCACACTCGTCGGCAAGGCGATCCCGGATGCCACCTCGTCGACCCCTTCGGCCCACGAGTCCGGCGCCCCTCGCGCACCCCACACTCTCACATAAACCACGCGCTGCCGGTCCTCTCGCACAATCGGATCGTCCTGCGTCTCCACGCGGACTTCCGAGATCTCCCTCAAGGGCGCGCTCCCTCCGGTCGCAGCGGGGAGGCGCACTTCCATCATCTGCTCGAGTGATGGGTTCTTTCCTGTCAAACTCAGACGAATCCGCGGGCGCTCCGGCAAGGGCAGGCCCAGGAGTTCGCCGTGCATCGCGAGTCTCGCAAAGAGCGCCACATCCTGGGGCATGATACCCAGATCCCTGGCGCGCTCGCGCTTCATCTGGATTTCGTAAGACCGTGGCTGACCCGCTCCCACCAACATCGCTTGGAACACGCCCTCGCGCGCGCCGACACCTTTCCTCAATTCCTCCGCAACCCGGACGAGCTCCTTCCGATCGGGCCCCCGCACCACGAACTCCCACGCAGGGCGCTGGATGGGCGCCACGCGGATGCCGGGAATGGCTGACTCCACGGCCTGTTTCACGCGCACATCGAAATCCTCAGGCGGGACCGTCGCCATCGCGAACGACAGCTCCCCGCTCGAGCCGCCCGCTCGTATCGAGTCGCTGCCCAAGGTCACACGACACACTGCGTCGCTCAGAGATTGCGCGGTACTCGCCACGAGCTTCGCGGTTCCCGGCACGGCTTCCAACGCCGTATCACCAGAGGCCCAGAGGCCCAACCGCACCGTCGAATCATTCGTCGCCTCCGCCCGCACCCGCAGACCCGGCGGCGCGCTCGCAGCCCATTGCCGCACGCGTGCCACCACCTCCGCACCAGCCTCCTTCCGCCCGAAGACAGAAGCACATAGCGACGGCCTGCCATCAACCAGGCATGAGCAACTGTGAGGCGCGCTCGACGTGCGGATGTCAGCGATGTCGCTCAACCGGATCGGACGTTGTTGTGCCAAACCGACGACCAGCTCACCCAGCCCTTCGAGCTTGGCGGCGCCTGGATTGCTAAGCATGGACCAGCGCTCGACCTCGCTACGCACCTGGTCCAAGCGGAGTCCGAATGCCTCGAGTCGGCGTGAATCGAGCTCGACGCGCACCTCGGGCTCCCCCGACCCGCACACCTCGAGCCGCTCCACGCCGGGCATGGACAACAGCCCGCCCCGCAATTGAGCGTCGTGCATGGTGAGGAGATCGGCCAACGGCAAGGTATCACTCGCCAGGTCGTAGCGCGCCAGCTCGGCCTTCTCCGTGGCGAGCCCAACCAGCGGCGTCTCGACGTCGTCGGGAAGTTGTTCGGCTCGAACGCGGTCCCGCACCTGGCCCGCCGCTTCGAGAGGAATCGAGGTCGCATCGAACGCGCACTCGAGCAGCACAGTTCCTTCGGTGCTCCAGGTCGTGAGGGACCGCAGCGATGGGGTGCCGGCCAATCGGCCCTCGAGCGGCTCCGCGACGAAGTCTTCGAGCTCGGACGCGGAGCGGCCCGGCGAAGACACGACGACCGTAACGAGAACGGGCGGCGGTGGTGGAGCGTCCTTGCGAATCGCCAACAACACGAGGGCCAGCGACACGCCGAGCACGACGAAGCCCGCCGCGGCGACGGCGAGGACGATGGTGGAGGTCGAGCGTGAGGCTGCCATGTCCGGTGTTCTCCCGAAACATGGCTTCTACCACACGACGATCGCCGACAGCCTTCTGTCAGAGCCTCGTACAACGGTGCCCAGCCCCGTTCTCCCCTATCCCCACCTCCCCCTCCCGCAATAGACTCCCCCTCGCCCTCATGACCCCCCTCGAAAACGTCCGCACCCGCCTGCTCGACCTCACCCTCGCCAACCGGCTCCTGCACTTCCGTCACACCAAGCGCTCCGCGCTCCGCGTCGTCGACGAACTTCCCGACGTGCTCTGGGCCCGCCTCCTTCGCGAAGGCGATGAGCTTCTCTTCCTCCCCGTTCCCGAGCCGCCCGTCTCCGAGGACCCCGCCGTCAAACGCCCCGCACCCCGAGACCACGCCGAAACCCTCGGCGTCGCCACGGACTTCGACCTGCCCGTCCCGCCCCCCGACGACGCCAAGCCCAAGGCCTCCCACCGCGACAACAAGGTCCAGACCCTCCTGTACCCTTCGGACCTCGAGACCACCCTCCGAACCCTCACGAGCGCCGCTCGATCCGCCGTCGACGAGACCGGCACCAACATGCTCCACCTCGTCTTCGGCTTCCTCGAATGGAACGAGCGCGAGCACCCGGACAAGAAACTCCTCGCCCCCCTGCTCACTCTCCCCGTCACTCTGCGACGCGGCGACGTCGACCCACGCACGCGCACGTATCGCTTCCACGTCTCCCACTCGGGCGAGGATGTCGCCACCAATGTCTCCCTGCAGGAAAAGATGCGACGCGACTTCGGTGTGGAGATCCCGCCGCTGAACGAGGACGAGACCCCCGAAGCGTACTTTCCCCGCGTGGCCCAGGCCGTGAGCCCGGTCGAAGGCTGGTGCGTGCGAAGGCAGATCACCCTCTGCTTGCTGTCCTTCGGCAAGCAGCTCATGTTTCGCGACCTCGACCCGGAGCGGTGGCCCGAGGGCGCGGGACCTCTGCAGCACCCACGCGTTCGCGAGCTGTTCGAAGGCACCGAGCGCACCCCGTACGACGTCAGCCACGAGTACCCCCTCGACGACGCCTCGGTCGTGCCGGACCTTCCCCCCATCGTCGTGGACGCGGACAGCTCGCAGCACAGCGCCCTCGTCGATGTGCTACGCGGGCGAAACCTCGTCATCCAGGGCCCGCCCGGTACGGGCAAGTCGCAGACGATCGCGAACCTCCTCGCCGCGGCCATGGTCCGCGGAAAGACCGTGCTCTTCATCGCCGAGAAGCTTGCCGCCCTCGAGGTCGTCAGGCGCCGCCTCGATCAGGTGGGCCTCGGCCACTTCTGCCTCGAGCTGCACAGCCACAAGACCCAGAAACACCGGCTGCTCAAGGACCTGGCCCTGCGGCTCGAAGCCCGCGGCACCTTCGAAGACGCCCAGGGCCTCGACGACAAGCTCGCGCTCCTCGCCGACACCCGCGCCGTGCTCACCGCGCACGCCGAGCGAATCCATGCCCCAGCAAGCAAGCTCGGGTGGACCGTGTTCGACGTGCTCTGGGGCCGTGCCTTACGCAGCGTCGAGCTCGCCGAGCTTCTCCCAGAGGTCAAGGATACCGAATTCCCCGACCCCTCGGACTGGACCCTCGCCACGCTCGAAGCGACCAAGACGTCGGTCGAGGCCTTCGCCGCCCACTTGCTCTCGATCCGCGCTCGCGCCCCGCGGTGGATCGACCACCCTTGGGCCGGTATGCGTCGTCCTCCCGAGCCCGCGGACGAGCGACGCATTTTCGATCTGCTCGGTCACCTCCGCGAGAAAGCCTGGGCCCTGAACGCGGAGGTCCATGCGCTGACCGAGGAGACCCTTGCCGTCGTCGAGGCGTCCCACGCCGCGCTGGACCCGTGGATGCACGAGGTCGCCTATCTGTCGTCCTTGCGGGGCATTCAGCATCCGGACCTTCTCGTGCGCTTGGTGGACGAGCCGTCGATGCAGGCGCTGGATTCCTTCTGTGACGCGCTGGATGCCTTTGCTCAATCCGTCGCGTCCTTGCAGGGGTGGGTCGCAGGCGCTCGAGGCGTGCCTGCAGAAACGCTCGAGCAAGCGCATGCGGCGGCCAACGTGCTCGGCCCGCTGGCGAACCAGGCTCCCACCCTCGCGGCCGTCGAAGACACGGTCGCGTCCCTGGACGGCATGCGTGCGCGGCTCGTGCACGCGGACGGTCTGCGTCAGCGCGTTTCGCAACTCCTCGGGGTGGAGTTGCCCGCCACCCTGGGCGGTCTCGCGGCGACGGCCGAGGTGCTCGCTCTGGCCCGGTCCGCCCCGCTCGCGCACCTTCCGCTGCGAAATCCGGGGATCGACATCGAAGCGACGGAGCATGCCTTTCGCTCAGCGCTGCACGAAGCCCAGGCCATCTGGGAGTTGCGAACGAACCTGACCCAGCGGTTCGAGCTGAACCTGTTGCCACCGGTGGAGGAGCTGAAGAAGCACGGCGGCGCGTGCGCCACGGCCGGCACGTTCCGCTTCCTCAGCGCGGAGTATCAGGCCGCCCGCCAGTGTCACGGATCTTTCTGTCGGGCCGGGTCTCCCGATGACCCGAGGAGCCTCGCCACCGACTTCCAGCAGCTCGCCGCCTACCGCGCGCGTCTCGACGCCTTCTCTTCCAACCCCGACTTCCAGCGTGTGATCGGGCCGGGCTTCCGGGCCATGGATACCCCCTTTCAGGACGTGGCCACCGTGCGGGCCTGGCAGCTCTCCGTGTCCCAAACCCTCGGCTGGGTCCTGCCTTCGGCTCGATCCGTGGCCGAGCGCATGTCGGCGGCTTCCGTCGACACGTTGCGCACCCTCGCTACCCTCGTGCCCGATGCCGCGGCCGAGCGTAACGCCGTGCAGGGGGCCCTCGCGGGGGTGCAACACGCCCTGACGATCGCTGGCGGCCTCGCGGTGTCCCCCGAGTTGCCGCTTTCGCAAGGCCTACCCACTTTCGATCAGCTGATCGGGCAGCGTCGATCGGCGTCGCAGCTCTTCCGATCGCTCGGCTTCGTGCCGGCTTGCCCCACTCCCAAGCTCTCCTCCGCCATCGACGCCCTCGCCGCTCTGTCCCAACAGCGTCGCGCCCTCGACGATCGGGCCGACGCGCGCGCGTTGCTCGGTCCCGCCTTCCAAGGTGCGGACACCCCGTCCGCCCCGCTGCGTCTGCTGGCCCAGCTCGGGCGTGCCTTGCACCAATCCCATCTCCCCCAGCCGCTGCGGGAATGGCTGCGTCACCCCGAATTCGCCCCGCGCGTGGAGCAACTCCTGCAACGCGCCCAACAGACACTCGTGGCCGTTCGCCAGCTCGACGACGTGCACGCGCAGCTCGACTCCCAGGTGCAGCTCGATCGACCCACGTGGTACCGACTGCAGCCAATCTGGGGAGACCGCGCCGTGGCAAGCACGGTGGCCCGTCGCGCCCAGGAGGCGTTGGACCACGTCGACCAACTGCCTGCCTGGCGGGGCATGATTCACTCACGCGCGGCGCTCGACCAGCAGGGGATCGGTGCTGTGGTGGCCCTGGTCGAGTCGGGCGTGATCGAGCCCGCCATGCTGTGGCAGGTCTGTGACTTCCTCGTCCATGACCGACTCGCCACGCGGGCCCTACAAAGTGACCCCGCCCTCGCCAGCTTCGACGGGATGGCGCACGGTCAGCTGCAACAGCGCTTCCGCCGCTACGACGTCGACACCATCGAGGCCTTTCGCAAGCGCGCTGCTTACCTCGTGGACCGTCGTCCCGTACCCGAAGGCATCCGCACCGGGCCCCTCGCCACCCATACCGAGCTCGCGCTCATCGAACACGAAAGCCGAAAACAGCGGCGCCAGATCCCGATCCGTCAGCTCGTGCGTCGCGCGGGCGGCGCGCTGCAAGCGCTCGCGCCGTGCTTCATGATGGGACCGCGGGCCGTCGCGCAGTACCTCGAGCCGGGGGCGCTCACCTTCGACATCGTGGTCATGGACGAGGCCTCGCAGCTTCGCCCCGAGGACGCCCTCGGCGCCATCTGCCGCGGTCGCCAGGTCGCTATCATCGGCGATCCCCTCCAGCTCCCGCCCACCTCGTTCTTCGACCGCATGTCCGACCCGGACGAGATCGACGAGGAACAAGCCACCACCTTTGACGACGCCGAGTCCATCCTCGACGTGGCCAGCTCCGTCTATTCCCCGATCCGGCGCTTGCGGTGGCACTATCGCTCCCGCCACGAGTCGCTCATCGCGTTCTCCAACGAGGCTTTCTATGACGGAAGTCTGGTTGTGTTTCCCTCTCCGGTCGCCGCGTCGGCGGACCTTGGTATTCGCTTCGAGCTTGTGGAGGGCGCGGTGTACCAGGCCGGTCGCAACGAGATGGAAGCGCGCCGGGTCGTGGATGGAATCATCACCCATCTTCGCACCACGCCGGAGCGGTCCCTGGGCGTGGTCGCCATGAACTTCAAGCAGCGCGACCTCATCGAAGAGCTCTTGCACGCGCGCCTCAAGGACGATGACGTCACACGCGCCGCGCTGGACGCCTCGGGCAACGGCGTGGAGCCCTTCTTCGTGAAGAACCTCGAGAACGTGCAGGGAGACGAACGCGACGTCATCTTCGTCTCTGTCACCTACGGCAAGGGGACGGACGGTCGTCTCCTGCAGCGCTTCGGTCCGCTCAATGGCGCCGCGGGACCTCGTCGTCTCAACGTGCTGTTCACACGCGCCAAGCGGCAGGTGGGCGTGTTCTGCAGCTTCGACCCCGACGAGCTCGCCCTGGGGTCCGGCGCCTCGGCGGGCGCACGCGCGTTGAAGGACTACCTCGTCCATGCGCGAGACCGAACCCGCAATCCCCAGGACTGGAGCGACCGCTCGCCCACCACCGACTGCCAGCGCGCCCTCGCGCGCGCCCTCGAGCAGCACGGGTTCGAAGCCGTCCCCAGGGTAGGAGTCGCAGGCGCCTTTCTCGATGTGGCCGTTCGTCGCGACGGTCAGCGGTCCGGGTTCCTGCTCGGTCTTCAGCTCGACGGCCCTGATTACCTCCGAAGTTTTTCCGCGAGGGACAGGGACCGACTGCGACCCGCCGCCCTGACGAATCTTGGGTGGAAGGTGCTGTCGCTCTGGTCCGTGGACTGGCACCGCGACCCCGCGGGAACCCTTCAACGCGTGCTCGCTGCGCTGGATTCGGAGGGGAAAGCGTTGTGACCTGGATCGCATGGATCGCGGTCGCTCTCGGCGCGGTGGCCAATGCCGCTGCTATCGTGGTGCTCTACCTCGGCGCGCGGTCCCCCACGCCGGGAGGCGTCCGACGTTTGGCCTACGTCTGCGCCGTGCTCACCGGCCTGATCGTCGTGCTCACCGCGTCCAGCTTAGTCGCTCTCGTCCCGTGGGACGTCGTGGGGGGCACCGCGCCGCTCGACGCGGAGGACCTGGCCTCCCGTGTCACGCTGATCGTTCAGGTGACCCTCGGTCTCGTTGGGTTGCTGTGGCTGCCAGCCCTGGGCGCGATCGTGTTGTGGTCCCGCGCGCGCAAGCTCGAGGCGCGTGTGGATATCGTCGAGCCGCCGCCGTGGAAGTGAGCATGAAGCGAGCTCTTCAATTCCTGCACAGGGTGCTCGCTTGGGGGGTGGATCTGTACCCGCGCATCCGGCCCGTCACCCGGCGCAACGAGGTGGCCAGCCTGCGACTCCGCCTCATGTCCGAGGCACCTGCCGAAGAGCTCAGCCCCAGGGAGCGCGAGCTTGCCCTCGAGATGCGAGCCATGCGCGAGCAGATGCTGCGGCTCATCGGCGACGTGCAGGCCTGCAGGACCTGCGGCAAAGGGTATCCGCCCCCCAACGGACGCTGGGATGGTGGCTATTGCTGCGGGGGTACGACAGAGAACGTGTTCCGCCAGGAGGAGCTTGCGTGCCTGCGTGCGTCGGGCACGCGCCCACGCGACTTCAGGCCTCCGCATTGCGACCACGCGGGCTGCTCCTTTCGCGGCCCGCTTGGGTGCTCGCTACCCCCCGCTCACAGACCGAACCTTTGTGTTCGATATGCCTGCCGGATGCTGAACGAGGAGTACGAGAGCCGCGGGATCGCCCCCGAGGTGAAGCTCCTCGCCTCCAAAGTGCAGCGCGCGCTTCACGAGTTTCAGGCGCTACGTGCCGAGCGACTCGAGCGCGAGTCCTTGGCGCAGCTCGATCCCGACTGCCGCGTATCGAGTGGTAGATGAAAGCCACAGAAAGAGCGCGAGTACGCGTGCAGTGTGACCCCCGATCGGTGACGAATTTGTGAACGAGCATTCTCACTTCGAGCCCGCCGCTCTGCATAATCACAAGTTCGCGGCTGGAGCGATTTGTGCAACAGTGAAGGCCTTCGCGCAAGGAAGGTGAAGGCATGGCCCGACGACACGCCGATCGAATCAGGGAAACCACCGCGTCTGCAGTGAGCATTCTGACCACGTTGATGGTTGCGCCGTACTCGGCTCTCGCGCAACCGGGGCCGTCCCTTACCCCCGATCCGCCCAACGGTCCGCCTTCTCAAAGTCAACCCGCCTACGGACAACCCGGTACCTACGGTCAGCCGGTCCATCCGCAGGGACAGGGCTATGGCTACGGTCCACCTCCGCCACCTCCGCCACCTCCGCCACCGCCACCGGAACATCTGCGAAGCCCTGGAGAAATCTTCGTGGGCCTTGGTCTTGGCAACGCGGTTTGCGACAACGAGAAACCCAACAGCGACTGCCCCGTCGATGGCGCCTTCACCCTCGGGTTCGGCGGAGGTTGGCGATTCCACGACAACTTCGCGGTCGGCGGTGAGCTCGGAATCTGGGCTTTCAAGGTTCGCGACGAGTGGCAGGGGCAGCTCGACGACAAGGCGACGGACGTCACGTTCACCTCTCTCTATCTCGCCCCCTACCTGCGTTGGTACTGGTTCGACGAAGGGGGGATCGATCCTTACCTGCAGGCTGGGGTGGGGATCGGGTCCGTGACGGCCGAAGCCTCCAACGATTCTGGAACGTACACGTACTCGGCCACTGGGTTCGTGTTCCCGATCGGCATTGGTGTCGACTGGTACGTCAGCGACGGCTTCCGCCTCGGTCCGCAGGCGCTCGCGTATTTGCACGTGTCGGACGAGATCTGCGCGGAGGAGCCCAACCGCGACAAGTCGTGCGAGCCACCGACGAGAACCGAGGATGGCGAACGGGAGGGGATTGCTCTGCCTTGGCGGCTCATGGCGGTGGGCACGTTCACGCTGGGCGACCCGTGAACCTGGTGGCATCGCTGCCATGAGCGACACTTGGATGCAGCGTCGGAACGCCACCCTCAGGCTCTTCATCCGAGGCTCAACCCCGAAGAAGCTGCATCAAGTTGTACGTAGCGAAGGACCCGATCACCACGATGACCACGACCAACACCGCCACCGTCGACCACTTCCAGTCTTTGCTTTCGGGGCGTGCAACGGGCAAGCCCGGCTCCTGAGGCTCCTCAACGTCAAGAACGACCTCTGCCTCCATCGACGACGCCCCCGCGCCCACGAGCCGATCTTCTCTCCGGCTCACCGGGGGCTCACCGATCGACGGCTCCACCCGAAGCCTGTCTTCCATCGCGGCCGAGAAGAAGCCGCCGACTTCGGTGTCGTCGTCTTCGTCGTCCTCGGCTTCGCCGCTCGTCACGTCCGCGGCGCCGCCTGCCCCCGGGGCCTGCGCCGGTGGACCCTGCGACGAATCCTCCGTGCCGAGCCCCTGCAAGGTTTCGATGGAAGGTGCTTGTGCGGATGTGGGCAGCTGCGTGGAGACGGTGCCCCGCCTCGTGCGAAGGAGCAGCCCCCACCTGATGGGTGGCTGACTACAAGTCGCCTCGGTCCGACGAGAGCAACTCCCTCAGGCTGGCCAGGAATCGCTCGTTGTCCTCCCGAAGCCACGGGTTCACCCGCACGGCGCCAGGGTATCCGTATCCCGCCATCGGCCGGACGATGATGCCCCGCTTCTGCAGCTCCTCGAACAACCACTGCGCGCTCTTCTTCGTGTCCACCAGCAGGAAGTTGGCGCGCGACGGCGGAATGACGACGGGAAGCCCGTTCATGCCCTCGCGCAGGAACCCCAGCTCTCGCTCGTTGAACTCACGCGACCGCTGCACGAACGCGTCGTCGTCGAGCGCGGCCATGGCCCCCGCCTGCGCCACCAAGTTGAGATTGAACGCCACGCGGCAGGTCATGAGCCCGTGGATGATGTCCGCCGGGCCAATCGCGTAGCCCACACGCATTCCCGCCAGCCCATAAGCCTTGGAGAACGTGCGAAGGCAGAGAATCCGTCGCCCCGCACGGAAGTGCTTCATGGGATCCGGCATATCCGCATACGGACAGTACTCCGCGTAGGCGCTGTCGTAGACCACCAGCACGTCTTCCGGCACACCCGCCAGGAACGCGTCGAACTCCTCCCCGGAGAACCACGTTCCCGTCGGGTTGGTCGGGTTCGCAAGGAATACGACCTTCGTCCGGTCGTCCACCAGCCGGCCGATCGTAGCCAGGTCGTAGCGATACCCCCCGTCGATCATGGGAGCCATGCGAAGCTGTGCGCCGACCTTCATCGCCGCCAGCATGTAGATGGCGAAGGTGTGCTCGGACGTGACCACCCCGTCCGTAGGCTCGACGAAGGCCTGCGCGGTTAGCTCCAGGACCTCCACGGACCCGCTCGCCGCGAACACGTTCTCGAAGGCGACGTCGTGCTTCTCCGCGATCTTTCGACGCAGGTAGTAGGCGTTGTCATCCGGATAGAGATTGACCTCTTCGATGGCCTTGCGCATGGCCTCGAGCGCCTTGGGCGAGGTGCCCAAGGGGTTCTCGTTCGACGCCATCTTGGCGATGCGCCCCGTGAGCCCGTACTCCCGACGGACTTCGTCGATGGGCTTGCCGGCGACGTAGGGCTTGAAGGCGCGCAGCGGGGCGCGAAGCAGGTTCTTCATGGCAGGCGCATCCTAGCGGCCCTTTCCGTGCGGCTCCAGCGAAGGTCGCCGTTTCGTGCGTGGCTTCGCCACGTCACGGATCAGGCAAGGACAGGGGCATTGACCGGCCCTTCGCTCGGCCTTAGGAAACCGCCAAGGGCACGCTCACGGGACGCTTCGTGGACGCTCGCCTGCGAGGAACGAACCGCGATGACTTCACGATGCTTGGCTTGCACCCTGGCGCTCACGGGCCTCTCGCTGCTCGCGTGCTCCAATGACTCGGACACAGCCGGAACGCCGACGGGCTCCCAGGGCGGCTCGGGAGGTGGTCTGCCGGGCGTCGCCTGCGAACCCACCGATTCGACCCACCTCGAAGGCACCTGGGCCGTCCTCGCTCGCTACAGCCTCCTGCTCCAGAGCCGACAAGGCGGCGTCGTCACCATCTGCCCCGTCGACCAGGTCGCCCCCGCTTCCTTCCTCTTTCTGCTCGATGTGCAGCCTTCCGCGACGGGTGAATTCGACGTCTCCGCGGTCTCGTGTCAGCTCGACCTGCCCAACGTCACCGCCATGGTCGGCGAGTGCCGCCCCGAACAGGACAACTTGCTCAGCGTCGTCATCCCCTTCCCTGAGCCCCTGACCCGCAACTTCGCAGCCATCCCCCCCGTTCAGGGCAAGGCAATCCTCGCCCCTTCGGACGCCCTCTCCCTCGACACCCTGAGGTTCACCTGGGGCACCCGCCACGACGTGCTCCCCGGCTGGCAAGCCGACTCCCCAAGCTGCGGCATGGGTGACTTCGATATCGGCAACTCCTCCGTCTGTGAAGAGTCGTGCGTCGACTCCTGCGACCTCATCGTCGACGATGACGACGACGGCTTCCCCGGCGTCACCGTCCACGTATGCGGGACCACGGAAGAAGACGTGAGCGCCAAGGTGCCCTGCAATGCCGAGGAGCCGACCAACCCCGGCGTGACCCTGCAGGGCATGATTCGCATGGCGCTGCGGAGCCAGGTCACCCTGCAAGGTGATGCGAAGTCCTCCTGTGAAGCCTCGGGAACCTTCGCCTCCGACACGACCTACTCCGTCGTCGGCGCCGACGCGTACCTCACGAGCACCCGCATCAGCGTCGCGAGCGCCATGCAATCCCTCCCGCTGTTCGAGGGACAAACCGAGCAGAGCCGGTGGCGCATGGTGCGCATCGACGGACAGTTCGGCGCGCCCGATTGGCAGCTCCCGCAAGACGCTCTCTCCCGCTGCTCCGTTGCTCGTTCCCGTCGCAACGAACTCGAGTAGCTGGAGCAGGCATTGGAGCATTCCGTGTTCGCATTCCTGTTCCTAGTTCCTAGTTTTCTCGCTCGCGGATCTGCGTTCAGACCAACAGCCAGCTCCACCCAACAAGCGCCCCCACCACCGAAACGAACGCCGTCGCCAGCGTTCCGATGAGAAAGACTCGCCACCCGCGCGTTCGCCGTGCCACAGCCCCAGGCTCGCCGCGGATCACCGCCGCCGCCCCACGACTCCAAGGCAGCGCCAAGAGGTGAACCAGCACGTAGACGAGCGCCCCGGCAACGATGCACACCTCGAGCACCAGGCGCTGCCCGACCTGCTCGGATGGAGCTGCCAGGACCGCCGTCTCACGCACCACCATGGCAAGCGGGACCCCAGCAAACGCAGCTGCAAATGCCGGCGGATAGGACACGAAGTGCGCCGCCCCGAACCGAAGCCAGAATGCACTCCGCGGCGTGGGCGGCTTGCGCCCTGGTTCTCGACGTTCCGCTGGCGTGTCCATGCGACCGAGTCCTCGAGCGCCCGAGCCTAGCACGTCGCATGATGCTCCGGCCGTCAGCTACGCGATCCGGCAGGGCATCGTCGGGGACGCAGGACGACAAACATGTCGTCGCATCGTCGGCCGCTCGTCCTCTTCCTCTTCCCACGTGAAGTCGTCGTAGTTGCCGTCGATCTCGTCGATGACCGCATGGGACACGGCCAGCGCGGTTTCGGAACGAACGGGCACACGCATCGTGCGAGGAGCGTCATCGAGCCCGATGCCAGGAGGGGGAGGCGGCAAGAGCGTGGACCGCGGCGGGAGCTCTTCCAACATCTCCTCGGCGAGTGCTGCATTGTGCCGTGTGCGGTGGAACCAGCTCATCGTGTTCTCCAGGTCTGCAATCCGCTTGCCAAGGGACTCTCGTGGTTCCCATGCGCAATCTCTCGGACACAACGCGCGACTGTTCGTTTGCTTACGCCTGGCTCACCCTGATCTTGACGCACTAGGTGTGGCACGCGTGCCACGGTGGCTCTGTGCGGCACGGGGTGTGGATGTAGGGCCATGGCTTGCCCGAGGTAGGTCCGACCAACTCGCTGCTACACTCACGCCCGTGAGCGCTCGCTGTCCTTGCCCCAAGCCCCTCGCTTCCCGCGTGATCGGCACCCTCTCGATCCTTTTTGCCCTCTCGTGCAACGTTCCGCCGCGCTCCGAACCACCGTCCCTCCCGCTCCAGCCCGAAACTCCCTCCGCCTCGAACTCCGCCACGCTCGACGCGCATGACCCCCCCGACCCCGTCGCACCAGACCCTCCCTTCGCCTCCCTATCCGTGACCGGATACGGAAACGCCATCGTCTCCGTGCCGTCCGGTGCCCGCCGTGCTTTGCCTGTCCTCGTCGCCGCCCACGGGGCAGGGGACCGGCCTACCTGGCAATGTGAAGTCTGGCGCGAGATCGTCCAAGACCGAGGCTTCGTGCTCTGCCCCCAGGGCACGCGCATGGGCTGGGGCCAGAACCTGGGCTTCTTCTTCCGCCACCATCACGCCCTCGAGAAGGAAGTGCTTGCCGCCCTCGAAGCCCTCCACGCGCGCTTCGGCGATCGCATCGCCCCCGGACCCGTCGTGTACGCGGGGTACTCCCAGGGGGGATCCATGGGCGCCCTCATGGTCGTCAAACACCCTCACCTCTTCCAACGCCTGATCCTCGTGGAAGGCGGGGAAGGCGAGTGGGACGTGCCCACCGCGACCCGCTTCCGGCAAGGTGGCGGCCAACGTGTGTTGCTCGTGTGCGGTCGACACCCGTGCGCCGAGAGGGCACGAAAATCCCTCGGATGGCTTCAGAAAGGAGGCGTAGACGCGCGCCTCGAGCACGTCCCCGGCGGTGGACACTCCTACGGCGGTAGCGTCGCCGAGAGGCTCCTTGCCTCCTTCGACTGGATCGTGGAAGGCGACCCTCGCTGGCTGCCGCCCTGACCCTTTACTTCCAGCACCAGGCGCGCCAACGGTAGCGCCCATGCTCCCCCGCGGCATCAAGACTCTCGCCCTTGCCAGCGTCCTCGTCGCATCTTGCGGCGGCCCCCAGCCTGCCCCCACGTCCCCACCCCCGACCCCCACGACCACCGAGATGCCTCCAGCTGCCTCCACGGCCCCCTCGTTCCGCCAAGACGAAGCCTTCCTCCGAAAGTTCGGCGACGTGATCGTCCTCGAGAGCCAATCGGGCGCTCGCGTCCTCGTCTCCCCCACCTACCAGGCGCGCGTCATGACCAGCGCCGTCGCCCCCGACGGGCCCAGCCTCGGTTGGATCCATCGGTCCTTCATCGAGCAACGCAAGACCGGCACCCAGTTCGACAACTACGGCGGCGAAGACCGCTTCTGGCTCGGCCCCGAAGGCGGCCAATTCGGCCTCTACTTCCCACCCGGCAAACCCTTCACCTTCGAGCACTGGCAGACCCCCGCGTCGTTCCAAGAGGGCGCATGGAAGGTCGTCGATCAATCCCCCAAGCTCGCTCGCTTCCAGCAGCCGATCCAGGTGACCAACCACACCGGGACCCAGTTCCAGCTCGCCGTCGACCGCACCATCGAGCTTCTCGATGCCTCGTTCGTGTCCACCCACCTGTCCGTCGCCCTGCCCGACGGCCTCCAGCTCGTGGCCTACCAGACCGTCAACGAGGTGACGAACACTGGCCCTCAGCCGTGGACGCGCGAGGGGGGATTGCTCAGCATCTGGGTCCTCGGCATGTACCCCCCGTCCGCCGACACCGTCGTCATCGTCCCCTTCGAGACCTCCGCCCCCGGGCCCGTGGTCAACGACAACTACTTCGGAAAGGTCCCTGCCGAAAGGCTCGTGGTCGACGAGAAAGCCGGGGTTCTCTTCTTCCGGTGCGACGCACAACATCGAAGCAAGATCGGTCTGTCCCCCGAGAGGTCCAAGCCCGTGCTCGGAAGCTACAGCCCCTCGGCGCGAATGCTCACCGTGGTGTCCTTCGATGGGCCTGTGGCCGGCGCCCCCTACGTCAACAGCATGTGGGAACAGCAGGACGCACCCCATGCGGGTGACGTGGTGAACAGTTACAACGACGGGCCCACGGAGCCGGGAAAGCCTGCCCTCGGAGGGTTCTACGAGATCGAGACGAGCTCCCCGGCCATGACCCACGCCGCATGGGAGCGCTTGCGGCACACGCACCGCACGATGCACATCGTCGGCGACGAGGCGAAGCTCGAACCCATCGCGCGCAAGCTCTTCGGCGTTTCCCTCGCAGCCGTGCGGGAGCGAATGAAGTAACCGCCGACGCCTGCTTCTTCGAGATTGGCGCTTTCTTTCATGAGTGTCGTCGGCATCATCATCTTCGTCGTCGCGTACGTGCTCATCTCCGCCCGGCGTCTGCAGTGGCTGCGCCTCGACCGTCCTGCCGGCGCACTCGTGGGGGCCGTTGCCTTCGTCATCTTCGGCGTGCTCACGCCCGAGGAAGCCCTCTCGTCGGTCGACGGTGCCACGATTCTGCTTCTGTTCGGCGTCATGGGCATGGGCGCGTTCCTGTTCCTCGAGCGGTTCTTCGAGCAGGCCCAGGAGAAGCTCGTGGTCGCCGCCCGCACGCCCGTGCGCTTGCTCGGGTACGTCGTGTGGAGCGCCGGCGCCCTGAGCGCCCTCATCACGAACGACGCCGTATGCGTCCTCGGTGCTCCCCTCGTGGTTCGCCTCATCCAGAAGCACAAGCTACCTCCCCTGCCGTTCTTGCTCGCCCTCGCGACCGCGGCCAACACGGGGAGCGTCGCCACCCTTGTCGGCAACCCACAGAACATGCTGTGCGGGATGCTCGGAGGCCTCTCGTACCGCGAGCACTTCTTGCTGATGGCCCCCGTGGCTGTCGTCGGTCTCGCCATCAATCACGCCGTCCTCTGGCTGTCCTTTCGTCATGACCTCTCCGGGCTCGTTCTCTCCAAGCCCGAAGCCCTCCCTCCGATCTCCTGGCGCGCCAAGGTCACCATGGGCGTCATCGCCGCAAGCGCCGTGGTCTACACCCTCGGCGGCGACCTCGCCTGGACCGCCGCCAGCGGGTTCACCCTCCTCATGCTCATCCACCGAACCGACACACGACGCCTCTGGGAGCGGATCGATTGGTCCCTCCTGCTGTTCTTTGCGTGCCTGTTCGTCGTCGTGGAAGGCCTGACCAAGAGCGGTGCCCCGGCGTGGCTGTTCGATCGCTTTCCCCTGTCCGGGGGCGACGACGACGGCTTGCTGGGGTGGCTTCGTCTCTCGGCCATCTTCCTCGTCGGGTCCAACATTGTCTCGAACGTGCCGTTCATCCTGGTCGTGCGCGACCAGATGGACACACTGCCGGACCCGAAGATGGGATGGGAGCTGCTCGCGATGGCCTCAACGTTCGCGGGCAACCTCACGCTGCTTGGGTCGGTGGCCAACATCATCGTGGCGGAAGCGGCCCGCGAGGTCGGCGGGTTCGGGTTCTGGCAATACCTGCGTGTCGGGTTTCCTATCGCGTTGATCACTACGGGGGTGGGCGCGGTTTGGATCGGGTTGTAGGAGGATGCAGAAGTCACGGAAGTGGATCGGATTTGTTGCGGAGGCCTGACATCAACTAGGAGCTGAGAACACGGAATGCGAACAGAGAATGATGAATGGCCTGAGGCGTCTCGTTGCCGGACGATCCTTGGCCGGGTTGGCGCAGAAGGCTGAGGGAAAGGCCCTGCAGAACCCGCGGTGTTCGTGGCCGCGCAACAACAATGGAACCCTCTTGTCAGCCCGAGCCCGAGCCCGAGCCCGAGCCCGAGCCCGAGCCCGAGCCCGAGCCCGAGCCGGGATGGAGTCACTTGTTTTCGCGCAGTTTCTTACCTTGGCGACCCGGGCCGTCGAGTCCTCCCGAGCCATGCTATCCCGATGAGGATTGTTGCTCTGGCCGTCGCCGTCGCCGTCGCCGTCGCCGTCGCCGTCGCCGGAAAATGTCGACTGTGTCTCGAGCACGGGCTCGGTTCTGCGACAGCTCAAATATCCTGACAGGGACTGCGATGGGAGCGGGATGGACTCGCTCACCACTCAAGGTACGAGCAAGGTGGCCCCCGCATCGCCGCCCGAACCATCGGGAGCCTTGATGCCGCCTACCGCCTGGCCGCCGGCTCCCTTCAGCCCGCCGCTTCCGGGCGTGAGGGCTACCGTCCCTACCTTCGTGGGTTCCGCACCGTGGACGACCAGAACATAGGAAAGCCCGCCCGTCCCACCCGAGCCGGAACCCCCGGGGCCGCCAGAGCCTCCGTTGCCTCCGTCTCCGCCGCGGGCCATGCCTGTTCCACTGCTTCCGCCATCGGCCCCGAGAGAGAAGTTCCCTCCCCTGCCGCCGTGGCCTCCGCGTCCGCCGCTGCCACCCGTTGCCGAAACGAGCGAGCAGTCTTCGAGCGTCACGTCCGACGACCAGGAAAGAAGTGCCACGGAGCTCCCGCCGCCCTTGCCGCTGGTGCCCAGCTTGCCTCCACAGCCGCCCATGCCGCCGGCGCCCCCGCTGGCCCCGGTGCAACTGATCGCTGAGGCTCCCGCGCCGCCTCCTCCGCCGCCCTGACCAGGAAAGCCGTCGGTGCCTGGCACGCCCGAGGCGGGGGTGAAGCCACTCGAGGTGAAGGCCCCGGCCGCGGCGGCCGCGACCCCGTTGTTCCCCGCAAGGCCGTCCGCACCGGGAGAGCCCACACCGCCGGCCACGGCCGGAAGGGTACTCCCGGTTCCACCGCCTCCGGCTACCGGGGGCACGAGATTGGTCTTCAGTTCTCCGTCACTCCCGTTGCCACCGCTCTTGGTCTCGGTTGCCGTGCCTCGAAGCACGCTGCCACCCGTGCCCCCCTCCGAACCGCAGATGATTTGCGCGAGATCCCAGCCGCCTCCGTTGTGCGTGGGGGGCGGTGTTGTGCAAGTCGCATTAGCCCCGCGCTGCGCCAGCGTCGGCTCGGGGCCATTTGCGCCCACGGCGCCGTCCACCCCATCGTCCCCCTTCGCGCCATCCCCCGCGGTGAAGGTCGAGTTCTTGAACACCACCCCGCTCGCGTTGCGCACGACTG
>CAZAWR010000029.1:91555-95463 GCA_964488865.1 uncultured Polyangiaceae bacterium | reverse complement strand
GGCACGGGCGGCACGGGCGGCACGGGCGGCACGGGCGGCACGGGCGGCACCGGCGGAGGTGCTGGCGACGCAGGAACCGGGGGAGGGGCGGGCGAGGGCGGCGCGCCGGCCGATCGCAAGCTGACCCTTCTCTACACATCCGACGAGCACTCAGACCTGATCGGCTACAGCCCGGAGCGCGATGACTACCCTGTCCCCACGGTGGCCGGAAGCGGTGCCATCCAAGGTGGCGTGGCGCGGCGAGCGACACTTCTGTCCGACCTGCGTGAAGAAGCCGCGGCAGCGAGCCTGTCCACCATCACGGTCAGCGCGGGCGACAACTCCATGGGGACACTCACCCAGATGGTGCACGACACCGCCTCGCTCGAGTGGCGGCTCATGCACAAGCTCGGCTACGACATGACGACCCTGGGCAACCACGACTTCGACCTGGGTCTGACCAACCTCGTGGCCGCGCTCCAGACAGCCAAGGATGAGGGGGAGATCCCCGGAATCGTGGCCACCAACATCCACTTCTCCTCCTCCAGCGCCGACGACGATGCCCTCGAGGCGTTGTACTCGACCGACCCCTCCGGCGACGGTGCCATCCATTCCTATCGCATCCTCGAGACGGACGAAGGAGTCCGCGTCGGCTTCATCGGTTACGTGGGGGTTGACGCTTCGTACAAGGCGCCCTTCAAGGCGCCCGTCGCCTTCTCCGAGGTTGCCGTCTCCGAGGACGAAGCCGAGGACACCGCCAAGGTGCTGCCTCACCTCTACGAGGACTTGCAGCCGATCGTGGACAAGCTGCGGAATGACGAGAAGGTCGACCTCGTCGTGGCGCTCGGACACGCGGGAATGGCCCCGGAACAACCGGAGCTCAGTGAGGACGACCAGATCGCCGCCAACGTGGCGGGCATCGACGTCATCATCAGCGGTCACGCCCACGAGTCGTCGGAAGCCCCGGTGGTGGTCAAGAACAAGACGACCGGCAAGGACGTTCTGGTCCTCAACGGTGGGTCCAACGGCGCCTTCGTGGGTCGCATCGACCTTACCATCCCGGGTGACGTCTCCAAGTCGGTCAGCTACGACACGGCGACGCAGGCGCTGATGGCCGTTACCGACGCCATCGTTCCCGATGCCCAGTACGTGACCATGATCGACGAGGCGGTGGAAACGATCGAGTCGTCCGGTGACGTCGGCGGCCAGACCGTGCTCGAGTACCTGATCAGCAAGTCGCTGGGCACGACGGTCACGAACGACCCGCTGGTCCCCGGTGACCTGTACTTCTATGAGCTTGCGACCACCTCCTTCGACATGGGCGGCACGCGGCCCATGGCATTTTTGACAGCGGACGCGCATCTGCTGACGCTCGATGCCCTGGGCATGCCCGCGGACTTCGCGATCCAGGCGGGTGGGACCATCCGCACGGAGCTGCTCAAGGGAAAGACCGGCTCCATCACGGTGGGCGATGCCTTCCGTGTCGTCCCGCTGGGGATGAGCCCCTTCAATGACACCATGGGTTACCCGCTCGTGCGTGTGCGCGTGCCCATCGGGGCGATTCGGTTGCTCTTCGAGTTCACGAGCGGTCGCGGTCAGGCATCCAGCTCCTTCGACCTGACCGGCGGAGGGCTCGTCGCGGAGTTCGACTGCTCGCGCGCCGCCATCACCAGCGTGGCGCAGGCCTTCGTCCCGGACAACGGCCGCGTGATGAAGCTGTGGATGGACTCGGACCACACCGACGGCCTGGAGCAGTTCGACACCCTCGTCTGGGACCGGGCAAACCCACCTTCTACGGTGCTCGGCGGCGACAAGTACGTGATGGTCACCACCAACTACATCGCCAAGGTCATGGCCGACTCCATGATCCCGCTGTTCGACGAGGACGACAATCCCGTGAGCCCGAACGACGCCGTGGTGTTCCGTCCCGATCAGTCCGAGGTCAAGGAGCTCGAGTCGTTCTTCGCCTACATTTACGACCAGGCGACGATCCCCGAGCGCTACAACCCCGCCGCTGCGACCGCGACCTCCCGCTTCGAGAAGATGGCGTTCTGCCCCTGACCTTCGCACCTCACTTCACACGACCCGGTACTGACTCAAGTCCTGGGTGATCCAAATTGAATTGCGCTGAAGAGGAGCCAACGGGCTGGAACCGGGCACGGGGAACCGGGAAGTGGAAACCGAAGCACTTGCCCGTTCCCTGCTCCCGGTTCCGCATTCACCAGTTTGGCCTCGGCCCCCGTGTGATCCTGGCTAGAGGCAAAGCCCCACGTCGTCGGCGAGCGGTGACGCGAGCACGTCGCTGCAAGTGAGCCCACCGGCGCACGTGTAGCTCTTGTAAATCGGACACAGCTCGGTACAGGACAAGGGGCCAGTTCCTTCGTTCGAGCACAGGCCCGCGAAGCCGTCTCCCCGAGGCGCGCAGGGATCCCCTTCGGCTGCTGCGCCTCCGCACTTCGCGCCAATCGCCGCTGGATTGATGGTGAGCGGAGGCGCACTGCAATACCCGTAAAGATTGCAGCTCTCGCCATCCGCCGTGCAGCTCGGATTGGTCCCGAAGAAGTCACACGTCTCGAGGCAGCCATAGGTCGTGCCATCACCAAGACAGATCGCACCGGCAACGCAGCCCGAACTCGTCCCCATCACGTCTTCCGCAGGCGGGGGATTGCATCCCTGGCCGACTTGTCCTGCCCCTTCGCGATAGCAGATGCCGATGGACTGTCCGTACGCTGCAGACACGCACTCGTACCCCGCCGAGCACGGGTACGTGGGATCGAAGGGAATGCACAGGTCATAGCACGTGCCGGGCCCTCCCGTAGCTTGCTGCAGACAGCACCCCGTGGCGCTCGTGCATCCGGTCCCGCAGTCCGTACCTGGGGTGCACTCGCCTGCCACGCAGCTCTGGGTATCTACGTCGCAAACCCAGTCCGTGGTGTTCGGACAACCTGTCGGGTCCACGCACTCCGCTTGGGCTGGCAGACAGAGCCCAATGTCACCCTCGAAGGGCGCGGCGAAGACGTCGGAACACTCGGCCCCTCCTTGGCACGCATAGGTGGTCGAAAGGACCGGACACAGCTCGAGGCAAGTCAGCGCGGGGCCGCCGTAAGCCACACAGACTCCTGCATAGCCGTCCCCGCGAGGTGCGCACAAGTCCCCTTCCGCCGCGGTCCCGGCGCAGGCTTCCCCGATGGCGACCGGATCGATCACGACCGCGTCGTCCACGCAGATACCTCCCACCGCGCAAGTCGCATTGGCTGCGGTACAGTCGGGATTCGACGTGAAGAACCCGCAGGTCTCGTAGCAGGCATCGGTGGTGCCATCGTTGAGACAGACGGCTCCCGCCACGCAACCCGAATTGATCCCGAGCACGTCCGGACTTCCCGCGGGATTGCATGCTTGGCCGACTTGTCCGGCGCCGGCATGGAAGCAGATCCCGATGGTCTGCCCGTAGTCGGCCGACGAGCAATCGAGGTTCGCCGGACAGGGATAGGCGGTATCGTAGGGGCTGCAGAGGTCGTAGCACGTGCCAGGCCCGCCATCGGCTTGCTGCAGGCAACACCCCGTGGCGCTCGTGCATCCCGTTCCGCAATCTGTGCCTGCGGTACACTCACCAGCCGAACAGGTCTGGCTGTCCACGTCGCAGACCCAGTCTGTGGTGCTCGGGCAGGCCGTCGGGTCCACGCAGGCGGTTCCGCCTGCGGCCCCTGCGGCGCCAGCCGTGCCTGCGGCGCCAGCCGTGCCCGCCGAGCCTGCGGCGCCAGCCGTGCCCGCCGCTCCGCCCGTGCCGCCTGTGGCTCCGCCCGTGCCGCCTGTGGCTCCGCCCGTGCCGCCTGTGGCTCCACCCGTGCCGCCTGTGGCTCCACCCGTGCCGCCCGTGGCTCCACCCGTGCCGCCCGTGGCTCCACCCGTGCCGCCCGTGGCTCCACCCG
>CAZAWR010000029.1:0-91455 GCA_964488865.1 uncultured Polyangiaceae bacterium | reverse complement strand
TGCCGCCCGACCCGTAGATCGGGGATTCGTCGTCACTTCCGCAGCCAGCAACGACGCAACCGAGCGCGACGCTCAGGGTCAGCGCTGAAACCCAAGTTGTCTTCATGACCTCTGCTCCTTAGATCCTGCGCCTTCGGGGCGATGCAGGGCGACCACGCCGCCCAGACACCAGCGCGACCTGCGAGCCTACGCACGCACTCTCTCACCCGCAAGACAATAGGACAACGGCGGTCGTGGCATGCCTCGCCCTCGTGCCGTCGGTCACCTTGCCGCTTCGTGACAGATCTGTGCGCCCGGTCCCCGCGCAACCATCGACTCCACCGTCATCGGACACATGGCGCCTCGTGAGACGTTTCTCAACAGGTCCATCGCCATCGACCCTGACCAGTCCCGCGGTCCATCGAACCGCATCCGAATGACGCCTGCGGGGTCGACCACCCAGGTCTCCGGGAACAGCTTCGTTCCGTAGCGCCCCAACACGACTTCGGATTCGGGATCGAGCGCCACAGCGAACGGATCGGTCACTCCCGTGTGCTGTTCCAGCACCGCCTTCACCTCGGTCTCCGATTCGTCCACGGCGATGGTTAGCATCTCGAACCGTGGGTCATGGCGGAAGACTGCCGCGAGCTGTCGCAGGCCGGGCATCTGCTTCTTGCACGCATCGCACGCGGTGTTCCAGAAAACGAGAACCACGGTCTTGCCCCGATGGTCCGCCAGACGAAATCGTGCCCCCCCGACGGTGGCCAGTTCGAAGTCCGGGGCCATCCGGTCGCCTCCAGCGTAGGCCGGCGCCATCGCGCACACGCTCGTGCAGGACTTTCGCAACTCCCCGTCGCGCGCCGAGGCCACGAAGGAGTACGCGAGGGCCGCCGCGCCAGCGATGAACAGGACCTGCACCAAGCGCATGGCGTGGCGGTTCAAGGGAGTGGGAAGCAGGCTCATCGAGACCTAGCTTGGTGGCCTGGCTCCGTTAGGTCAATCCGCGCCTCGCATCGGACCGACAACCCCTGTTCTCCCGCGCTTGCCGGACCCAGGACGCGAGACTCCTCCGCTCCCCCTTCCCGAAAGGTTCGCGAGTTCTGCATTCCCGGCCCTCGATGCTATCATCCCAGCCCCCAAGCCCCCGATAACGATGAACCCTCGCTCTCGCTCTCGTCCCGTCCCCGGCTCGCTCTTGCTGACGTTGATCGCGTCCGCCCTGGGCTCGTGCACGCTCGACGACTCCGGGCGTGGCACCGCCTCGAGCTCCTGCGGTAACGACTACCTCGACTCCCACGAGGAATGTGACGGCAGGCACCTGCGCGATGCGCTCTGCGTGGACATGGGCTTCACCGACGGGGAAGTCCGTTGTTCCGAGCAGTGTACCCTCGACATCTCCGGTTGCTTCACGTGCGGCAATGGCGTGCGTGAAGGGCTCGAAGACTGCGACGGTGAGGACCTCGCCGGCGGCACGTGCGCGACGGCCGTCGGCCAAAGCTCGGGGGTGCTTCGATGTACCTCCCAGTGTCGGTGGGATCCTTCGGACTGCGCCACGTGCGGCAATGGCAGGAGGGAAGGGGACGAGGTGTGTGACGGGTTCGCGCCCAGCTCGTCCACATGCCAGACCGTCGCAGGGCGCGAAGACGGCGAGGTCCGATGCTCCAAGGCATGCTTGCTCGACACCTCCCGTTGCTACACGTGCGGCGACGATCTCGTCGAGGGACAGGAAGCTTGCGACGGCTCTGATCTGGGCGGCGCGAGCTGTGAGCAGCTCGGGTATCCGTCGGGGACCCTGGCCTGCACGGACGATTGCTCGATCGATGCGAGCCGATGCACCGTGCCCACGGCGGACTGGTACGACGACGCGTGGCTGTACCGTCGTCCTCTCACGGTGGCGAAAGCGCTCGTGGACGCGGACCTCTTGGGCTTCCCGCTTCTCGTGTCGTTCGCTCATTCCGAATTGGCGGAGCGGGCGACTTCGTCCCAGGACTTTCTGTTCACTATGGACGACGGCACGACGGTGCTTCCGCACGAGATCGTGTCGTACGATCCCGTGCTCGGGTCGCTGAAGGCCTGGGTGCGTGTGCCGGCTCTCCGCGCGATATTCGACACCAAGATCTTCGTGTACTACGGGAACCCCTCGCCACCTCCCTTGCCGAGTCCTGCCCTGGTTTGGACGGAGGGATTCGAGGCTGTGTGGCACCTGGACGAGCCCGCGACCGACGAGGCCTCGGGCGTGCACCATGTGGACTCGGTGACGGGTCAGCACCCTGGCGTGCAATCCGGGAATCACGACGTGCCAGGCAAGATCGGGCGTGCGCAGCGGTTCGATGGGGAGGATGACCGCGTGGACATCGAGGGTGCGGACGCGATTTCCCTCGGTGACGCTGACTGTACGGTTTCGGCCTGGATCCGGACGAGCTCGGAGCTTCCCATCAGCCTGATGGCAAAGAACCAGGACGCGGGCCACGAGCCGGGCGACAAGCTCCTGGGCCTCACCACCGGAAAGCTCGCCATCGACCACGGTTGGGTCGGCTACCTGAGCTCGACCAAGCCCGTGAATGACGCGGAATGGCGCCAAGTCGTCTGGACGCAACGAAGGAACGCGGTGGGCGAGTCGGAGGCGTGGACCTTGTACGTGGATGGCGTGGCGGACGGGACCATCGAGTATCCAACCCAGCCGGACGTCGCCGGCCACACGTTGTTTCTCGGGGGCGCGACGGTCGGATCGTACTTCCCCAACCCGTGGGTGGGAGAGATCGACGAGGTGACCGTGAGTCGTGTCGCGCGCGGTGCGGTGTGGGTGGCGGTCAGCTATGCGAACCAGAATGCCCCGGAGGCCTTCGCCACGCTGGGGGCTGAGCAGACGATCCTCGTGGGGGAGTGAGGCGCTGTCCGGGTCACGCGCCCCGAAGGTAAGCCGGGATGTCTTCCACGCGCCGGGTGCCGTTTCTCACCTCTCGAGTCACCACGAGCGACGCGAGGAATCGGTTGGCTCGCACGCACAGGTCGGGATGGGCGTTGGCGAGCGCGACGATCTTGCCGTTGATGAAGTCGATCTCGGTCGGCGCCTTGCGTTCGAGATCGACGGCCATGGACGGCTTGTGATCGCCCCCGAGGTCGAGGTATCGCATGGCTTGGCCGATCGCATCGGGGCCGAAGTCGTGGCCGAGAGCTTGACCGACGTCGAGAGCTTCCTCGACGAGCGTTCGAGCGAGGGCGCGCGTGTGGGGCATGTCCATCGCTTCCCCCATCGTGATGCCCGTGACGGCGCACAGGGCGTTCAACCCCACGTTCAAGACGGTCTTGTAGAACAACCGCTGTCGGATTTGGTCGCTCGATACGGCCTCCGTGGGCAAGCCCGCTTGGGTCAACAGGGTCGCCGCTTCCTCCGCCGTTCGGTCTTCGCCCGAGCACACCCCCACGTAGTTGGGCGGATTGAACCACGACAAGCGCACGGAGACCCCGTCGTCCGCGATGCCGCCAGCGAAGTTGATCGCAGCGCACGCCACGCGATGAGGCCCGAGTGTCCCTGCCAGCATGTCCTCCGCCCCCATGCCGTTCTGCACGCTGAGCACGCGAGCGGATGGCGGAAGCCACCGTCTGAGGGAAGGAAGCAGGGAAGGTACGGACCAGGTTTTCGCGCACACGCACCACAGCCACGGAGCCGCCCTGTCCGTGTCGGATAGCTCTTCCAGCGTTCGCGCCACGCGCCACGGCTTGGCCGACATGGGGAGGGACCCGGTGATGCGCAGGCCGTTCGTCTTCACCTGGTCAAATCGGGTTCCGCATTCCACGACGACCGTGCGACGTCCCGAGGCTTCGAAATGGGCAGCGAGGATGGTCCCCACGGACCCGGCTCCGATGACACCGATGGGTTGACTTGCCTCACGCATGCCTGGGACCTGCCGGCTGGGTAGCCTGCGACCCTGCGGATCGAGGCCATCCGCAACGCGAACGAACAGCCCACGACGTCTATAGGTGTGTGCGATGCGGGACGCAACCGTCACGAATGTCCGTGGCGCAAATGCCGGTGGCGCTCCGTCCACGTGATCCTGTCTCGTCCCAACTCGAGCACTGTTCCAAGAACGTGCTTGGGATTGGGGCCATCCGAGCCGAAGGCGAGCGTTAGGACCAGAACTGGTGAACCGGGCATGGGGAGCCGGGAAGTGGAAACCAACGCACTTGCCCATTCCCGGTTCCCGGTTCCGCATTCACCAGTTCGCCGCGTCTCTGTGGTCCCATTCGAACCAGGCAACTCACAGCGCTTGATTTGGGTCTAGTGCACGCCGCCGAGGACCCAGGCTTGTCCCGCCACGAGCACCTCTTCCGGACGGGCCCCCGACGGCTCCGCAGGCCCGGTCCCGGCGTCGCTCGAAGGCAACACGAACCCGTGGTCTCCGAACACGAACATCAGCGTATGGGCTGGCATCTTGGCGGCCAGCTGAAGCAGTGGATACGCTGCTGCCTGCGCAAGCGCGTCCAGCCGCTGCAGTTCCGGCAACCCCGACGCGGTCAGGTCGGCCTGGATCACGTCGAGCTTGTGGATCTCACGGCCTCCCACGCGGATCCGTCGCACCGTCGATGCCGTGCGACCCCTGCCCATGGGAAGCTCCCCCTCGCGCATCTCGGGGGTGTCCAACGTTTCGGAGAGCGCTTGGGCACCCTTGTCCAGCAACCTGAGCTGCACCATCGTCACTGCGGGCAACGCGGACCACAGCAGCACGCGCTCTGCCAGGGCTGCCCTGCCGTGCAGCTCGGCTTGCAGAAGCTGCTCGAGCCGCAACCCCACGTCGAACCGCATGCCGTCGACCAGAACCAAGGCAATGCTTCTTGCGCCGTGCAGCCGAGCGATGCGCGACGACACGCGGGGGATGTCGAGGACCATCTGTGGACGCTTGTTCGTGACCTTGGCGGCGGCGAAGGCTTCCTTGTAGCTCTTCTCGAAGCTCGCACTGAACCGCGCCAGACTCTCCCGGGCGCGAGGGTCACGCTCTCCGCGCCGGACTGCCTCCGCGAGAGGAACGTAGGCCTGTACGAAAAGCTTTTCGATGGCGGACAAGGGCTTCGGCCCCTGCGCATCGTCCATCATCCTCGCCAACAGGCGCCAACTGTTCGGGTCTGCGCCGAGGGTCTTGGCGCGAGGTTCGGGCATCGGATCCCTCCCCTCCACCGTGGGTTCTTGCTCGGACTTGCACCCGAGTAGGCTCTGCAGGGCCACGGGCGGGCCATAGGCGCGCAGCCCGATGTCCGTGGGTGACAGCCAGAGCGTCACGGGTTGTGCCGCCGCTGCCGTCGACCAAAATCGCAAGCACGCACTGTCTTCGTCGCCCAGCGCTCCTTGCGGCCCGATGAGCCCCGACAGGGACTCGAGGGCAATGGTGAGCCCGTGCAGCCCGACGCGTCGTGCCCTGTAGAGCTGGTCTTCCAAGATTCGTGGTGCGTCGGCGTCTGCGCCCACCCCCGAGGGGGCTGCGCCGCGCCTCTGGAGCGCCGTGTCGACGGCCTCTTCGATGCGAGCCGCGAGCTGGCCCCGAGCGCCAGGCCCCAGTGGAGGAGCGCTCACCAGCAACCATCCGCTCGCTTCCACCGCGCCTCGCAGCCGTACCCGGGCGGAAGCCCCCAGGAATCGCACCTCCCCGCCGGGTTCGCGGGGCGGCTCGCACACGTCTGCCAAGGTCATGGCCTCACGGTCGCAGAATCTTGCGCAGGTGGCCCAGTTTTCTGCCGCCTCCTGCCCCGCCAACCGCCACGGATTCGCGGGTTCCGCACGCGCCCGTTTCCAGCTACCGTCCCCGCATGTCCCTTCGTCTCCGAGGACCCTGGACCCTCGCGTGCGTCGCAGCCCTGGCAGGTTGCTGGGAATCCGACGGCTTCGTTCGACCCGTCGCCCACGAGCCATCATCCCACGCCGAGGTCGAAGGTCCCCTCGCGGATCGCTTGCCCATCGACGGCAAGGTCGACTTGCAGGGACTCTCCGCTCCCGTCGACATCGTGCGCGATGCTTACGGGGTCGTCCATATCTATGCACAGAGCCACGAGGATGCGTTTCGAGCGCAGGGTTATGCCGTCGCAAGGGACCGCGCCGTGCAGATCGAGTCGTTGCGACGGTCCGCGCACGGTCGCACCGCGGAGATCCTCGGGGCAGTATCCCCCGAGACCATCGACCAAGACATTGTCATGCGAACGCTCGGGCTGCGTGCCGTGGCGGAGCGTGAGGTCGAGCTCATGCTTCCGGTCGTGCGGCCGTGGGTCGAGGCCTTCGCGGACGGTGTCTCCCAGCACTTTCAGGAGATCCGGGAGGGCCGTGCCCCTGTGCCTCCCGCAGGACAGGCGTTCCGATCGTCGCATTTCGAGCCCTTCAGCGCTGTGGATGCCTTGCTCATCGACAAGCTGATGCAGTTCGCGATGTCCTGGTCCGTGGGCCAGGAGCTGGCCGCTTCCCAGCTCGTGCTCGCGGTCCGAGGGGCGGCGAACAGCGAGAACCCAGAGCTCCGGCGACGTGCCGGGATGCTCCCCGATCTCCTTCGGTTCGCACCGCCGCGTCCGGCCACCACGCTCGGCGAACTCTCTTCCCCCGACACGCTGCGTCCCTGGCAAGCGAGAGACCTGTCCTCATCGTTCCCCGGCCCGGACCGCCTAGCCTCCTTCGCAGCACCCGCGCTCGATGCATGGCGCTCTGCTGCCTTCGCCTTCGGCAGCCACGGCAGCGTCGGCTCCAACGCGTGGGCCGTCGACCCCACCCGCTCCGCTTCCGGCGGATCCATGCTTGCCGTCGACGCGCACTTCCGTCTGACCTCGCCAGCGCCTCTGTGGCTCGTGCACATCCAGATTTCCAACGACCGCGGAGACGAAGGTCCCTTCGTTGCGGGAGCTGCCCTGCCCGGTGTGCCGGGGGTCGCCTACGGCTTTCACCGTGACCTCGCGTGGAGCCCCGCTGCCAGCTACTTCGACGTGGCAGACGTTTACGTCGAGCGCCTGGACCCGTCTGCCACCGCCGTGGAGTTTCGCGATGGGCTCGTCCCCATTGTGTCGCGCAAGGAGACGATTGTGGTGGCGGACGCGGCGGACATCGTGGTGGACGTGCGCGTGGTGCCTCACCACGGCCCCGTCGTGCCAGTGCTCGTGGACCACCAGGTTGCGCCGCTTCAACCTGACGAGGGAGCGCTCTCCGTGCGGTGGTCCGGGCTGGAGCCTACGCGCGATCTCGAAGCTTCCCTGGGCATGCTCGCCGCGAAGGGCGCGGAGCAAGCGCTGTCGCAGGTCGGCTTCTCCCCTTCCTCCGTGCGAAGCCTCGTCGTGGCAGACCAGGATGAGGTGCTGTACGTCGCTCCCACCCTCGTGCCCCAGCGCGATGACCGGGCGAGCGCCTGGGACGCTGCGACGTACGAAGGTCGCTTGCCGTGTTTTGCCCTGCCTGGCGATGGCAGCGCCGAGTGGGTGGCAAAGCTTGCCGCGACCACCATCCCCGTTGTGCAGCGACCGGCCTCCGGGTACGTCGTGACCGCCAACGCGGACCCCGTGGGCGGCACGCTCGACAACGACCCGTCCAACGACGTGGCGAGCGACGGCGCCCGCGCGTTCTTCTCTTGCAGCTTCGACGCGGGTTTTCGGCAGGGGCGCATCGAGGACAGGCTGAGGAGCGCGGTCGAACCTCTGACGCTTGCGGAGGCGGCGTCGATCCAGGGGGACGTGCGTTCGGACCTGGCGGCGCGGCTGGTTCCGTTTCTGATGGATGCGGTGAAGCGAGTGCAGCGCGAGCGGGACGAGCCCGGCACGTTTCCTTTGCTCAGTGACCTGGCGACCTCGGAGCGGTTCGTGTCGTCGAGCCCCGACGGCTGGATCGATTTGCTGGCTTCGTGGGAGGCGGAGGCAGGGTTCGAGATGCGCACGGGTGTGACCTCTGCGGACCTCTCGCTGACGGTGGATGCGCGGGACGCGCTGGCATCTCGTGCGGCGTTGCTCGTCCACGCGTGGCTGGTGCGATTGCTTCACGGCGTGTTTGCGGACGAGATGGAGGCCGTTGGTCTCGGGATGCAGGGACTGTTCGCCGTGTCCGAGGGCTTGCCGGTTCGGTCGCTGCTCCACCTGCTGGAGACCCCGGCCGAGTCGCTCGCGAGCTACGACGTGCAGCTGCGCGACAGCCTGCTGTGGGACGATCTGACCACGGAGAAGGTCGAGTCACGGGACGAGCGGCTCGTGACGGCCTGGCTCGATGCGATGGGTTGGTTGGGGGACCATCTTGGGGACGACCAGGAACGGTGGCGTTGGGGGTTGTTGCATACGGTGCGTTTGGCACCGCCGGACCCGACGATGGGGTTGCTCTCGATCCCGCCGGAGTCTGACTTGACGTTCCCGAACGGTTTTCCCAGGCCAGGAGGCTTGTTCACGGTCGATACATCGGCGTTTTCGATGGCGCGGGCCGACGCCTCCGACGCGCCGCGTTTCGACTTCTCCGAAGGGGCGGCGTTGCGGTTTGCGGTGAGATTCGCAAACCAAGGGCCCGAAGCCACGGTGGCGCTTGCCGGCGGCCAGATCGCTGACCCGGCTCGTGCCCACTTCCGCGACGGCGCCGAGTACTGGCGACACAACGCGTCGCATGCCCTCCTGTACCGTCGCGACGAAGTGGTGAGTCAGGCAAGGACGCGTGAAGTGGCCTGGTCGACAAAAGGCGAGTCTGCGGATTGACCGGGGAGGGGCGGGGGCTTACGTTCAACAGGCTCCCTCTGTGGGGCACGCCAGGTGGAAGCAAGATGAATCCCGATTGCGATTGAGCACGGGGTGCCGAACATGCCGTGGAGAGCCAGGCCCGGAACCTCCTCACCGGGAGGCCAGAAGCGGCAAACAGGTGCCCCACCTAGCGATAGCTAGGGGTTCAGCGTCTCTGCCAGCGGCCCACACGGTACGGAGCTTTTTGTCCGCCGCGTCCTCCGGAACTATCCGATTCCGGATAGACGTCAGACCGTGCTGGCAGTCTCGGTCTTGCTCGACCAGGGGATGCAGGACGTGCGTCTGTTCGAGGGAGGGGTGCTGGCATGGAAGGCGGAGGGGCACCCTGTGGAGCAGGGCTGAGGTCGGGGGGCGATGCGACGGTGACTCGGACGTAATCCACCTCCCATGGACGACTGGGTTGCCCGGTGCCGGCCGGGGGGCTATGAAAAACGTGCACCGAGGCGGATGGGCCGGGGAACTGAGGGGAGGGCAGAGGACCTGGTCGGGGGTGAATTCCGAACCGTCGTGTTCGTCCAACACGCGTTGGCCTGGTGGGGGGAATTGCCAGGCACTGCAAAGGGGGTGAGCAGGGACCGCGAAGCGGATCCGGTCGAGCATCGACCGGTACGGCACCGAAATTTGCGGGGGCCGGCTCGCACCGGCTTTCTGCATCACGAGTCGCAGGGAGGGGGTCTCATGAATCACAGGATCTGGATCGTTGCGGGGATCTTCGGGATGGCGTCTGCCGGTTGGTCGACCGACGCAGACGCGGACATGCCCGTGAGCGCGCCGAACGTGCTCAGCGTCAAAATATCGCTCACATGCAGCTATGGGGCTTCGGACGTCGCGCGGGTTTACAGCGTCAGGAACAACCAAACCAAGACCATCAAGGCGGGGACGCGCATCCACGCGGAGTCCACGCTCGACGGGACGTACCCGAACGACAAGCGGCCGGGGTCTGCCGTGCTTGCGACCGATCTGGCTGCCGGTCAGGTCACTCAGGTCTTGGTGGCGGGGCAGACGAATGCGGGCTCGTGCACCGCGTACTTCTTCGCGGGACAGGCCGACGTCACGATCGAGTCTCTGGCGTGGACCAAGGTCCCCTTGCCCAACGGGAAGTCTGTGGACGGTGCGAGGGTGGTGATCAGGAACCTGAACCAGTGGGTGAACGCGGGCACGTCCAAGACCCGGGTGTCTTCCATGGCCTGCAACGAGCAGTCGGTGGAGACGAAGGACGTGGACACGCCCGCCATCCCTGCTGGGGGGGCGAAGACGGTGTTCGTCGCACTGTCAAGGGCACATCCGGCGGCCTACCTGCGGGCGCAGGCGAACGCCAACAATGGCTTCCTCGAGCTGAAGAAGGGCAACAACACGCGCTTCGAAGGCATCGGCGTTTGCATTCATTGAGCGGACTGCTGGCGGGGACCGTTGTCGGGAACTCGGTCGGTCATCGGTCGAACGAGCGATATTCTCTCGCGCTACTGGCTCTTGCCCTGGTGGTGGCCACTGCGATTCTGGGGGCGCTGTACTGGGTGTTCTGACGTGCGTTCCGAGGCAGCCGGAGGCGATGGGGATTGGCGATCGATACGACGTTCGTCTCGCCCATGGGCATGGCTTCTGCGGTAGTCTCGGCTCGTGGTCACCCTCGCAGACAGCGTGGCAAGTTGGTTGGGACGCGTGGAGTTGCTCGCGCGCGGTGTAGACGAACGGCGCCGCGAGGCCTTGCGATGTCTTGAGCGAGGAGACCCTCTTGCGGCGCGGGAGCACGCCCAAGCTTTGCTCCTCGAGGTTCCCAACTCACCTGCTGGGCTCGCCATCCTCGTGGACGCGTGCGAGGCGCTTTGGCTCGACGAGGAAGCGGTGGCCGCCTTGCGCAAGCTTTGCGAGTCTGCCCCGTGGCGAGGCGAGCTTTGGGTGCGCCTAGCTGACGGTCTGATCCGCTTGGGGGCACCGCCCGCCGAGGTGGCCCAGGTGCTCGAGAATGCGCTGGAACCGGACATGGACCCGGCGGCGCGGCGTCGTGCTCTGCTGACGTTGGCGGACATGGACCTTGGGGGGGGGGATGCCTGGCGGGCGAGCCGCTGGCTCGACGCGCTTCGGTTTCACGCGGAGGAGCCTGACGTGGCGCTTCGACGATTGGAGCTCGCGTTGATGGTGGGGGACCGCGGGGGGATCGCGAGCGCGATCGGCGTGGTGGGCGAGCCGGGCACCCTGGACGGTCGTGGGGCGCTGGCGGTGGGGCGTGCTCGGTGGTTGCTCGGGGAGCCGACGGCGCTCGACTTGCTGGTGCGTGCCTACGTGCTGGAAGCGACCGGTGCGAGCGAGGCGCTTGCGGCCTTTCTGGCGAAGTCCCAGGACGTGCTCGAGGTGAGGCGCGTGCGAGATGTTCTCGAGGCGAGCGGGAGGCTGCACGAACCGAGCTTCGCGCTGGCACTGGCGATGGCCGAGGGGCGTGAGGGGGACGCGCGCCGAGAGCTTGCGAGGATTGCTCGCGCCGGCGACGCGAGTGCTGCCCGATCGCTGTACGACATCGCGCTCGACCGAAGCGACGCGGAAGCGTTGGCGGCGGCCGTCGACGTGCTTGGCGTGCGGGCGCCGCGCGAGGGGGTGGCGGTTCTCGAAGCGCATCGTGCGCTTCAGGAAGGGCGCGAACAAGACGCGTTGGCCGCCCTCGATACGGTCACGGGGACGTCGGCGGGTGGGATGGCGCACGGTCTGCGCGTGCAGGCCTACGCAGCGTGGCTCGACGACGGAGGCGACGAAGCGTTCCGTCGCATCCTGGGGGAGCTTCGCAAGGCGGCGGCTGCTCTGGATCAGCTTGACTTGGTCGGTGCTTGTGAGGCGCTTGCGGTGGAGCAGCGGCGGCCCTTGCGGGTGGCTGTGGTGGGGGAATTCAACGCGGGCAAGAGCACGTTCATCAACGCCCTGCTGGGAGCGGACGTGGCGCCGACGGGCATTTTGCCGACGACGGCTTCCCTGCACTGGCTGAGCTGGGCGCCGGACCCGTTCGCTCGCATCGTCACCGCGGAGGGGACGGATCGGATCGTGCCGCACGAGGGGTTGAAGGGTGCGCTGGCGGACCTGCGTGCCGGGGCGCTTGCGGTGCGGGAAGTCCACATCTGTGCGCCGATCGAGCGGCTGCGTCGCATCGAGGTGCTGGATACGCCTGGGTTCAACGCGCCGGATGCGGACCACGTGGCGGCCGCGTCCCGAGCCGTGCACGAGGCGCACGTGGTGCTCTGGATCCTGGACGGGACGCAGGCTCTGAAGGACAGCGAGCGCAGGGTGCTTGCGCGCATCGCGGATGTGGGGACGCCGGTGCAGGTGCTTGTGAACAAGCTCGACCGGATCGCGGAGGGCGGGGCGGGAGAGCTGATGCGTCACGTGAAGGAAGGGCTGGCCGCGATCGGTCTGGGCTCGATGTCCGATGTGGTGTGCTTCTCCGCGCGTCTTGCGCTTGCAGGGCGTATGGGGGATGACGATGCGATCCGACAATCCCGGTGGGAAGACGTGGAGGCCTTGCTGTCGTCGGCGATCGTGAATCGCAGTGACGCGTTGCGGGCGCGAGCCCTACGGCGCAAGGCGCTCGGCATTGCTCGGAGGCTGCGCGAGCTTGCAGAGGAGATGGAGGCGGCTCCGACGGGTGAGGGAGACTCGCGGGACGTGGTGTCCTGCGCGTCGCGTCTGCTGAACCTCGATCGTACGGAGTGTGAGAGGATCGTGCAGCGATTGGAGGACGCCGCGTTGCGGGTCCGGGACGATCTGAGGCCCCTGCGGGTGGCTGGGGTGCGGGTGGATGACGTCAACGCGTCGGCGTATGCCGAGGCCCGGTTGCTTGTGCGGATGACGGGACCGATGGCGTCGGCGATGGTCGACGTGGCGGGGGTGGATGGGTCGCTGGAGCCGCTTGTGCGTGAGGCGGTGGCGTCGGTCCTGCGGGGGGCGTCGGCATCGGTGCGGGGGCTGGAGGAGCTGGCAGGGTTTCCGACGTGGCGGGTGGCGCGCGCGTGCGCGATGGCCGCGCATGACCGGCTCATGGCGGTGCACGATCAAGCAGCGAGTGGGGCCGAGGTTCATCCGCGGTGGTTGCGGTTGCGCGCGCTGCACGAGGCGATGGCATGACGGTCATGCCTCGGAGCCGGAGCAAGCGACTGGCGGGCGGCCGGGAGGGACCCTGATCCGGGGCCATCGGAGTTGGCCGCAGATTCCGCAGCCGCAGATGGTTTCGTTGCTTGTGCGGATGTGGGTAGCCGCGTGGCGACGGGTTGTGCCTCCGAAGCGATCGATGCTGACCCGGCTCGTGGGAAGGAGCGCCAGGCACCTGATGGGTGGCAGACCGCCTCACCGTTCGAAAAGCAAGGTCCAGAGGTTCCTCTCTCCGCCCGGCGCTTCGCTCCGGATCAGGGAGGGACGTCTCGTGTTGCGTGGGGGGCTGGGTTGCGGCACGGTGCGGATGTGAAGCATCGAGCGTGGTGGATCGGCGTGGCGGTTGGGCTGGTGGCGGCCGCATGGGTGACGATTCCCACGGTGCGAGCGGAGCCTCTCGCCGTGGTCGACGGGGAGCCGGTGAGTGTGGAGGCGGACCGTCTCGAGGTGGACCTGCACAGCGGGAGGGCGACGCTGGTTGGGAGTGTGCGGATGCGCCGGGGAGAGCTGGACGTGACCTGTGGGACGCTCGAGGCGTTGTACGACAAGGTGCCGGCGATCCGGTGGGCGAAGGCATCGGGCGGGGTGCGGGCGCGGTTGCGAGACCTCGACGCGAGGTCCGAGGAAGCGGAGCTCGAGATGGATCGTCGGGTGCTGCACTTGCGTGGGGACGTGAGGCTTCGTCGCGGGGGGGCATGGATGCAGGCGCGGGAGGTCTCGGTGGACCTGAAGACGCATCGGATGACGTTGCAGCAGGTTCGTGGGTCGGTCCCTGTGACCTCGGCCATGCCGTTCGGATGGCCGGCGCCCTCGTCGAGGCCTGGGCCGAGCGTTCCGAAGTGAGCGCGGTACTCGAGGCGAGGGGGGTGGAGGTGAGCCGGGGGAGGAGCCCGGTGCTGCGGGGGGTGAGCTTGTCTTTGCATGCGGGGCGTGTGACGGGGCTGCTGGGTCCCACGGGAGCTGGGAAGACGACGCTGTTCGAGGTGCTGGTAGGGGAGCGCACGCCGGAGCGGGGGTCTGTCTGGTTGCTCGGGGCGGAAGTGACCCGAAAGCCGTTGTGGCGTCGAGCGCGGATGGGAGTGGGGTACATCCCGCAGACGCCGAGTGTGTTGCCGGATCTGGACGTGCGAGGGAACCTGGTGTCGTTCGAACGGCTTGTGGGGGGTGAGGGCAAGGGAGCTGTGTACTGGGCGGATCTCGTGGGGCTGGGGCATAGGATGAACGTGCGGGCGGGCAGTCTGTCAGGAGGGGAGCGACGGTTGCTGGAGGTGGCGAGGAGCTTGGTGGTGCGGCCGCGGGTGTTGATTTGCGACGAGCCTTTTTCGGGGATCGATCCGGTGGGTGCGATGCGAGTGGCGGAGACGTTGCGTTCGAGGGCAGGGGAGGGGCTTGCGGTGTTGCTATCGGATCACCATGCATCCATAGCGTTGCGGGTGTGTGACGAGGCGGGGTTGTTGTTGGACGGAAGGCTGGAGGTATGGGGGACGCCTGCCGAGTTGATGTCGGACGGGCTCGTGCGGGAGCGGTATCTTGGAGGGTCGATGGATGGGTGATGATGTGCAAATTGGTCGCGACCCCGCGCGCGGCTGGTGCTACCATGGTCGACGTTCATGCAAGGAATGATGCACGTGCGGGTGGCCTGGGCAACGGAGCTTGGGGCCGGCACTTTGTGAGCCGATGGAGATAAAGCAGCAGCTCAAGCAGACGCTCTCGCTGGTCATGACTCCCCAGTTGCAGCAAGCCATCCGGCTGTTGCAGCTGTCCAGGATGGAGTTGGTTGACGAAGTGCGGCGAGAGATGGACGCCAACCCGATGCTTTCGGACGAGGACATCGAGCCACGGCATCGAGAGGTGACGGATGTCGGGTTGCCGAAGACCGTTCCGGGCGAGCGACCGTTCGAGGAGCGGATCGGGGAGACGGAGCGGCACGAAGCCGACACCGACATGCAGCATCGAGCGGAGGAGCGGAAGGTCCAGGAAGTGGACTGGGAGCAGTTCCTCGAGAACCGCACGTTGCAGCAGCCGATGCCGGGCGAGGGGCGAAGCGGGTTCGAGGAGCTTCCCCCGATCGACCAGAACCTCACCAAGCCTCGCAGCCTGGCGGACCACCTGCGGTGGCAGCTTCAGGTGAGCGACTTCGTGGATGAGGAGCGGCACTTCGCGGAGCTCGTGGTCGGCAACCTGGACGAGAACGGGTACCTCGATCTCAAGGGAGTCGAGCGGCCGGACGGCACCAAGACCCCGGACCTGTCCGTGGAGGACCTCGCCAGGGAGGCGGGGCTGCACCCGGACGACGCCGAAGAGGTCCTGAAGATGATCCAGCTGTTCGACCCGGTCGGTGTGGCGTCGCGGGACCTGCGCGAGTGCTTGGTCGTGCAGGCCGAACACTTCGGCTACACCGACCTCGAGTGCGAGATCATCGGGCAGCACCTGCACAACCTCGAGAAGCGCGCCTACCAGACCATTGCCAAGGACCTGAAGATCCCCGTCGAGGATGTCTACGAGGCCGCCAAGGAAATCCAGAAGCTCGAGAGCCGTCCTGCCCGCAACTTCTCGGAGACGGACGACCGTACCATCGGAATCACTCCCGACGTCTACGTCATCAAGGACGGCGATCAGTTCGTCGTCCTCGACAACGATCGGGGTTTGCAGCGCCTTTACATCAACGAGTCCCTGGCCAAGAAGCTCCTTCGGGACCCGTCCGCGAAGGACTTCATCGGGGAGAAGTTGCGCAGTGCGCAGTGGCTCATCCGGGCCATCGAGCAACGGCGAAAGACGATCATTCGGGTCACCGACTGCATCGTGAAGATGCAGCGGGACTTCTTCGAAAAGGGTGTGGCTCACCTCAAGCCCATGATCCTGCGTGACGTCGCAGAGTCTGTGGGCATGCACGAGTCGACGATCTCGCGTGTGACGACGAACAAGTACGTGCACACGCCGCAAGGGTTGTTCGAGCTCAAGTACTTCTTCAACTCTTCGATCCGTCGTGTGGCGGACGAGGACATCGCCAGCGAGAGCGTGAAGCAGGCGATCAAGAAGATCATCGAAGAGGAAAACAAGAAGAAGCCGCTGAGTGACCAGGCCATCGTGAAGATCTTGAAGGAGAAGGAGGGGATTCAGATCGCGCGGAGGACGGTGGCGAAGTACAGGGAGATGCTGGGCATTCTCGCCTCTTCGAAACGGAAGCAACTGTTTTGAAGGGTCCGGCAACCGGGCGAGAAGAACGCGAGCGAAGCGGGAGATCACCGGACGATCACCTGTGACCAGGAGGACTGTCGATGAACATTGCCATCACATTTCGGCAGCTAGAGGCCAGCGAAGCGGTGAAGCAGTACGCCATCGAGAAGGTGGCCAAGCTTCAGAAGTTCCTTCGCAAGCCCCTCAGCGCACAGGTGACATTGAGCCTGGACAAGCTGGACCACGTTGCCGACGTACATGTGCATGCGGGCAGTGATCACTTCCACGGGAGCGAGCGAAGTGAGGACATGTACGCTTCGATCGACAAGGTGATCGACAAGCTGGATCGCCAGATTCGGGGTTCGAAGGGGGTGCTTCAGACCAAGAAGCGCAGCGCGGAAGGGCTCAAGGACCGCGAGGTGATCGAGCCCAAGGACTGACGCGGGCCGCCTTCGGGCGGACCCTTTTTCTGCATCACAGTCTCGACCGCGCCTGGCGCGTGTCGTATGGGTCCGGACCAGCGCCCGCGCACACGGCGCGGGGCCGCGATGGATCAGAAGCACGGCCGGTGAGCCGGTCGTGAGGACCGAACGGAATCACGGCGTACGACATGCGTCTCACCGAAATCCTGACGGAAGACCGCGTGCGAGTGACGCGGCACCGGGACGGCATCAGGGCCAAGGGGGAGGTCCTCGAAGCGCTCGCTGGCTTGCTTGCGACCGGCACGGGGCAGGACGCCGCGTCCATACACAAGGTCCTCACCGACCGGGAGAACCTTCAGTCCACGGGCATCGGGGATGGAGTGGCCATCCCGCACGGGTCCATGGACGCCCTCGAGACCCAGACGGCAGCGGTCCTGCTGTGTCCGGAGGGCATCGACTTTCATTCGATCGATGGTCGGCCCGCGAAGATCGTGGTCGGCGTCGTCGGCCCGCGACGCGCAACGGGCGAGCATCTGCGCATGCTGGCCCGCATCTCGCGCTTGCTGCGCGACGGTGCGCTGCGCGATCGTCTGCTCGAAGCTCCCGACAGTGCGGATGCGTTCGGTGTGATCGTGGCGGGAGAGGAGGGGCGGCCATAGACCCCCAAGGCCCCAACACGCCCCAGGAGCCCTTGTCCGTTCGCGACTTGTTCGCGGACCCGCGGCTCGGCCTGACCCTCGAGGGCATGGTTGGACGTGCCGGGGACGGAGCACTCGTCCTTCACAATCGCGTGCAGCGCGTGGGCTTGGCCCTCGCAGGACACTTCCATGGGGTCGTCGCATCCCGCGTTCAGGTCTGCGGGGAGACCGAGATCTCGTTCCTCAAGACGTTGTCTCCTGCCGCACGCTCCTCTGCCATCTCTGCCTTTCTGTCGTTGAACGTCTGCGTCGTCGTCGTCACCGGCGGTCTGCCCTTGCCCGTCGAGATGGAGGACGCGGCCGAGCGCGCCGGCCGTGTCGTCGTGCGTCTTGCCGAGCGCACGGGACAGGTCATCCAGGGAATCGAAGGGTACCTCGACGAGCGGCTCGCTCCCCGCACCCAACTGCACGGCGTCCTCGTCGACGTCTTCGGGGTGGGTATGCTCCTGCTCGGCAAGAGCGGCATCGGCAAGAGCGAGTGTGCGCTGGACCTCGTGCTGCGGGGGCATCGCCTCGTGGCCGACGACGTCGTGATGTGTGACTACCGGCTCCCAGGAAACGTCTTTGGCGCGCCTGCCGACCTGTTGCGTCACCACATCGAGGTGCGTGGGCTCGGCATCCTCAACATCAAGACGCTGTTCGGCGTCACCGCCGTGCGTGACCGCAAGCGCATCGACGTGGTCGTGTGCCTCTGCTCCGCCACCGACGAACCCGAGCAGGAGCGCCTCGGCGTCGACGACCGGTACTACGACCTGCTGGACGTGAAGATCCGCGAGATCGTCCTGCCCGTCCGGCCCGGTCGGGACATGGCCGCCATCGTCGAGATCGCCGCACGTGACGAGCTCTCCCGGCGAGCGGGCCACCACTCCGCCAAGGAGTTCTACGACACGATCGAGCGCAGGCTCCGTCGCGAAGGGGATACGTACGATGACGAATCCATTTTCGGGTCCCGGGCCAATGTCTTCCGCGAAGGGAAGCTCTGACCGACCGCTGGCCCCGAGCGCCTCTGAACGCGTCGTGGTGGTCAGTGGCTTGTCCGGGGCGGGCAAGTCCACTGCCCTGCATGCGCTCGAGGACCTCGGGTACTTCTGCGTCGACAACGTCCCCACCACGGTCGTCGAGAACGTGCTCGACGCGTGTCGAAGGGTGGCCGTCCAGCGGGTTGCCTTGGGGATCGACGTTCGGGTTCGCGCGTTTCTCGACAACTTCGGAGCCGCCCTCGAGGCCATTCAGAGCAAGCCTGGCGTGCGCCTGTCGGTGCTCTTCCTGGACGCCAGTGATCAGGCGCTCCTCAGTCGCTTCAGCGCGACCCGTCGTCCCCATCCCCTCTCCACGACGCCGGAGGGACCTGAATGTGGTGCGATGGCGTTGCTCGACGGCATCACGTCCGAGCGTGAGAGGTTGGCGAAGGTCCGGGTGCGGGCGACGGACGTCATCGACACGACGGGGCTGACGGTCCATGACTTGCGGCGGCGGGTGGTGGATCTGCTCGGGACGGGCTCCGACCGTGGGCGTATGCGGATCCGGCTTCTTTCTTTCGGCTTCAAGTACGGCCCGCCCGCGGATGCGGACCTGATGCTCGACGTGCGGTTCCTTCCGAACCCGTACTTCGTCGAGGGGCTTCGGAGGCAGACGGGGTTGGACGAGGCCGTGTTGGCGTACGTGATGGAGGTGCCGGACACGAAGGCTTTCCTCGATCGGGCGCACGAGCTCATTTCGTTCTGTGTTCCGAGGTATGAGCGGGAAGGAAAGGCCTACCTGACCATTGCGGTGGGGTGCACTGGGGGCAGGCACCGGTCCGTGGCCACCGCGGTCGAGTTGGCACGAAGGCTGGAAGAGGCGTTGGGGGTGGACGTTCGGGTGGCCCATCGTGACATTGACCGCGACGTATCTTCCGACCGGGTATCGGAACCGGATATCATCGGAGGTGGTGTCCGCGGCTCGGGCCGCGGGGTCGGGTGAGCGACGCATGCAACAAGCGGAAGCGAGTTTTGAGATCGTCAACGAGTTGGGGCTGCACGCGCGAGCGGCGACCAAGCTCGTGCAGCTTGCTGCGCGCTATCCGTGCGAGATCGAGATCACCCGGGAAGGGCAGCGCGCGAACGCGAAGAGCGTGATGGGTGTTCTGTTGCTTTGCGGTGCCAAGGGTGTGGTGCTCGATGTCGTGGCTCGTGGAGACAGTGCGCAGGACGCGGTGGACGCGATCGGTGTGTTGATCGCGGACCGGTTCGGGGAACCCCAATGAGCTCCGAGGAGCCGGGCGTACGCAACCACGTGTCCGTCACGTTGCGCGGGCTCTGCGGGTCTCCGGGTGTTGGCGTGGGGCCTGCGATCGTGATCGGTCGTACGGCGACGCGCCACAAGTGGCGGACGATTCCGGACTGGGAAGTCGACGTGGAGGTGGACCGGTTTCGCGGCGCCGTTCGCGAAGGCGAGGCGCGGTTGCAGCAGGTCATTGCTGCCGCGAGCGCGAAGGCCAGAGGCGAGATCGCGATCCTCGACGCCTACGTTCTGATGCTCGGTGACCCTGTGCTTCACGAAGAAGTCGAGCGCAAGATCCGGCTCGACCGAAAGAGCTGTGAGTGGGCGGTGGCCTCCACGCTTCGCGAGTTCGCTGAGCAGCTAGAGGATGCCGAGGACCCGTACCTCCGAGAGCGACGGCACGACTTCGACTTCGTGGGTGAGATCCTCCTGCGCGTTCTGCGGGGTGGCTTCGATGATCACCCCCTCGTTCGCCTCGAGCACCCGGGGGTCGTGGTGGCTCATGACCTTTCGCCTGCAGACATCGCGGCGCTCGCCCACGAGCCCATCCTCGGTATTGTGACCGAGAGGGGGACACGTACCGGCCATACCGCCATCATCGCGAGGGCCCTCGAAATCCCCGCCGTCGTGGGCGCCACGGACGCGCTTCGCAACGTCAATCCGGGGGACGAGGTCGTCGTCGACGGGTTCCGCGCGGACGTCGTCATCCGTCCGACGCAGGAGCAGCACGAGCAGGCGGAGCGACGCGCCGAGCGGCATCGGTCCCGCAAGGACCAGCTCAAGGAGTCTGTGGCGCTGCCCGTGGTGATGGCGTGTGGGACGCCCATCACGGTGCGCGCCAACATCGAGCTTCCGGAAGAAGCTCCTCTTGCGGTGCAGAGGGGCGCTCAGGGCGTCGGCCTGTATCGCACTGAGTTCTTGTACATCAATCGATCGTCGCTGCCTTCCGAGCAGGAGCAATACGAGACCTACCGCAAGCTCGTGGAGTCCGTGGCTCCGCGCATCGTGACGTTGCGCACCTTCGACATCGGGGGGGACAAGTTCGCGTCCTCGATCTCGGTCCCGCCCGAGCTCAACCCCGCGCTCGGCCTGCGCGCGATCCGCCTCGGCCTCTCCCACCCCGACATCCTTCGCGCGCAGCTGTCAGCCATGGTCCGTGCGAGCGCCCACGGACCCGTGCGCATCATGATCCCGATGGTGGCCACGATCACCGAGCTGCGTGAGACCCAGCAGATGCTCCGCTCCGTGATCGAGGACATCGATGGTCGAGGGCTCGATCACGCGAAGGACATCCCGTTGGGCGTGATGCTCGAGGTCCCTTCCGCCGTCGTGCTCGCAGACCTGTTCGCGGTCGAGGCGGACTTCATGAGCCTCGGCACCAACGACCTGATTCAGTACACGCTCGCGGCGGACCGCACCAATCGATCGCTGGCGTATCTGGCTAGCGCCTTCGATCCATCGATCTTGCGGCTCGTGCGGGCGGCTTCGCAGGCGGCCGTTCGCCATGCAACGCCACTGTCGGTCTGCGGTGAGATGGCTTCGGACCTACTCGGGGCTATCGTGCTGGTCGGGCTGGGGCTGCGTGAGCTGTCCATGGAGGGCGCCGCGGTGCCCGAGGTCAAGGAGTGCCTGCGTCGCGTTTTTCGTGAAGAGGCCGAGCAGGTCGCGATGGAGTGCTTGAGCCTCGATACCGCCGAGAGGGTGGAGCAGCACGTGGCCAGAGCCTTCGCTCCTCGCCTCGTGGACCTGTTGCAGGGGGACTCGGACGCCGGATGAATCGGCGACTTTCTACGGACGCGCGCCTTGCCAGACCTGGAAGTGGAACGTTCCCTCCCCGCCGGCGACCGACACCACGAACTTGTAGTGGCCCGCCGCGGTCGGGCAGAAAGGCTCCTCGGGGCCAAGGATGGGCGCCGAGTCCGTGTACACGTCGCGCAGCAAGACGTTGCCCTCGGAGTCGGCGATGGCCGCGTCGAGATCGCTGATGTTGCTGTCGCCGACGGCGATGAAGCGGTAGCAGCGGTCGCCGCGAAGGTCGATGCCGTACACATCGACGTTGTCACTCTCGCGCTGTGCCCCTGACATGACACCGGAGAACGGGAGCATGCCGCAGGGGGCGCCGCACCGTTCGCCGAGGCCGACCACGTCGCCTTCGGACCGGCCGGTGACCTGGAACCCCTTGTAGCACTGGTCGAATGCGACACGCTGGGCCGGGAACCCGGGCTGGGCTTCCGTGCCTCCGGTGTCCTTCTCTTGCAAGCGAACGAGCCCTTCCGTGTTCTTCGCGGCGCGGGTGACCGCGTCGTCTTCGGTGGGGCCGGGGGCGGGCGGCTGCGGCGCGCCCATCTCGACATGCTCCTTCGCGTACGCTTGTTCGGCGGAGGATGCGACGTTGCCAAAGCGATCGAGGAAGGAGTGCCAGCAGCCCTTGGCCTCGCCGTACTTCTCCTGCTCGACGCAGCGGTTGAACTCCGCCTCCACCGTACCCCGACCGGCGTGGTCGGGCTCGGCCTTCGGCCCGCACGCGACGACCACCGAGGCCAGTCCAACCCACACTGCTGCCCGAGTGACACGGACGTCCATGGTTGTTTCCCTTCGTGAGTTGCCTTTGTCTATCGGCTGACTTTCAAGAGCTGAACCGCGTAGCTGCCGGAGCCCTTCGCGACGGACACCAGCAGCTTGTGGCGTCCGCCTTGCTTCACGCAGAAAGGCCCGTTGGGGTTGAGGATGGGGAACGCGTCGTCGAGGATGTCCTTCGAAACCCACGCGCCGGCGGGATCTTTGAGACCGGTGTCGAGGTCTTCCACGCCACGTCCGCCGACGGCGAAGATGCGGTAGCAGGCGCCCGCCTCCACGTCGACGCCGTATTCGTGCATGGGTTGGCCGGCCGCGAGGGTCTCCACGATGGGGCCTCCCACGGGGACGAGACCCAACGGCGCTCCACAACGCTGCGTGATGGAGGCGAGGTCAACCTGGGCGTCACGTGTGAGGTTGATGCCCACGAAGCATGACTCGTGGGTGACGCCGGGCGCGCCGGGCACGGGCGGGGGACCATCGGCCCGCGTAGGCTGCGGCATGACGGTGGGCGAGGGGGCCGGGTCATCGCCGCGAGGTGTCGGGGCGGGCTTGCGAACTCGCTGGCTCGCGATCGGCACCATCAAGATCTCCAGAGGCATCTGGCAATTCTTCGGTGGGGCATCCGTGGTTGCCGTAGCGCACGCGTCGAGGTTTCCCATGCCGACGTTGTGATGGCTCATGTCGCTGTGGCGGGCACCGACCGAGGGGCCACCGGTGCTCACCTCAGCGCCTCCGCCCTGGTCCGTGAGCTCTGAGACGCTGTAGGCGCCGACGCTGATTGTTTGGACGAAGTGCGTTGCTTCTCCACACGTTCCCTCGTCGGAGATGGAGAAGTCGTTGAGCAGTTCGAACGAACCCGCGGTCGCGAAACGCACGCGTAACCGCTTGCCCTGGGACAAGTACGTGGAGAAGCTCGCGACGCTCAGCGGCAGCTTCGTCCGAAGGTCCGAGGCGTTCTCGATGTACAGCTCCTCGACCGTGTTGTCCGCGGGCACGTACCGGTAGGTTGCCTCCGTGGGACAGTCGATCCAGTAGACTTGGTCGGGGTTGACGGGATCGTACTTGGCGAGGAACACCTTGCCGTGGAAGTTCAGCGACGATCGCATGTGGCGAATCTCGCTGGGGGAGTAGCCGAACAGGCGGAAGGAGACCCGGTTGGAGGGGGGAGCCTTGGGTACGGTCGGCTCGGGCTCTGGCCCGCAGCCAGTGAGAGGAATTGCCCCGAAGCCAACCAGCCCCAGGGCGAAGGTGGCCGCTATGCGTGCTCTGTTCAGCATGGCGCGATCATGGCATCGGCATCCCGGCCATAGCAAGTCCGTCGCTGGACCCCTCCCCCGAGATAGCTCGCACCCAAACCTACTTCGAAGACTCTTCGGGCGCGCTCTCCTCAGGCTCCGGTTCGGGGCGATCGCTCAGCGCGTCCGCGGGCTTCGCCTTCGGCTCCCGCGGCGGCAACGACGGCAAGGTGCGCACCCGCTCGAGCTTCCGTCGTTCCGCTATCACGATCCGCAGGACGAGCGGGTAGGAGATGGCGGCCGCGACGCCACCCACGATCACGCTGCCCGCCCACAGCACGCCAGCGACCCCCCAGAGTTCTTGAAGCATGAGCAAGATGGCGTCCCACCACCCGGACGGGTTCGTCAGGGAGGCGGGGCTGATGGCATCGATGAACCGTTTGCCCGCCTCTTCGTCTCCAGGCAGGAAAAGCGCTCCCACCCGATAGTTGAAGTAGAAAATGGGCCCCATCGTGAGCGGGTTGGTGATCCAGGCGAGGGCGGCAGCGATGGCCCGGTTGCCCTTCAGGAAGTGCGCGATCACTCCTCCCAGGATCATCTGCACGCCCACCGTGGGCGTCAGCGCGACGAACATGCCCACCGCGAACCCCATCGCGATGCTCTGGGGAGTGCCCTGGTGCCGCAACAGCCAGTCGGCGAGGCGACGATAGAGCCGTCGTCGTTCCGGTCGGTGAGGCAGGGAGGGTGCGGGCATCGGGGCGCCTTGTACGCCAGAAGGGGAGGGTGGGCAATGGCGAGGGCCAACGGCCAAACTGGTGAGCTATGAATGGGTGGTACCTCGCCACTCGAGGTCGAACTGGTGAGCTGGGGACCGGGAACCGGGAGCCATGAATGGGTGGCAGGGCACCTCGCCTTTGGTGGTCGAACTGGTGAGGTGGGGATCGGAACCGGGAGCTATGAATGGGAGGCAGGCCACCTCCCACTCGTGGAGCAGTCTTTGCCGTCCGAAGTTGCGCAAGGTGACCGGACCGCCTAACGGTTCTGTTCCGCGCGGCAAGTGCTCCGGAGAAGGACCCGCACCCATGAAGAAGATCCCGGATGTGTTCGTCATTGTCTTTTCGCTGGTGCTTCTGGCAGCGGCGGCCACGTGGGTCCTACCGGGCGGTCAGTACGAGCGACGCCAAGAGAAAGTTGGGGAGACCACGCGAGAGCTCGTGGTCCCGGGGTCCTTTCAGACGATCCCGTCGGTCCCTCAGTCCATCGAGGTGTTCACGGCGCCCGTGCGAGGCTTCCTCAAGTTGGTGGAGATCATCGCGTTCATCTTCCTGGTGGGAGGGGCGTTCGCCGTCTTCAACGAGACCGGAGCGATCGCCGCGGGCATCGGGAAGCTGGTGGTGGTCCTCGAGGGCAAGGAGTTCCTCGTCATCCCGATCGTCATGGGGTTCTTCTCGCTGTTCGGCGCCGTCTTCGGCATGTGCGAAGAGGCGATCCCCTTCGTCCTCATCTTCGTGCCCCTCGCGATCGCCCTCGGGTACGACTCGTTGGTGGGCGTGTGCCTGTCCTTCGTCGCTGCTGGGGTCGGGTTCGCCGGGGCCTTCATCAATCCCTTCACCCTGCAGATCGCCCAGGGCGTGGCCGGTATCCCCCTGCTATCCGGGATGGGGTACCGCGTCGTCGTGTGGCTTGCCGCCACCGTCGTGACCATCGCGTGGGTCATGGTCTACGGGGCACGCGTGCGGCGCGACCCCACGCGCTCGCCCATGTACGAGCTGGACCGTGCCAGGCGAGAAGAGATCCTCGCCCAACAGAAAGAGCAAGGCCCCTTTACCTTCCGTCATGCCGCCGTGCTGTTCGTGTTGGGGCTCGGCGTGGTCGGCATGGTCCTCGGGGTTGTCCTGCTGGAGTGGTACATCATCGAGTTGGCCGGGTTGTTCCTCGCCATGGGCCTCGCCGCGGGCCTCGTGTCGGGCATGAGGCCGTCGCCCATCGCCCGAACCTTCGTGGCTGGGGCGAAGGACATCGCAGGCGCCGCACTCGTCGTCGCTTTCGCGGGCGGTATCCTCGTCATCCTTCAGGACGGCAAGGTGCTCGACACGCTCCTGCACGGCGCCGCCTCGTTGCTCGGGCGTCTTCCCTCTCTGCTCGCCGCCTACGCCATGTACGTGACCCAGATGGTCATCAACTTCTTCATCCCCTCGGGCAGCACGAAGGCGGCCCTCACCATGCCGATCATGGCCCCTCTCGCCGACCTGTCCGGGCTCACGCGTCAGACCGCAGTGCTGGCCTATCAACTGGGCGACGGGTTCAACAACCTGATCATCCCCACGTCCGGGGTGACGGTGGCGACCCTCGGCCTCGCGCGAATTCCGTACGCGATCTGGGTTCGCTGGCACTGGCCGATGCAGGTCATGTTCTTCGTCTTCGGGCTGGCGGCGCTCGTGTGGCCGGTGTGGAGTCACTGGGAGTGAGGGGAGGGTGACCCTTCGCGCTGCGACGCGGCCTCGCCAGCCCTCGACAAGGACAGAGACGAGCTGGTCGTGTAGAGTTGGGGGGTGCGTACGGCCATCGACATGCGTGTCTTGATTGGGGCTTGTTTGCTTCTGCTCGGCTGCGAGGGCGCTACCGTCCACGAAGCGCGGGACAGCGGGACGGCCGGCGATACGGGAGCCGATTCGCAGGAAGGTGGCGAAGCCTCGGGAGGCGCAGCCGGCACGGGCGGCACGGCGGGAACGGGAGGCGCCGGAGGGACGAGCGGCACCGGAGGTACGAGCGGCACCGGAGGCACGAGCGGCACCGGAGGCACGGGAACGGGCGGTACGGGAGGCACGGGAACGGGCGGTACGGGAGGCACGGGAACGGGCGGTACGGGAGGCGCGGCGGGAACGGGCGGTACGGGAGGCGGTGGGTGTGCGGCGCAGTGCACCGTCGAGTTGGTCCCCGACACGTTCGCGGTCGTGGCTTTGGCGCTCGACAACACGGACGTGTATTTCATGTCGTTTGCGAGCCTCGCGCGGGTGAGCAAGGCTGGTGGGTCTCCCGCTGCGGTGACCCAAGGTGATTTCTTCCCGCCCCTCGCACTCGACGCGACGCACCTGTACACGTTTCGCGATGCTGACCGGCGCCTGGTCAAGATCCACAAGGTCGGCGCGGCTTCCGCAGATCTCAGTCCCCCGGAGACGGGTACGCCGCAGGGGTTGGTGGTCGTTGGGGGATACGCCTATTGGGTGGCCTACCCAGGAGGCCTGCGACGTGTCGCCGTGGCTGGGGGCTCGGTGGAAGCCCTGTCGGGGCCGACGGACTACCCCGTTGGGCTGGCAGTGGACGGCACCCACGCCTACTTCTCCAGCCTGATGGGCCAATCGATCTCCCGGGTGCCCACGGGAGGGGGCACGACCGAGACGCTGGCCTCGGCGCTGCTGGCCCCGAACCACCTGGCGCTGTCAGGGGCGACTCTCTACTACGCGGACGTGAATACCATTCAGGCGATACCCAAGCAAGGAGGGCAGATCCGCGTGGTGACCGACGCGTTGCCCACCAGCCTCGTCGTAAACGATACGCATGCGTACTGGGGCAGCTCGACAGCGAGACATGTGGCGCGGGCGCCGTTGTCTGGCGGGGCCGCGGAGCTGGTGGCCAAGGATCTCAACACGCCCAACTCCCTGGCGCTGGACGACACGCATGTGTACTTCGTGGACGAGGGGGCCGTTCATGTCGCTCCGAAGGGGTGCTGTGTGCCGCAACCCTGAGTCGCATACCGCCTACTGAAAGTGATTCCGCCCCGCCGCTTCGAGAAGCGTCGCCAGCGCCAACGGCTCGAGCGCGGTCCCTCCCCCGATCTGCGCCCGCAATCGCGCAAGACGGGTTGCATCCTCCAAGAACGCAGGCTCCCCGAGTTGGCCTGCCGCCGTGCGCAGGATCTGCTCCCTCTCCTCCAAGAGCGAGGTCGCGCGCACCCGATCGCCCCCGGAGAGAGCTCCTGCCGCGGCGAGCAGGGACTCACCTGCCAGATAGCCCTGCACCGTGCGAACCACGGAGCCGTCCTCCGTGCGCGCACTCTCCTCCGCGCTGTTCGCGTACCCGACCGAGATCGGCACTTCGTGCGTCACGTTGCGCATGCCGATCCGGTCCTTGTACTTCACCTCGACGACCGCCACGGATCGGTCGGTCACGCCTGCGGGCGCCCGGAGCTTCAAGAGAATCGAGCAGCTGTCGTCCGCAGCGAACGCCGGGATGAAGAACCGCATGCCCCCGGCGAGGTCGCTCTGCCGGTTGGCCTTGATGCGATCGCGCTTCTCTGCATGCTGGTCCGCTGCCACCTCGGTGGCACGCACGCGTGAGGATTCCACGTCCGTCAGCCTCCGGGAGCCATACACACGCAGCAGGTCCACGTCCTCCCGGAGCCGTACTCGCACCTCCACCGCGGTGGCCACGGGCGAAAGGCGCTGGTCCAGCTCCATCGAAAGGGCCGGCCCGATCCCGCTGGCGTCTTTTAGGTAGTAATACCCGCCGGAGCCGTCGGAAGCCACGTCACTCATGAGCTGTCCGTCGTAGCTGGCGCCGACGCCGAAGGTGCTGGTCTGAATGCCGGACTGGAACGCTTCGAGCGCGAAGCTCGAGAGGGTCGAGCGGTCCGTGATTCCCTCGTTGGCCTGGCCGTCGGACACCAGCAGCACGACGCGGATGGCATCTTCCGGTTGGGGGGACCGTGCTTGCTGGTAGGCGAGCTGCAGTCCTGCCCCGATGTTCGTGCCTCCCTCGGTGGCCACGCGCTCGATCGTTTGCTGGATGGCGGACCGCCTCGGCCCCACGGGTCCGCTGGGCACTTGCACCTTCCCTTCGCTCGAGAACGTCACGAGCGAGAAGTCGTCTCGCGGGTGGAGCCTGCTCGCCAGGTGCTGCGCGGCTTGCTTGGCACGCTGGAGCGGCTCGCCTTGCATGGACCCACTGACGTCGAGGACGAGGTGAACCGACAGGTGCGGTCGCCCCGTGTTCGCCTCCGGCGCGGATCGAATGGCGAAGCGAAGGTGGAAGGGCCCTCCTGAGGGGGAGAGCTTCCCGCGCTCGAGGTCCGCCCGGAACCCCAAGGCCTTGCCGGGGTCGACCCCGAACTCAGGTGCGTAGCGTGAGCCGATGTCGCTCACCATCTCGCGACTCGCGGCGGGAATCGCACCGCGCGCGATGGCGGACTCGAACGCAGAGAGATGGCCTCTGCCCGGACGATACGTCGTGGCGAATCTGCCGTTGGGGTCGATGGCCGCTTCCGGCGTGGGCGCGCTGGTCGCTGGGACTCGGGATGAGCGAGCGTGGCCGGCCCCCGCATGGTGGCTTCCGCCAAGCCGCCCGTGGCCGGAGCCGAAGCCACCTCCGGTGCCCACACCATGCCCGATCGTGCCGATGCTGCCCAGCCCGATCGCTTCGCCGCTTCCACCGACGCTTGTCGGTGCGTTCGGGTCGCCACCGGCTCCCGTGTTGAGCAAGCCAATCATCCCGAACTGTGCACTGTCCCTCATAGCGGCAGATCGCGACGGATCAACCTCCGGCCCAGCGACCCCGTAGCGCGGCGATTGCCCCGCTCGTCCGGGGTGACCCATGCTGCCTTCTTCACCCTTCGCGCGCGTCCCGGTGCCGCCTTCACGGTTCGCGGCATGATCCTTCGAAGCGCCATCGGCCTCCTTGGACTCCATCTCTCGCTCCGCGGCCGCGGTAAGGTAATACTGCATCAACGCGAATTGTTCGTCGGTCACACCTTGCCCGAGCGAGTTGCCTCCCACCGGTCGGGAGGCGAAGATCAGGGCGAGAAGCGCGGCAGACGAAGCGGCCATGCTCAAGGCGGCTACCGCGCTGCGGCTGCGAAGCCAACTGCGCTTCGGCGCGTCGAGCCCCACGAGGCATACGGAGAAGGTCACGTCGCCCAGGGAGACCTCGGCGCAGTCTCCTTCCTTGAGCGGCATCGTGCGTGCGGTGGCCTCCCCCGCGCCAACCTTGCCCCAGGACCCGTCGACCCGCCTCCGACCCGTGGTTCCTTCGGCGTAGACCACGCTCACGACGCCGTCTTCGCCCACGCTCACCAGGGGAATTCGCCGATCCCCGCAGCCGGTGCCGGGGGCTCCGTCCTCGAATCCCGCCTCCCCCACGAAGACGTCACGCGGCGGATCGAAGTGCTTCACGGTGAGAACATCGTTGCCCCACCGGGCCTCGACCTGGACGGCGCGTCTCGGTTCACGGGGCTCTGGAGTCTTCTTCATGGGGACCTGCCTTGCCTGCGATGCTCGTGTGCGTAGGGACGCGCTTTCCGCGCGCATCTCTCTTCGTCGACCCGCGGCACGCCCGGTCGCGCCGGGGAGATGACCCCGCCGTGGTCGTTTCACCCCGGTCCGACAAGCGTCCGGCTCACAGGTTCCCCAAAGCCTCGCCCAAGCCCGGGGCTGCGGCGCTAACCGCTCCCGTCGCGCGTCATGCGTCGGCAGATATCGTCCTCCGATGTCGCGCTGCTCAGTCTGACAACCGGGTCATGAGGCACCGTGTCAAGAATCGACTTACAGTGTGAGCCGCTCCGCCTCGTCCCCGGGCACTTCACCGGCGGACTTGAGATGCCAGCCGGGAGAGTTCACGCTCCCCAACGAGAACGTGGCGGACGTCCCGATGATGGCTCGCCAGTGGAGGTACCCCTTCGCGTTCGATATCGACTGGCGCGCCCTCGAACTGCCGTTTCGCGATACGACCATGAGCGCCGTATTCGTGCTGCCCAACGAAGGAGAATATTCAGAGTTCGAGGCCAGCTTCGATGCCGTTCTGGCTCAGCGGATCGTGGCCGATCTCGAAGCGTCGCGACCATCACCGAGCCACTTGCGATCGCCAGGATCCTCGACTGACGTGGTACGCTGCAAGCGCGAGCCATGGAGAGACGGACGACATTCGTTGTGGTGTGGGTGCTTGCCTGGTGCGTCGGGTGCTCGGCAGATGGTTCGGCCACGGGCGGCGCCGATGCAGCAGCGGGAAGCGGTGGCACGAACGGCACGGGCGCAACCGGCGGCACGGGCGCAACCAGCGGCACGGGCGGCACAGGCGAAACGGGCGGCACAGGCGGCACAGGCGGCACGGGCGGAGCCAGCGGCACGGGCGGAGCCAGCGGCACGGGCGGAGCCAGCGGCACGGGCGGCGTCGGAGCGAGCGGTTTAAGCGGTGGAAGCGGTGGCGGCTCGAACTGCCTGTCGGCGGGGTCGTTCTGCACGTGGAGCAACGCGGAGGACTGCTGTAGCGGTAAGTGCGACGGCGACTCGTGCTGCGGCATGCTCGGAGACCCGTGCCCCAAGGGCTTCGGTTGCTGCGCGGGCTCGTGCCTCAGCGGCACGTGCTCGTGTGGTCCGGACGAAGCCGAATGCGTGAGCGGTCAGTGCACGGGCATCCTGTGGAACGACAACAACTGCGGCGGCTGCAGCAACGTGTGCGGCGCTGGCATGAGGTGCGAGAACGGCGAGTGCGTCTGCGCGCCAGGTGGCTCGCCCGGCAACATCGTCTGTGGCAGCACCTGTGTGGACTCGTGGACCGACGAATCGAACTGCGGCAGTTGCGACAACGTCTGCACCGGCGGCAAGCAGTGCTACGCGGGAACGTGCAAGTGCGCGTCGACCGAGGCCGAGTGCAGTGGGGTGTGCACGAGCCTGGGGACCAGCACCAACTGCGGCGGCTGCGGCATCGAGTGCGATGACGACAAGATGTGCTCGCAGGGCACCTGCGTGTGCAAGGCGGGCACCAAGCTGTGCGCCGGCAGCGGCACGGTGTGCATCGACACCCAGACGGACAAGAACAACTGCGGCACGTGCGGCAACGTGTGCGTAGGCAACAAGACCTGCCAAGCGGGCGTCTGCAAGTGATGGCCGCCGGTCAGCCGATCAACGTGAGGGAACGGAAGGTGACTCGAATGCAACGCAATGACGGGTGGATGGTCGTGGCGGGACTTCTGATGGCGTGTGGTGGCGGGGCACAGCCCGCCGAGGGACCGACCGATCCTCCGCCTGCACCAGCACCCAGTGCGACGGAGACCGCGGCTCCGGACACCGCGGCAGACCCGGCCCCGACGAACGTCGCCGCCCCGGACACGCCGCGAGCCAGGGATGCCGCGAAGTGGCTCCAAGACATGGCCTCGGAAGGACCCTCGTTGCGCGGCATCCTCGCCACCAACGGGCTGTCCGAGGGTCAATTCGGGCTTCCGGAACCGCTGCGCAAAGGGATGGAAGCGGCTACGAGCGGCAAGCTCGACCCCTCCCAGGCTGACCGCGTGGCTTCTCTCGAAGAAGGCGCCGCGGACCTCGTGCAGAAGCTCTGCGGAAAGCCAGTGGCGTCGTTGGTCGCCGATGCCATGGCTGCCCCCGCGGACACGCGCGCCAAGCTCGTGGTCGATCGCTGCAAGCTGGCGCCCATGGTGGACCTGACGAACGTGCCCAAGGACAGCTTCATGTTCCCTCTGCTTTCAGCGGTGGTGCAGAAACTGTTCGAAGCCGAAGGCGGTCACGCCCAGGCCGAATTCGAGCTTGCCAAGGCCATCGCGGCGGCCCGTCGCGCGGCAGATTGAACGTGGGGCGACCACCACGCCGGACCGGGACAGGTCTTCCGAGCGCCTCCAGCGATGACAACTACGGCTTCACCGTTTCCGTCACTCCATCGGGCGTGACGCTCACGTGGTACCTGTTATCGATCGTACAGGTGAGCGGGTCGTAGCAGTTGTCGCGGCCCACGAGCTGGCCGGTCAACTGGATGTCGCCTTCGATCACACCGGCCTCGGGTCGGATCGTCGCGGTGGCGGTGCCGCAGGCCAGCGTCGAACTGAGCAGTGCGCCGGAGGAACGAACGGTGTCAGCCTTGCCTTCCCCAAAGAAACGCGGGCGGAATCTCGGCCGCATCGAAAGGTTCGGCGCGTACAACGTCGTCGCCGCCGTAGGTGCCCACGAGACGGTACCCAACACCGTCCAGCCGCAGCACCTCGACTGTCTTCTCACGCGGATCGACGAGCCACAGGTGACCCACTCCCTCCCGTGCGTAGATGGGGACCTTCTTCACACGGTCCACGCGGCAAGTCCCAGGCGACAGGATTTCGCAAGCCCAGTCGGGCGTTACCGTGATGAAGGGCTCGTCGATCGAGTCGTCGTCGATCAGGCGACCCGCGCGCCAGCCGCCGAGATCGGGCACGATGATGTCGGGTTCGGGACCCAAATGAAGCTCAGGCTCGTGGAGGATGGTCCAGCCGCCCGGTCCGCCTTCTCCTACGTGGAAGGCGCCGAACAGAAAGGCTCCGAGCCCCGACCCGGCGCGCAAGTGCGATCGTCGCGGACGCGGCATCAAGTGGAGCTCTCCGTCCAACACCTCGGCCGTCATGTTCTCCGGGGCGTTGAGGATGTCGTCGTAGGTGGCTCTCTTGCGCGCGGGTTGTGCCGCCATGAGTCGAAGGGTAGCACGGCATGACTGGCACGCGAGCGCGTCGGGTCCCGCCGTTCGCTAGTACCGTGTGCCCGAATTGAGTACCGGGATCGCACTGCGGAGAACCACAGAAGACGCAGAAGGCACAGAAGGTTGGTGCGGAGGTAGGCCGTGCGTGTTGCGCCTGACTCTGCCCATTCCTGGTTCCCTGTTCCCTGTTCCCTGTTCCGTGTTCTCCGCTCCTAGTTGATGGCCGTCATCCGTCTATTGTCGTAGCCGGGCCTCAACCCGGTAGGGACTTCGGGCACGCGAGCGCGTCGGGTCCCGCCGTTCGCTAGCTCCCTCACCCCACCAGCGCGTCCAGCAACTCCAGCGCGACGGCCTTGCGACGCCCCGCCCCTTCCTCCACCGGTCCCACGCACGCGGGACACCCATCCATGCAATTGCACCCTGCGATGAGCCTGCGCGACCGCTCCAGCAACTCGTCCGCCCGCTCGTAGATCCGCTCCGCCAGACCCACGCCGCCGGGCACATGATCGAACAGGAAGATCGTGGGGTCGAACCCCGGTCGCGGCCCTTGCCCCTCCCGGCTCGGCACCTCCTCCTCCGGCCCCTGGTCCCCGAGCGTCTGACCGATGTCGTTCGGCTCGCACAGCAGCGCGAGACACGACACCGTCTCGAGCGCCCGCCCGATCCCACGCATCGCCTCGATCGCCCCCGCACGCCCCATCCCGAGCTCCATGCACAGGTCCTCCGGCACCGTCAGCAGAAACGACGTCGTGTGCATCTGCATGTCCGGCAGCCGCACGTCGCCGAACCCCACGTTCTCGTGCGTGTGGAACTTGATCTTCTTGTAGCCCACCACCTTCTCGATCACGCTCACCTCGCCCCACGCGCACGTCGCGGGACCGAGCCCCCGCTTCGTCTCGAGCTCGATCACGTTCACCCATCGGTACGTCATCGCGTCCGTGTAGTAATCGGGGTCCACCTTGCGCACGAACGCCTTGTGGTTCTCGAAGTCCAGGCGCTCGACCTGATACTGCTCCCCGTCGTGCTGGTAGATCGCTTGCTCGTGCAGCATCGTGTGCGTGGCGCGCCAGTCGAGCTCCGCGATCGTGCGGCCATGGGCCACGTCGATGATCACGAAGTTGTCCCACCCGATGTTGCGCAGCGACACATGGTTCGCAGGATAGGCGTCCGTGGACCAGTGGAACCGTCCCCCCGCCTCGTGCAGCACCCCGTGCTGCGCAAGAAACGAGAGCGCCTCCCGCGTGTTGGTCTCGTCGAGCCCCGCGTACCGGTCGTGCTCCGCGCCGCCCTCTTCGGGACAGATGAACGGGATCTCGAAGGCCGCGCACTTCAGGTGCTGGATCAACACCTCCACGTTGTCCGGGTCGATCCGCGCTTCCTCCGCCGACGACCCCAGCAAGAACTCCGGGTCCCGCGCCAGATACTGGTCCAGGGGACTGCTCCTGCCCACGAGCAGCGCCACACTCATCTCCTGCCGCCTGCCCGCACGACCGAACCGCTGCCACGTCGCGGCCACCGAACCCGGATACCCCGCGCACACCACTGCCTGCAATTCACCCACGTCGATGCCGAGCTCCAGCGCGTTCGTCGCCACCACGCACAAGATCTCTCCCTCGCGCAAGCCGCGCTCGATCTCCCGACGATCCGCCGGAAGATAGCCGCCGCGGTACGCCATGATCGCGTCGTCCGGCACCTCGCCGTCGAGCCGATCCCTCAAGTACTTGAGCATGATCTCGACCGAGTTGCGGGACTGCCCAAACACGATGGTGGAGACCTTGGCTCGCACGAGGTCCGCGGCAAGCCGCACGGAGGACTTGAGGTACGAAGCGCGAATGCCAAGCTCTTCGTTCACCACGGGCGGGTTGTAGAAGAAGAAGCGTCGCGGCCCGCGGGGCGCACCCGACCGATCGAGCAGGGCCACCTCCGACTCCGGTACGTTCACGAGCCGCGCGGCGTGCGTGCGCGGGTTGCCAATGGTGGCCGTCGCGCACAAGAACACCGGGTCCGAACCGTGGAACTGCGCGATGCGACGCAGCCTCGCGATCACGTGCGCCATGTGAGACCCGAACACGCCGCGATAGGTGTGAAGCTCGTCGAGGATGACGTAGCGAAGCGCCTGGAACGTCTTCGCCCAGTTCGCGTGGTGGGGAAGGATGCCCGTGTGCAGCATGTCTGGGTTGGTCAGGATGATGGGTGACCGCTCGCGCGCGGCGCGACGCGCGTCGCCAGGCGTGTCGCCGTCGTACACGACGGCTGGGATTTGCAGTTCCGCGTCCGCGATGAGCCCGTGCAGGCTGTTCTCCTGGTCGCGGGACAGGGCTTTGGTGGGGAATACGTAGATCGCGCGGGCGTCCGGGTCCTCGACGATGGATTGCAGGACGGGCAGGTGGAAGCAGAGGCTCTTGCCTGACGCGGTGGGGGTGGCCACCACGATGCATCGCGGTGCGGTGGGAGCTTCTCCTTCCGGGTCATCGAGGCCCCGGGCCAGGGCGAACGCGCGTGCCTGGTGCGAATAGAGGGAGGTGACGGAGCGCTTGGTGAGGGCTTCGCGCAGGGCAGGGGCGAGGCTGTCGGGCACGGCCACGTTCTGGGCCTCGGCGGGCTCGAAGAAGCGGTCCGCGGCGAAGCACGGCCGGATCACGCGGGAGGCGGTCCAGTCCTCGATCACCGAATCGAGCCCCTGGCGTGTCTTCCATGGCGGTTGTGGCATGCTGAATCCCTACCCAGGCGGGGGAAGGCCCCGCGAGCGAATGGTCCAGCGATACTATACAAATGTTCGGTATGTGCGAAGGTCTTGTAGACCATCGACCTCCAATCCTGGCGTTGCGACCCGGATTATCGTAAACCACGCGCTCCGCACCGCGACCGTACGATGAATCAATCTTCCGATCACGAGCCGCCTGTGGAAGGCGCACACCCCGAATCCCTAGACTCTCGGGAGAGCCTCGGCTCGCCGGCACCCGAAGCCGCGCCGGAGGCTCCGGTCCCGGAGGCCCTCGTTCCAGAGGCCAAGCCGACCCACCCCAAGCCCTCGTTCCTTTTCCTTGGAATCGTGTCGGTGGTGTCCCTCGCGCTCGACCTCGGGACCAAGTGGTGGGCGCTGCACACCCTCGAGAAGCCCTTGCCGAACGGTGACGGGATCCCCGCGCCGATCGAGATCAACTCCTGGCTCACCTTCGTGCTCGCGCGCAACCGTGGCGGAGCCTGGGGCCTGCTGCAGACGGCCAACGAGGAGATTCGCAAGCCGTTCTTCCTCATTGTTTCCGTTCTGGCCATCGGCTTCATCATCTATCTCTACCGCAAGGTTCACCCCAAGCAGCACGCGCTCAAGTGGGGCCTGCCCCTCGTGCTCGGTGGCGCCATCGGCAACCTCGTCGACCGCGTTCGGTACGGATGGGTCATCGACTTCATCGACTACAAGGCCACCTGGGTGCGATGGCTCAACGAGCAGATCGCAAGGATCTGGTCGACCCATGCCGTCACCGACCACTGGCCCACGTTCAACATCGCCGACGTTGCGATCTGCATCGGCGTGGGCTTGATGGCGATCGACATGTTCACGAGCCGAGCGATTCACCGTGAGCAAGGTGCCCACGATGCGCCTCCGCAGGAACCCGTGAAGGACGACTCCCCCGAGACGCTCGCACCCGCCGTGTTGCAGCAACCGTCCTCGCCACCCGAGTCCCAGGAGCCCGCGCGGTCGGCGGAGCAATCGAAGGTCTGAGCGCATGCAGTCGCAGCTCTTCCGGCTGTTCGATCTCGGCGCGCCCAGCTACTTCGTGCTCCTCATCACGGGCTTCCTCTTCGCCGCAGCCCTCGGTGTCCTGTGGGCCAAGCGCATCGGACGCAACCCCGACGTCGTCGTCGATCTCGCCCTCGGCATGCTGCTCGCCGGGGTTGCCGGCGCTCGCATCCTGCACGTCCTCGCCGACGGTTACTTCTGGGACTACGTGCATCTGTGCACAGACCCCTCGCTGGTCGACTGGCAGATCACGAAGGACGCGTGCCTGTCCGAGCGGTACGACGGGGTCTGGGACGCCGCGAAGGGCGTGTGCCATCCGAAGGAATCCGATTGCTTCGCCTGGGCGTACTTCTGGGCGGGCGGTCTGACGTACTACGGCGGCTTCGTGGGCGCGTCCGTGGTCGCGTGGTTCCTGCTGAAGCGTGACCACTTCCCGTTCTGGAAGGCCGCGGACATGGCAGGGTTCGCCATCCCCATCGGCCTGGCCTTCGGTCGCATGGGTTGCCTGCTCGCCGGTTGCTGCTTCGGCGTGCGCAACGACGGTCCCCTCGCGCTGATCTTCCCCCCCGGCAGCCCTGCGAGTGAGTCGCAGTTCAAGCAAGGATTGCTCGCCAGCACCCGGATCGAATCCCTTCCCGTGCTGCCCGCGCAGCTCGGCGAGTCCGTCGCTTCCCTCGCGATCGCCGCGTTCTGCTTGCTCGTCGTTCACCCCCGCAAGCGCTACGACGGCCACGTGTTCGTGGTGTTCGTCGTGCTGTATGCCGTCGCGAGGTTCCTGCTGGAGTTCTTCCGCGCGGACGATCGGGGAGGGATACTCGCGCTGTCGACATCGCAGTGGGTGGGGGTGGTGCTCGTGGTGGCTGCCTCCGTGTTCCACTTCCGTCGCTTGAAGTCGTTGCCGGCGATCCCGTAACCCTGCGTCTGGGCTCGGCGTGGCTCAGGGACCACGATCTGCGGACGTCCGTGCGCGTTGAGGCCAATGTCGAGGCATTCTTGGTGAGGGAGACGGGTTGCGGTGGAGGCCGAGACGGATATATTTGGATCATATTCATGCCGACGAGTGTTCACATTCCCAAACTTCTGCTCGAAGCGGTGGATCGTAGGGCTCGCGCCCTGAAGGTCAGCCGGAATCGCTTCATCGTTCGCATTCTCGAAGCCGAGATGGCGCGTGATACCAAGTGGTCGGAGGGGTTCTTCGAACGCCTCGCACAGGTCGAGCCTGCCGATGCCGAGGCGGTAGACGCCATGTTGGAGGCGATCCAGGCGAACCGAACCAGCAAGGCGCCCCGACCTCTATGAAGTACGTGCTCGACACCAACACCGTGTCCGCTTTGATGAAGGGTGACAGCGCCGTTTTGGCGAAGCTCCACCACAGCAACAAGGAAGACGTGGTCGTGCCCCAGCCCGTACTTGCCGAGATCGCGTACGGGATCGAGCGTCTGCCCAGGTCCAAGCGCAAGCAGCGCTTGGCCGAGCGCTTCGCCTTGATCCGCAACGAGTTGACGCGCACGCCATGGGCTGACGACGTCACCGACCGCTTCGGTTTCATCAAAGCGAGTCTGGAGCGCCGTGGCGAACGCATCGAGGACTTCGACGCGGCCATCGCCGCCCACGCACTGGCTGTGGGGGCGGTGCTCGTGACGGCCAACCGCGCGCACATGGCGCGGGTCGACGGCCTGACGGTGGAGGACTGGGCCGAGTGATGATGTCCGGTTGGCCACTGCCTCGCCCTCGTCGTACAGTGAGAAGCGATGAACCGAATTGGCGTCTGGTCCTTGGCTTGCGGGCTCGTTGCGACATGCTGGGGGTGCTCGGGGGATGACGAGCGCGCGCCCGGAGTAGGGGACTGCAACGGTGTCCTCTGCGGAACGGCAGGGGGCGGTTCTGTGACCCCCAAACCCGACGCCGCGCCCGACACGCAGGCCGATTCCGCGGACGAGGACGCAGCCGTTGCCGTCGTCGACCTGGCGGGTTCCGTCATGCGCCTCACGGACGAGGGGTTCTCGCAGGAATTCCCCTTCGACGGGTGGGGTTACTTGCGGGTTCCCACCGCTTCCGGGGACGAGGAGGTGGGGTTCGGGGGGGATGCCGGTCTCGGGTTTGCCGCCACCGGGGTCGTGACCGGCTCCTCCTGGTTCACCGTCGTTCCGGACGCGTCCTTCCACAGTCTCGTGATGCCGACCCACGCGTATCTGCAGGTGCCGGACGAGGCTTCCTCGAGCTTCTCCATTCCCCTGGTGGACCGCGACGTCTTGACGACTGTGTACGCGATGCTCGCGCCGCCTGCGGTGGTTAGGGCCGACGCGGCCCACGTGATCGTGGTGTTTGAGAAGAGCGGACAGCGCGTGTCCGGGGTGAGCGTCACGGCGCACCCGACCGCCGAAGCCGTGGCGTTCGACCAGGGCATCGGTTACGCATCCGACGCGACCGAGACCGGGATCAACGGCGCGGTCGTGCTGGTGAACGTGATCGGGACGGGGCCGCTGCGCTGGAAAGAGAGCGACGGCACGGAAGGAACGCTCACCCTCGTGCACGTGACCGGGCAAGCCAGCTTCGTGCGGATCGCGTTGCCCTAGCCCTGTGAGGACCCGGCCGGGAGGATCTCTCTTCACCCTGCGACCCCCACCTGCTACGGCCTACCGCCATGGCAGCACAACCCCAGATTCTCGATGGCAAGGCGATCGCCGAGAAGGTGAGGGCCGAGGTCAAGGAGCAGGTCGAGGCGTTCGTTGCCGAGCACGGGCGCGCCCCCTCCCTCCATGTCGTGCTCGTCGGTGAGGACCCCCCCTCCCAGGTCTACGTCCGCAACAAGGGCAAGGCCGCCAAGAAGGTCGGAATCGATGGCTTCACGCACACGTTCCCCGCGGACATGCCGCAAGCCGAGCTGGAGGTCCTCGTTCGCAAGCTCAACGCGGACCCCGCGGTCGACGGGATCCTCGTGCAACTCCCGCTCCCCAAGGGGCTGGACGAGCAATCCGTCCTCGACCTCATCGACCCCTCAAAGGACGTCGACGGACTCCATGCCGTCAACGCGGGGCTGCTCTCGGCGGGACGCGAAGCGCTCGTGGCCTGCACGCCCCAGGGCTGCATGCGCCTCATCGCGGAAGCTGGCGTGCCGCTCAAGGGCCTCGACGCCGTCGTCGTGGGACGAAGCAACCTCGTGGGCAAGCCGGTCGCTCAGTTGCTGCTTGCCCAGCACGCCACCGTCACCATCGCCCACAGCAGGACCCGCAACCTCGGTGACCTGTGCCGTCGCGCCGACGTGCTCGTGGCCGCGGTGGGGCGGGCGAAGATGATTCAGGGCGACTGGGTGAAGCCCGGCGCCATTGTCATCGACGTCGGTATCAACCGTCTGGACGACGGCAGTCTCGTCGGGGACGTGGACTTCGACGCCGCGAAGGATCGTGCGGCGGCGATCACGCCTGTCCCGGGTGGCGTGGGGCCGATGACCATCGCCTACCTGTTGCAGAACACCGTGCTTGCGGCCAAGGCGCGGACCCGCGCGTGACCTTTTCCGTGACCTTTGGTCACGTCCGTGCCAGCGTAGCGACCCAAATCATGAGCCCCGTATCCGAAGCAGGTCTTACTTGTTTGCGCGAGATGCGCCGCAATCTTCGGAGTGCCAAAGGCGTGGTCATGGGCGTGCTGTTTCTCCTCGGGGGAGCCGCCGCCAGCCTGATCTACGCCGCGGTGTCCGAGCTGACCAACCCAGCCCGCCAGGGGCACGACGTGCCCGACGAGGCGTTTCGTGAGCTGCGCCAGAAGGTCTGGGCTGAGGTCTGGAACGCCGACATTGGCGGCTACCTGGCCGACTCACCCTCCATCTTCGTCGCCCTGTTCAAGGGAAGCCTGTGGTTCATCCCGTTCATGACCCTCATGATCGGCTTCGAGCAGGTTTGTGGAGACCTGCAGCACCGCACCATCCGCTACACGGCGATCCGCGCCCGCCGCGAGTCGATCATCGCGGGGAAGTCCCTCGCCGTTTGGGGGGTGGTCTCGATCCTGCTGCTCGCGCTGCACGCCTTCGTCTGGTTCGTCACCCTCGTGCGGGGCGACGCCACCTTCGCGCAGATCATCGCGTGGGGTCCGCGCATGTGGGCCCTTTCGGCGATCTACACCGCGGCCTACGCAGGCCTGACCATCCTCATCAGCTCGCTGACCAAGCGACCGGTCATCAGCCTCTTCTTGGGCCTCATCGCCTTCTCGCTGCTGTGGGTCCTCGACCTTGCCGTCGACTTCGCACGGATGGTGGAGTCCGAGCGCTTCTCGTGGCTCCAGTACCTTGGCTACGCCATCCCCGACTACTACGAAGCCTGGCTGGTCACCCCCAAGGCCCCGCAGATGGTCGGTGCAATGGCCATTCTTCTCGCTTTTGGCGCGGGCGCCACCGCGCTGGCCGGCTGGATCGTGGACAGGAGGGACGTCTGATGGAACTCGCCCCCAGCTATGCCGTCTCCCTACGCACCATCAGCAAGGCCTTCGGTGCCACCCAGGCCCTCAGCGGCGTCTCCTTCGATGTCGTCACCGGCGATTGCTTCGGCCTCATCGGTCCGAATGGCGCCGGCAAGACCACGGCATTCTCCGTCATCGCCGGCTACCTCCACCCTGACGAAGGCCTGGCCCTCGTGCTCGATCACGACGCGCGCGCGACTGAGGTTCTGAAGGCTCGCCTCGCGGTGCTGCCCCAGGACGCCATGCTCCCGCCCTACGAATCCGTCGGTGAGTTCCTGGTCCACCTGGCGCTGCTGCAGGGCATCCCCCGAGCCAAGGCGGAGTCAGAAGCCCGCCTCGCCCTCAAGGACGTCGATGGCTCCGAGTGGTGGGACCGCCGATGCGGCAAGCTATCTCACGGCATGGCTAAGCGCGTGGGGCTCGCCCAGGCCTTCCTCGGAAACCCCGAGGTCGTGCTGCTCGACGAGCCTACGGCCGGTCTCGACCCGCGCATCGCCTTCGAGATCCGTCAGCTGATCAAGAAGCGCAAGGGCAAGTGCACGCTCGTCATCTCCAGCCACAACCTGCACGAGCTGGAAGAGATTTGCGACGCCGCCGCGATCCTCGACCACGGCCACGTCGTCGCCTCTGGCACCATGGAAGAGCTGACGGCCGCGGCGAAGGAGTTCCGCATCCAGGTGCTCAAGGGTCCAGTCCCTCTCGACAAGATCCACGCCATTGCTGGTGTGTCGCGGGCCGACTACGATCGCAAGACCCGTATGCTCGTGGTGCATTGCGAACAGTACGAGGGCGAAGCCGAGGACATCGTCAGCCTCGTGCTCATGATCTTGCTGCAGGACGGACTCAAGATCTCCGCGGTCTCCAAGGGCAGGGGCCTCGAGAAGCGCGTGATGGAACTGACCGAATAGTTATCAAGCCAGATCCTCCTCCACGGCAGCCACAATCCCCGCGCGCGGCTTGTTGCGCACGATGTCCTGCGCGCACAACTCGTCCATCAATCCCCGCACCAACGCCCGACGCGCTTGTCCCACGTCGAACGCGCTCACGTAGCCTTCCAACTCCTCGCCCGCGTGCGCGCGAAGAGCTTCATGAGCGAGCACGGCGCGACCGAACGAGACAAGGCCCGCATCGCGCGCCGCATCGAGCATCTCCGTGAGGCGAGCCACGACCGGGCTCCCTGGATTGCGCACGGCCCAGTCCAGCAAGTCCTGCACGAGCTGCTCCACTGCCGCGTGCTCCGGATGCGCGCGCGTCAGCCCGGTCAACGTAGCCAACGCGCTATCCACGATGGCGCCGTCGCCGCGCTCCCGCAGGACGTGATCGAACGCCCCCCACAAGCGCGCGACCGCCGCGCTGTCCGGCTTGCGCTGGATGGTCTCCGCAAACAGCGCCACCAGCGGTTCCAGAACCACGGCATCCGGCCTCTCTCGCGCCAGCCCCGCGAGTACCGTCACGACCTGCGCCACGACCGGGCTGTCCGCCTGCTTCTGCACCAACCGCGCGAACGACGGCGCCAACGCCGCCGGATCGTCGCTGGCTTCGTCCTGAACCTGCCGGGGCGCCGGGCGCTTGCTCGGAAGCCTCTCCTCGCGCGGGGTTTGTCGCGTCAGCACCTCGAGCCACGGGTCCAGCGCGTTCGGGTACCCCGCCCGCGCGTAGTACTTCACCGCAGTGGCCGCCACAGCCCTCGCGCGAGGCGTGGTCACGAGCGGGTCCAGAACCGTGTCCGCCAGGGCGCGCGCCCACGCTGCCGCCGGGTGCGTTCCGCCCATACCCCCGAGCATCCCCAGGGCCGGCTCCAGGACGGCCATGACATCACTGCCTGGACCCAGATCCTCGAGTGCGCGCTCCACACTGCGCCGCCAGCTCGGATCCCCAAGCAACCGAAGCACTACGAAGATCCTCGCCCACACCGCATGGTTCTCGACTCCAGCTCGCTTCACACCGTCGACCAGATCCTCCACCGCCGCCGCCGCCCAGGTCTCCGGTAATCCCAGCGAGAGCGCGGGCAGAAGAACTTCCACGAAGCCCGCCCGGTCATCGACCCGATCCATCAAGCCAAGCCATGCCTCCGCATGCTGCCGCACGTACTCCGGGTCGACCCGACGCACCGCACAGCTCGCGAGCACGCGCGCGGCCGCAACCTCATCGTCGGTCTCGAGCACGCGCAGGTGGGTGCATCCCGCTAGCTCCGGAAGACCACTGACACGCGAGCACCCCTTCAGCGATAGCGTGCGAAGGTTCGCGCACGCGCGAAGGACGGCGACCGACGTGAGCCCCGAGCAACCCGAGAGATCGAGCGAGGCGAGCGGCAGCACCCGCACCAGCGGAGCGATGTCCGGCAGCTTGGAGCAGTCCGCAAGCCCGAGGAGTGACAGGGCCGGCAGATCGCTCAGCGGTTGCAGGCTCCCCAGCCCTTCGCAGCCCGAGAGGTTCAGCGACACGAGGGACGTCAACGACGCGATCGGTTGCAGTTCCTTGACCTGAGGACAGTCCGAAAGATCGAGGTGCGTGAGGGACCGCAGCGAACCCAGCGGCGAGACGTCGCGCAGCGACGAGCAACCCTCCAAACTGAGCCGTCGCAAGGACCGAAGCTGTGCGAGGGGGGCCAGGTCCTCGAGGGTGTCGAGTCCGCTGAGCTCGAGGCCCTGGAGGGAAGGAAACCCGAGCGCGAAGTCAGGGGCGCGTGCCTTCAACGCTTCGTTGCCCCCCACGTCCAGGCTCACGAGGGTCTTGCCCACCAGGCTAGCCGCCAGATCGAGTGACGAGACCGGAAGGTCCGCCCCTTCGAGGTGCAGCAACCCTTCCGGTAGACCGCTCATTTCCTCCCCCGCGATCGCGAGCACGGGACGCCGCCCCACGTACAGGACGATCCCGTCCACGTCGGTGTCCGGGCGAACGCGCACCGGTCCGGGCTCGATGCCCTCGAGGAAGTGCAGCGTGGTCGACACGTCGCCCTCGATGCAGATCGCCTCGACCTCCTCTTTCCATTCCTGCACCCGCGCGCCGTCTTCCTGCACGTCGAGAAGGGGAAGCCACGCATCGCCCGCCCGGAGCAGGATGGATACCCCTTCCACGTCCATCAAGTCGTGCAGCGCTCGCACGGTTTCGTCGAGGTGCTCCGGGGCCATTGTCCATGTGGCGTGAACCATCGCGATGTCCCTTCCGTCTTCGCGGTGCAAGGGATGCACCGCAGCGGTCTGCGAAGGTCATCTACCGCATGGGAGGAGTCAGGACAATGTGATGCGAGGGGGGGAACCGGACAGGAGCGGGCTACTCCTTGACGGCCTTGATTCGCTCGACGAGCTCGGGGAGCACCTGGAACAGGTCAGCCACGAGGCCGTAGTCGGCAACCGAGAAGATCGGCGCCTCGGGGTCCTTGTTCACCGCGACGATGACCTTGGAGCCCTTCATGCCTGCGAGGTGCTGGATGGCGCCGGAGATACCGAACGCGAAGTACAGGTCGGGGGCGACGATCTTGCCCGTCTGGCCGACCTGCAGGTCACCCGGGGCGTAACCCGCGTCACAAGCCGCGCGCGTCGCGCCGATGGCCGCTCCGAAGATGTCTGCGAGCGGGTTGAGCACGTCGAAGAACTTCTCCTTGCACGCACGCCCACCGGACACGACGACGGAGGCTTCCGTGAGCTCCGGACGCTCGTTCTTGACTTGGTCGAAGCTCAAGAACTGGATGCGATCCGAACCAGCGGTGGGCGGCTGGGCAGCGAGCTGCTCGACCGGGGATGCGCCGCCCGACGGCTCAGCGGCCGCGAACTCGCTCTGACGCACGGTGACGGCTTGGATCGCCGTGGGGATCTGTGCGTAGCCGAAGGCGTTGCCCGCGAACATCGGGCGCTTGTAGAGCAAGCCTCCGTCGTTGCTGACGGCGGAGATGTCTGCCGCGTAGCCCGCGTTGAGCTTGGCAGCGACGCGCGGGATGAGGTCCTTGCCGTAGGCCGTGGCGGTGGCGACGACGACGCCGAAGTTCTTGGCGAGACCGGCGACGGTGGGGGCGAAGTGCTCGCACACGTAGCCGCCGACGGAGGAGATTTCGGTCGTGTAGATCTTGGTCGCGCCGAATCCGGTCAGCTCGGCGGCCGCGCCCGCGGCGCCCTGGCCGATGACCAAAATGGAGAACCCGCCGCCGAGCATGCCTGCGGCTTGGCGGGCGAACGTGATTGCCGAGTGCGTGGCCTTGCGAACCTTACCCCCGGCGAGCTCTGCAACTACCAATACGTCTGCCATGTTCATAGCTCCTTCCGGAAGTTAGATGGCCTTCGCCTCGTTCTTGAGCTTGTCGACCAGCTCAGCGACATCCTTCACCTTCACGCCGGCCTTGCGGCCTTGCGGAGGCTCGAACTTCTTGTACTTGATGCGCAGCGATGCGTCGGCGACCACATCGCTCAGCTTCAGGACGTCGAGGGGCTTTTTCTTGGCCTTCATGATCGCGGGAAGGGGCGCGAAGCGCACGCCTTCGTTGTACTTGAAGTCACGCTTGGTCTGCGACGAGTAGACGCTGGCGGGCGCGGTGATGCGCAGGTCCACCGTCACGACCGCCGGGGCCTTGACCTTCAAGTTGATCACACCACCGTCCACCTCGCGTCCGACCGTGAGTGCACCGCCCTCTTCCACGATCGTCGCCGCGGAGGTGGCCATCGGCCAGCCGAGATACTCCGCCAGAAACTGACCTACCTGATTGGTGTCGCCGTCCACCGCCTGCTTGCCCATCACCACGAAGTCAGGCTTCTCCTTCTCCATCACCGCCTTGAGCGCCAGCGCAACCACGTTGCCGTCGAGCTGATCGTCGTCCGCTTCGATGCGGATGGCGCGGTCCGCACCCGTGGCGAGCATCGCGCGCAGCGTGGTCTCGCACTCCTTGGGGCCGAGGGTGACGACGACCACCTCGCCGGCACGGACCTTGTTCTGGGCTCCATTTTCCGTCAGGCGCAGCGCAGCTTCGACGGCGTACTCATCGAACGGGTTGGGCTTCCACTCGAGACCGGTGGTCTCGACCTTGCTCCCGTCGGCCGGTACCTTGACTTTGTTCGCGTTGTCCGGATCGGCCACACGCTTGAGGGGAACGAGGATCTTCACGGGGGTGACCTCCTTCCAGTGCGCCGGCGGCGCATGGGGGTGGGGCGGCAAAAACGCCGCGTTGCGTGGTCTACGCTGCTCGGCGCGCCGCGTCAATTGCTCGAGTGCAGCCGCAAATCGCTGGCGACCCGTTCCGGTACGTTGGAATCCTCCCGCCACGCCGTCCGGTCCCGCGCCGGCCCTGCACTTTTCCACCAACGCCCTCAATCGAGCCGTGTAGATGCTTGATTCACCCTCCAGATCCCTTCAGCGCTCCTTGACGGCCCCCTTCACGTCGACAAGTCTCCTCGTGACTCCTGCCAGCAGAAAGGTGATGTCATGGACCTTCGACTCAAGTACCTCGCGATCGCTCTTGCCTCTTCTACGCTCGTCTTCGCTTGCTCCAGCAGCGACGACTCGGATGACAACACTGCGGGAACCGGAGGTTCCGGGGGAAGCGTCGTCACGGGAGGTTCCGGCGGCGGCGAGACCGGCGGCACGGGCGGCGGCGAAACGGGCGGCACGGGCGGCGGCGAAACGGGCGGCACGGGCGGCGGCGATACGGGCGGCACGGGCGGCGGCGCGACCGGTGGCACCGGCGGCGGCGCGACCGGTGGCACCGGCGGCGGAACGACCGGCGGCTATGGCTCCCTGACCACCGTCAGCATGTCCTCGGCCTTCATCTTCGACGGCAGCAAACTCAACGACCAGGCATACCTCCAAGGCCACATGGACGGCGTCCAGATGTCTGCGGCCTTCACGGGCACCTACACCACAGCTGGGTCACCCATCCCGCCCGCGGGTGCCACCCAGACCATCGCCATTGCCACCCACATGGCCAACCCCCCCAGTGTCGGCATCATCCAACAGTCCCTCTCCGGTCAGACCGTCGCCAGCCCCATGGTCCAGCTCCAGTTCACCTCGGACGTCCTGGCCTCTGGACCGGTTGCCGTGGGCATGGAGCAGACCTCGGGTGCCCAGCTTGTCGTGCTGGATAGCACCGGTCCGCAAACAGGGTGCATCGCTGCCATCGGCGTCGGAGACATCCAGGTCACGAACGCCGTCAACACCAACGCCGTCGAAGGCGGGCAACTTGCGCTCCAGGGCGCCAACATCGCCCTCTACCACCCCACCGATACCCCCTACGGCAACATCCAGGCGGACCTCGAAGCCCAGATGCCCGTCTGCCCGTTCAAGTAGTCCTCGGTTGCATCGGCAGCCCCCTCGCTGAACTCCCCTCGCGCGCATTGCTAGGCTACGCAGTTTTGCTAGCCTCCGCGCCCATGTCCCTTTCTTGTGACTACCTCGTCATCGGCAGCGGCGTCGCCGGCCTCGCCTTCGCCCTCGAAGCCGCAGAGCACGGCCACGTCGTCGTCGTGACCAAACGAGACGCGGGCGAATCCAATACCCGCTACGCCCAAGGCGGCATCGCCAGCGTCCTGTCCAAGAAGGACAGCTTCGCCTCCCACATCCAAGACACCCTCGAAGCCGGCGCCGGTCTCTGCCACCAACTCGCCGTCGAGGTCTGCGTCCAGGAAGGTCCCGCCCGCATCGAGTGGCTCGTCGAACAAGGCGTCAAGTTCTCCACCAAAACCAACGGCACCCAGAAGAGCGACCTCGACCTCGGCCGCGAAGGCGGCCACTCCGAACGCCGCGTCGCCCACGCCGGTGACATGACCGGACGGGAAGTCGTTCGAGCCCTCGACGCCGCCGTGCGCGCTCACCCCAACATTCAGCTGCTCGAGCACCATGCCGCCGTCGACCTGATCATGCTCTCCGAATACGGAGGCCCTGATACCTGCGGAGGCGCCTACGTCCTCGATGCCTCGCGCGAACACGTCCTCACCCTCCGTGCCCACGCCACCCTGCTGTGCACGGGCGGCGGCGGCAAGGTCTACCTGTACACCTCGAACCCCGACGTCGCGACCGGCGACGGGGTCGCCATGGCCTACCGCGCCGGCGCCGAGGTGGCGAACATGGAGTTCTACCAGTTCCACCCCACCTGCCTGTACCACCCGCAAGCCAAGAGCTTCCTCGTGAGCGAAGCCCTGCGCGGGGAAGGGGCGACCCTCCGGCTCATGGATGGAACGCCCTTCATGAACAAACACCACGAGCGCGCGGACCTCGCGCCCCGCGATATCGTCGCCCGATCCATCGACTACGAGATGAAGCGAACCGGCTCGGACTACGTGCTGCTCGACATCACCCACCGCCCCGCTTCTTTCGTCCAGGAACGCTTCCCCGGCATCTACGCGGCATGCAAGCAGTACGGCATCGACATCTGCACGTCGCCCATCCCGGTCGTGCCCGCGGCCCACTACATGTGCGGCGGCGTTAGCACCGACCTGCACGGGCGCACCACCATCCCCGGACTCTGGGCCCTCGGCGAGGTCGCCTGCACCGGCCTGCACGGCGCGAACCGGCTCGCGTCCAACTCCCTGCTCGAGGGCCTCGTCCTCGCACACAGGGCGAGCGTCAAGCTCAGCGGTCAGATCGCCGACCTGCGCTCCCGGCAGACGCCCGCCGTCAAGGACTGGGAAGTCGGCGACGCCGTCCCCAGCGACGAGAAGGTCATCGTCTCCCAGAACTGGGACGAGCTGCGCCGCTTCATGTGGAACTACGTCGGCATCGTGCGCTCCGCTTCCCGGCTCCAGCGCGCCGCGCGCCGTATCGCAGTGCTCCAGGACGAAATCCACGAGTACTACTGGCGCTACCTGGTGACCCGGGACCTGATCGAGCTGCGCAACATCGCCACCGTCGCGGAGCTCATCGTGGCGTCTGCCGCTTCGCGGCAAGAGAGCCGAGGACTGCACTACACCCTCGACTATCCGAACACGGATGACCGGTTCCTCGAAGACACGGTGATGAAACGCGGTGTGGCCGCGCGGCTTCGTGGGGTGTGATGGGGAGTAGGGCAGGGGAGAACCCCCTGCCCGCGGAGGAGGTCAGGTCAGTTCGTGCCGGGCAGCGTGGCGCTGTACAGCCAGCGGAAGCCGTCCACCAGGGCGAGGGAGTCGTAGATCTTGTCGCCGACGTCCCAGATCGCGATGCGAAGCTCGACGACCTGGCCGGGGATCACGTTGCCGGCCGTGGTGAGCCAGTAGGTGCCGCCGCCGTGCGTGCAGTGCGATGAGGCCGAGGGCGCCTCGAAGCCGGTGCCCAGAAGCTGCGCCGCGCCGAGGGAGCAGGAGTCAGCCGACACGTCGGTGTCCCAGCATGTGCTGACGCCCTGGGGCTCGCACACGGAGAACAGCGTGGTGCCCTTGGCGATGTTGATCCCGATGGGCCACTTCTGGCCGTCCTTCGTGTAGGTCATCAGGTTCTTGTCGACCGGGTTCGCGATCGGGGTCGGCGTGCCGGTCGGCGTGTTGACCAGGGCGACGAACTGGTCGTTGAAGGACGTGCACACGAACTCCGGGTACTCGGAAGAGTAGAAGTACGAGTTGAACGAGAACGCCTTGGCGTTGGTGGGCGCACGCATGCGCAGCACCAGCATGACGGAGTCCTCGGCGTCGGAGTCATTGCTCGCGTTGCATCCGGGGGCGTCCGGAAGGCCGTTCGCCGGCTTGAGCGGGAGGTTCGGCGTGGCGTACCAGTCCTTGATGCACAGCGGGTTGGTGCACGTCGAGATGCTGACCGAGGCGCCCGTCAGGCTGGTCGCCGGGTTGCTGGTGGGCCCGGTGTTGGGTCCGGGGTTCGTCTGGTCCGCGTCCGCCGCGATGCCCGTGGACAGAACCACAATGCGCTGCCCTTCGAGCGGCATCGGCGCCGCGGCACCGAAGTCGGCTCGGATGGAGTGCGCTCGCACGTCCGTCACGGCCGAGCCGTCGGCCCGCAGCAACTGCGCGCTGATCAAACCCCACGTCCGCGTCGCGAGAGGCTCGGCTTCCGTCGTCGTGCGGCAAATGCCCAACGCCTTCGCGTAGTCGACGGCGTTCGTGGTGTTGCTGGCGATGCCCGAGTCGCAAGCGGCCGTGTCTTCCTGGTCGAACAGGTCGGTCTTGCCGTTGCAGTTGTCGTCGATGCCGTTGCCGAGCACCTCGATCGCGCCCGGGTTCACCTTCCCAGGCTCCGCGCCGCACAGGCCCGGCTTGTCGCAGCAGTCGCCCTGGGACACAAGCCAGCCGTCACCGTCGCAGTCCGTCGTGGCGCTGTTGCAGGCCGTGCACACGCCGGCAATGCAGTTCTGGCCGGCCGCGCAGACCGTGCCGCAGGCGCCGCAGTTGCCCACGTCCGTCTGGGTACTGACGCAGAAGCCGTTGCAGAGGGTGAGCCCGCCGCCGCAGCTGCCCGTGCAGATGCCGCTCACGCACGCCTGGTTCGCGCCGCAGACCGTGCCGCACGTGCCGCAGTTGGTGGGGTCGATGTCCGTGTCCACGCAGGCGCCCGAGCACAGCGTGCTGCCGCCGGTGCAGGACAGGCCGCACACGCCGCCGGAGCAGACTTCTCCGCCCGGGCAGGGCTGGTCGCAGCCGCCGCAGTTGGCCGGGTCGTTCGCCGGGTTGACGCAGATGCCGCCGCAGGCGATCGTCCCGCCCGTGCACACCAGCCCGCATGCCCCAGCATTGCAGACCTGACCCGCCTGGCACGTGACGCCGCAGGCGCCGCAGTTCGTCGGGTCAATGTCCGTGTCGACGCAGAGGTTGCCGCACTTGGTCGTGCCGCCGCCGCAGGACACGCCGCACGCGCCGGCCGAGCAGGCCTCGCCGTCCGGGCACTCCGTGCCGCAGTCGCCGCAGTTGTCCGGGTCCGTGTCCGTGTTCACGCACAGGCCGCTGCACTCGGTCGTCCCGCCCGCGCAGTTGACCGTGCACACGCCCACCGAGCACACCTGCCCGGTCGGACAAGCTGTGTCGCAGTCACCGCAGTGAGCCGGGTCCACGTCCGTGTCCACGCACTCCCCGTCGCACTCCTCCGTGCCGGAGCCGCAGGAGACGCCGCACACGCCGGCCGAGCACACCTCGCCCGCGTCACATGCGGTGCCGCAGGTTCCGCAGTTGTCCGGGTCGGTGCCCGTGTTCACGCACACGCCATTGCAGTCGGTCGTGCTGCCCGTGCAGCTCGACGCGCACGCGCCCTGGGTACACACCTGGCCGGCCGCGCAAGCGTTGCCGCAGGTTCCGCAGTTGGCCGGGTCGCCCGACGTGTTGACGCACGCGCCGTTGCAGTTCGTCGTGCCGCCCGAGCAGAACAGGCTGCACTGACCGACCGAGCACACCTGCCCCTGGGGGCAAGCGGCGCTGCAGGCGCCGCAGTGGGCCGGGTTGTTCATCGTGTCGACGCACGTGCCCGCGCAGTCCGTCGTGCCGGGGCCGCAGAGCGCGCCGCCGCCCGAGCCTCCCGTGCCGCTGGTGGCTCCGGTGCCGCCCGTGGCGCCGCCCGAACCCCCCTTCCCGCCCGTCCCGGAGTTGTAGGTCGTCTCTCCGTCATCCCCGCCGCAGCCCACAAACGCTACGAGCCCGAGGGCTGAAACAGCAACGGAAACCGCAAGCAAGCGTCCTGTCCAACGTACCATGGCATCCTCCCTAACAACGTGTCTTTGGGCCCACCTTGGCGAGCCCCCTATTCGTGAAAGCAGCCCTCTTACGAGGTGTCTGCGTTTCGCAACCCAAGCCGATCGCGCCCGCATGGCGCCAGATGGCCGTGTGCTACCGCAATGCCCTTGCGTCGGCAAGTACAGCCGACCCGTTTAATTCCCGTCCGAACATTCGGTTTGTTCCGGGAACCTCGAACGTACCTGGTTCCCTGGGCAACGGTCCGTGGCACCACGCGCAAGGAGACGTCGCCCACGTGCCTGCTACGCCCGCGCCGCTCAGGTTCTCCCCTCGGATCGCCTTTTTTTGGTCCCCACCCGCCTCCCGGATACCCTGGCTCCCATGGCCCCGCCGCGCTGGTTTCCTCTGCTTCTGCTCTTCGCCGCCTGCTCCGCCTGCTCCGCCTGCTCCGGCTTCTCTGCGCCTTCGCCCACCCCTGCCGAAGCCCCCGTCCCCCGCCCACCCAAGCCATCCCCTGTCGCGATCGCTCCCCCCTCGACCCGTCCGGTCGAGCCGATCGCAGCCCCGGCCGACGCGACGGTCTCGCCCGAGAACAACAGCCGGCCCCAGGCTCCCCCCGAGAGCTCAGTTCCCCTCGCCAACCCCGACGATACCCGCGCCCTTGTCCTCATGTACCACGCCTTCAACCGCGGAACGGAAGACCTCACCGTCGACGGTTCGCAGTTCGAGCGTCAGTTGGCCTGGCTCCAGCAAAACGACGTGGCCATCGTGCCCACCTCCGCCCTCGTGCGCTTCCTGCGTCGAGAGCAGGCCCTCCCACTGCGCGTCGCGGTCGTCACCCTCGACGACGGGGACAAGAGCGTCCACTCCGTGGCGTGGCCCATCCTGCAAAAGCTCCGTGTCCCGTTCACCCTCGCGCTGCCCACCAAGCTGATGAACGAGAACAAGCTGCACCGCATGCTGACCTGGGACCAGGTCCGCGAGATGGTGGACTCGGGACTGTGCGAGGTCGCCAGCCACGGCCACGAGCACAAGAGCATCATCCACTTCTCCAGCGAGCAGGCCCTCCGTCAGCTGGAAACCTCCCGCGACATCCTCGAAAAGGAGACCGGCCAGCGTCCCACCACCTACTTCTATCCTCTCGGCGCCTTCGACGCCCGCACCGCCGGTCTCGTCGAGCAGGTAGGGTACCGCGCGGCCTTCAAAGCCTCGGGTGCCCCCGTCGGTCTGGACTGCTGCAACCTGTACGCGATCCCCCGCATGGGCATCGTCCATCGAGACACCGTGTGGTCCCTCGGCTGGTACTACAGCCCGCGCTTTCTCGACCGCATGATCCGCCTGCCCCGCACCGGATGACTCACGCAGCAAGCTCGTACAAGAACGTCACCACGAACTTCTCGAACTCCCTCAACCCCTCGACCGTCATGTACTCGTCCGGGCTGTGCGGCCGGTTGCCGTAGCCGAGCCCCCCCGACACCACCGGCAACCGCAAGATCCGCGAGAACACGAAGTACGGCGCCGCCCACGTCGCCATCGGCCACACCTGCGGCCTGCGACCATGCCGCTCGTACGCCCGCATCAACCGCTGCACCAGCGGGTCCGACACGTCCGTCTTCGACCACGTGTACGCCTCCTTCACGATGATCTCCACGTCGTCGAACCCCCGCCTGTCCAGGTGCTCGCGCACCAACCGCACGACCTCCTCCGGCTCCAGGTTCGGACCGAACCGAATGTCCACCTTCGCCGTCGCTACCCTTGGCAGCACCGTCTTCGTCCCAGGGCCCGTGTACCCAGCATGGATGCCGTCGATGTTGATGATGGGCGAGTACAGTCCCTTGCGCAGCAAGTCCGCGCCCGACTTCACGTACTTGAAGCGCGACGCCTTGATCTCTCCCAGGAACGACTTCTCGTCGAACAGCGGGACCAGGTGGTCGAGCAGCGCCCGGTCCCGGTCACTCAGCGGAGCCACCTGCCGGGCGAACCCGTCGACCGTGATGTTCTCGCGCTCGTCCACCAGCAACGAGAGCGCATGCACCAGCCGCCACACCGGCGACGAGATCCACGCGCTTGCGGAGCTGTGCTGCGGCTCCACCGGCCCGCCGTGCTTGCCCCCGCGGCACTTGAGCTCGAGATACACGATGCCCTTGAGGCCGAGGTGCAGCGTCACGTTGTGCTTCGGGTCCTCCGAGAAGTCGAAGTCCGCCACCCCGATGCCCCGAAGCTCCTCGCTGTGCGCCCGCACGAAGGGCTCGAAGCTCGGGCTGCCGATCTCTTCTTCGCCGTCGATCACGAAGGTCAGGTCCAGCGGCAGCTTGCCCACCTCCCGGATCGTCCGGATCGCGTTGAACAGTCCCGACAGCGCCCCCTTCGAGTTCACCGCCCCCCGGCTCACGATGCACGGTCCGTGCTTCGGGTGCGTCCACAGCGACGCCCCGAACGGCGGGTGCGTCCACTTCTGTGGGTCCACCGGCATCACGTCGTACATCCCGTAGATGATCAGGTTCTTGCGCCGCCCCTGGCCCACTCTCCCGTAGACGATCGGGTGGGTTTCCGTTCCCTCGAACCGCACCGTCGCTCCTACCTCCTCCATCATCTCCCGCACCATCGCCGCCGCCTCGAGCATCCCTTCCCCCGTCGCCGACACACTCGGCTGGCGAAGAAACGCCCGACACCGCTCGACGTGATCCTCGAACCGTTCGTCGATCCGCCGATGGACTCGCGCAACGACTTCTTCCCGGTTCATGATGGAAATCTACGCTCTTTGCAGGGCCGTTGCTGGGAAAGCTATCGGGTGGCGAACGTGTGATACGGCGTTCCCTCGGCCCCGAGCGCGACGTGAAGCAGCGGCTCTTCCCCAAGCTCAATCACCGCGGAGCAAAACGTGAACGTGCCGTAGGGGCCGTCGATGGGGTGGGCCACCTTCGCCAGCAAGGCTTTCATTTCGTCGAGGCCGACGTCTCCGTTTGCCATCCCCTCCTCCAGTTGCTCGAGGCGCGTGAGCGTGAGCGCGTGCTCCTCGTCCGCCTTCTCCCGGTCGCGGTCCCACCCCTGGTAGGCGTCGCTCACGTCGGTGCTCACCACAGGGTGGTTCGTGTGACAGAGGCGCGACGTCGTGGCCACGGGCGCCACGCCACCTGCCGAGCACTCGAGCCCCACGATCGCGTTCGCGCTTGCTAGGAGGTAGTGCTGCGCGCTGGCATGCGGCACCCGCTCGAGATACGTAGCGGCTTCCCTGGCGCTTGCGCACGCGAGCACCCCCCTCACCACGCAAGCCACCGGGACGCCCCGGGGCGATTGCCCCAGCTGCGACAGCGCGTTGACCCCCACACCCAACCCTGCGCCGTTCACCCCAAACAAGCCCAGAAAACCCGCGTACGACGGCACCAGCGCCACCACGCCGTCCTGCTCGATCCGCAGCAGCGTTTGGAAGCCGTCGAGGAACGGGGGCAGGTCCATGTTTTGGCCGAGCCGTGTCGGGTGCCCACCGTGCGCGGCCACGGCCAGCGTGCTGCACGTGTCCGGCCGCTTTCGCTTCTTGACCTTCTCCACGTGGGTCCAGTGTTCGTCCATGCATTGGAGGCTGAAGCACGTGTCGAACGGGAGGCACGCGCCCTCGGCGATGCCGCGAACTTCGTCGATCAGATCGGGTGCCCAGCGCGCCGCTGCCGGAAGGAAGTCCGTCTCCGCGCGGAACAGCCGAAGGTAGTCGTCGAGCCAGAGGTCGGTCTCGGCCGCGACGTCATCCTCCCAGGCCATCATCAGCTCGTGGATGAGGGCGCGAAACGATTCGCCGTGGGCGCGCCCACGCTCGCGGGGGGCGCCTTGGAGCAGAAGGGGTTCGAGGGGCATGGGGTCGGATCGTGGCTCGGACGGAGGGTAGACATCAACGGGTACCGTGTGCCCGAAGTGAGTACCGGGATCCCACTCCGGAGAACCACAGAGCACGCAGAAGGCACAGACGTGTGTGTACGGAGTTCCTCCGAGCGTGTTGCCTCTGGCTCTGCCCTTCGATAGGAGTGGCGCCGCCGGTTGAAACTGATGGCTACGTTCGCCGGTTGGACACATCTCGAAGCCCGCTCCGCGGGCTCTCGTGTGGAGGACACGGTACCGCCCGTTCGGTACCACGCTGCCGATCGTCTCCGCCCCCGCTCACGGCGCCAACAAGCTTCGAACGCAAAACGGAAGCCCGCAGGGCTTTGGGCTCCGTTCATGAGGTCCAACTAGCCGTCGGTTTCAACCGGCGGCGTCGGGGTCCTTTCGTGCTTGTTCGTTGGACGGATCCGACCACCCGATGGCCGGATCCGGCCATCCGATCGATGCCCTCGCCGCGTTCGAACACTCCGACTTTCGTTCGCTTTTCGTCGACGAGAGATCGCCCGTGCCGGGCTCGATCGTGTTGCCACGGACGAAGAGAAGGAGTACAAGAAATTCTGTTCGGCGCGGTTTGCTCTCAGCGTTTGGGGCGAGCGAGCGTGCCACCGACAACTTTCGTCACCGGCGATGTCGATTGTGAGCAACCGATCCCAAGGCTGTCCGCATGGACGGACAACCTGAGGCAGCCCGATGATACGGAGACAGTCCGCGATGATCTTCACGGCGATTCGTGCATGGCGTGTGTACTGGGTGGTTCCCGCGGCGTTCGCGCTGGGGTGCGGCTCGACCGAGACCGGGGGGGAAACGATGACGTGTGGCGCGGGGACGCACCCCGAAGGCAACACGTGTGTGCCCGACGAGGTGGATGGGGGAGCGGGAGGCTCGGGTGTGGGTGGCGGCGGGAGCGGGGGGCAAGCGGACTCGGGGGGGAGCGGGGGTACCGGCGGGGACGCGGATTCCGGGCCGGTTGATCCTTCGGGAGACTGCCCCGCCGGCTTGCCCGGTCCGAAGCTCATCGAAGTGTCGACCCCGGCAGGAACGAAGTACTGCGTCGATGCGACGGAGGTCACGGGTGCTCACTACAACGACTTCCTCGAAGCGAAACACGAAGTGATGACAGGCCAGCCGCCGGAGTGTGAGGGCAACACGAGCTATGGCGACGGCTGGGTTCAGACCTACCCGACCGATACCGAGCCGGCGTTCAATGTCGATTGGTGCGACGCGTACATGTACTGCCAGTGGGCGGGCAAGCACCTGTGCGGGGCTGTGGGCGGCGGGGCCATCGTCAGCGCGGGCGACATGAACGACCCGGAGAAGAGCGAATGGTACAACGCCTGCTCCTCCGGCGGAGAGTACAGGTATCCGTACGGCGACGTCTACGACCCGCAGGCGTGCAACACGTACGACTATGGGGGTGTTGTGCCACGGCCCCAAGACGTGCCAGCTCTCCCTACGTGTCACGGCCCGCATACGCCTTTCGATTCAGTGTTCGATATGTGCGGGAATGTCTTGGAGTGGGTGAACTGGCAGAAGGGGCAAGAGCGCGGGGTGGTCGGTGGTTCCTATATGGGGGGTGAGGTGTCCTGCAGCGCGGCGGCGGACTACCTTCAGAAGTGGGACGTGAAGACGAGGACTGGGGGATTTCGTTGTTGCGCGAGCATGCCGGAGTGAAGGACGACCGATCAGGGAGCGAGGAGACAAGCTATGACGCGACTGCAGCTGTCCGAATGGGTCCGGTGCCCGCAACGAACCAGCCAGATTTTGTGGCGCATCCCCCCGAAACCAACACGACAACGTACGCAGGTCTAGATGCCGTCGCCCACAGCCACAATCCGTCCAAGGACATCCTGGCTAGTGATTCCAGCCATCAGGATGAGGTCCTGCCTGCCGGGGAGGCAAACGAGTTCAGTTCAGGCGATATGAAGAACGCGAGGGACTGGGTCGCAGCCAAGCACTACCATTCAGGTGGCGGCACCACCCAAATTGAAATGCGGCTTTGCACTCCGAACAACCGGTACATGGTAGGTAGAGCAACAGTTGATGATACTCACGGACCTTCTTTTGAACTACTGTCCAGTGAACGCCAATACTATTACCGGTCGGCCGCGACATACGGGGCTTCGGCTGGTCCGGCGGGGGCGGCGCTGTGGTCCCTGCCTAAAAGGTAGAACGAACCGTGGTCGCTGCACTTGGACGCAGGAAGGGACGAGTTGATCATCGCCTCACATCCTCGATCGTGCTTCTCCTCCTTTCGGCTCTCCTCGTGTCGTGCGGTGGACCGCAACCAGCACGATACTCGGAGGAGCAATTGGCCATCTGCTCGCGAGTAGAACGTACATGTCGCGAAGTTGATACCGCCTGCCTCTCTCTGATGGACGACGTATACGGAAATTCTGTCCCTTGCGCGGACGAATATGTCCGTCTGTTGTCTCAAGGCAACAGCGACGTGACGGCCAAGCTTGTCGAAGAATGCGGAACGCGCTCTGCTAGAAACGCTAGTTGCTATGCCCTCATCCTCCAGGGCGATCGGGCGTACGAATACCTCAAGTCGAACGACACTGCGGCCGTTTGGATGACAATGCTCGTCCTGGCAAACAAAAAAGAATGGTCCAGAGATCTGACACCCTTGATTCGTGAGCGGTGGCGAGACAGCGTAGCTACACACAGCGTCCTGTCCGACCTGCGAGACTGTAAGAGACTCTATCCTTGGTGGCGTCACATCTATGAGAACACCGACCGCTTTCGTTCTCTCGTTCCCGTTCTGAACCGCATTGCCGAGGCCAACGAACATCTCGATTGGATGATGGCCGCCGAAGCAGTTGCTGTGCTCGGGCGCATCGGCGATCGCGGCGCCGAGTCCTATCTGCTGAAGTTGGCAGAGACATCGCAGGCAAACGCATACCTGCAAGAGAGTGCCATCTTTGCCTTGACCGCTCTGGATGGGTTCACCACGAGTCCGGCACGCAAGCGACTGGAAACCGTGGCCCAAGAAACAACCTTCCCCGAGGTCCGCGCATTCATTCAACGGGCAATTTCTGAAGCGGAGAAGGAACGAGGATCCAGCGGTCATCGGTCATGGCCGCCCCAGTCCGACCTGCTTCGATACGGGCTGCGGCTACCACCCCCAGTGCGGGAGTGGACAGAATTGGAGTTCGATCTTTCTGAGAGAGCATTCCAGGCCCGCCGTTCGCCCCTGAAGTCGTCCCAGGCGATTTGGCGGGGAAGGAGATTCCGCTACGTGAATCGCGTCGTCTACCGGCAGCCAGTACCAGCGCATGCACAGTCTGCTCTTCGCTCTGTTATTTCCTGCGAGCCCTGGGACCTGGGGACAGTTGTTTGGTCGCCAGAGAGAGAGTTTCAGTGGATATTCGTAGGCCCCTCCGGGTTCGGTTCGGGCACCATCATCTACGCGTGGGAGCCAAAAAGCGGGACGATTCGTACCGTCGCGATCCTGCACGGAACGGTTGTTCGGTACCGGCTGTTCAAGGGTGGCTGGATCTTGTTGCGTACTGAGCGAAGAGACCTGGCCCTTCACAGATCCGGAAGGTTGGAGTTGGCGCAATGACTCGTCGGGGCCTTGGCTACCGGATGCGCTTGGAACCCCGTGCCGCCGCCCACGGGTCTCCAAAGAACCCCTGGTCCGGAGCGAAGCGACGGGCGGAGAGAGCAAGCTCTGGATCTTGCTCTGCGAATGGCAAGGCGACCTGCCACCCATGAGGTGGGCGGCGCACGAGGGGGCTCCTTCCCCCGTCTGGCGGCCGTCTGGCGGGGGAAGGCTGGGATGGGGGCGTGCCTCCGGATCTGGGAGAACCCCCCCACCCTGCCCCCAGCCCGCGACCCTGGTACGCCCCCCCATGGCATCGACGAACCCCCGCTCCCCCAAGGCCCGTCCTTCCAAGTCCCGCTCCCCCAAGCCTCGCGCCAAGAGCAAACCCGCGGTGCCCGTTCCCGAAACTACCCCGACAGCCTCGCCCAGCGAGCAGAGGTTGCCAGTCTACTTGCTCGACGACCTGATCGACCGCACCGGGCCCTCCTCCCTCGACGAAGTGGCCGCCCTCCTGCACGGCCTCAGCGACGACACGCTCGTTCGGCTCGGCGCCCGCGTCGATACCACCCGAATCGAAACCGACGTCGCGCGCATGCTCGGCGTGGCCCTCGACGCCTGGAACCCGGCAAAGGGGACCCGGAGCGAGGACACGCCGAGACGCTCCGTGGTCACGCCGAGACGCTCCGTGGTCACGCCGAGACGCTCCGTGATCACGCCGAGACGCTCCGTGGTCACGCTGAGACCCTACGGCAACGCTTCAGGGGGACCGGCAACTTCGTCGCGGCGCCGGCAAGCGAGGCGTCGTCGCCGGCAAGCGCGCACGGGTAGGCAGGGACGACGGGACGCCTCGAGCGGTCAGGTGTTGGGTGAACCTGTCGGAGCGGTGGGTTCGCTCGCGACCTTGACCTTGCGGCTGGTGCGCTTGCCGAGCAGTCGTCGGGTGGAGATCGGCACGAGTCGTGGAATCGTGGGGTCGATGTCATGAGCCGACTCGAAAGCATGGATCACGTCGGCCATGATGTGCAGGTTGACACCGTCGAGCAGGTCGAGCTCGGACTGGGTGGCCCCCTGAGCGGGGCGTGGGATGGACGCGGCGTGGGCCGAGGCGCGGGTCTGCTCCGCAGCATCGGCCAGTCGCGCGGCGTAGTCGGGGGTGAGTCTCGCGAGCTTTACGCGCATGGCGACGGGACCCTTCTTCTGGGCGAGCAGCTCGCGAGCGACGTGGGCGAGCGCATCGAGGCCGGAGGCGAGCGCGGCGGCGTCGGCGGCGGTGCCGGAAACTGCCACGACTTTCTGCTCGAGGCTCGAGCCACGGCCGGCGACCGAACGCAAGACGCGCACGGCCTGGTCGCGCATGGCGATTGCGCCTGTGAACGCCTTGCGAGCCGCGTGGTCGAGCTCGGCGCGCTTGCCTGTGGTAGCCGCGCCGGCATCGGTGGACGAAGCGAGCAGTGTTTGGAGGGCGAGGGCGCGATTCACGCCCGCGCCGAGCAGCTCGAGGGAGAAGCCGACGAGCAGCGTTCGATGGGAAGGGGTGGCTCCCTGCCAGAAGTCGAAGGCTTGAGCGTAGATGCGCCTGGCGTCGACGAGCACGCGGCTGGAAGCAATCTGCGCGCCCTTTTCGACGAGCACGTGAAGCTCTTCCTGGGAGCAGGCGGCGAGGGTGGCCTCGTCGGGCTCGGGAAGCAGGCCGGCGAGCTGATCGAGGGAGTGGGTAGCGATGATGTCTGTGGAGGGATTAGTCATGCGCATGAAGTTACTGTAGGGCCTGAGAAGGTGGCAAGCGGAAAGGTGGGCACTTGCGGCTGGCTGTCGCAATGGGGAGCGGGACCCCGCCCAGGCTTGCCGTCCGGCCCTTCCCAGTCGAGATGGCGTGAGCATGGGGCCCAAAACCGCGCTGAGGGAAGAAGCCAGGCCGGTATGCCGTAGCATGCGGCGCATCGTTTCGATGCACCCTCGAGGTTGCTCATGCGGACACGAACCCTGCTCTCCTTCACAGTCTCCTCCCTTCTGGCTGTCTTCACCGCGATTGCCTGCGGGGGAGGCGAAAGCGATCTGAGCAACCCGAACGCACCCGTGGTCCCGGCCCCTGCCTGCAACCTGGATTCGGACTGTTCAGAAGGACAAGTCTGCACCGGACATGTTTGCCAGGAGCCGACCGCGTGTGTCTCTGACAACCAATGCACTCCCTCCGGAAAGCTGTGCAACAAGGACCTCGGCTACTGCGTATTCTGCCTCGTCGACGCTCATTGCGGGCCCAATCAGCGTTGCGAAATGGGTGCATGTACCGCTGAATCGGGAAGCGGCGGAACCGGCGGGTCCACGGGGGGCTCGGGGGGCGCAGCGGGATCCGGAGGCACGGCGGGTAGCGGTGGCGTAGCGGGATCCGGAGGCACAGCGGGTACCGGAGGCACAGCGGGATCCGGTGGCGTAGCGGGTACCGGTGGCGTAGCGGGATCCGGAGGCACAGCGGGTACCGGAGGCACAGCGGGTACCGGTGGCGTAGCGGGTACCGGGGGCGTAGCGGGTACCGGAGGTGCAACGGGCGGATCGGGTGGCTGCCAACCCGACCCCACGACCTCACCCAGCCAAGGCTCATGCGTCCCTGTCGGTGCCCCTGGGTATGAATGCAATCCGGTCACCAACGCCGGGTGCAGCGCCGGTTCTGCCTGCGACTACAGCGCAACGGATGGCTTTCAATGCTTTCCGGGCACCAACACCACACCCGCCTGCGGTGCGTGCCATCCGACGAACGGTCCATTCTGTATCGGGGGATTCACCTGCGAGGGTGGCATCAACCAGTGTACTGCCTACTGCTGCTCCGACGGGGACTGTGCGGCTGGGACGGCCTGCGTGATGCAACCCCCTACCGCGCTGGGCATTTGTCAGGCCGTGAGCACGAACCAATTCTCTTCGTTCGTCTGGGGGTGCACGCCGGGCTCCACGGATGAAGAACCGTGCGGCAATTGTGGCTCGAAGACCCGTACCTGCGAGGCAACCGCGACCTGGGGCGCCTTCGGCCCATGCCTAGGCGGAGGGACATGCCCCGCAGGGGATACGCGAGAGCAAACCTGCGGCGTCGTGGGCTACCAAACCTCCACGTGCAACGCCTCGACCTGTGAATGGAGCAGCTGGGGGGCTTGTGTCGAACCCAATCCCCCGGCGCTCGACGGCGGGAGCGGCGAGTTCGTCTTCCCCAGAGCCCAAGACGCGTCGGACCCTTCCATGGACTCATCCACCGGCTATCGCATGACCTACGTTGGATACTACGTCGTGGGCAAGCGAACGACTTCTCTCGCCAGTGCTACCTCGTTCCACAGCACCGTTGTGTACAACAACTATCTCGCGAACAGCTACACATGCCGAGTGACGTACGACATCTACCTGAACGGCACCAAGATCGGCTCTGGGAGCGCAGGCAACCAGCAGAGTTCGGCCAACGTGGTGCTTTCGTTTCCACCCATCCCGGGCCCCACCTACCAAATCGTCTACGTTACTGTCGACGAGCCCTCTGAAGTGGGGTGCGGCGCCCTGTATCTCGACCAAGACGTGTCGGTCGTGACGTTGGAATAGACCTTACAGCTTACTGCTCACAGGCCTCCGCCCAGTGCCCGATCGCCAGGCCGCGCCCAGGCTTGCCGTCCGGCCCTTCCCAGTACAACCCTCCCATCGTCCCCACCGCCGGAGCGTCCGTGCGCCACAGACCCGAGAACCGGCCCTCGCCGTACTCGCCGCGAAGACGTCCCTGGTGCGTCCCGTCGAGCCCCACGTACTTTCCGAAGAACACCTGCTCGTCCAGCCGCTTCGAGTAGCCGTAGATGCCCCGCACCCGCCCGATGTCGACGCCGTGGTCCTCCACCACGCGGAAGTGAAGCCGGCCGACCTTCGCACCCATCCGGCGGTAGCGGCCGAAGAGGAACCCTTCCGCGCAGCCCGGGCGGTTCGCGAAGGCGTAGAACGAAACGCCGTTCGCGCCGTCCTCCAGCGCCGTGTGACCGGCCAGCGCCGGAGCGATGTCCGCGAGCTGGATCGTCACCGTCGCCGCCTTGGTGGTCAGCACCAACGCCGCATCCTCCGTCTCCTGGAGCACGTGCAGCATGAGCCCGTCGACATGGGGCAGCGTGTGCGAAACGAAGGAGGCCGTATCGGGGCTCGTGCGGGGCAGCAGCCGGTCGTACTCGTCGAACGCCATGGTCCGGTCGACGCGGAGCTTGCCACCGGTCACCTGGACGGACCCGGTCCAGTCCGTGGACGTCTGCGGGTCCACCCCGTCGTAGCGGGGGAGGTGGCCCCACATCACCAGGACGGAGAGCACGCGGGCACCGTCCGCGGGCTCGATGGCGGTGTCGTCGTCGACTTCGTCGAAGCTCGGGATGTCCGTGTACAAGGCCTCGTCGACGGCCTCGTCTGCATCGTCGAACCCGCCGTTTTCCTCCTCCAGCGCGGCGAGCACTTCTTCCGTGGACTCATGGGTGGGCTGGACTTGCTGCGAGCAGGCGGCGAGGGCGGCGGCGAACAGCATCAGGGAGGTGGACATCTTCGCGTTCATGGCGTTCTCCTTGTTCGGAAAGCCTTGTAGAGGGTTGAATTGCGTCGAAGCATTGCAGCGGCTATGCCAACGCCTCGCATGGAAGCCACCCTCACCCGCCCGCTCCAGCTCTTCGTTCGCGGAGGCAAGCTCTCCCTGGACGACGGACGCAGCTTCGACATCGGGACCGAGACGCTCACGATCGGCCGCGACGCCGCGTGCGACGTGGTGGTCGACGATCGGGAGGTGTCGGCGCTGCACGCGGAGGTGTCCGCGATCACCGAGGGCGTTCTGCTGCGCGACCACGGCAGCACGAACGGGACCTTCGTGGGGCCGGTGCGCGTCCGCGAAGCCATCCTCGTGGACCACGCCGTCGTGACCGTGGGGGCGACGCGGATGACGTTCCTCCCGTCCGCGAAGCAGCGGGTGGACGTGGGGTACACGTCGAGGTTTGGGGAGCTGGTGGGCGCGTCGCCGAAGATGCGACGGGTCTTTCAGGTGCTGGAGCGCATCGCGCCGACGGAGCTTTCGGTGCTCGTGACGGGGGAGACGGGGACGGGTAAGGAGCTGGTGGCGCGTGCGGTGCACGGGGCGAGCGCTCGGAAGGCGGGGCCGCTCGTGGTGGTGGACTGCGGCTCGATCCCGGCGTCCCTGGCCGAGGGCGTGCTGTTCGGGCACGAGAAGGGTGCGTTCACGGGGGCGACGTCGCGGCGCAAGGGGGCGCTTGCCGAGGCACACGGGGGCACGTTGTTTCTGGACGAGCTGGGGGAGCTGCCGATGGAGCTTCAGCCCAAGCTGCTGCGGGTGCTGGCGGAGCGGCAAGTCCAGCGGGTGGGATCGAACACCCCGGAGCCGATCGACGTGCGCGTGGTCGCCGCCACACGCAGGGACCTTGGCCGCGAGATGAACCAGGGCGGCTTCCGCAGCGACTTGTTCTTCCGCATCGCGCAGGTGCGGGTGGAGCTGCCGTCGCTTCGCGAGCGCGCGTCGGACCTACCCCTGCTCGTGGAGGCGATGTGCGAGAAGCTTGGTCGCCCGGAGGCAGCGCCCGTGGTGCGCGCGTGGGTGGCGCAGCACCGGGCCCACCACGACTGGCCCGGGAACGTGCGCGAGTTGATGAACGTGGTGTCGGTCGCGGCGGCGCTATCCGACGACCCCGCGGCGATCGATGATGTCCTTTCGGTGGAGCGGTTGTCTCGGGAGCCTCCCGAGCCGAACGCCGCCCTGCCAACGACGTCGTACGGGCAGGCGCGCCAGGAGGCGCTGCGTGCGTTCGAGCTCTCGTACTTCAAGGAGTTGCACGCGGCGAGCGGGGGGAACGTGAGTGAGATGGCCCGGCGAGCCGGCATGGAGCGCCACCACGTGCGGGCGTTTCTGCGGAAGCTTGGGTTGCGGGAGTAGGTCCTTTGCCCGAAGTGCTCGTGCTCGTGCTCGTGCTGTGCTCGACGGGTTGGCGGATGGGGGCGGAGAGCGAGACATCAACTAGGAATTAGGAACAGGAATGCGAACTCGAACTAGGAATGGGGGAGAAACCACGTACGCAGAAGACACAGAAGGGCGGTGCGGAGGGAGGCTGTTGCGCCTGCCGTTCCTGGTTCTCTGTTCTCTGTTCCGTGTTCTCAGCTCCTAGTTGATGTCTCGCCCTCCGCCCATCGTCGCTGGGCATCCGTTCCTGCTCCCTAGAACCGCGCCCGGATCCGTATGTCCCCCCCCGTCGCCGTGGGCCCGCCCTCCACGGTGACCGGCGCGTCGTCGAAGTACCAGACCGTCAGCGCCCCCGTGGTGCCCGCGAACGCGAGCGGAACCAGCCAGCTCAACCCGTACAGCGTCTTCGCGTCGTCATAATCGCCTGCGAGTTCCTGACGGCGGTCCACGCTCGTGGCCGGGTCCTCATAGTCGTTGCGGATGCCGAGCGCGTGACGCCTGGCGAGCCAGGGCACGGCGAGCGATGCGACCGTGACGCCGCCCGCGACGGCGAGCACGTAGCCAGGGAAGGGTGACTCGTGCACGACGGGGACGTTCGCCGGCTGTGCGGGAGGAGCGGGACTCGTTGTCGGGGGTGGCGAAGCCGGCTCGGCGGGAACATAAGGAGGAGCATCGGCGGGACGTGTGGGGTCGACGTCGACCACCTGGCCTGCCTCGAGAGCAAACGCGATCGAGCGTTGCTTGGCCGTGTCCCGGTCCACGGTGACGGTGTGTTTGCCGGGAGCGACGTAGGCGCAGAAGGCGCCGAGGCGAGGCTCACCCTGGTCCACTTGCACGAGGCCCGGACGGGCGGAGGCGAGCACGCGGATACGCGCGTGTGACGCCGCGAGCGCTTCCATGCGCGCGCGAGCGGTGGCCACGTTCTCTTGCACGGCGGGGTCGAGCGCGCCTTGCTGCGCGGCCAGGTCCGCTTCGCGCAGGAAGACCTCGTATCGCTCGGCCGCCAGGGTCGCGTCGCCGAGCTGTTCGTATGCCTTGCCCAGGTTGAACATGAGGCGATAGGCCTTCTCGTCGCCGAGTTGGCGGCGGATGGCCTCCCAGTACTGGATGGCGGCGTGGACGTCGCCAGCGCGGAAGCGTTCGAGGCCGAGCTGGAAGCGCTCGCGGTAGGGCTCGAGGGGGTCGGGCTCCGCGAGCGCAGGGGCGACCGCGAGCAGCAGCGCCGCACACAGCGGCAAGCAGCTAGAACGGAGTCTCATCCAGCCCATCGTCATGCTGTCGCGGCGGTTTGTCATCCCGTTCCTTTGGGGGGCGCGTCGCGCGCGGGGGCGGCGCGGTCGTGGTCGGGGGCGACGACACAAGAGGCGCGGGCGCTGCATCGGGGAGAGCTTCCGAAGAAGTGCTCGGAACCGGGGGCAAGAGGACCACGGCCGATGACCCCGAGGGGAGCGGGGGCGCCACCCGTGACGACTGGGAGAACGCAACCACGAAGGCGACAGCGACCACGAGGAACGCGAGCCCGAGCAGCAGCATCGCGCGGGCTCGCCGACGCTCCCGAAACAGCATGGAGGGCCGGTCCTGGAAAGCCTCGATCTCCTCGAGGTACGGCTCCTGCCGACGTGCCTCCTGCTGGCCCAGGTGCAGCTTGCTCTCGAGGGCCTCGCGACGCCCTCTCGCCAGGTCCTCGACCCGCGCCGAAAGCGAACGGCGAAATCCGTCGCGGTCTCGATCCTCGGCGATCGCGCGCAGCCCCTCGGCGAGCTCGCTCGCGGTCGCAAGCCGCCCCGCCGGATCCCGGTGCACCAGCCGCGCGAAGAGCTCTCGCGCCTGCTCGGGTGCTTCGCCCCACGCTTCGCGCAGGTCCGGAAAGCTCTGCATCGCCAGCTTGCGCAGCATGTCGATCTCGTTGCCCTCGCCGAGCATACGACGCCCGCTCAAACACTCGAACAGCACCGCGCCCAGGGCGAACATGTCGCTTCGACGGTCGACAGGGTCCCCGACGGCTTGCTCCGGGGACATGTAGGGGACCTTGCCTTTCACGTCTCCCGTGCGCGTTCGCGCCCCATAGCCCAGCGCCTTCGCGATCCCGAAGTCCGTGAGCCGCACGTCGCCGTCGAACCCGATGAGGACGTTTTGGGGCGAGACGTCCCTGTGGACGAGCTCGAGCGGCGCGCCCGTGTCCGGGTGACGAAGCTCGTGCGCGGCATGCAGGGCATCGCAGACCTCCGCGCACACGTGCAGGGCGAGGCGGGGCTCGAAGGGCGGCTGCTGGCGAGCCGCGGCCCGTCCGATGAGCGACGCGAGCGTCTCGCCGAGGACGAGCTCCATCGCGATGAAAGGCTCATCCTGCTGCCCATGCGCGAAGATGCGGACGACATTGGGGTGGTCCACGAGCGACGCGAGGCGCGCCTCGTCGAGGAACATGGTCTTGGCTTCGTCCGACGAGGCCACCATCGGCAGCAACCGCTTGACCGCGAGCACGCGCGCCCGGCCGCCTTCGTCGATGACGCGTTCGGCGCGCACGACCGCCACACCCCCGCGCCCGAGCTCGAACAGCGGTTGGAATGTCCAGGAGGGGTCGGCGCTTGCGACCATGGGGCGAGATAGTCTACACGATCGGTCATCATGCGGTCCTGTGGACGAACGACCTTTGCGCAGCGCCTTCGCTGGTTGCTCGCTGGCGCTGCGTTCGTCTCGGGTTGCCTGCCGTCGCTGGACCCGGCCCTGCTGCAAGAGGACGCCGCCACGGGGCTTTGCGTCGGCGGTACGCCCAACGGAACGTTGGAGCCGGGCGAGCTATGCGACGACGCGAATCTGCTCGAGGGCGATGGTTGCACGGTCGGGTGCGAGCTCGCGTGCGACGGAATGGTCGACCCGCAGACGGGGACTTGCTACTTCATTGGGTCGCCGGACATCGAGCCGGTGAACGCGGCTTCGCGGTGTGAGGGGTTCGGGGGCGGTGCCGTGCCGCTCACGATCCGGAGCGACCGGGAGCGCGATGCCGTGAACGCGTGGCTCGGGGAGACTTCGCTGACGCGCGTGCTGGCTGGGTTGTACGGGGACGCGAACCTGCGCACGTGGCGTGCGGCGAGCGCGGACCAACCCGGGTGGAGTGCGGACCCGCCTTGCCCGGGCTGCTATGCCTGGTGGGCTGACGGCGAACCGCAGACCACGCAGGCGCGGAGTGTGGCCGTGATGGACAAGAAGGACGGTTGGCGGTGGCGCGTCGGTTCGTACCTCGAACGCTACGGGCTGGTCTGCGAAAGGCCGCGCCCCGGTCGTCACGTCGACCTGTGCGCCTTGCCTGACTGTGACCCGGCCAACACCTCCGAGTTTGTCGTGGGCGACTGGCGCTATCGCGTGCGCGAGGTGTCCGCCATCGCGCTGACCGCCCAGGCGGACTGCCGCGACTGGAAAGGGAACCTCGTCCCGCTGGACTCCGAGCAGGAGCGAGAGATGCTCGTGCGCTTCGCTCTCTCGACGCGATTCTGGATCGGGCTGTACCGCCAATCGGGACAGGCGTGGCAGTGGGTCGACGGCGTTTCGACCGAGCAGCGACCGATCCCGTGGTCGAGCGGGGCGATCGAGGACAACGAGCTGGCGGCGGTGCTGGGGGCGGGGCTGATGTTCGATACCCGGCTGGTGGAGGCGCAAAACGCGCTGACCCCGTTACCCTACGTGTGCAGGAGGCGGGAGGCCGAGAGGTGACGCCTCGCGTTCCCCGCGACACGTTCGCTCTCGCTCCGCTATGCTCCGCCCCGTGGCGCGCGACTCCACCACCCTGACCGTCTCCCGCCTTCGGCCCCGCTCGGCCGCCGGGCCACGGGTCGTCCCCGCGCTCGTCCTGGCCTGGTCCGCCACGGAACCCTGGCGGGTCGGCGAGGTCGCTCTGCTCGATCCCAAGCTCGGCCCTTTCGCGTTCGGTCGTGGCGACGCCCTCTCCACGGGTGAGTCGTCCGTGGCGTTCGTACGGCAACGACCTTCCGGGCTCGAACCCCAACCCTCTCTGCAAGGTCCCGGCGTCTCCCGACGCCAGCTCCTGCTTTCGCCGGGCAACGAACGCTCCTTGCACGTGAGGCGCGTCGGCCGTTGTCCGATGTCGGTCTCGGGCAACCTCGTCGAGGAAGCCGAAATCGCCCCAGGTGACGTCCTCGAGCTCGACCAGCAGCTCACCTTCCTGTGCACCACCCGGCCCCTTCGGCTCCCGCCGCTGGACGCCTACCCCGATCATGCCGTCCCCCCGTTCGGCGAGCCCGACCCCCACGGCATCGTGGGCGAATCCCCCGCCGTGTGGCTCCTGCGCGAACAACTCGGCTTCGCCGCTGTGGCCAACCAGCACGTCTTGCTGCTCGGTGATAGTGGCGCTGGCAAGGAGCTCGCCGCCCATGCAATCCACTCCCTGTCGCCGCGCGCATCGAAGACCCTCGTCGCGCGCAACGCCGCCACCTTGCCCCCCGGTATCATCGACGCCGAGCTGTTCGGCAACGTGCGTGACTACCCCAACCCGGGCATGCGCGAGAGGCCGGGGATCATCGGCGAAGCCGACGGCTCCACGCTGTTCCTCGACGAGATCGGGGAGCTGCCCCAGGACATGCAAGCCCACCTGCTTCGTGTGCTCGACGCGAACGGCGAGTACCAGCGGCTCGGTGACGCGCGTACGCGACGTGCCCAGCTCCGCCTCGTGGCTGCCACCAACCGCGATCCCGACGAGCTCAAGCACGACCTGCTCGCGCGTCTCACGTTGCGGGTGTGCGTCCCGGGGCTCGATCAGCGTGTGGAGGACATTCCGCTGCTCGTGCGGCGTCTGGTGCTCCGCGCGGCGCAGACCTCTCCGCTGCTCGGGCAGCGCTTCCTGGAGGGCTGGGACGGGAGCAAAGGGGAGCCTCGCATCGCGCAGAGACTCGTCGGCAGGATGCTTCGCGTGCGTTGCGACCACCACGTGCGGGACTTGGACCAGATGCTCTGGCGCTCCATGGCGGCGAGCCGTGGGAGCGTGATCGAGGACACGCAAGAGGTGCAGGAGGCGTTTCCCGTGCAGGCCGGTGCGATGGATGCTGCGCGTGTCGAGCTCTCGGCCGACGAGCTCCGAGAGGCCCTGCGGTCGCAGGATGGGAACGTGACGCAGGCGGCTCGCAAGCTGGGGCTTCCCAGCCGCTTCGCGCTCTATCGCCTTATGCGCAAACTCGGGGTTTCGTGAGGACCTCGTTCCGTTTCGATCACCGCCCCCGGCAGTCGTCCGCCACAAACTCGCTCCCAAGCGTTCCCGCTCCGACATGCCACCGCGGGGTGCCATCCATCCTCACGCGATAGTCCACGCTCGCGCCGAATTTCGTGCGCGATGTCCCCGCGATCGATCGGAACCGCTCCACAGCGTCGGGCGTCGCACACCGAGGCGTCAAAACAAGCGGCTCGTCACACCTGCCCAGCGGTACCTGCGCGGACAGGCCTCGATCGTCCACCGAGACCACGATTGTGCATCGCCCCTCGTATCGCACGTTGTCCGGGTGCGATGCCGGCGGCTTCGACGCCTCCGGAGACCGAAACCAGTACGTCGCGCCGCCCCCATGCATGCCGAGCAAGTCCACGCGGCGCCCTTGCCAGACGCCTGTCGCACTCAGGCTCGTCAGGCTCGCGTCCGGAAACACTTCGCGGGCTCGCGTCAACGCGGTCGGCAGGAACGCGTCGGGGTCGAAGGCTCGCATGTCCACCCCGTCGGGTAGAGGTCGTGGCCCCGGGTGCCAGTTCGGCTCTGCGTCCTCGTCCGGCGCAGCGCGCGGTGAGGGCGTGGAGGTGGCGGGCGACGAGGCTTCGGGCTTCTCTCCTCTGACGTCGGGCGTTCTCATCCAGAAGAAGCCCCCAGCCAGGACGAGCAGCGCTGCCACGCCGGCCCCGAGGGCTCCCAGGAGTCCGAACCGGGACGTCCTCTGGCGCGGCAACACCCCGGGAACGCGACCTGTCGTCTCTCGAGAGGGCATCGCCCCCGAGACCGAGAGCGGACTGAGCGTTTCGGGCAACTCGGCCCCCTCGGAAGAACGCTCGGACGCCTGCGACGACGCCTCTTCGCTCGCCGAGGGCAACGCACGATCCCGAATCGCGCGTCGCATGACCTCGGCCGATCCAAAGCGCGCACCCATGCGCTTGCGTGTCGCCTGACGCACCACGTCCCCCAGCGGGCCCGAAAGCACCGTGGGGTCGATCGCCAGGTCCGCGTCCATCGCCTGGAGCGCCACAGCCTTCGTCTTGCTCGACGCCTCCACCACAGCTTCGCCGGTCAGTGCCTCCGCCATCACGAGACCGAGCGCGTACAAGTCCGTGGCGGGAACCACGGCCCTCCCCAGGACCTGCTCGGGCGCCATGTAGCGCGGCGTGCCGAGCACTTCCCCTTCGCCCGTCAGATCGTCCTGGGTGATGCTCACGTCCTTCGCGACGCCGAAGTCCAGCACCTTCACGAAGTCCCGCTCCCCCGCGAAGTCGCAGAGCATCAGGTTCGAGGGCTTGATGTCACGGTGGACGATACCTGCCCCGTGCGCTTCCTCGAGCGAAGAGAGCACCTGGCTCGCAAGCCTCATGACCGCCATCGTGTCCATCGGTCCCGATCGCTCGAGCCGGGCCGCCAGCGTCTCGCCCCGAAGAAGCTCCCACACCAGGAACGGCGTGCCCTCTTCCACTCCGCCGTAGTCCAGGAGGCGCACCGTGTTGGGGTGCTCGAGGCGCTTCGTGATCTGCGCCTCGCGAAGAAACCGCGCCAGCACGCCCTCCGCCGACCGGTGCCTCATCACCTTCACCGCCACAGGACGATCGAGCCGGACGGCATGCGCCCGATACACGTCCCCATAGCCACCGCCGCCGAGCCACTCCTCCACCCGGTACTGCTCCGATAGCAAGGTCCCCGCCGCGATTCGGCGATGACTCTGCTCGGTCATCTCTCGACTCCTGCCAACGTCCGCATTCTGTTTCCTCGCGCCTCCCTCTCCTACGGGCCCGGTCTCGAACCTCTTCCTCCCACGAACTACCACGAGAGCATGCGCTGCATCGCGGGAACCGACACTCCGGCCCCTCGGACCTGTGCGCGCACGTGCGGTTCACCGTGCGCACGGCCCACCGCACACTTCCTTCCCCTCCCATGTCCCCCGCATCTCGCATCCCGCGTCGCCCTCGATGTTGGTATGTCTCTTGAAAATGGGTTCTCATGACGCCCGAATCATTCCTCAAGGAGGTGTACTCGTGAAAACCCATCGCATGACGTCCGCTAGCATCCTTCTCCTTCTCGCAAGCGTGAGCGCATGCTCTCCCGCCGAAGACGCCTCGTCCGACTCCGACGCCGGCACGGGGGGCAGTGGAGGAACGAACGTCAGCGATGGTGGTCCCGACGCCCCCGACGCAGCCGCGGGACAGGGCGGATCCGCCGGAGAGGGCGGCTCCGGAGGAACCGGTGGGGCCAGTGATGCCGGTCCCGACGCCGACAAGCCCCTGCCTGGAACGGGGTGCCCCTCCACCTCCGGCTTCCACGTCACCGGACGCGTGCGTCTCACTTCCCTGCACGCAAACCCCGAACCCACCGGCCCCAGCGTCGTCGTCAAGGTGCCTTGCGGCCGAGAGATATCTGACCCCTCCAAGGCCACCTGCGGTCAAGCCCCTGCGCTCGTGTTCCTCTGCTCCGCCCCAGATTGCTCCGCTCCCGGTGACCCCATTCGCAGTCACCTCGAGCCGGATGCTTCTCTCCAACAACCTAGCTTCGACTCCGTTGCGTTCGAGTTCTGCGGCGTCGAGGCCGGCACCCACTACATCCTGCCCTTCGTCGACCACGACGAGTCCAGCACCGTAACCAACTTTGACTGGACCATGGGCATCAAGAACCTCGCCAATCCCGCTGTCAGCTGGCCCGCGCGCGTCCATGGTCACGAGCTCGACGTGCAGGCCGATGTCGCCCTCGGCGAAAGCCTGGTCCCCACCAACCCAGAAGCCTCCCCGGTCGTCATCGACTACTTCCACTACGAGCACCCCTCGCCCCCGTGGACCGCAGAGTCTGCATGGCTGTTTCTCGCCTCGTCCTTGCACCCCGACGTCGCCCCCCAAAGCGTAGGCATTCGCGCGCTCGATCTCGGGTCGAGGTCGGAGGTGGACCAGGTCTCCGCCTCAGGCGGCATGGATGGGTTCGCCCTCGCCGATCCCGACGGCGTTCGGTACGAAGGCGACCTCGAGAAGCTCGCCTTCCACGACGCCACTGCGTTTCTTGCCACCGGCATCACGGGCGGCGTCATCCTCACGGTGCGCTTCGGCGCGGACGGGGCGATCACACAAGGCCACAGCATCGACCTGCGAGCGAGTGGTTTGACCCTCGGCCCCGCCGACGTGATGCACCAGGGCGCCGTGGTGGAATCTCAAGGAAAGCAATTTCTCGTCATCGCGAACGCAGAGTCCCCCGGCAAACCCTTGCCCCATCAACCCGCTAACCCCCTGCTCGTCGTTGACCTCTCGGGCCTCGCGTCCGGCGACGTCACCACCGCGACCGCGATCAACGCAGCCGCTCTTTCCGCGCTCGACAAGGTCCGGTTCGACGAGCTATCGACCGCGGGAGGCGTTCTCTTCGCCGCCGAAACGGGTGCCAACAGTCGCGCACGCCAGACCGACGGTCTCAATCGCCTCTGGGCCATGACGCTCGACGCCTCCGGCGCCATCGCCTCGCACCATGTCTACGACGGTCCGAGGTACAACGCGGAGGGCGACGTGTCGGAGTGCGGGAGCAATCCCCCGTACCGTCGTGCAGGTCTGTGGGTCGGGACCTTCGCGGGAGAGACGCACGCGATGCTTGGGAGCTTGCGAACGCTGGCGGTCTGGAAGTTCCCCGGCAACGACCCGGCGGCAGGACAGCGCATCCAGCAGGGCAGTGGCGTCAACGCGTTCGACCTTCGCCTCGACGACTACTCCGTGGGCTTCAGCCTCATGCGCCCCAGCCCCGATGGCAAGAAGCTGTACGTGTTCGGGGACTGCAAGAGCCGGTGGCTGGCGGTGCGCCCTCCGGATTGGGCCGGAGGGCAGGGGACCCGGACGCAATCGCGTCGCCGCATCGCCGTGCTGGACCTCGAGAGCCCGGACGCAAGCGGGTTGCCCGAGGTGGACCTGACCGTCGGTGACACCACCACCGCGCCCGACCTCGTCCGGGAGAGCCTCTCGTCGCCCGACCAGACGCTCGACCCGGACCGCGTTCGGGGGATCGGCATGGACTGCCGGGGTGTGCTCTGGGACCTTTACGATGTGTTCGGGTACCAGAACATCGCCGGCAACACGTTCGGCTCGGACTGCATCATCAACCGCGCCGCGGACGCCGTGGTGACCGACCATCACATTTATGTGGTGGGCGAGGGGTCCGTGGGGTTCGGGACCACGGGGCTTGGCGTGGCCTCGGAGCTTTGGGTTCTGGACCTGGCACAGGGGCGGGAGGTGCTCGACCCTTCCTGGTCCTGGTTCTACGAAGGTTCGGCCTACCAGACGCACTACGGCTACTTCGGCGCGACCCTCGGGGATCGGGACACGGTCGAGACCACCAAAGGCCTGTTCCTCGTGCCCAAGCCGTAGCTCGCTCACCAATCTCTGTTCCCGTTCCGTTGGCGAGTTGCTACTTTCCCCCCAGGAACGGGTCCCGTGATCATTCTCCCCGCCTACGCGATCGGTGCCAGCGAGCTTCGTTGCTGCCTCAGGACGTTGAGCGACCGAAGCCTGCTCGACCGCGTCCTCCTCGTGGCCGATCCGGACTCGCTCGATGCCGATTCCCCCCCTGCCGCGATCGCCGATGACATGTCCGACCCCGCTCGCGTCATCGACCGCGTTGCCGCGTGGGGCCAAGACCACAACACGGCCTTCGACGCCGTCGTGGGGATCGACGAGGAGCTCCACTTCTCCCTGTCGCGCGGCATCGCGAGCCGGTTCGGCCTGGCGTTCCACGCTGAACGCACGTGCCTTCTGGCCTCGAACAAGTACCTCTGCAAACAAGCGTTCCTCCAGCACGGTGTTCCCACCTCCCCGTTCGTGTTGATCTCGGAGCCGGACCTCGAGGCAGCCGCTCGCGTCGGCTACCCCAGCGTGCTCAAGGTGATGTCGGGGACCCAGAGCCAGTTCCTCTTCCGCAACGATACGCCGGAAGACTTCGTCTCCCATCTCGGAAGCATGACCAAGGCCGCGCGAGAGACCCGAAAGGACCCTCGCTTCGACCCCCAGGTTCTATCCGCTTCGGGACAAATCCTCGACCCGCGAAGCCAGTTCCTGCTCGAGTCGTTCGTCCCCGGTACCGAGTACAGTTGCGACTTCCTCGTGCGATCCGGCGCGGTCGACCTCGTGCGGGTCACCCGCAAGATCCCCGGCCCCGTGCTCGGCATCTTCGGCGGCTACCTGCTGCTCGACCCCTCCTGCCTCGACCGCGAAGGCTTCGACCGCGCGACGTTGCTCTCCCTGTGCCGAAGCATCGCGCGCGCCTTCGAGATCTCCGACGGCTTGTGCATGGTGGACTTCAAGGGCGACGCCGGCCGGCTCACGGTGCTCGAGTCCTCCATTCGCCCCGGGTTCAGCGCCTTCAACCACCTGATGTACCAAGTCTACGGCTACACCTCTCTGGCCCTCATGACCATGGCCGCCATGAAGGAACCGGTCACGCTGCTCCCTCCGGCCGCCGCCGGCGCCGTCGTCTACCTCGTCGCGCCCCCCGGCTCCGAGAAGGCCCCGATCGACACCTCTCGCCTTCTGCACCGCGAGAAAGAGCTCGGCATCACAGCCCTGCACTTGTTTGACGTCGAAGGCTCTGCATCCGAAGTCGATCCGACCCCGTTGCTTCGCGGCTACGTGCTGCTTCGCCAACCGAACAGGGATACCCTCGAAGCGACCGTGGCCGCCGTCCACGCGAGCGTCGACTACGGAGATGCATGAAGGGGGACGTGTGAGCCGCCTGCAGGACGAGGCCCGGAGAGTGCTCGAAGAACGCATCGTGGCCGCGGACCCGTCCGTGTTCGACGACGCCATTCTGGAGCTCCCCACGGAAGCGATGCTGGAGAGCGTGCGGGTCTTCGGCACGCCTCAGTACTTCCTTGACGTGTCCGCCCTGCGCGAGCGCGCGGCCTCATTTCTTCGAACGATGCGCGCCAGCATCCCGCACTGCCACGCCTTCTACGCCTTCAAGTGCAATGACTTGCCCACACAAGTGCGTGCCGTCCAGCAACAAGGCTTCCACGCCGACGTCGCTGGGCTCTTCGAGCTGCAACTCGCCCTCAAGCTCGGCTTCGACCGCATCCTGTTCAGCAGTCCCGGCAAGAGTCGCGAAGAACTCGCCCTCGCCGTTCGGCACGCGGACCGCGTGACGATCCTCGTGGACAACTTCCGGGAACTGCGACTGCTCTCCGAGACGGTCGGCTCGCGACGCCGCAAGCGCGCGGTTCGCATCGGCTTCCGCCTCCACTTGCCCACGCCCCACGGTCGGGCCTGGTCGAAGTTCGGCTTCGCCCTCGAGGAGTTGCCCGCCGCCATCGAGCTCGTGGATGCTTCGCCCTCGCTTTCCTGGGTTGGGCTTCACGTCCACGCAAGCTGGAACAAGAACCCGGACCGGTACGTCGAGCACCTCGAGCGCATCGCCGCGTGGCTGACAACCCACGCCCGCCGTCGCGCGCGTGAGCTCCACTTCATCGACCTCGGGGGAGGCTTCTACCCAGAAGAACAGGCGGGCCTGCTCAAGGCCGAGGCCAAAGGCGTGCTTCTCGACTTGATCGCCGCCCGCCTAGGCGATCCCCACGCGCACCTCGACCCAGGGTTCGATCCCCATGCCTTCTCCCTCACCCCCGTCGAACCCCTCGAGACCTTCGCGCAGCAAATCGGGGACTGTGCGCATCGCGTGCTGGAACCCCTCCACCCCGACATGCAGGTCTTCTTCGAGCCAGGCCGCTTCATCGCCACCCGCGCGACCACCATCCTGCTCACGGTCACCGCTGTGAAAGGCGACAGCGTGATCGTCGACGGGGGCATCCAGATGCTCGGGGACTACAAGCTCCACGAGTACGCTTTCGCCCCTGTGGTGAACCTGACCCGGCCCTCGCGACAGTGGCAGCGATGCACCCTCTACGGTCCCCTGTGCGACCCGCACGACCTGTGGGGCTTCTCGTACGCCGGGGAAGAAGCGCGAGAAGGCGACGTGCTCGCCGTCCTCGATCAAGGGGCGTACACCTTCTCCTCGGCCTGGCGCTTCATCAAAGCCATCCCGCCCTACATCGCGTTCGACGGCGGCAAGCTCTTCGAAGCCAAGAAGGGCGAAACATTCGCGAACCGCTACGCAGGGTGCAAGCTCTGATTGCCTCTTAGTGCAAGCGCACGCAGCGGACGCCCCGTTGCCCACTGCGCGACGTCGGCGCGTCACTTGCTCGGGCCACCGACGTCACGTCCTGCGCGGTGGAGGTGAAGTCTCCTCCCCGAATGGACCGACCCGTTCCTGTGAGGGCAGCGCAGTTCTCGCAGGGGACGACGTACGTGCTCGCGAAGGCGTCGAGGGTCCACTCCGCGACGTTGCCGGCCAAGTCCGCATGGCCCCATAGCCCGTTGCCGGCAGGGGACCGGGACCCGACGTCGAGCAGGTCGAGGAAGTCACACTCCGCCGCGACCGAACCATCTCCCAGGCAATCGTACGCCGCGTAGGTGCCATCGATGGTGCCGCCCCACGGGTAGACACGCTGCTCGTCGCCGCCCGCAGCGGCGAGGTTCCACTCGGCTTCCGTGGCCAACCGCCCTCCATCCCAGGCGCAGAACGCGAACGCCTCGTACCAAGTCACGCAGACGGCGGGCCGACGCTCGTGGGTCGACGCGGTCGGAGTCCACGTGGCGTAGGTAGCGTCGCATGCCAGGTCCGCCTGCAAGGTGGCCGTCGAGGTCGACAGGTTCCCGTTCCACGAGCTGTTCCACCCGCTGCCTGGTACGGCAGCGTGCGCCCCCGCTCCCGCGGCTGGCGGTTTGGCCTGCGTTCCGAATCCCCCCGCAACGAATTTTCGGAACCGGCCCACCGTCACCTCGAACACATCCAAACGGAAGGCGTCCACGGTGGCAGGCGCAGCCGGGTCGTTGCTTCGATCGTACGTGCCCGTCTCCACTACCCCTGTCGCACAGCAACTCTCGCTCCCCGCTCCACAGTCCGTCCCGGTCCCCGCTGTCGACGTCGCACAGCTGGCTGCAAGGCACGTCCCGTTCGCCGCCTGGCACGCCGCGTTCGACACGCAGGTCTGTACCGACGTCCAAACCTGGCCATCCACGGCACATTGCTGCAGCGTAGCCCCCGCACACTGCCAGGCTCCGGCCTCGCACAGATCGCACTGCCCTCCGATTGGGTCGCAGATCTCGGACTGGCCGCAAACCTCCACCTGCGACCACCCGTTCTGGTTCGAGTTGCAGATGCGCAGCTTCTTGCCGTCACAGGAGTACTCCAACGAGTCGCACACGGGCGCGACACATTGCGCGTTGGCGACGTCGCACAGGGCCGCGGTGGCGCACGTCTCCTCCGTGGCCCAGCCCGTTCGGTCCGCATTGCAGATCTGCAACGTCGCCCCCTCGCACCGGTGCTGCCCGTCCGCGCAGGCAGGCGTCCCGCATTCCCCGGCCTGGGCATCGCAGAGCGCCGCGCTCGCACAGGTCGCCACCGCAGTCCACCCCGTCAGGCTCTCCCGGCACTGCTGCAGCACCTCCCCTTCGCACCGGTAAGCGCCCGCTGAGGGACAGCCTGCCGGGCTGCACGTCCCCCGGATAGCGTCACACAGGTCCGCCGTGTCACAGACCGCAACTTGCTCCCACCCGCTCCCGGCCGTGTTGCACTTCTCGAGCGCCGCCGCCATGCAGCGGAACGATCCCGCCTCGCACGCCACGATCGCGTCCGCTTCCTCCGTCGCGTCGCTCTGTGGCGCGTCCGTTTGCGGCGCGTCCGCCTGCACGTCGCTCCCCGCGTCCGGTCCTTCGTACAGCGGTGTCCAGTCCTCGATGCCCGCGATCTGCGCGCACCCCGCCAGCGCCGCCCAGGATGCCGCACCCGTTGCGACCAGCACCGTTCTCATGGCTCTACGCTTCACGGCATGCCTCCCTAGAAGACCCCTCGCATCCCGATGCCCGCCACCCCCGGACCGATCTCCGGAGCCACCCGCACCGCAGCCGCCGGCTGCTTCTGGCTCTCCCGGTTCATCTCCCCCATGAGCAGGACCGCCCCCACGCCCACGCCAACCAACCCCAGCCCAAACGTCACCGTGGACACCGTCGCCGCCTGGCTGGCGTCGTCGCGCAGCTCGCCTCCCTCGGGATTGCATGCGGTTCCCACGCAGTGTTCTTTCGACGCGTCGTTCTTGGATATCGCTCGCAGGCCGAAGTAGCTCCCCACCCCCAGCAGCAGGACGCCGGCTCCCCCCACGACAGCCCCAGGGACGAGGTTGGGCTCGCGCTTCGCGCTCTGCCTCTGAACTGGCTCCGGCGTCTTCTGCTCGACCACCGGCTGCAACGCGGGGACACGGATCGTCAGCGATGCGCCCTTCGCCAGATCCATCTGCACCGACCAAGGCTGGAACCCAGGGGCGCGGGCGACGATCTCGATCGGCCCAGGGTCCGCAGGCACGCCCGCCTCCCATTGCTCTTCCGGAATCACGCGGTCATCGCACGTCAGGACGAACCCCTTCGGCATCCCACTGCCCTGGATGCGCACACGGGACAAGGAACCCTCGAGAGCAGCCGCACGCTCACGCGCCACCTTGGCCCGTGGGGCGTCCCCCCCCTTCTCCGCCATCTCGGCCGCCAGAAGGTACGTCTGCCACGCCGTCGCTGTGCGCTCTTGCATCTCCCGGCAGTAGGCGAGCAACCCGAGCGTCCCGACCGCAGGCTCTAGGCGCTGGCTCTCGTCGAGCTTGTCGCACGCCTCGTCCACCTTCTTCTCACGCAGCAGACCCTTGCCTTCCTCGAAGAGCTTCTCCGCCCGCGTGGGCTCCGTGCCCTGGGCCCCCACGGAGCTCGCGACAAGACATGCCGTGAGCGCAAGCGCGCGCCCGAACCTACCGTGTGCCGAATACACTGAGCGGATCCTTTGGCTTCTGGTTGGCAACCTGCCGAGGCTTGGGCTTCGCCGATATTGCGCTCGCTGGCGGGGCGGTCGCCGACTCCGCTCCGGGCGCTGCTTCGGAAGACGCAGGCACCGCAGGTGCGGGGACAAGCGACGTCGTGACGCGTTCCGAGAGCGCGTCTCCTGTCGCTTTCAGCGGTGCCAAGGACAGCGGGCGGGCCGGTGGCACATCGGTGCCCGACCCCCTCGCGACGTAGACCGAGGAGAAGCCCACGAGCGTTGCAGCCAGAATTCCTCCGACGACCAGGGCTGCCATGCGTCCGTGCGACGGCCCGGTGGCGGGTGGCAGGGCATCTGCCAGGACCGCACGACCGCTGTCCACCGGACGCAAGGAGGTGAAGGACTTCTCCGGGGGCCGCACGTCCGGCTCCCCTTCTTCTACGACCTTTGCTGCATCCGAGACCGGCTCCGTCTCTGCGCCAGACAGCGAGGCGAGCGCGCTTCGTGCTGCTCGATGCTTTCCTGCCTGGGAGCGATGCGTGGCCCGCTCGAGCGCGTCCGCGATGGCCGTTCTCTTGGCCTCGATCAGGTCGCCGACATGCTGCTGCGCAAAGGTCGCAACGTCCGCCGCCGTCACCGCGCCAGCCACGGCAACCATCGCGCGCTCCAGGTCGCGCTGCATCTCCCCGGCCGTCTGGTATCGCTCCTCCCGCTTGGGACGAAGTGCCCTCGTGATGATCTTCGCGACCTCCGGCGGCACGGTCGCGGGTACGGGCGAAGGCTCCTTGTTCGATGCCAGCATTTGCAGCAACTCGAAGTCGTTCTCGGCACGGAGGTGAACGCGGTTCGTCACCAGCTGGTGCAAGATCACGCCTGTGGCCCAGACGTCGATGCGCCGGTCGATGTCCTCACCGCGCACCTGCTCAGGGGCCATGTAGAGCGTCTTGCCCTTGATCTTCCCTGACATCGTATCGCCAGCCACCCGGTCGAGCGCCTTCGCAATGCCGAAGTCGATGATCTTCACGTCGCCCGATACGGTCAGCATGGTGTTCTGGGGCGACACGTCACGGTGCACGATGCACAGGGGCCAGCCCTGCGCGTCACACACCTCGTGGGCAGCGTGCAGCCCTGTGCAGGTGTCCGAGACGATGCGCAGCGCCACCCCCAGCGGCATCGTCTTGCGCTTGGCCTTGAGTGCGCGACGCAAGTTCGAAAGCTGCTCGCCCTCGACCCACTCGAAGACCAGGTAAAACAGCCCATCCTGTTCGCCCAGGTCGAGCACCGCTGCCACGTTGGGAGTCCGGATTCCAGAGAGGATGTGCGCCTCGTCCAGGAGCATTTTCAGGAACTCCGGGTCGCGGGCATGCTCCGGCAGCATCGTCTTGATCGCGACGAGCTTCTCGAAGCCGTGTTTACCCACGAGCCTCGCCGCCCACACCGATGCCATCCCACCCTTGCCGATGGGGTGGAGGCACTCGTAGCGGTCGAGCATCGTTCCCGGTTCGATCATGACCCAAAATGGAAGAATAGCGCTTCAATCCCAGGTGCGTCCAGGACCGATGTGCGGATGTTTCGACTTCAAGGCGGCCTGACTTCCGAGAACAATCCCGTTGCCCCCTGGGCTCGCCGCCGTGGCAAGCTGCCGCCACTCGATGTCGCCCCTTCGCCGTTTCCTGGTCGTCGTCGCCCTGCTCGTCGGCACCTTCCTCGCCTCCCTCGACGTGATGGTCTTGGGGACGGCCATGCCCACCATCATCGCCGATCTTGGTGGGCTGCCCCTGTACGGCTGGGTCTTCGCGGCCTACCTGCTCACGTCCACCACGACGGTTCCCATCTACGGCAAGCTGGCGGATCGGTGGGGGAGGAAGCCCACGTTCCTGCTGGGAGCGGGCATCTTTCTCGCCGGGTCCGTGGCGTGCGGCCTCTCGACCTCCATGCCCGCTCTGATCGGCTCCCGCGCCATCCAGGGCCTCGGCGCAGGAGCCATCATCCCCGTCACCATGACCCTGTTCGGTGACCTCTTCCACGCCGAGCAGCGCGTGAAACTCCAGGGCGCATTCTCGGTGGTCTGGGGGGTCTCCTCCGTGGCGGGCCCGGTCGTCGGCGGCGCCATTGTCGAGCGGTGGCCCTGGCCGTGGGTCTTCTACATCAACCTGCCCATCGGGCTGCTCGCCTGCGGCGTCCTCGCCTTCGCCTTGCACGAATACATTCCCCGCCGCGCCGAACCCGTGGACTGGCTTGGCGCCCTGCTTCTCACCGCGTCCATCTCCTCGCTGCTCACAGGGTTCACCCTGCTCGACCAGCGAAACCTCGACCTCGCCCTGCCAGCCCTCGCCGCCGCCCCCATCCTCGCGGCACTCTTCGTCCTTGCCGAACGCCGCGCCCAAGACCCCATCGTACCGCTCGGCCTCTTTCGCGACCGCGTCATCGCCGTGAGCACGGCCACTGGCGTCTTCCTCGGCGGCGCGCTCTTCCCCACCGTCGCCTTCCTGCCCCTGCTCATGCGCGGCGTCCATGGCGACAGTCCCACTCTCGCCGGAGCGTCCATCACTCCCCTGTCCGTGACCTGGACCCTGACCACCTTCGCAGCCAGCCCTCTCATCCTCCGCGCGGGCTACCGCACCGCTATCTGGTCCGGCTCCGCCGCTCTCGTGGTCGGAACAACCCTGGCCGCCGCTTCCGCGTGGACCGGTTTCCGATCCCTCGCCTATGCGGGAACTACTGCAATCGGTGCCGGGATGGGTCTCATCATGACAGCCCAGAACGTCGTCATCCAGGACCGCGTCGGGTGGGCCCAGCGCGGCTCCGCCACCGCCCTGCTGCTCTTCTCCCGCTCCGTGGGAGGAACCATCTTCGTCTCTTCCTTCGGCCTGATCATGGCCGCCCACCTCGCCAATTCCCTGCAGGGTCTGCCCGTCACACCCGACCCCAACATGCTGCTCGACCCGGACCGGTGGTCAGACCTCGACCCCGCCGTTCTCGCCCACGCCCGAGACGCACTTCGTCGCGCCGTTGGCGTGGTTCTCGCCCTCGTGATGGCTTGCTCGTGGGCCGTCATGCTGGGCAACGCCTTCTTCCCCAACGTTCGCCCGGAGCGAAAGCGCGACGCGGCGTGACCTACCCGAGCGCCGCCAGGGCCGCTTCGTAGTCCGGCTCGGTCGTGATCTCAGGTACCAACTCGGCGTGGATGATCTTGTCCTGCTCGTCGATCACCAGCACCGCGCGAGCCGTGAGGCCTGCCAGCGGTCCGCTCGCGATGAGCACACCATAGTCCTTGGCAAAGGCCGGGCTCCGGAACGACGACAGCGTCACCGCGCCCTCGATGCCCTCGGCCGTGCAGAAGCGGCCCTGGGCGAAGGGGAGGTCGGCGCTGATCGCCAGCACGACGGTCCCCTGCCTGCCAGCCACACGCGTGTTGAACTCGCGAGCGGTCTTCGCGCAGACGGACGTGTCGTAGCTCGGGTTGATGGTCAGGACCTTCTTCTTGCCGGCGAAGGACGCCAGGCCCATGTCTTCCAGCTTGCCGTTGACGAGCGTGAAGGCGGGGGCATTCTGGCCCACGGACGGGAACTTTCCCTCGATGGAGATCGGGTTTCCTTTGAGCGTCACGTTTCCCATGGGTTTCTCCTTAGCTTGACCGAGTGAACCGCCCGTTGTTGGGGCCGATGTCGGGGGGCGTCAACCCCTGGCCGAGCGAGGGCCGCTTGTGGATGGGCTTCCGTAAGTCAATCGGTGCGCGGGAGGTCGTAGACGGGCCCTGTTCGGCCGACCTTCCGCAGGATGGCGTAGTCGAACCCGTAGAACGACCTGGACGCGTTGGTGGCCCGTAGATTGGCGTAGATGTCGGAGTGGAACGCGGCCGTCCTCGCCGTGTTCTCCAGCAAGACGAAATCGTGCTGGGAGAGTTGCTCTGTCTCTTTCCATCGATCGCGAGCTTGGCCGTATACCCGCTGCGCGAAGCGCAGGGAGGACCGCCCCGCCTCGGCGTAGTCTGCACCCCGAACGCGTTCGACCACTCTGGCCCCTCGCGTTTGTGCCAGCTCCACCAGGCGTTCGCGGTCGAGGGTCTCCCACGCGCGGCGCGCCCGCCTGGCGGCATCCTCGGCGCCTCCCCGCGCGAAGTGATCCAAGGCCCCGGTGACCTTCGACGCCAGGGCTCGCGCCGGGGTGGTCACGCCTCCCTGCTGCAGGCTCGAAAGACGAATCAGCCTCGCCAGCCCTCGCTCGGACCAGGTGCTGTGATCGAGCAAGTCCCTTTGCTGGGCGGGGGACAGTGCGAGGAACAGAAGCACCACGATCCCGTCAGGGCACGCCTTCTCCAGCATCAGCTCAACCAAGGCGTGCTCGTCGGAGACCGTGAGGTATTCGGTGATGTTCGACAAGTACAGCCGGTGGAAAGCCTGATCGGGCATGAGGGCGAGCGCGTCGCCCATCGACGATGTCTGGAAGCATGCGCGGTGGAGATTCGGGCGGATGCGCTCGAAGTCCTCCCTGGAAAGGGCAGGGGAGATGCCGTCATCGGGCAGGAACGGGGCGGCGTACTTGGCTGAGGCGGCGTGGTGGACCATGCCGTCGGGGTACTGGAACGGGTCGAACTTGAAGTGGTTGTTGTTTCGGAAGGCTGGCTCGGCATACTGGGGCTGGCTTCGGGCCACCCTGGCTTGGATCCGGGCTCGCTCCTCCCGCGAACCGGAAAGGCCGAGCACGACGGACATCTCCCCGTCTTCGAGGTGGTCGGCCAGTCTGCGAAGCTCCTTCTCCCAGCGGTCGAGATCCTTGCGTGTGGCAGACCCCTGCCGCCACAGGCCCTGCTCGACCGCTCGCGTCATGTCTTCCCGAAGCCAGAACGCGCGGACGTCGTCCGGGAGCGCAGGAAGAATGCGGCGGAGCAAGGCCGTTCGACTTGCGCTCGCGCGGTACCCGAGAAAGGCAAGGTACTCGTCGTAGGTGAGGGATCCCATCGCGACGCGCTTGAGCTCGGCGAGTGCGTTCTGTGCTGGGTTGAGGTCATAGCCGGCCACGAAGGCTGGGTTGTTGCGGAGGGCCAGGAGCAGCAAGTCCCCGCTGGCGGTCACGCCCACCAGCACCTGACCCGGGCGCACGTCGAGGGTCTGGAGGGACACTTCAACGTCTTCGTTGGTGTCGGAGTACTCGAGGGAGGCGTGGCTGAGGGACTCCGCGCCGAAGACGCGTCGCGCCGAAGGGACCCAGGCGGGAGGCATGGGACTATTGTGGAGCGGAGAGCGGAGCGAAGCGAGCGACCGCGACGTTGGAAGGCGACACGTTTGGACGCGATCTTGCCCGGTGTCTAACGGATCGGTCTTGACGTAGAAATAGTGAAATACAGCGAAGCTGCAATGTTTGATTTCATTTCCGCAATCCAGTTTGATTGTATCTATTGTAACTAATTGAATATGCGTTCAATGACGATGGCATGTGAAGTGCTAAAAGGAAAGCAGCAGGCACGACGGGGTGATTCCGCCCCCCCCCTCCACCCCGTCATGCGCATGCTGCCGCGCGAGGTCGATGCTGCCCCCCCAGCTCCCTCGCGCGTTTTTTTTTGTCGTGTCTCAGGGGAAACACGGCGAGGCACAAAAAGCAACACGGCGGACCCGAAGGACCGCCGCGTTGAATCGTCTCGCGACGACTGACTGCCTTACTCCGCCGGGGCTTCCGCCGGGGCTTCCGCGGGGGCTTCCGCCGGGGCTTCGGGGGTCTCAGGGGCCTCAGGGGCCTCGGTCGCCGGCGCCTCAGGGGCCTCCGGGGTCTCGGGGGCGGCGGGGGCGCCGCCGCAGGCGAGAGCGAGAGAAGAAGCCAGAATTGCGAAGATTGCCCACTTGCTCATGATGTCCTCCAACGTTGGATTGAGCCGTTTCGTTTCACGTCTGCGGCTCTCCCTACCAGACGCCTAAGCTTCCCAAAATGGCTCACCATGGACCAAGTTTTTTGATCGGACCACCCAACCGCCCTCGGGCTCCTTGTTCTGGGGCCCCGCGAGACGCGTGAATTCCGCCGCTCCCGTGAGCCACTTGCCCGTCCCCGTGCGTCCATGACAAGAAGGAAGAAGGAAAGACCATCCCAGTGTCCCCGTCCGCGCACGCCCGTCCCAACCTCCGGCTCCTTTCCGGCCAGCCCGAGGACGACCAGCGTTCATCGCAGTCGGAAACCACGCCGATTCCCCCCCGATCCCCTGGTCCCCTCGGGGAACTCCCGGATGCCGAGCTCGTGGCCCTCGGGGCACAGGGCAATCGCAAGGCGCTCGAGCTGCTCTATCGCCGCCACGCTCCCTTCGCCATCCACCTCGCCACCCGCATCGAAGGCTCCGCCCGCGACGCCGATGACATCGTTCACGACGCCTTCCTCAAGGCCTTCGAGCGTCTGCGTGAACTCAAGGACCCGGCTGCCTTCCGCAGCTGGCTCGGCTCCATCATCGTTCACGACGTGCGCAGCCAGATGCGTCGTGCCCGCCTGATGCGGACCATCGGATTGGTCAGGGCAGGTGACCCCATCGATCTCGATGCGCTCGCTAGCCCCGATGCCGCTCCCTCCGTTCGTGCGCAGATCGCTCAGGTGTACGCTCTGCTCCGAACCCAACCCGTCGATGACCGCATCGCGTGGATCCTCCGCGCGGTCGAAGGTCACGACCTCGACAGCGTGGCCCGCTTGACCTCGTGCTCCCTTGCCACAGTCAAGCGGCGCATCGCCCGCATTCAGCAGTTTCTCGACGAGCACTTCGTCGATTCCTATGCCGGGGAGATTGAGCGATGACACGGCGAGGCCTTGCGCCCATCTCGCGTTCCGACCTGCGTGACCACGCGACCGAGGAGCGCATCGATCGAATCTGGGAGCGCATCGATGCGGACCTTCCGGAGGCGGATGGCGCAGCCTCTCCGTCTCGCTGGATGGTGGGCGTGCTGGCAGCCGTCGTGGCGTCCCTCGCCGGGGGCTTGCTCCTGGGCAAGCTGATCTGGGATCAACCCATGCCCGTCGAAGTGTCGAGCACCCCCACGGTGGCTGCCACGGACCCGGAGCGTTCTCTCGGAGTGTTCGCGGCGGGTACCCGCGGTCAGACCTATCCTCTGCCAGGGGGTGGGCAGATCGTCCTGTCCCCAGGCACGATGCTCGAGCTCGTCAGGCAGCAGGGCAATGTCGTGGAACTGCGGCTCGTCCAGGGGGAAGCGACCATCGATACCATGGGCGTGCCCTCCGACAAGCTCGTCGCCGTCTTCGCAGGAGAGGCGCTTCTGTCCACGCAAGGCGGGGGGCTCGTTCGCGTTCGTCGGGACGAGCACGACCTGGAAGTGCGGGTGGCCGACGGGTCCGTGAGCGTACGGTCACCGGACGGAGAGCAGAGACTCGCCAAGGGAGACCATGTGCGAACCGCGCTGCTTCGAACGGCTCGGCCTGTGGCCCGTCTGGTTCCGGTTCCGGAAGGGTCCGCCCCCGTCCATCCTGTCCAGCAGCCCGTTGCTGTGGTTGAGCCCCCGGCTCCAGGCCCGAGCGCTCCTGACTGGCAGGTCCGCAGCCGGGCCGGCGACAGTGACGATGCGCTCCGCCTGCTGCGAGCCCAGCCGGGAGGCATCGACGCTGTCATTCTCGCTGCGGGAGACGCGGATTCCCTTTGGGAGATCCATGACGTTGCCATTCGTCAAGACCCTGCCGCGGCGTACCGGGCCCTCACGAGGGTGGCGGAAGCGTTTCCCGGTGACGCTTCGGCGCAGCTTGCTGCTTACAAGCTCGGCAATCACTATCGACGAGCCGGACAGCACGAGTTGGCGAACAAGTGGTTCGCTCAGGCTGCGGAGAGCCCCGAAGGGGTGCTTGCTGAGGACGCCCTCTGCAAGCAATTCCGCACCGCGCCGAACGAAACGGAAGCGCTCCGCTTCGCACAGGAGTATTTGGTCAAGTATCCGGATGGTCGATGCAAGCCAGAGGCGGAACGGCTCATCTCCGGGGACTCGTCCGACGAATCGGATGAGCCCCCTGCCGAGCCCCCGAAGGAAGAGAAGCCGGTCGAGCATTCTCCCGACTAGCCTGCTGTTCTGTGCGGCCGTCGCCGTCTCGTGGGGCGCAGTTGCGGCGGAACCGGGTCCCGCCGTGAGCCGCAACACTCCCTTCATCGAAGTGCGCCTCGCCCTGTCCGACTCCGCATCGGCTCTGCTCGCCCAGCGACGTCTCAAGCGGTATCTCTCGATCGAGCTGGAGGACGCAGGCCACCTGGCAGCCCAGGGGCAAGGTCCTCTCAGTGACCACGTCGCCTACGTGTGGATCGATCTGCCCGAATCGGGCAAGGTGCTCATCCAGACGCGGGTCGGGCGGGGTGCTGTTGCCATGCGCACGTTCCCTCTCCGAGACGGGCTTCGCGCCGATGTCGCTGCCCGGCTCGTGGCCATTGCCACCTCCGAAATGGTCCGCTCTCAGGCAGGGCCCGTGCGTGCGCGCAAGCCCAAGGCGCACAAGCCGCCCACGCCGGAGCGGGTCGAGCTGGCGACCCGGGACAACCCAGCCGTTCTGCTCGCTGGAAAGGCGGACGCTGCCTGGCTGCCATCGCTCGGCGGGGTACTCGGGGGGTCGGTGCTGGAGGTCGCGTTCCGCTTCGACAAGGTGCGCCCGTTCATGGCTGGCTCGTGGCTGGTGGGCGACTCGGAAGGGGGACCGACGCGCTGGGTTGGGATGGGCCTTGGTGCCGATCGGTCCTTCTGGCTGTCGCCCTCTTTCCGGTTCGACTTGGGGCTGGCCGCCCATGCTGCCACCGTTCACCTGCGCGATGGGGTGTTCCTCGCAGACGGAGGTCGCGACGCTTGGACTGCACGTGCCACAGGCAGGCTTCGGGCGGAGCACATCCTCAGCGGTCCGGTCTGGGTAGGGCTATCTTTGGAGCCCGGGGTTCTCTTGCGCTCGGCACCCTTCGAGGCGCCGGGCGGGGCCGCCTCCCTCGACGGGTTCTACCTCGGGATGGGGATCGCTCTGCAATTTGAGCACCGACTGAAGAGCGTGGCGTTCAGCTCCGTGCGCTGGTGACCTCTCCAGCCGCCACTCGCCGCACCACCTCTGCTGCCGCAGCAAGACCCATGGCCGCCGGAACCATCGTCATCGATGCTTGAATCACCCGCTGCCGTCCTCGGAACAGGTCATCCGTCATCGACGGCCAGTCCCCGTCCGCGGTGGGCCGGGGCGGCTCCACCGAATAGACAGCGGTGATGCCGTCGAGCGTGCCGCGCCTTCGAAGCATCTTGCGGACGCGTGAGGCCAGCGGGTCTCCCGACGTTTCCGCCAGGGGAGCGATCCGAACCTTTGTCGGGTCCAGCCGCGCCGCGGCCCCTAGCGCTGTGATGATCGTAATCCCCCTGTCCCTGCACTGAACCAGCAGCTCGACCTTCGGTCCCAAGGCATCGATGGCGTCGACAATGATGTCCGTCGCGGCAAGCAACTCGCCCATCGTGTCGCGGGCGAAAAAGCTGCGAACCGCATCCACCCGAATGCAGGGATCGATGTCGAGCACGCGAGCCTTCATCACGTCGACTTTGGGCTGGCCCAGCGTCGATTGCAGGGCGTGTACCTGGCGATTGCAGTTGGATGCGGAGACCACGTCGTGGTCGATGATGCGCAGGTGCCCCAGGCCGCTGCGCGCCAGGGCTTCCACACAGAACGACCCCACGCCCCCGAGGCCGAAAACCGTGACGGAGGCGGCACGCAGGCGCCGGAACCCGTCGGCGCCCACGAGACGCTCGGTGCGTTCGAACTGGGTCATGGCAGGGTCACTCCGAACAGGGACGAGGCGTTGACGTCCGTGGCTTCTTCGACGCGTTCCGGTTCGATGCCACGCAGGGTGGCCAGGGCGTTGCGTACGTGAACGAGGTGCGCGGGGCGGACGTGAGGCGGTTCGACGATGTCCATGCCGATGGCTGGGGCATCGGTCTCGAGCAAGATGCGATCGAGGGGCAGGGAAGATGCGCAGCGGCGGACCCGCTTGGCCCGGCTGCGGGTGACCGCACCGCCGACGCCGATGTACATCCCGAGGTCGAGAAACGGGCGGGCCTGTTCGTAGGAGCCCGAGAAGGCATGCAGGGCACCGCGGACCCCAGGGTGGTTCCGCAAGACCGAGAGCAGGACGTCCACGGCCTTCCGGCTGTGAAGTGTGACGGGGAGGTCGAGCTCGACGGCGACCTGCAGCTGTGCCTCGAGCACATGCACCTGACGTTCGATGGGCTGACAGGGCGGGTCTCCCCAAAGGTCCAGCCCGGCTTCCCCCACAGCGCTCGGGTGGCGATCCGTGATGAGCCGAACCACGCTTTCGATGTCTTCGCCAGCGAACCAAGGGTGAAGCCCCACGGCAAAGGCGACGGAGGGAACCCGTTCGCGTAAGGCGCAAACGAGCTGGTTCGACGCGGCATCGTAGCCGCACGTCAGCACGCCCCGGACGCCGGCCGCCTGCGCGGCGTCGAGGGCTTCTTCCGGGGAGTCGAGGTCAGTGAGGTGACAGTGGGAATCGAACATCGTCTCTGGGTTCAGCCTCGGTGGCGGAGCATGTTGCAGAACAACGCCCCCTGTTCGATCGCGTCGTCAAGCGCCCGGTGCGTGTGCGGGAAGTCGTCGAACCAGCTGCTCGGCATCGTTCTCTTGGAGGTATCCCGATAAGGTTGGCCGAGCAAGGCCATCGCGTAGGTCTTGATGTCCAGGGCCGAATGGGAGAAGGGGCTCTCGCCCGCGAATCGGATCAGGTACCAGTAGACGAAGAGAAAGTCGTAGGCAGCCGGGTACCCCACGAACACGGGCTTGCCAGGCAGTTGCTTCAACCACTGGACGTAGCGCGGCATGACGTCCTCGGGTGGCTCGGGGTCACGTCTGCAAGCCTTCCACGCCTCCGCTTGGGTAGCCCACCACGCCATCGTCTCTGGGTGGCCCTGCGCCCCAGGCAGACACGCGAGGTTGGCCGTGAACGTCCCCACGAGCGTCTTGTCCGCCAGGTACGCTGCCGAGCCAAAGCTCAGCATGGAGTGCGGGCCCGGGATGGGACCATCCGCCTCCACGTCCGTGCTCACATAGACTTCCACGCGTGCCTTGCCCTTCATGGCCGGACCTGCAGCGGCCCCTCGCCGGATACGGACTGCGGCGGGTATCGAAGCGCGTCGTAGCCGAGCGCCACGAGCGAGGGGAAGCGGGTGGAATCCTTCGGTCGCATGACCATCAAACGGTAGGATTCAGCAAGCGGGTGCTCGACGCAAGCCGTCCAAGCCAGCGCAGGCTTGGTCGCTTGGGCCGGTCAACCGCACTCGTAGGCGCACTGCAGGGCGAGGCAGCCTGTGGTGTTTCCGAGCAAGGCTGCGAGGTCGTCATAGCCGTCGGGGTAGTAGTAGACGCAATCCTCGACGCACCAGTCATCGTACGCAGGGCAGGTGCTGATGCAGTCGAGCAGGTAGAGGCACTGGATGTTGCTGCTGCATGTGGCGCACGGTGCGTAGCACTCAGACTGCAGGCAAGTGTTGCAGGTGGGGTCGGTGGCTTCGATCTCGCAGGCGGATCCTGTGCCGCCCGTGCCGCCGTAGCCGCCCGTGCCGCCGTAACCGCCCGTGCCGCCGTAGCCGCCCGTGCCGCCGTAGCCGCCCGTGCCGCCGTAGC
>CAZAWR010000028.1:85542-98978 GCA_964488865.1 uncultured Polyangiaceae bacterium | reverse complement strand
AGCCAAAGGAACGTGTTCTATGCTCCGTTCGGAAGCGATGAGACGTTCATTGTGGAACCCGGTTCGACAAGGCGAACCGTGCGAAGCCCGCCCCCGGCGGGCTTTCCAGCTCTTGCCGCGCGGCTCTGAGCCCGCGGCAAGAAGAGGCACGAAGGTCCGTTTCACCGAGATCCGTCAAGCTGGATCGCACCGGCTAGCAGAGAGTGCTGGCCGGCTCTTTTCGTTCGGGCAGCCGTTGGTCGCGTGCGTGCCCTTCGTCCCCAGCAGATCCCAGGCGTGATCTCGTCGATCCCATGGCGCACGTTGCCAATTGCGCCAAAGGGCCTGGAACTCGCGTGTCGCCCGTGGCACAAGGATTGCTGCCCCATTGTGTCCCCACAACCCCTCGCGAACGAGAGACCATGCACGCAGTACCCCTCGCTCGTTTCCTGCTGTCCATCCTCGCCGCCGCGACCCTGGCGTCCGGGTGCGCCTCGCCAGAGCCGGAGCCCACGCCTCGCCAAGTGGCGGCCTCCGCCCTCGTAGCCGAGGCCCCCGTCCCGGGACTGTCGGCACCACGCCTCATCGGCGCGGCAGACCCCGGTTCCCGCGGACCCGCCTGGACCCGCGGCGGTGACCTCCTGCATGAGGCCCCACGGGCTCTGCACGGCCTCGCCCGGGTCGAGAAACCCGGACGCCCGGTCTTCGACCCCTCCTCCGACGCTTGGTTCGCTTCCGCGAACGGCACCATCGTTCGCGTCCAAGAACACGCCCTCACCGTCGTCGCCGACGGCGTCCAGGGCGTTGACCTCGACGTGCGCTCCGAGGCTGGGATCGCAGTGTCGCGCGAGCCGAACAACACGATCGTGCTGCACCGCTTCGGCAAGTCTGGCGAGAACGCCAAGGTCCTGTTCGCCGGTCCGGGCTTCTTTCACCCCAGGCTTTCCCCAAAGGGTGATGCCGTTCTCGTCTCGGACGGCCGCGCCGACGGAACCCGCATCTGGGTCGCACCCCTCGAGGGCGACCCACGCGAAGTCGCCTCGGGCGAGGATGCAAGCTGGCACCCCGACGGGCGAAGGATCGTCTTCGTCCGCCTTCGAAACGACGGTCACACGCTCGTGTCGTCGGCGTTGTGGGTCGTGGACGTGAGCACCGGGGAGGAGAGGCGCGTCGGGCCGGTTGCGGTGCCTGCGGTTCGCCCGGCGGTGTCGCCCGACGGGAGGATGGTTGCGTTCGCGGACGGTCGGAGCGGTGATGTGTATCTTGCCGCCTTCGATGACTCCTTCGCCCGGGGAGGGAGGTGAGCGATGGGACGCAAGGAAGCCTTCCTCTCAGCCGCCGCCTGGGCCCTAGCTGTCTGCTTCGCGGCGCCCGCGGCCGCCCAGCGGGTCTACCTCAACCCGAGCGATCAGACGGCAAACGCTGTTGCGGGCGGGGGAAACGAAGCACAGTACGCCCTGATCGTCGCCAACCTCACCCGCCCGATCCTCGAGGCGACCGGCTTCACGGTGCAGGTGGACCAGAACTTCAACGCCGCCCCCTCCAATGCCAACTCCTGGGGCGCCGACATCTTCGTCAGCATTCACTCGAACGCGGGTGGCGGCCACGGCATCGAGACCCTGTACAAGTCGACCGGCGGGCAGACCCTCGCGGGACACGTGCAGGACGGGCTGCTCTCCAAGCTCCCCTATCAAACCCGCGGCCTCAAGTACCGTGACAACCTGCACGTGCTCAACAACACCGACATGTTCGCGTGTCTCACGGAGGTGCTGTTCCACGACTGCGCCACGTCCTCCGGCTACCAGGGACACCCCCCCTCGGAGAGCGACTTCCTGCGAAGCGGCGAAGGGCAGCAGACCATCGCGGAAGGCACAGCGGCGGGCGTGTGCTCGTACTTCGGGAAGTCCTGCGGCACCGCGCCACAACCCACGACGGGGCACTACGTGGGCGTGGTCTACCGTGCACCCGATCTCGAGGACCGACTCGAGGGCGCCTTCGTGCAGGTGGCCGGGGGTGCCTCCGCCACCACGGGGCCCGACGGGGCCTTCAGCTTCGAGCTAGCCCCTGGCTCCTACACCGTCACAGCCACCCTCGACGGCTTCCAGCCTGGCACCTCCGCGCGGGACGTGGTGGCTGGGGAAGAGGTCTGGGGCAGCATCGGGCTCGCGGTGGACGAGCCCGAACCCGACGCGGGTGCGGAGGCTGCCCCGGAAGACGCCACAGTTGAGGATGTGGTCGTGGAGGACGTTGTAGCTCTCCCCGAAGCGGCCCCCGAGGCTGCTCTGACCGCCCCCAGTCCGTGGAAGTCCGAGGAGGGGTCCGGCTGTGCGTGCGGCGTGGTGGAACGACGCGACGCGAGCGGCGGTGCGTGGTTGCTCTTGCTCGCTGGGGTGTTGCTGCTGCGGCGACGGTGACCCGTCGAAGGGCCACACACGGCGGAGGACAAACCCTCGTACACAGCGTCACTTGGACGGAGCGCAACGCCCAAACTGGCGAGCAGGGGACGTGTGCCCTCTGCGCCTTCTGTGGTTTCTCTTCTGACGGCTAACGCTGGACGACCTGGCCCCACGGGTTGGACGTGTCGAGGTTCTTGATCCGGTCGCGCGCGGTGTCGGGGAGTTCGGCCGGAGTGGGAGCGGGTTCAGCGACGGCCGCGGGTTGGTCCGCCTCCGCCTTCGAAGCTTCGGGCCTGGCAGGCCGAGCGGCTCGTTGCGCCGCGGCGGTCGGCGCGTCCGCCTTGGGAGTCTCCGAGAGCTGCAGCTGCAAGCTCTTCTGGGCCCCCGCCACGACCTCTACACGCTGGCTCTGGTACCCGTCGGCCTCCGCGCGGACGATGTGAGGCGCGCCGGGCTTGTCGAACATCGCCGCGGCCGGTCGCTGGGTGACCTCGCGGTCGTCCACGAAGATCCTCGCCGTCTCGGGCGTGACGGAGATCGCCAGGGCTACCTTCGTGGCCCCCTCCGCCGTGTCCGGCGCGGCAGCAGGGAGCGCAACAGCGACGGGAGGCGCCTCGACGCCCGATGCGTTGACGCTCTGCACTTCTGCCTTCGGGTAGAACCACAATCCGGCCACGGCAGCGAGCACCACGGCGCCGGCCAGGAGCGCGAGCGCTCGCGTGTTTCGCTTGGGAGGGGCAGCTTCGGCGTTCACGGCCATCACGGCCGCCGCACTCGAGCCGCGTCCACGGGAATTGCCCGTGCTCAAACTGGCCCCTTCCTCCAGCTTCACTTCCGGCCCCGTCGTGGTCCGGTTCCACCCTCCGCTCGCGAGCAACGTGGGGATACGCTGCTCGCCGGGGAGCTCGCCCGCCAGCTCCTTGAGCTGAGTTTCGATGACCTTCTGCGTCTCCTCGCGCACGTCCTCGAACAGGTCCGCCACAAGGGCGCCGAGCGTCCGGGTCGACGGTCGTCCTCCCATCGCGTCCAATAGGTCTTCCAGGTCCTTGGCGAGAGTCAGAGCGTCCGGGTAGCGGTCCTCCGGGTCGGTCGCGAGGGCCCGCATGCAAATGGCTTCGAGGCGAGGGTCGACGTCGGGGGACACCGTGCTGGGGGCTGGAACCTGTCCCTGCACGACATGGCATAGAGCCTGGCCTTCCGGCAGGTCCTTCCACAGACTGCGACCCGTGGCGACCTGCCAGAGGACGGACCCCATCGCGTACAGGTCGGCCCGATGGTCCACAGGGTTTCCCAGCGCTTGCTCGGGCGCCATGTAAGCGACCTTGCCTTTGAGAACCCCGGCGCGCGTCTCCGACTGTGTGATCGCAGCCTTCGCGATGCCGAAGTCGAGCACCTTGATGCGCCCCTCGTACGTCACGAAGATGTTGTGCGGTGAGACGTCGCGGTGAACGAGCCGCAGCGGCGTGCCATCGAAGTTCTTGAGCTGGTGAGCGTAGTGGAGTCCCTGCAGCGCCTCGCAGAGAATCTGCAAGGAGGAGGCAAGGTCGAGCGGCGTGCCCCGGGCGCGGCTCCGGCGGAGAAGGGCAGAAAAGGACTGGCCTTCGAGGTACTCCATCACGATGACCGGGCTGCCATCGACCTCCGTCACCTCGAGGGTCTGCACCACGTTCGGGTGGTTCAGCCGCCCCGCCAGGCGCGCTTCATCCATCAGCATCGCCCGGGCATCCGGGTCTTCCGCGAGGTGCTCTCGCACCAACTTGAGCACCACCAGCTTGTGGAACCCGTTGGGCCCCTGCGCATGGGCTAGGTGAACCTCCGCCATGCCGCCGCGTCCGATCTCAGCAATCGGGCGGAAACGTCCCAGTTCGGTCCGGCTCCGTTGTGCGGTCGCCATGGGGTGTCACCTCGAGCAGGCTGAAGGGTCTGCCGTCCCTTTGCAAACATCGAGCCCCACTCCAATCGTGCCAAGTGTTCGAACTGACAGGCTTCGCGATCCGCCGTCTCCACCCCCCCTTTTCAGGAGTGAAAGTGCGGTCCCGCTCCTCTTTCATAAGAGAAGGAAGACATGTGCCGGTGCGTTACTTTTGTACTGGCGACCTGCGCCGCAAAGACCAGGCACGTTACGCGGGCCGGCCTACCAGCCACCACACAGGCGCACGCAGGCGTCGAGTCGTTCGATGCAGAGGGCAAGAAGACGGGGCATGGCGAGCTCTCCTCGATGCCCCACCGTCGACGAAGGGCGCTACACAACGCAAGGGGCAAAAGGGAGGCGTCAGTCGTGCCAGCGAACCCTGCGGCGCAGCTTGCGCGCGTCCTGGACCAGGTTCTTGAACGTTTCGGCGGGAGCCACCTGAAGCACCACGACATGCAGGTCCTTGCCCGGCGCGCCAGTGGCGCGGTGCAAGACGGCAAGGTAGAAGCCGAAGTCGCGGTCCCCCACCCGCTGGAAGCCCATGACCTCGTAGCCTGTGGATCCCTCGTGCTGGATCGGGGTCTCCTTCACGGAGTGCAGCGCGCACGGGCATCCGAGGTCGGGCGCGCCCGGCTGCAGCTTCACCAGCGGCGCCTTGCCGAACTGGTCGAGGTATTGCCGGACTCGCTCCTCCGCTGACCCGCTGCCGCGCCGCGGGGACGGCGGGTCGGTCCACAGGTACGTCCCAGCGCCTCCCTCGTAGCTCCCGTTGCGCTTCTCGAAGAACACCATGTCGTAGCTCTCGGCTGTGGCGACAGGCTGGAGGACCCTGTGCAGTTCGGCCCGGTCAATGAGACCCCAGGGACTGGGCATCGGCTCCCCTTGCCCAGCTCCCTCGAGGCGAACGATGGTGTAGGATTGGGACCGCGGCTGGAACCCCGCCTGGGTCTCGTACAGATTCGGTGGATTGCAGGCCAAAGCGCCCAGCAAGGCCAAGCTCGGAAGAGCGAATCGGGTGCGCATCGGGTCTCTCCTTGCCGGCGATCAGACCACCGGCATACACCGTGGTGCAAGTTCCCGCCGGAGTCCAAGAGCGGAGAACGAACCACAGAAGGCGCAGGGAGCACAGAGCACAGAACCCAGAACCCTTCTGTGGCTTCTGCGACTTCCGTGGCTGCGTTGGAGTCACCTGTCCGGGTGAACCGGACAGGTGTCGTGGATCCCGTCGCCATGTTCCGCCGGACAGGTTCCGCCTTCGAGCCGATTTCCCCTGAGGTTTCGCACGAACATCCCCATGCCCTCCATCAGCGTCGGCCTGGCACCATGATTGCTCCTGGAATCGCGTACCGAATCTGGCCGTTGCTCTGAGGAGATATCATCATGCACAGCAAGAATATGTTCTTTGTCCCCTTCATCGCGCTCGTCGGACTGTCCGGTTGCGGAGGCTCTGGCTGGAACCCCCAGGCCCCGAATGCGCCGGTCTCGGGTGAAGCTGTCGCCCATGCCACGCCCAGCCCCCAAGTCCTCGCTACCATCGACCGGTTGCGACAGCTCGACCCGGGTCTTGACGGGTTCTTCCAGAGCGCCCATGGGTTTGCCGTCTTCCCCACCGTGGGCAAGGGAGGCGCCGGGATCGGCGGCGCCTACGGCGAGGGAGAGGTGTACGAGCAAAACGAGCTCGTGGGCAAAGCAACTCTCACGCAGCTGACCCTCGGCTTTCAGCTCGGTGGACAAGCCTACGCGGAGATCATCTTCTTCCGCGACCGGCAAACCCTCGACGACTTCCGCAACGGCAACTTCGAGCTTGGCGCCCAAGCCTCCGCCGTCGCGGTCACCGCAGGAGCGTCCGCGAATGCCGCCTACGACCACGGGGTCGCCGTCTTCACAGCCACCAAAGGCGGGTTGATGTACGAGGCCACCGTGTCCGGCCAGAAGTTCGGGTTCGAGCCGGTCGAAAGCGGTGGACGTTTGTCGTCGGCCGTCGCGTGGCTGCAGGACCCGACTTCGTTCTGACAAGACCGGAAGCCCTTGCGTCTTCGGATTGTGAACGACTCGTCGCTTCCGTTCGCCCCCTTCAGTCTGGCCTGCCCCCGCAGTCTACGCTATCGTTGCCCGATGCATGCAGCACGTTCGATTCTCCGCGGTGCGACGTTGCTTGTGACGGTCGCGTGGCTTCCTGCCTGTGGAGGCGACGAGTTTCAGTCCGGCACCGCGGGGGCGGGCGGTTCGACCGGTGGCACCGGAGCGGCTTCCGGGAGCGGCGGAGCAGAGACGGGCGGGTCCGGAGGCGCCGGGGGGACGGGCGGCATCGGGACGGGTGGCGTGGCAGGCACAGGCGGCACGGCCACGGGTGGGAGCGGAGGCACCGGGGGAACGGCCACGGGCGGGAGCGGAGGGGCAGCGGGCGGCGCGGCGGGTGCCGCGGGCAGTGGGGGAGGTCCTCCTGATCCCCACGTGGCGTGGCTCGTGGGAATCCACGGGTCGGGCGGCCAGCGGCCCACCGGCGTGCATCGATCCCCCGAAGGCGTCATCGTCGCCGGCCACTACGGCAAAGAGATTCTGATTGGCAACGACACCGGACTGCCAACTATCACAGCACGCTTTTTCGTGTCCCAGTTGGACGCCACGGGCAGCGTGTCCTGGCTCAAAACCTACGGGGGAACGGGAGAAGCCTACCTGTCGGCTTCGGTGGCCGTGGATGGCAGTGGTACGATCTACGCTGCGGGGATGTTCAAGGGCACAATGACCCTAGGGCCTACGCCCCTCACCGCGGGAACAGACGGGACCTTCGACGGGTTCGTCGCGAGATTCGCCAACGACGGAGAGGCCAATAGCGCCTTCCGACTCGGCGGCCCGGGTGACAACTCCCCCTGGGGGCGGGTCGCGCTCACAGGTGATTCGCCGCTCGTGGCGGGATACTTCCGAGGTGACCTGTCCGTCGCCAGCCAGAACTTGAGCAGCGTGGGGAACGAAGACGGGTTCGTGTCTCGCCTGTACAGCAGCACCAACTGGGCGGCGTCGTTCGGCGACTCCGGCAAGCAGACGGTGCTGGACATTCACAGCCGCGGGACGGTGGTGGCGTTCACGGGAGAGGCCGAGGGCAACTTCGCGATAGGTGGCAAGGCAGTCACCGCGGAAGGGGGAACGGACATCCTGCTCGCCGCGTCGAGCCCGACGGGCGAGGTCAGCTTCGCGAAGGTCTACGGGGACGGGGAGCCGCAAGGGGGACACGGGGTGTTCGTCACCTCCGACGCGATCTACCTGACCGGGGAGTTCATGGGAGACTTCCATTTCGACGACCAGGCGGTTGGCAGCGACGGGGACTTCGACATGTTCGTTTCCCGGCACGACCTCGCGGGGAAGTGCCTGTGGGCGCGGTCCTTCGGCGGCAGCTTCGCCGACTCGGGGCACCGGGTCCTGGTCACCGCGAGTGGCGATGTGTTCGTGGTGGGCACGTTTCGCGGGGAAGTGGACTTCGGGTTCGGCCCGGTCACGGCCGCGGGGCGGGACATCGTCCTCCTGCGCCTCGACAAGAGCGGAAACCTGCTGGGGGCCATTCCCTTCGGAGGACCTGGCGACGACGACGTCAGTCACATGGAGGAGGGCCCTGCCTCGCAGGTCGTCGTGACGGGGTCGTTCGCGCAGAGCCTGTCGGTCCTTGGGCACGACCTCCACAAGCTGGTGGCGTCGGACCCGGACGTAGACGGGTTCGTGCTATCGCTCCTGCCCTGATCCGGCTACGGTTCAGTCGTCGAAGCCGAGGACGGACTTGAAGCGCGTGAGGAAGCGGGCCTGGGGCTCGGTCAGGGCGGCTGAGCCTTCGAGGATCGGGGGGCCGGATGCCCTCGCCGCGATCTGTGCCACCTCCCGCAACAGCGTTCGGTAGCATCGCTCGTGCTCGGGCGCTTTCCCTCGCACGGCGGCGACAGCCTGCTCCAGGCGTTCGACGGTTATGTCGAGGGAGAGGTCCTCCCGATCGCGCGACTCTTCGGCGGTACCGACTTCGTACAGGAGGGTCGTGACGAGGGCGTCGTGGTCATAGCGACCGACGGCAGCCTCGAGGGTCATGGTCAGCGCGGCCACCTGCCTGGCGAATGCTGCGAGGGAGGTGTCGAGGGCGGCAGCGCCCATGCCGGCAAGCATCGGCCCGTTCCGAATGGCAGCCCACTCGTCATTCGTGAAGCGTTGCTTGATCGACTCCACAACGACCCGCTTGCTCTCGGGTCCCCCGTTTTCGTCACCCATCCTCATCATCGATTTCCTATTTCTAGACTTGCGTTGTACACATTCAATCGATCCGGCGTCAAGCCCGCAGTCGATGAAAGTCGTCCGATGCGCGGCGCGAAACAGCACGAGGGACTTCGCGATCATTCTTCGCTAGGCTTCCGGGACCCCGTGGCAGCAGACGTGAGGCAGAACTTGGCAATCGGCGTACGCATCAAGATCGTGGACACGGACTTTCGCACGAGCTTCCAGGTGACCCACGCGGTATTCCCCGTGCGGATCGGTCGCCATCCCCTCAACGACGTGCAGCTATCCAAGCCCCACGTATCCGAATTCCACGCCGTGATCGAGGAGCACGACGGGCGACTCATGTTGCGAGACCTGGGAAGTCGCAATGGGACGATGGTGCGAGACGGGCGGGCGCCCGCGCACGAGCTGGTCGACCTCGAGAAGGCGGGGTTTCAGTTCCAGATATCCACCCTGGGTTTCCAGGTGGCGCTCGAGGAGGTGGACCCCGACCGCATCGTGGAGCAGCAGGCCAAGCGGGGGGCCTGGACCGCGGAGCCGCAAGTACGCCCACACCGCTCCACGCGCTACGAGGAGAGCCTGGCCGGCATTGCCGCCGAGCTGCTCGCCAAGGAAGCCGCCCAGCTCGAGGATGGCCCCACCGAGCTGCGTCCCGTCGGCGTCGACGACGATCTGGAACGGTTCATCGACGCGGTGAAGCTGTCCTCCCACGAGCTTGTCCAGGCGCTCGAGGCGCGGGGAGCTGAGCTTTCGCCCGAACAGCGGGGGGCGCTGCTGCTGTGGGCGCGAGACGCCCTGCCCTCCCTCGAGAAAGACGCCGGGTTCTCGCGCCTCTTGCGCCGTTCCCTGCCTCCCGACGGGGACCCGGCCGGTCGCCGTCGCCTCCTCGAGTACGTCGCCCTGCAAGCCGTGACCGAGCTCGCGCACCACTATGTCCCCGAACAACCGGAGCTCCAGCGCGAAGAGGACGTGTTGCAGTTCCTGTCCAAGCTACGGGAGGTGCTCGACGCGTTCCTGTCGTCGTTCATCCTGCTGCGCGACGGGTGCGAGTCCTTCCGAACGGAGATGGACCTGAAGCAGCGCAGGGAGCGCGTGTGGTCACAGTACGACACGGCGAAGCTGGTGAAGACGGCGGGGAGCCCGTCGACGCTCGCGGCGCGGCTTCTCGACTGGCGGAGCGAGGCGCCCGGGGCGCGCAAGGCGATCGAGGGGGTCTTCGCGGACGTGATGATCCACCAGATCGCCGTGCTGCGCGGTGTAGTTCGCGGTGTGCAGTCCATCGTGGAGGAGATCTCGCCCGCCCGAATCGAGGCGGACCTGCCCACCAAGGGCGTCTTCTCGGGCATGTTCCGCTTCAAGGAGCTCTGGAAGGTCTACTGCGCCCGGCACGGCGACTTGCAGGATGGGGAGAAGAGGATCTTCGGGCTGGTCTTCGGGCCGGAGTTCGCGAAGGCCTACGGAAAGATGTCGCGGGACGCGGCGGAGGCCGGCTGACGAGGGGCACCTGAAGGGCAGCCAGGGCTCCCCTCAACGTCTCGAGGTCTTCCACCCCGTGACGAACACGACCATCGCCAGCACCCCAAAGATCGCTTGCGGTAAGACGTACCCGATGGAGTACCCCGCCGAACACCCCACCTGGTAGATGGCGAGATCGTCGAACACCAGTTGCCCAACGAGCGCGAACAGTGCCGTCACCCGGTGCCAAGCGCCCAGCCCAACCCCGCACGCCGGGGCCTGCCAGAGCTCGCCCACGACGCGCGGCACAAGGTGCGACCAATCCGCCAGCAGGAACGCCACCCCGATGAACAACGCGCTGATCACGTTGCCCACCACCGACTTCACGATCTCGTCGCCCATGCTCGCGGCGAGCAGCCAACTCAACCCCGCCCGCAGCACGGTGAGGAAGACCCCGCCGAAGAGCATGGAACCAAGCAGAAACCCCGCGTCGTAGCCCCACCCCGTGTTCACGACGTCGTACAGGGCAATGGGAGCGCCCGCCGCGATCCGAATCCCATCCACGAGCATCAGCGCTCCGTGACAGACGCCATTGAAGAACCCGGAGGGCGAAGGGCCGGATGCCGCTGTCGCAGGCGAGGGTGCTGCGCAGCAGGCTGATAGAAACCACGCGCCGAGGGCGACGACCCACAGGGAGCGATTGCGTGAGAGAGAGAGACCCATCCTTGCCTTCACCTTCCCGTGAACTGGTCACGGATTGTATCACGACACTCCTTCGGGTAGCATCGGCACGGTGTCGAGCGGAGCGGGACCGTCGAGCCATCAGCGGTTGGTCATCTTGGCGAGCCATGCCGGGCAACGTCTGGAGGGCAAGTCGTTTCGCGACCTGCGGCTCGAGCACGTGCACTTCCAGCGGGCGCACCTGACCCGGTGCGATTTCGAAGTGGCGACGGTGCTGCGTTCCGGGTGGGAAGGGGCGGTGGTGGAGGACACGAGCTTCCGGGGGACGCGCCTCTGGGACAACGTGCTCGACGGCGCGCGCTTCGTGCGCTGCTCGTTCGACAACGCGGAGATCTGCCGAAAGAACAGGGTGCTGGATCTGGCGACGGCGCGCGGCACGCGATTCGAGTCGTGCAGCTTCAGGGGCGCGAACCTCGAGGGGCAGCGGGTCTCGGGAGCGACGTTCGTCAATTGCACGTTCGATGGCCTGCTGGTTCCCCCGATCGTGGGGCCGGACACCGTTGCGCCGCCGGAGATTCTCGAGCGATGGAAACCGAAGCCGCCCCTTCGATCACGAACCCTCGAGCGCTGGGAGCCCGGCACGCGACCTGCTCGCCTGGTGGTAGTGACCCCGGGGCGCGGCGACGACAAGGTCTCCGCCGTGGCCTACCGGCCAGACGGTGCGCTGCTTGCCACGGGTTCGGAGCGCGGCACGCGAATCTGGGAACTCGCCACGGGTCGTGCCGTGATGACCTTGCCCGTGGCCGCGAAGGCGCTCTGCTGGGACCGCGCGGGAGCGCTGCTTGCGCTGTCGGGAAGCGACGGAGTCGCCTCGCTGTGGCACCTGGCCGAGCGTCGGTGTCTTGGGCGATGGCACTACGACGACCGCCACCTGGAGGCGATCGCGCTCTCGCCGGATGGGGCGTTGCTGGCCGCTGGGGGGTCATCGCGTGTGGTCCGGTTGGTCCGAGCGCGGGGCGGCGAGGAAGTGGCGACGATCGAGCGTAGGGGGACGGTGGCGGCTATCGCGTTCCATCCGAACGGTCGGCTGTTCGCGACCGCAAGCTGGGGAGACGACACGGTGCTGCTTTCGGACGACCAAGGCCGGCCGGTGCGAGAGCTCGCGTTCGGGCGGTCCCCGAAAGGCGTGACGGCGCTGGCCTTCTCCCCTATGGGAGAGGTCCTGGCCGCGGCAGGCGAAGGCCTGGTGGCCCGCTGGAGCCTGTCAGACGGCCAACGCCTGGGTGGCCAGGCGCCGCCCCGGGGGCGCACCTATGCGCTCGCGTTCGACCCGACAGGGTCCCGCCTGTACTTCGGGGGCACGGACCAGGGGCCGAGCCTGCGGGTCGCCACCTTCGGCGGTCGACCGGAAGCGCTGGGCCTGAGCAGCGACACCGTGTACTCGCTGTCCGCGCACCCCGACGGGGAGCACGTGGCGGTTGGTTTGCGCCACCACGCGCCACAGGTGTTGACGGTTGCGATGCAGGCGCGACACGAGCTCGGCTCCGACCTGGACCGGCCGGTGGGAGCCGCCATCTCTCCGTGCGGTCAGCGGATCGTGGTCGGTTACGGGCGGTCGGACCTGGGGCGGCCCCGAACTGAGGTGTTCAGCGTTCAAGACGGCGCGCGTGTCGAATCGACCCCGGCGGGGCTCGGCTCGCTTTGCACCGTGGGCTTCACCAGCCGCGGCACGCCGTTCACGGTGACGTCGTGCGCCGTGATGTGCCGGGGGACGGAGGTGTGCGGGCTCCTTCGGGCGAAGGTGCGGCCCAACCCGGGCGGCGGGGACTCTCTTGCCGTGCTCGGCGAGGACGGCATGACGATCGTGAACGTCGAGACGGGCGAACGCGTCCAGATCGCGGTCGGGGATCCGATGGCGGCCGCGCTCACGCTCGATGGGAACCTGGTGGCCGCGTCGAGAGCCGACGGGAAGGTCCGCTTGTGGGACGCTCGCACCGGCAGGAGTCTCGGCCCCCTCGATTCTCACCTTGCGATTACCTACGCCCTGGCCCTCAGCCCGGATGCCCGCATGCTGGCGACAGGCGACGAGGAGGGACACGTCACGTTGTGGGATGTCGACAGCGGCCAGGTGACCACGAGGCTGGCACTTCAGCGACCCGTCAAGCAGGTCCTCTTCTCACCCGACGGTCGGTTGTTGCTCGCGCGAGCCGCCGACGAGCCCGTTCGGGTCTGGGACGTGCGGCGGGACGCGTTCGTCGCGTGGTTGGGGGAGCCTGGATGCGTGGTGGACGGGGTTCACCCGGCTTCGCACGTGGCGTTGGGGCATGACACGAGCGACCGGGTGGTCGTATGGGACCTGGCGGACGGCTCGGAGCGTGGGTTTCTCGTGTGCAGCGGGGAGCGCGTGCTAGTGGTGGACCAGCGTGACGGTGGTTGGGCCGGCGACGGGGTGGAGCTGGCGCATGGGGTCGATGGGCTGCGCACGGTGCCTTTCCCGGCCCTCGACGGCTCGCGCCGGGGCGGCGTGCTGGCTGGGTTGTTTCGGGACGGCTGAGGTGCAGCGGGAGAAACCACAGAGGAACTGGTGAACCGGGGGCTGGGAGCCGGGAATGGGGAAGCTGCCCGGGCGAACGATGAGGGCACGGTTGAGGAGAAACCCCAGAGGGAGCAGAGCTTCGAAGGAGCGGGTCAGAAGCCGCCGGAATCGAACAGGCCGCCCTCACCCGGACCGCCTTCCGGATAGCCACCTTCATGGGGACCAC
>CAZAWR010000028.1:0-85442 GCA_964488865.1 uncultured Polyangiaceae bacterium | reverse complement strand
CTTCGGGATAACCGCCTTCGGGATAACCGCCTTCGGGATAACCGCCTTCGGGATAACCGCCTTCGGGATAGCCACCTTCATGGGGACCGCCTTCGGGATAGCCGCCTTCGGGATAGCCGCCCGAGTCGCCCGGCCCGGCGTCCTGGGTGGTCCCTCCCGAACCTCCCAGACCCCCGTCCCACTCCGGATTGCCGCCGCTGCCGCCGCTGCCCCCGGTCCCGCTCGTGCCGCCCGACCCGCCAGTCCCGCCCTCACAATCCGACGCCTCCCGCGCGGGGTCGCAGTACCCCAGGAAAACAAGGGCCTCGTCGCAGACGCCGTCGGCGTACCAGCCCCATGTTTCGCACAGGTCGCAGTCGGTCTCGAGGCCATACTCCGCGCAAAGATCGCAGTTCGCCTCGAACCCCAGGGAGAGGCAGAGGCTTGCGTTGTCCTGTTTCCCACCGGGGATGTCGGCCTTCCCCGGGACGGGAGGGGCATCCCCGCCGAGGTCCGGGTCTTGCGAAGCCCCGCTGCAAGCGGCAAAGCAGACGAGCAACAGCGGCAAGCCAAATCTTCTGAGCGCGCGGATCATCGGATCCTCCTCCCATGAAGGTAGGCCCGGGGCTGGAGCACCATGCGTGCCAGACCGCTTTCTAGGAGAATCCGGGGTAGATCTGGCCTTCCTGGGGGACTTTCCCAGGGACCTTGCGGTTCCCGGTGAGACCCTGGGGGGCTCACGGCTCGGGTCCGTCCCTGCCCCATTCCAACCTTCCCGGCTCCCGGTCCCAGATTCACCAGCTCTCACGTCGCCGATCCGGTTGGGACCGACTTTGTCCAGCATCTCGACGAGCCGGGTCCGCTCAGAGTCGAGGAGCGCCCGGTGCCTCCCGCTTCACCCCTGCCCTCTGCTAACCTCTCCCCCCATGCCCACGCCTCCACGACCCATCGCAACGTTCCTCGCTCTCTTGCCCGCTGCGATGTCCGTGCACTGCGCAGCCTCGACACCGAACCAGCCCGGCGTCGTCGTACTCGCCCAGCCCGCTCCCCAGCCCTGCTCGTGGCCGTCTTCGACTACGCGCTCTACCGCTACGGTCAGGGCGAGTGGGTCCCGTGGGACGTCGCGGAGACGTGCCAAGCGCGCGACGTGGCGTGCCTGGACGACGGTTCTGTCTGGGTCTCTTGTGGGGATTCGGTGGTGCGGCTGCCCGGATGCTGACCGGGCCGCACGCTAGCCCCCAATCAAGCACTGCTTTGGGCTTGACTTGGGGCTAGATGTCAATCTGTTGCGGCTCAGTTCGCGACGCAAACTCCGACGCCGCCCGGCAGGCCCAAGGTCTTGTCGCAGGTGCCCGCGGCGCTGCAGTCGGTGTCGTCGCAGCAGACGCGCGCGCACTGGCCACCGCAGGTCATCCCGCCCTGGCAGTACCCGACCGTATCATTGCACTCTTCGCACAGCCCTTGGGTGTTTGGTGCCGGGAAGCACCCGTACCCGCCGCTGTCGTTGGCGTCGCACGCTTCGCCGGCCGTCGCGTCGCAACCCTCGTTGGTGACGGGGTTGCACGCGTTGTTGCCGCCCAGCGTGATGCACGAGCCGCCCGTCGCCGCGACCGCCGGGGCGTCGCAATCCAACCCGCCGCCGCCCGCGCACTCGTCCGCGCAGTTCGTCATCAGGCATTCGCCGAGCGCCGCCACTTCATCTTCATTGTCCGTGCTGCAAGCCGTGTCATCGCCCTGGAGGCACTGGAGACACCCGGTCGCGCCCACGCACGCCGCGACCTCGTCCGGGCACTCGGCCTGACCGCACGTCGAGCAGTCCTGTCCGCCGCCACCGCCGGTGCCCGCCGCGCCCGCGTTGCCAGCCTCACCCGCCGAGCCGCCGGTCACTCCACCGCCCGTGCCGCCGGTCACTCCACCGCCCGTGCCGCCGGTCTCTCCACCGCCCGTGCCGCCGGTCTCTCCACCGCCCGTGCCGCCCGTGGCACCGCCCGTGCCGCCCGTGCCGCCCGTGGCACCGCCCGTTCCCGCGGCGCCCGCGGCGCCATCGTCGGACTCGTCCGAGCTACAGGCCACGAAGCCGGCCACCGCAAGCATGGAAGCAATCAAGATGAACTTACGCATGAGATTTCCTTTCGAGTCACCAAGTCAACGAAGCTTTTCGAAGCTGCGGTCCTAGGATAGCTTGTGGGGGGAGGGTCATGCAAAGGGAAAGGAGACGATGTCGGTTTCTGCGTTCTTTCCCCTCGCGAGCATTGACGCGTCGCGGTATCAGCTGGCGTTCCGACGTCGCCGGACCAGCAGCGCCAGGGCAAGCGCGGCCAGCCACCCCCCCATCGACTCCTGCTTCGAGCCCGCACGAACAGCGCACCCCCCGGAGCTGCCCACGTTGTCGAGCGTCGACGTGCCAGACGGTGCCCTGCTCTTGAAACACACGTTGGTGTCCTCGGCGCACGCATACCCCGCCGGACAGGACCCATCGTCCTTGCAGTATGTGGTGCAATACCGTTGGCCGTCGTCCACGCAGACCTGTCCGTTCGCGCACTCGGCGTTGGGACCGCACTTCTCAGACTTGAAGCACGCGCCGATGTCGACGGCGCATTCGTACTGCGGTGGGCACACCGGGTTGCTCGCGTGGCAGAGCTGGGCGCAATAAATTTCCCCCAATCCCTCCACGCAGACGTTGCCTGATTCGCATTCGTAGCCCGGGCCGCAAGGCTCGCCGTGACCGGGCAGGACGCCGGGGGCGCCGCCCGTTCCGCCTGAACCGCCAGTCCCTCCGCTGCCGCCAGAGCCGCCAGCCCCCCCTGCGCCGCCAGAGCCGCCAGCCCCCCCTGCGCCGCCAGACCCGCCACTGCCGCCGGAACCACCCGAACCACCACTGCCTCCCGAGCCTCCCGAGCCACCCGAGCCACCCGTCCCTCCTGAGCCACCCGAACCACCCGCACCCCCGCTGCCTCCCGTGCCTCCCGTGCCGCCACTCCCGCCCGAACCGTACACCGTCCCGTCTTCCCCCGTGTACGTGGTATTCGCAGCCGCGGCGGCCTTGTCGAACAGCCACTTGAACTTGTCCGTCCGCGCCCAGACGTTGTCATCCGTGTAGCAATTCTGGCCGCGCGACGTCACCCCGAATACCGCCCCCTGCTTCGAGATCGCCGGACCACCGGAGTCCCCGTCGCAGATCGATGCCGTCCCCACGAAGTCCACGCTGTTGGTCCCTTGCGCCAGCCCGAGCACCTTCACGTTGTCGCGGTAGTAGCGATATCCCGATGAGTTGCCGTCGTTCGGGTTGGTCAGCCCGAACCCGATCGCCCGGAACAGCTCCCCTTGGGAGGGCCCGTTCTCCACGCGCACGGGAATCGGCTGGATCGAGGTCACCTGGGTGTTCAGAACGATAATGGCGAGGTCGTGCCCACAGAGGTTGTCGGACCCGTCGTGAAAGACCTGCTTGCCCGTGGCGATGACCGTTCCGCTGTAGAACGGGTCGACCCCGCGCAGAATCTTCAGCCAGCTCGCGGGGTGGTCACCGATGACGTCGTTGTAGCACTGCACGTAGTCTTGCGTTTCCGACACGCAGTGGCGCGCGGTGAGCACCATGTTCTTCGCGATCAGCGTTCCGGTACACAGGCCACCGTACCCGTAGGGGTTGTTGGGGTCCGACGCAAAGACGGTGACCACCGCGTCGTTCGCGCTTCCCGAGTCCTTCACGCCCCCCACGATGGCGTCGGAGCGGGAAGAGGTCGGCTCCTGCTCGAAGGAGGGTTCGGACAAGCTGCACGCGCCGGCCGCGAGCAAGGCAATCAGAGCGAAAGGGGCGGCAACGGGTGTCGAACGCATCTGGATGAACCTCCGCTTCTCCGCCAACGGTCGGTCCCGGTGGAAACATTCACATAGGGAAGCCGTACCGTGGCGTATGGCCGAACGAGGAGAGCAACCACCATGCCACGGGAAGTCGCTTGGACGAGGCCCTCACCGCCCCCGGCCGACACGCACTATGACGTAAAGCCCATCCGCTCGCGTTGAATAGTTCGCGCCAGCCGCGCCATTCCCCAGTGGGAACTGCGGAGCCCCAGGATCACCCCGTGAGCTCGCAGGAAGGACTCCACAACAAGGGGCCCACGCGATCCAACGCCCGCGAACAAGCGTACCCCCGCCCCGCCCCATGGAATCCCCATCGCAACCCTGTCTCCCGACTCACCCGCTCTCTTCGTGCCAGGTGTGAGCGCCACGGTCTCACTGGGACCACGGCGGTCCCCAAGGACTACTGCTGGGGCCAAGTGCTTCGGTTCACACTTCCCGGTTCCCCGTGCCCGGTTCACCAGTTCCGGTTGGCTCCACCCAACCGCGCTTCCTCCCCCATCGCGTACAGCACAGGCACCACGAAAAGCGTCATCAGCGCGATCGTCATCCCCCCCACCGCAGGCAGCGCCATCGGCGCCATCACGTCCGCTCCCCGCCCCGTCGACGTGATCACCGGCAGCAACGCCAACAACGTCGTCGCAGTCGTCATCAGACACGGGCGCACCCGCCGAACCCCCGCCTCCAGCGTCCGGTCCCGCACATCCTGCACGGTTTGCGGGGGATGCGCCCCGAACTGCTGCTTCAGATACGTCGCCATGATCACACCGTCGTCCGTCGCGATCCCAATGAGCGCAATGAACCCCACCCACACTGCCACGCTCAGGTTCACGGGCCCGATCCGCAGAATTTCTCGCAGGTCGACCCCAAAGGGTGCCGCGTCCAGGAACCACGGCTGCCCATAGAGCCACAACAGCACCATCCCTCCCGAAAACGCCACGAACACGCTCGAAAAGATCATCAGCGTGGTCGTCACCCGCTTGAACTGGAGGTAGATGATCAGGAAGATCACCAACCCGGCGAGCGGAAACAGCACCATCAGACTCTTCTCGCTCCGTACCTGGTTCTCGTAGTTGCCCGCGAACACGTAGCTCACCCCGTCGGGCAAGACGATGTCGCCCGCATCAAGGGCCGCCCGGACCTGCCGCTGGGCATCCACGACCACATCCACCTCGGCCTTGTCCTTGACCTTGTCGAAGGTCACATAGGCGGTCAAGAACGTGTCCTCGCTCTTGATTTCCTGCGGACCTCGGACGTACCGGACCGTGGAGAGTTGGTCCAGAGGCACCTGGTGTCCGAGAGGAGAGGACACGAAGACTTGCCCCAGGGCATCCACGCTCATGCGATCCTCGAGCGGGTAACGCACGCGCACGGGGTAGCGCTCCCGCCCCTCGACCGTGCGGGTAAGAGGTTCCCCCCCGATCGCGATCTGCAGGGTCTGCTGCACATGCTCCACGGACACGCCGTGGCGCCCCACGCTCTCCCTGTCGATCACGACCTCCAAGTATGGCTTGCCCACCACCCGGTCCGCCACGACACTCTCGGGCACGATGGAAGGGACCCGCTTGAGGGTGGCCTCCATGTCGAGGGCAACCTTCTCGATGACCTCCAGGCTGGGGCCGCGGATCTTCATCCCCAGGGGCGCCCGCATCCCGCTCTGCAGCATCACGATCCGGGCCGCAATCGGCATCAGCTTCGGGGCGGACGTCACGCCGGGAACCTGGGCGACCCTTCGAATCTCCTCCCAGATGTCATCCGTGCTCCGAATGTGCGCGCGCCACTGGCGAAACGGCCGGCCGTCAGGGTCCGGAACGAGCGCCCCCTCCTTGTCCCGCACGAAAGTCCCACCCGCATCGTCCCACGCGAAGCGCACGCGCCGCCCTCGATCGTCGAGCAAGTACTCGGGCTTGTACTGGATGACCGTCTCGAACATCGAGACGGGCGCTGGGTCCAGGGCGCTCTCCGCGCGACCGAGCTTGCCTACGGCAGTCTCCACCTCCGGGATCGCGGCGATGGCCGCGTCGATGTCTGCCAGTAACTCCTGCGCCTCCCCGATCGACGCGTGCGCCATGGTGGTCGGCATGTACAGGAAGGAGCCTTCGTCGAGGGGGGGCATGAACTCCCTGCCGAACCCGGGCAACGCGTGGGCGACTCTGACCATCGGCGACCACGCGCGCACCGGCTGGGGGAGCCACGAAAACAGCGTGCCGAAGCCCAGCCACGCCGTCACGCCGAACACGAGAAACACCGCAGGCACCCCGAGGGCGACTGTCTTGTGCGCGAGCAGCCACCTCAGCAGCCGCGGGTACGCCTGTATGAAGAGCGCGAAGCCGCCGAGAACGGCCGCGATGATGACACCCACGAACACGCGATTGGCCCAAGGTCCCCGGTCTCCACCGAGAGGCAGCCAGCGGTCCGCAAGCATCAAGGTCACCGCCACGACCGCCGCGCCCACACCAACAGCAGCCGGAATCCGGTCCCAGGGCCGGGGCAAGACGCGCTCGCTCAGGTGGGCCAGCGAAAGCACCACGATCAAGCCACCGACAGCCGGGCTGAAAACGACGGCCAGGACCCCTCCTGCAACGACACCGACCCAGGCGGCGAGGGCCCAACGCTGCAGCAAAGAGCGCTGCCATTCGCGCCGGCTCTTGGGGAACTCCGCCACGGGCGGCTTGGTCTTTCGCAGAACCATGTGAGCCAGCGCGGGGAGCACGACGAGCGCCAGGACGAGAGCCGCAGCCATCGCAAAGGACTTGGTATAGGCCAAGGGCGTGAACAGCTTGCCCTCGGCGGCGGTGAGGCCGAAGACCGGCAAGAACCCGACGAGGGTCGTCAGCGTCGACGTCACGACGGCGGGCGCAACCTCCGCTACGGCGCGACGCACCACGCCGCTCCGGTTCGCCCCGGCTGGGGCAGCCTCCAGGTGCCCCACGATGTTCTCGGACACCACGATGCCGAGGTCCACCATGACCCCGATCGCGATGGCAATCCCACTGAGCGCCATGACGTTCGCGTCGACCCCGGTCCCCTTCATGACGACGAACGCGGCCAGCACGCCAAGCGGGAGCATCGCAGAGATCAGCAGAGACGCCCGCAATCGCCGCAGCATCACCAGCACCACGATGAGCGTGATGAGAATCTCTTCCAGCAACGCCGACGACAAGGTCCCCAGGGTCTCGTAAATGAGCCCCGTGCGATCGTAGAATGGCACGACAGTGACCTGGCTGACCGTGCCGTCCGCGAGCGTTCGGCGCGGGAGCCCGGGTTGGATCTCGTCGATTCGGGTCTTCACGCGCTCGATGACCTCGAGCGGGTTGGCCCCGAACCTCGCCACGACGATGCCGCCCACCGTCTCCGCCCCGCCGAAGTCGAGGGTGCCGCGTCGCTGGGCGGGCCCCCACCCCACCTTGGCCACATCCCGAACACGAATCGGTGTGTGGCCCCGATTCGCCACCACCGTGCTCGCGATGTCGTCGAGGCTGGCGATGAAGCCGACGCTCCGTACGACATACTCCACCCGGTTGATCTCCATGGTTCGCGCGCCAGCGTCCAAGTTGGAGGCTCGCACGGCCTCGGCGATTTGCTCGAGGGTGACGTCGTGCGCTCGCATGGCCTCGGGGTCCACGTCCACCTGGTACTCCCGCACGAAGCCGCCCACGGACGCCACCTCCGACACACCCGGAGCGGATTGGAGCGCGTATCGAACCGTCCAGTCCTGGATGCTCCGCAGCTCGTCCAGGTCCCAGCCCCCCACCACATCGCCGGTCTTGGGGTCGCGGCCCTCGAGAGAATACCAAAAGACTTGTCCCAACGCAGTGGCGTCCGGCCCCAGGGTGGGCGACACACCATCGGGCAGGGTCCCGTCGGGCAGCGACCCGAGCTTCTCGAGAATGCGGGACCGCGACCAGTAGAACTCCACGTTCTCCTCAAAGATGACGTAGATGGTCGAGAAGCCAAACATGCTGTAGGTGCGCACGGTCCGCACGCCCGGCATGCCGAGGAGTGCGGTGGTCAACGGATACGAAACCTGGTCCTCGACATCCCGCGGGGACCGGCCGTCCCAGGAGGTGAACACGATCTGTTGGTTTTCGCCGATGTCGGGGATCGCGTCGACCGCCACGGGGGAGGACGGCAGGCCGACATCCCAGCGGAACGGCGCCGTCATGATCCCACCCGCCACGAGCAGAATGAGCAGGATCCCCACGACGAGCTTGTTGTCGATGAAGAAACCTAGGGCGACCTCCCAGAAGCCGAGCGCAGGTTCCCCGCGGCCTTGCGGGTCGGTCGGGGCGGTCGGGGCGGTCGGAAGGTCGTCGTGATCGGGCATGGTGCTCAATGGTTGTGGGAGGCGGGCTTGGAGGGCTGGGGCTTCCCGGTGGCGTCCGGAGCGATGCGCTGGCCGGGACCCAGGGAAGCACGCACTTCCCCGCACGCGAACATGGAGGCTCCGAAGTAGGGGTTCTCGATCTGGCTCGCCCTCTGCAGCCAGAAGGCGCCCTTGGACCCAGCGGCCATGGGGCAGAACGAAAAGCGGATCGGGTCCTTCAAAGGGTTGCCGAACCGCCGCATGGCCTGGATCATGCGGTCGCTCACGGACTCGAACAAGCGCCGCGCCGCGTCGAGGTCCTCGGCCTTTGCGCCCTGCAGCGCGTCTTGGGTGATACCCGCACCCAGCTCAGTCCAGACCCGCATGCCCTCCTCCGGCCCCCGCGGGCGAAACGACGACGCCTTCTCGCCCAGAGCACGATACGCCTCACGCGCCTTGTCCAGGTCGTCCCGCGATAGCGCCACCTGCAGCGCCAGATAGGCTTCCACCGTGGGCGCCAGCCCCTGCAGGAACGCTTCGGGGACGTCGATGGCGCTCTCGGCGGCGCGCTTCCGGTCGTCGTCGAGGGTCATCATGCTGCGACCACCGCGGATCTGAAGGTCGCTATCCAGACGGAACGCCCCTTGGATGACGACCTGCTCGCCTTCCTCCAGCCCGGACACCACCGGGTAAAGGTTGCCCGCACGTGGGCCCAGACGAACCTCCCGCGCTTCGTACGTGGGGCGCTGCTCGTCCGGCACCTCGACGTAAACCACGGACCGCATCCCCGTGAACAACGGCGCGGTGTCTGGGATCACGAGAGGGCTCTCGGAGGACTTCGCCGCGGGGGCATCGATCACCGCCTGGGCGAACATCCCCGGGCGCAGACGCCCGTCCTTGTTGGCGACCTCCACCCGAACCCGCGCCGTGCGCACGCGCGGGTCCACGACGCGATCGATGAACGCGATTTTGCCTTGAAAGACCTCGCCCGGGAAGGAGTCCACGCGCAAGGTGACGTCCTGCTTGGGGGCAATGCGCGACAGGTCGTTCTCGTACGCGTCGAGCTGAACCCAAAGGCGGGACAGGTCCACGAGGCGGAACAGGGGGCTGCCGGCGGCAACGTAAGCGCCCTGGGCCACATGAAGCTCCAGCACGGTCCCCCCGAAGTCACTGCGAATCTTGACGGAGCGCCAGGGGGTGTCAGCCCGCTCCATCTGGGCGATGTCCTCACTCGTGACGCCGAGAAGGACCAGGCGGGTGCGCGCGGCTTCGAGGGCCGCACTCGCGGCAGCCTGGGCCCCCGGTAGCCCCTCGCTGAGGGAGGCCCGCTGACGCTTGGCCTGGATCAGATCCTGATGAGCCGCATACACCTCGGGGCTGAACAGGTGCGCGATCACCTGGCCCGGTCCCACGCTGGCCCCCACATTGTTGACCAACAGCCGATCGATGCGACCTGCCGTCCAAGGGGTCACCGTGCGCTCCCGAGTCTCGTCGGACTCGAGCCTCCCGAGCAGCCTCACCTCCACCCCCGTCTCGGCGCGACGCACCGGCGCGGTGCGTACCTGCGCGAGCGTCTTGGCCCGTTCGGAGAGCGAGACCCGCGTATCGGTCTCCGCGTCCTCGTTGGTGGCGACCAGGGGGATCAAGTCCATGGCGCAGATCGGGCACTGCCCTGGGGCGGGAAGCTTGAACTGCGGGTGCATCGAACACGTCCAGACCGTGTCTTTCGACGCCTCCTGGCCTTCCTGCCTATTTTCGGTCGCGTGGGTTTGGGCCGGGGTTCCGAGGCGAAGCCCGGCTAGGAACGCGAGGATCACGATCACGGGAACCGCGATCCGAGGCCACACCACGGCAGCGGCCCTTCGAAGCCCCGGACGAAGCCGCAGACGAAACCATCGGCGCCCTCGCGTCCTGGGAGCGTCTTGATGAGCGTCTTGATGAGCGACTTGATGAGCGTCCTGAGAAGTCTCCTGCTCATCTTGCGAGGTCGGCCGATTCTGGGGGTCGGTCATGGCGCCCTCCGGGACGACACACGCCGGCCGACAATTTCCTCGAGCCGCGCCCATGCCACGGCATGGTCCGCCAGCGCGCGGTCCAGCCCGGACTGGATCTCCAGCAGGTCGCGCTGCGCCATGATCACGGACGCCAGCGTGGTGCGATCCACCTGGTAGGCGCCCAGGCCCGAGCCGTACACCATCTCAGCCTGGGGCAGCAGCGTGTCACGATGAAGCTTCGCACGGCGCGCCGCATCTCGGACGTCGCTCAGGGCTTTCTCGAGCTCCGCGGCAGCCTGGTCACGCGCGGCCTGTCCGTGGGCACGGAGGGCTGCGCTCTCGGCCCGAGCCTCTTTCTGCTCAGCCTCGTAGGCCCCTCCCCAAATGGGCAGCGTGGCCCCCGCCAACACCATGACCGCGTCGTTCCCGCTGTTCTCGGGCATGGCGGCTGGATCGGTCTCGATGTAGTCCACCCCAAGGGTGAAAGAGGGATAGGCATCCGCCCCTGCAGCCCGCGCCCGGTGTTGTTGGGCCTCGGCCATCAGACCGAAGGCGCGGACCCTCGGGTGGTCCACCGCGGAAGACAACAGAACGGCATCCGGCTCCGCGGCAACCACGAGATCGGGGATCTCCGACACTACCGGGGTCGCCGAGCCCGGCGGGGCACCGATCGCGGCCACGAGCGCGGCGCCTGCCACCCGCCGCTGCTCGCCAATCCCAGCCAAGTCGTCCACGGCACGCGACACGCTCAGATCGACCTGCCCCAGGTCCGCGAGGGTCGCCTGACCCACCTCGAGTCGCCCTCGCACGAGCACGGAGAAGTGCTCGAGGATTCTCTTCTGATTCTCCCACACCGTCCGCGTGCGCTCGAGGAGCCAGATCCGCCAGTACGCCTCTGCGACGGTGCGCGTGAGTTCCAGGGCGGCGGCCTCGTAGCGTTGCTGAGCGCTGCGTGCTGCCAGACTGGCGGCATCCGCGCCGGCGGTGAGCTTGGACGGCCAGGGAAAGGATTGCGAGACGCCAATCCTGTGTCGCTCGGGGCCCATTCGCCGCACGAAGTAGCCATAGGTGATCATGGGTTCCGGCAAGCGCCGGGCCTGGGGCGCGCGCTGGGCGGCCGCACGCCACTCCTCGAAGCTCGCACGCAGTGCCGGGCTGTGTGCCAGCGCGTATTGCACGTAGGAGAGGAGGGTCCCGTCGGACGCTCGCAGGGGAGCGTCCGCTACAGCGGAGTTCGACTCGGGGTGCATGCGCGTCTGTGCGTGGGAAACCGTTTGCAGCTCACGGTCGCCGCGACGCTCCATCTGCGAAGCACACCCCGCAAGGACCGAGACAATGAGCACGGCGAACAGGTGTTGACATCGGTTCACGCGGAGCAGGTAGAGCACCATCCGTGCCACGACGGCGTGCGTGCTGGCGCATCGGTTCTATTGAATCCGATGGTGCCTCGTGCTCAGCGCGGAGCGCGGTGCTCGCACCCACAGTTCAATCGAAATGAAGCACTCAATCATCGGAAGACGGCACGGTCCGCCCCACCCGAATTGAACAATATTGTGCACCCTCGGGAAGACTATTGTTCATGGGCCTCGGGGGCCCGGCGGCGGAACAGGGCGCGGTCCCGCTGGAATGCCAAGGTGGCCGATGGCACGTGCGTTGCTCTTTCTCGTCGCATGAATCCACGAACCATCGCCCATTCCGCCATGGCCCTGCTGCTGTTGACGATGGCCGCGTGCGAAAAGAGCGCGACCGCGACCGATCCAGGGCAGGCGACTGCTTCTGCCACCGAAAACGCGCAGGTGGTGGACATCACCGCCGGAGCCGACGGGTTCCAACCCAACCTGGTCCAGGCGACCAAGGGGCAAGACCTCACCCTGCGATTCAAGCGCAACACCGACGGGACCTGCGCCAAGGACGTCGACTTCCCGGAGCTTGGCATCAAGAGGGCTCTGCCCCTCAACGAGGCGGTCACCATCCGGATTCCCACCTCCGAAGCGCGCACCATCAAGTTCCAGTGCGGCATGGGGATGTACGAGAGCAAGGTCGTCATTCGGTGAAAGAACTCCCATCCAAGAATCCGTCCACGGCAACCACGGAACGGGCCGACAAGGTTCCAGGTCCGCTCAATCGCTGAACAGGGGTACCCACTCGGGCTGCCCTGCCCTAGGTTAAGGGACACCGGAACCCATGACCTTGCCCCCCGCCACGCCCAAACAGCACATCTTGCTCATTGAGGACGACGCGTCCGGACGAGAGCTGGCCGCCTTCAACCTGCGAGGCGCGGGATACCACGTCGAGGAGGCTGTGAGCGGAGAGAAGGGCATCTCCCTCTTCTCCCCGGAGCACGACCTCGTGATCACCGACATCCGTATGCCCGGGCTGTCCGGGCTCGAGGTGCTCGACCGCATCAAGCAGACCGCGCCCGACGTGCCTGTCGTGGTGATCACGGCCTACGGCAGCGTGGACGTGGCGGTGGGGGCGATGCGCGCTGGCGCCTACGACTTCCTCGAGAAGCCGTTTCAGCGAGATCAGCTCCTTCTCACGGTGGCGCGCGCCCTCGAGAACCGCGCCCTGCGGGCGGAAGTGCGCACGCTCCGGCGCTCGGCCAGCGGGGTCGAACGCCCCATCGTGGCGTGCTCCGAAGCCATGCGCCGCCAACTGGACATCGCAGACCGCGTCGCCCCCACCGACGCCACCGTGTTGATCACCGGGGAGACCGGCACCGGTAAGGAGCTTCTGGCGCGACGGATCCACGCGCGGAGCCGTCGTGCGAAGGGACCGTTCGTGGCGGTGAACTGCGCGGCCGTCCCCCCGGAGCTGATCGAATCCGAGCTGTTTGGACACGAAAAAGGCGCGTTCACCGGCGCCCACCGCGCGCGCAAGGGCCGGTTTCGCCAGGCCCAGGGCGGGACGCTCTTCCTGGACGAAGTCGGAGAAATGCCCCACGCTTTGCAGGGCAAGCTGCTGCGAGCGCTTCAGGAACGCGTGGTCGACGTGATCGGGGCGGACACCCCCCAGGCGGTCGACGTGCGCGTGGTGGCGGCGACCAACCAGAACCTCGAGGCGCGTGTGGCGGAGGGCAGCTTCCGCCAGGACCTGCTCTACCGACTGAACGCCATGGAGATCCACATTCCTCCCTTGCGCGACCGACCCGAAGACGTCGAAGCGCTCGCGCAGCACTTTCTCCAGGCCTTCTCCACGGACGGCGAGGTCACGCTCAGCCGGGAGCTGCTGTCTGAGATGCAGCGCCGCCCCTGGCCGGGAAACGTTCGTCAGCTGGAAAACGCCTGCGAGCGCCTGACGATCCTTGGCTCCGCGGGCAACCTGCGGGTCGAGGACCTCCCCCCCGTGTCGGACGCTGAACCCCGGACCCCGGGCGAACCTCCCGAGTGGCCGGACCTCCCCCCCGACGGACTCGGGCTTGTGGACCTCGAAAAGCGGGTGATCGAACGTGTGCTGCGTAGCAAAGGGGGCAATGTCTCCCAGGCAGCTGCTTACCTGCGCGTGCCACGGCACATTCTCACCTACCGGATGACAAAGTATGGCATCCGGCGAGCCTGACCCCTCCCCGATCGGCAAGGCGTCCGCCGAGGAATGCGTCGACGACGACCGTGGCCACGGGTGGAGAAGCTACTTCCAACCCAGCCTGTTGCTGATCGTCTGGCTCCCGATCACCCTCACCCTGGTCCTGCATTACACCACGGACCCGGAACAGGTCTGGGTCCACAACGTCCTGCGTCGCGTCCTGTACCTGCCCATCCTGTTCGCGGCCTTTCGGCTCGGTCTGCGCGGCGGGTTGCTCGCGTCCGCCATTGCCTCCCTCTCCTATGTGCCGCACGCGTTCTTCCACTTGCACCACATCGCCCACTCGGACCCCGCGCCAACCCTGGAAAAGGCGCTCGAGATCGTGCTCTACAACCTGGTGGGGGGCGTGGCCGGACTGCTGTCCGACTCGGAACGGCGCCGCAGAATGCAGCTATGCACCGCCCTGGAGGAGCGCACACGCCTCCAAGATCAGCTCGTACGGGCGGGCCGGCTCAGCGCCCTGGGAGAGGTCGTCGCCGGGATCGCACACGAAATTCGCAACCCTCTTCACGCTCTCAGGGGCACCGCCGAGATCGTCGACCCCCTCATCCCCAAAGACAGGGCGGAGCGTCGCATGTGGGAGATCCATCTGCGGGAGCTCGAAAGACTCGATCGCACAGCGGACCGCTTCCTCACATTCGCCAAGCCCCGTCCCCTCGACCTCGTCGACCTGGACTTGCGGGACGTGGCACGGCGCCTCGCGGACCTCATAGCGACCGACGCCAACAAGCGAGGCATCACGCTGGATATCGTCTTGCCGGACACCCACGTAGCGGTCCGGGGAGACCGGGATCAGCTTGCCCAGATCGCTCTCAACCTCGCCCTCAACGCGATGAAGGCGGTGGGAACCCGCGGCGGGACGGTCCGTGTCGAGGTGCTCGCATCCGTGCGTCTGCAGGGCAAGCCGATGCACGCCCTGAGCGTGGAAAACGACGGCCCGCCCATTGCGGAGGAAGACTTGGACCGCTTGTTCGACCCATTCCACGGCGAAGACGAGACGGGTACCGGGCTGGGGCTCGCGATTTCGGAGCGAATCGCGGACCAACACGAAGGGACGATCGAGGCGGAGAACGCGGGGCTCGGCGTCCGGTTCACGGTGCTGCTGCCGCGAGGGTAAGCCGCTACTTCTTGGGTTCCTCGGGCATGGCCTCGGGAGGCCGGATTCGGACCTCGATCCCGCTCGACGACGCAGCAGGAGCCGGCGCGGCCGCATCCGCCGCGGGACCCATCGCGTCGGGAGGCAGTGGCATGGGCTCGGGCGGGGCCATCCTCACATCGATAGGGTCGAAGAGCGAGGCGATCTCCTTGCACCCCGCAGCGCCCGCGCCGATCGCCACCATCGCAGCCACGGATGCCGCCGCCCGCACCGTCCGCGGCGACACCGCGCGGGGCGCGTGCACCTCCGGACAAGGACCGTGAACGTGCACCCGCAATCGTCGCTCCCCGACCTGCACCTCGTCTTGATCGCGCAGGATCACCCGCTGCCCAAGTGGTGCGAGAAGACTGCGTCCCGCCCGTCGAACCACGATCGCCACGGCCTCGTCGTGACGGACGAGCATCAACCGCTCATCCAGCGACACGACAAGCTCGCACGCACCCGCCTGACCGAATACGGCGCTGCCTCGCGCATCCAGCGCCAGACCGTCGCCCCGGCCCGCCTTCGCCACGCACCCGACGAATCGCGTTTCCTCTGACAGGCTGTCGAGGTCTTCGAGACAGATCGCAAGTGGACGGGGCATGGGGGTCTCCGTGCGTGGAAGGGCCCCCATGGTCCGCCATTCCGGCGACGTGGTGCAAGGGGCAAGCGCGTGCAGTTACTTCGGGGGGGCGATGATCGTGGCGCAGCCGAACTGGATGTCGAGCTGGGCGCCGGGTTTGCCCTGGATCCACGCGCACGTCTGCGGGCACACCAAGATCTTCGTGGGCTGCATGGCGTTGTCGTAGTACCAGCCATGCTCCACACTGGCGCAATCCGCCGCGCCATCCACGCGGCCGAACGTGGTCCGCTGCCCGTCCCCGTCGATGAAGTCCACGTTCACCCTGCCCGGGTCGAGCGTTTCCCCCGCGGGGGGCGGCGGGATCTCCCACGTACAGCTCAGCTGCGCGCTCTCGATGACCGCTGCAGCGAACTGCTGGAACACCGGGTCGAAGTCCTGGGCGCAGAGGTCCCCGGCCACCCCTCCGGTGCTCGTCACCATCTCCTTGTACGCCACGCCCTCTCCGCCCGGCGACGCATACGTGCAGCACGGCTCGGAGTTCGAGATCGCGCACGCGTCCTCCTTGCCCAGCGACGAGAAAATCCCGTGGAACTTGTACCCTGCCACGGGGGGACTGAGCCCCGCCAGCGCGTCCTTGAACGCCTGGGCCGTCCACTCCTCGCCATCGTCCGAGATCACCACGAAGTGGGTGACCGCTTCCGGACGGAGCACGCCACTCCAGTCAGCATAGGTCGCAATGATCTGGTTGAACGCCTTCTGGCTGGGGATCCGCAAGTCGATGTGCAGGTAGCCGGGCGGGTTGCTGTCCGCATAAGGTCCACCGTCCGGACAACCCCCGGGCGCGCCCAGCGGCGCGTCCACACAGATGCCGTGGTTGTTCGGGTGCCCGTCGCAGTCTCCCGGCAAGCACGAGATCATCACGATGCGCGGGTCGATCCCCTTCTCCGCGATCGTCTTGGAGAACGAGTTCAGGTTCTCACGCGTCCACAGGATCTCGTCGCGCATGCTCGGCGAGTTGTCCACGGCGAAGATCACGTCCGCAGGCGTGTACGTGTTCTCCGCGACCGCGCCGGTCGCAACGCACCCCTCGAAGGACGCGTCCGACGCGCCCCCCGACCCGCTGCTGCCACCACCCGTCCCGCTATCCCCGCCATCCAGGAAGGCTCCGCCGGACCCGCCAGTGCCAGCACTTCCGCCGCTGCCGGCCGCGTTCTCATCGCCCAGGCTGCTGCTGCCGCCGCACCCGAACGCGAAGCCCGCCGCGCCAAGCCCCACGACCGCCAAGCCCAAAAAAACGTTCCTGCTCCTCATGGTGAGGTCCTTTCTTCGTCGTACTCTTGCCGGTGGGTGCCGCCCCCCGAGCCCGATTATGAATCGGCTCGTCGATTTCTACGGATCGACCACCTCGCCCACACCACGACGGTGCGGGGAGTCCGGATACTTCTCGTCGAACCCGTCCGCCTTCTTGCGCGCCGCCTCGCCCTGCCCCATCGCCGCCAGCGCCTGGATCGCGATGACTTCCCGCTCCTGCGCAAGAACACCCCGCGGGAACCGTCGCTCGTGCTCTCGCGTCAACGCCAGCGCCCGGTCCGGCGCCCCCGCAAGCGCGGAACGCGCCGCACGAAGCAACCGGTGCTCCTCCGCCAACGACGACGCCGCAGACATGCCCTCAGCCGACGAAGCCACGGTTCGCGAAACAGGCACCGCCTCCACCTTCGCCGTCTCCGAGGCCATTGCGGACGCCACCCCCGATGCCACCACGGCGGGCGGCTGCGCAGACTGCGTTGCGGCGGCCGGCTCGACCGTGTGCTCCGCGGGTTCGCCCGAGCGCGCTGCCAACCACAGCCCCCCCACGAGAATTCCCGCCCCCACCACGCCCGCCGCGATTTTTCCGACCATGGCGCCGGCACCCACCGAGCCCGCCCCCGACGCACCCGCCGAGCCGATCCCTTCCGCCACGCCCGACGCAACCCGCGCCACAGAGGCCTCCTCGAAACCATCCTGACCCGCCGCCCGCAAGCTCTCCGACAGCGACGGCGGGATGCCTCCCAGGTCGAGAAGCCGCGGCGGTTCTTGGTGCTGGCTCATGGCTCCTCCTCCGACAGCGTCCCACCAAACGCCTCCACCACGGCCTTGCGCGCCGCGTGAAGCCGGTAGTACGCCGTTTGCAACGGGCAACCGAGCGCCGTCGCGATCTCCTGCATCGGCTGACGCTCGATCTCGTAGAGCACGAAGACAGCCCGTTTGTCCTCGTCCAGGCGGTCGAGCACGGCAAGCAACCGATCCCGGGCTTCGCCGCGTTCCACATCCTGCTCCTGCGTGGGAGCCGTGGCCGTCTCGGGGGGGGCCGGGACCACCGACTCGTGCCGGACGCTAGCGCGCCGCCGACGGGCCGAGGCCACCCGCACGCACACCCCGTAGAGCCACGTGCGCAGGCTCGACCGGCCCTCGAACGAGCCGAGGCGACGGTGAACCACCACGAAGACTTCCTGCGCCGCGTCCTCCAAGTCCGCCTCCGGCACGCCGAGGTAACGCAGGCTCCGACCCACGTACGAAGCGTGAGCCACCACCACCTCCCGCACCGTTGGGTCCGATGCACGGTGCGCTCGCTGCGCAGCGGCCGTGTCGAACGGGGCGGTCATGATCGCTTCCACATCGGGTGAGTGTCCGAGAGGTGCGGCTATTATGGAGGCACGACCGCCTCGAGCCCAATTCCGATCATCGGCACCACCGGAGCGCTCCGGTGCACCTCGTCCTCCGTCCCGTCCGCCATGCCGTAAACGAACGTCGGGCGGTGGAAGGGAACCGCCGCCCCCACCGAGGCGTGCAGGCCGAACGGTCCGCCAAGCCGAACCCCTGCATCCAAGACCGTCGAGAGGTGAATCCACGGGTGGCGCGGCTCGCGCACGTGGGCAAGCCCCACTCCGGCCCCCTCCAACTGCCCCGCGTGCACGCCCGAACATACCGTGACGTGCGCCTCCTCCGATGTCCACCCAGGACAAGCCTCCACGCCCGCATACCACAGCGAAAACCGCCCGCCACGCCCGCCGTCCGTCGTTTCCTTGGCGGGCCACATCGTCATCGACAGCCGCACGGGAAACGCCCCGGGCGGAGTCACGTCGGCGCCGAGGGAGAACCCGAGCGCCGCGCCCGGCAGCGCCCCCCAGCTGCCCCGAACGTCCGCCACCGCCCCCATGCCCCACCGGACCGGCTCGGGGATCTCTGGCGCTCCCATCACCATCGCCTTCACAGTCGGCTCGGGCTGGGGCGGCGCCTGCAAGCGAGTCTTCGGACGATGCGCCTCGACCATCAGCGCGATCACCAGGCCCGTCGGCCCTGCCAACGAAGAGCACGCCACGCCCCGGTCATGGAGGATCCGCTCGCCCGCAGGCCTTCCACCCTCCGTCATCCGAATGTGCGCTTCCCAGCCGTTCACACCGTCCGCGCGGAACCCAACGTCCACCCCCACTTGTTCGGTCCCGTCCCCCGCCAGAGGCCGTTCGAGGATTTCTTCGACGATCCCCCTCAACCTTGCCTCGTCCGGACAGGGCGCGGGACCCGTCACCCGGACCGAGGCTCGCACGTCCGGCAGGGCCTCCGGAGGAGTCGCCCAAGCATCCGCCCCCGCGACCACGGGCAGCAGCGCCAGGACGACCCCACGACCAACCTTCATGCCTCCACCCTAGGCCACCCACGCGAAGGCGACAACCACCCCGTCCGTCATGCCTTCGGCACCTCCGTCGACGCCAGTCCCCGCAGCGACTCTCGCAACGACTCTCGCAACGACTCTCGCAACGACGGCCCAAAGTGCACGTCCAATTGCGGATACGCGATCACGATCCCCGCTTCCTTGAGCGCCCACCACATCGCATCCAAGAGTTGCGACCGATGCCGCAGCTGCCTCCAAGGATCGTCGATCCAGACGGACACCTCGAAGTTCACGGAGCTGTCCGCGAACTCCCGCAGCAGCACGACCGGCTCCCGGTCCTTGATCCTCCAGGGTAGGTCGGCCGCCACCGCCCGGAGCACCTGCCACACCTTCTTCATGTCGGAATCGTACGTGACGCCGACCGCCGCACGCACCCGGAAGCTCGCATCCTGCAGCGTGTAGTTCTTGATCGGGTTCTGCACCCGCGCAATGCGTCAGTCCTGCCCTGCCTCGAAGTAGACGCACGCCTTCACACCCGGAGGCAAGCCCGGCGTGTGACGGCATGCGATGACCTCGGCCCCGGTGGGCGGGTGCCGCGGGCAATCTTGCTTCGTGTGACACAGAGCCCCGTTCACGAGGTGGCTCAACGACACGCACCCGTACGCCGTCTCCAGCGCGTCTGGGTTGCCCATCGCACTCTGGGATGCGCAGAGGCTCCCGCCGCAATCCTTGGGGCCGGTGCAGTAGAAGTGTCCCAGGTCGCGAGTCTCGCAGGCCGACGCAGCACACGTCCCCTTCCTTGCGTCCTTGTCCCAGCAGCACAGGGGCCTGGCCCCCGAACACCGCTTCCCCCCGCACTGCGCGCCGACGTCTTGCCACTGGCACGTGCCGTGTCGCCCTGTCCAGTCCGGTACGCACGTGAAACCCGTCCGGCACAGTCCGCCAATCCGGCAGATCTCGGGCCCGTAGTCACATGGGGCCTTCTGGCACACCTGTTCGGGTGGACACCCGCCCGAGCAGGCCCAATACGGACAGCACACCTCGCTCGCAGGGCAGTCCGCGTTCTCGTCGCACTGCGCGCGAACGTCGGCTCCCCTGCACTCGCTGCGCTCCTCGCCAGGGATGCAGTAGCCGACGCCGTCCATGCTCGCAAGACAGCATGCCTCGCGGCCGAGCTCACAGGTCGTTGTGTCACACGCGATCTGTCCTGGCGTGGTGGGAACCAGCGGGACCTGCGGCGGAGGCTTCTTCCCCACCGCAGGCGGTCGCTCAGACCATGCGCAACGAAACCCCACCCATGGCTGCCCCACCACACCCAGCATCCTGCCACGTTCGTCGGCCTTGTTGCCCCCACGTGTCACGCGCGCGTGGCCGCACCCACCGATCCGCTCCTCGCAGTGAAGGCTCGACGTCCACTCCGTCGAGTCCTGCCCTTCCGCTTCCTCGATCCCGTAGGCGACGTACTTCTGGGACGCGAGCTCCCACTCGTCGTCCGTCATGATCCTCTTGCCAACCCAGCGGCAGTACGCCTCGGATTGCTCGAAGCTCGTGCACGTCATGGGCTGGTCCTCTGCGCGCTTGGACCAAGCGCAGTCTTCTTCTCTCTGCGCGGGAGGCTGGCACACGCCCGCTTGCACGCACGCGCGGTAGTCGCTGACGCGCACACGTCGCGCATCAAGCCAGAAGGAGTGGACCAGACGAGCGTCGTTGCCATCCCCGAGGCTGCCATCCGGAAGGGGACGCATCTGTCCCGGCGCACCTGGCGGGTTGCCCTCTGCATCGTAGGCGCAGGTCCCCTCGCGAAGGGCCATGTCTTCGGGGCATTCCGCAGCGGGCGCCACGGAAGCGTCCGTGTTTTCTGTGGTGGCTAGGGGCTTGTCCGGCGAGACGGTCCCGCCCCGCGTGGCGCCGCAGGCCACGGCGACAAGGGCGATTCCCGCTGCCCAGAGAGGGCGGACTTTCATGGCCGCCTTGTACCGGTGCGCAGTCGCGGGGGCAACGGGCGGTGCGATCAAGTCAAGGGCTCTAACCCAAACAGAATCACAAATGGGCCGAGCCAAGCTGGTGAATGCGGAGCCGGCAGCAGGAAGCGAGAGAATACGTCCGTTCAGAATTCCCGGCTCCCGGTCCCCAGCTCACCAGTTCGACCGTCTACTTTTCGATCAAGCTCGCGCCGACCCTCTGCGCAACCAACCGCGCCTCGGCCATGTTCACCGGCCGACGCGCCGATCCGCGTAGCATCATCGGCGTCGCTCCCGCCTCCGGCACCTCCAGCGTCGTGCCCGCCAGCGTGATCCGGTCCGACTCCGAGGGTGTCGACGCGATGGCCGGCAGGTGCGCCGGCGTAATAGGTTGCACGGCGCCCGCGCTGTCCTTGCCGCGCGCCGTCGTACGCACCACTTGGCTCTCTGGCAGCGCCGCCCCCGTCGTGAGGTGCTCCCACATCAGGTCCATCGCCTGGTTGAAGTAGTGGTGCAGCGGAATGTACCTCGCGCCGAAGTCCGCCATCCCGTTCAGCACGTCCAGGTGCTGTGCGTTCGTCACCTCGTAGTAGCGCACAGGGCTGGTCTCCCCTTCCAACAGCTTGTTCGCCCCGTAGTACCCTCGAGACGTGTGGTTGACGGGCAGCAAGGCGTCGTTGCGACCGTGGACAATCACGGTGGGCACGCCGCCGAGCTTTGCCGTGGTCCGAACCTGGCCCATTCCCTCGCGCACTCGCTCGGAACGGTCCGCTGCCGCCCCGTTCAGCGACGCCCCCGTCTCGGTTTGCCCGGTCGCGAGCGCGAGCATGCACAGAGCGCCGTCGAGGTTCTGGTCCTGCTTCTGGGTCGAAAGGGACACCGAATAGCGGCTGAGCAAAGGACCACCCACGGAGTGGTCGTTGAACAGGTACACAGCACCCGAAGGGGGCACCCCATTGGAGGTGCCAAAGATCTTCGCAAGCTCGGCCGACGGGACGGGACCGGGGGTCAGCGTGGGGGCGTCGAGACCGGCGAAGCTGAACCCGCAGACCGCGTCCGTCGCGCCGAATTGCCCGTAGGCGCTGGTGTACGTGAAGCCCACGGACTCGTAGACGGACAGGGCGTGATGCGACGGCAACAAGAGGTCGCTGTCGTCCAGCAAGCCGGCCTGATGGAGCTTGTCGAGGGCTTCGACCGCCTGCGTCTCGACGGTATCGGCTTGAAGGATGCCCTTGGCGTGCAGTGCTTCGCAGCGGTTCGTCCCGAGGTTGGCAGGGGTGATGGCGAGCGGCGCACCCTGCATCGCCGGGGCGAGCACGGCACAAGGGGCGAGCACATTCAGCAGCGCCGTGTACGCGAGGAGCGGGCGGCTGTGGGCGTCGGCATCCCACGAAACGTTGCCTTGACGGATCACGAGTTCTGGCACCGACGGCGGGTTCACGTTGGGTTCGGAGACGGCAACGCCGTCGATGAGCCTGCCCGCGTCGATCTCGGCGGCACGGATCGACGCGCCGCCGCCGTTCGAGACGCTGGAGGCGATCACGAGGGTGTCTTCGGGGTAGATGGTTTGGAACACGCGCCCGTCCTTGGCGCGCCTGCCGAAGTTCTCCTCGAGGTTCAGGACGTAGAAAGCGAGCTCGATGGACTGGAGGACGTAGACACCCCAGTCCTTCTCGGGGTTACGAGCGGAGTGGGCGTGTTTGAACGCTACACGATGCGGCGACGTTTGCAAGCGCGTATGCCACCATAGCGAGTGGGGGATTCCGATCGATAACTGGCGGAATGTGGTGGAGTGACGGGATGTCGCCAATCGAGCTATGGGGTCGGCTTCGCCGGGCGAACCCACCGCTCCCGCAGGTTCTTCCAGAAGGTCTCCCCGAACTCGTCTGCCGAGTACTTCTGAATCGCGGCCACTTTGAGGTTCATGCCCCCCTTCGGCCCTGTGAAGAAGCCGGTCCAGACCGCGCGGTTCTGCGCCCCCATCTTCTGCTGCGTGCGTCGTTCCTTGCCGGGCATTCCACCAAACGTTGCTGCTCTAGCATAGTCTACGACCTGCCCGGGCATCGCGGTCGACGCCTCACTCTCCTGCCCCGTGTCCCCGGGCAGCGCTGCCACGACACTGAGGAGCGTCATCCCACCTTCTCCAGTCCAATCGTAGGCACAACCTGTCGTGTGAGTGGGCTTGCCGAAGTGGTTCGGCAGCTCCAACTCGATGCCGCACTCCGGCAACGGGTGAACCGTGTTGCCCGACTCCGCTCGCTTCGGCGAGCAACACCCCTGCGCAACCAGCACGAGACTGAGAACGACAACCTTGAGAGAACGAGTCATGCAGGACCTCCCCGGTCGACAAACCGTCGCGGGAGGGTAACACGAGAGTCGGAGAAGGCGAAATCGTCGATCGGGTCAGGTTGGCGAAGGATCAGCCGTCGAGCGTGACCTCGGGCCACTCCCCGGTCTTGAGGTACTCGTCGATGGACTTGGCGGCCACGCGGCCGGCGCCCATGGCGAGGATGACGGTGGCGGCGCCAAGGACGATGTCCCCGCCCGCCCACACGCCGCGGATGCTCGTGCGACCGGACTTCTTCTCGGCCTTGATGTTGCCCCACTTCTTGGTGGCGAGGCCGTCGGTCGTCCTCGGGATCAACGGGTTGGGTCCGTTGCCGATCGCCACCACGACGGTGTCGACCTCCAGCTCCACGAACTCCCCCGTGGGCACAGGGCGACGGCGCCCGCTGGCGTCCGGTTCGCCGAGCTCCATGCGCTCGCAGATGGCCTTGCACACGCGCCCGTCGGCGTCGCCTTCGTAACGGATCGGGTTGTGCAGGAAGAAGAACTTGATCCCCTCTTCCTCCGCATGCTCGACCTCCTCGACGCGTGCGGGCATCTCCTTGCGCGTCCGGCGGTAAACGAGGTAGACGTTGTCGGCGCCGAGGCGCTTGGCGGTGCGCGCGCCGTCCATGGCCACGTTGCCTCCGCCGACGACGGCCACGTTCTTGCTCTTGGCGACGGGCGTGTCCGCGTGGGAGTCATAGGCCTTCATGAGGTTGACGCGGGTGAGGTATTCGTTGGCGGAGTAGACGCCGTTGAAGTTCTCGCCCACGATGTTCATGAAGTAGGGCAAGCCGGCGCCGGTGGCGACGAAGACGGCATCGAACTTCTCTTGCAGCTCGGTCATGGTGAAGGTCTGGCCGATGACGACGCTGTTGTGCATCTCCACGCCGGCCTTCTCGAGTTGATGAACCTCGAACTCGACGATCTTCTTGGGGAGTCGGAACTCGGGGATACCGTAGACGAGCACGCCGCCCGGCTTGTGAAGGGCCTCGTAGAGCACGACCTGGTGGCCCATGCGAACGAGGTCGGCCGCGGCGGTGAGACCGGCGGGACCGCCACCCACGATGGCTACCTTCTTGCCGGTGGGCACACCGGGGATCAGCGGTTGCACCATATCGTGCTCGCGCTCCCAGTCAGCGAGGAACCGCTCGAGACGCCCGATGGCCACCGGGGCGTTCTTCTTGCCCACCGTGCAGACCTTCTCGCACTGCTCTTCCTGGGGGCAGACGCGCCCGCACACGGCGGGCAGGATGTTGTCTTCCTTGAGGATCCGTGCGCCCCCGGCGAAGTCACCCTCGGCAATCTTCGTGAGGAAACCGGGGATGTTGATGCCCACGGGGCAGCCGTCGATGCACGTCGGCTTCTTGCACTTGATGCAGCGAAGCGCCTCGATCCGTGCGGTGTTCTCGTCGAACCCGAGAGGCACCTCGAGGAAGTTGTGGATGCGCTCCTCGGCGCTCTGCTGGGGCATCTCCTGTCGCGGAATGGCCATCCGCTCCTTGTTGGAGAGCTTCGGCTCCGCGCCCACGGGCAGGTCGATCTTGGGGGTAACAGCCTTGTCGTGTCCCGTGCTCATTTCGCTTCCTTCCCTCGCTCGGCCTCGGCGGCGTCCGCCATCCGGTGCAGCTTGCAGTTCTTCGCGTCGTGCGGGTGGTCCTTCAGGAACAGATCGTAGGACCCTCGCTCCTGCGGCGTGTAGAACCGCTGGCGGCGCTGCAACTCGTCAAAGTCCACGCCATGCGCATCGAACTCCGGACCGTCCACGCAGACGAACTTCGTCTCCTTGTGCACCGTGACGCGGCAACCCCCGCACATGCCCGTGCCGTCCACCATGATCGGGTTCAAGCTCACGAGCGTCTTGATGCCAAGCTCCTTCGTGAGGTTGGAGACCGCACGCATCATCACGAGCGGCCCGATCGCGACGCACAGGTCCGGCTTACCCGTGGCGTCTACTTCGGCCTGAATGGCGTCCGTCACGAGGCCCTTGACGCCATAGCTGCCGTCGTCCGTGACGACCCGCAGGCTATGGCAAGCCCGGTTCATCTCGTCCTCCATGATGAGCAGGTCCTTGGTGCGGGCGCCGATGATCCCGATGACCTCGTTCTCAGCTGCACGCAGGCCCTGAACGATGGGGTGCAGCGGGGCGATCCCGATGCCGCCACCCACAGCGATCACGCGACCAAACTTCTCGATGTGCGTGGGCATCCCGAGGGGCCCGAGCACGTCGGCAAAGCGGTCGCCCACGCGCATCAAGTGTGCCATCTCCGCCGTGGACTTTCCCACCTCCTGCACGATCAGCGTGATCGTACCGGCCTCGGCGTCGCCATCGGCGATGGTCAGTGGGATGCGCTCGCTCTCCGCGTGGCTGCGAACAATGACGAACTGCCCAGGACGACGCCGCCGGGCGATGTCCGGCGCGCGCACAACGTACTTGGTGACCTTGGGTGCCAGGAATTCCTTGGCGACCAGAACGGAGTCCCCGGCATCTTGGTTCGCGGTCATGGAGTTGGTTCCTTGCTGCAGGGTTTGCGCCTCGGCGCGGCGATGAGAGGCCACACGCCGGTGGAGTCGAGCCCGCAACACGGGGTGGCGGACACACGACCGGGACCTAGATAGCGTCGCCAAGCGTCCTGATCAAGCGCGGTGTGGGGGCGGCCGGACGGTTCCTGGGCCGACCTCGGTTTGCGCGAACCCGCTGTCGAATGCCCCGGGGCGTTCTTCGCACCGTCGTTGTCAGATTCCGAGACGTGGCGGCGTAAGGAACGGCATCACCACAACGAGCGATTCGAGCCGCCCTGCCTGATGCGCGTGCCTCGTCGCTCCCTACCTGCCCCCCGGCAAACCGACCGAAGGATCCCCGACCATGATGCGTGGATATTCCTTGCGCAGCTTCTTGCCTGCCGTCCTGGCGACCCTCCCTGTCTCCCTGCTCAGCGCCTGCTCCACGGACGTCTCCACCGAGGACGAGGAGATGGCCCGTGCGGAACAAGCCATCGTGGACACGACGGCGCCCGTGGGGGGCGCCTCGTTCCTGCTGAACATTCCTGCCCTTCCGGGCCTGGTTTCCGGGGCGTACCCGGTGGAGGGAGCCCCCGCCGACACGAGCAGCACGGCCGTTCACGGCGGCGTCCACTTCAACGGGCGCGACCTTTCTGGACCGGACGTGGCCGCGGACCAGGACTGGCTCGACGCAACCCGGGGGGACGCGCACAGCGCGACCGCTTCGTTTTCCGGGCGCATCGCCGACGCCCTGACTCACGGCGAGAGCATGGAAGCGAAGATGGACGCCGGCGCCATCGACGAGGCCTTCTCCAAGCTGAAGGCCAAGGGAGGGGTCCTGACCGAAGACCTCATCCAGACCGAGAAGCGCGGCTTCCAGGCGGATCGCGCCCGGTGGAAGAAGCAGGACACGATCTACACCCAGAGCGGCTATCTTCGGATCCCGACCGCCGTCCACTACGAGGACCCGAAGCACTTCCAGGAGACTCGCCTCCGAGGCGCGCGACAGTACTGCGCGGCGATGGAAACGGCGCGCCAGCAAGACGGCGAGCTCACGTCCATGGGAGAGCAGGTCGCGGCGTCCTTCGACGTCTTCGGCAAGACCATCGACATCCTGGTGCTCGAGCCCACCGCCGTGCTTTCGCCCCCCCAGCGCTACACGGGCGACGGCGTGAACGACGGGGCCCAGGCGTTCGCCGTGCCGCTGCTGCTCGGAAACAAGATCACGCCGGTCCGAGGGATTGGGCTGCCAGGGCTTGGCGAGGTGCGCTCCCCTCTCACGCTGGTCAGCGGCGACTCGGAGGTCCTGTCCCGCCAGAGCACGAACCCAGGGTTCTTCGGCGTTCCGAGGGTTTTCCAGACCGTGACCCACGGGTCGGGGTTCGTGACCACGCGCAAGGGGTTCGAAGCCAGCCTGCCCAACATCAAGCTCTTCAAGGTCGGCCCGATCGACGTTTACCTGCGGATCGCGTTCGGGCTTAGCATCGGCGACCACGAGGTAGGCAACGACAGCCTGCTGTCTGGGGCGCCTTCGGGGTGGCCGAGCGCACGCGCCGGCAGTCCGCTCGAGGCCGGGTTCTTCCAGACGTATGCCGGGCGCACCTACTACGATGGGGCGTGGACAGTAAACGCGTTTGCCCCGACGTCCTCGGGGCTGACCCTCAACGCCAGCACCAGCGCCGCGCGTTGGATTCCGGCCTTCGATCCCTTCGTGGCGAAGGCGCTCCAGGACGACGACCACGTGATTCGCAAGGTCACGTCGGCAAGCCTGGCGGGCAGCATCGGCGCGTCGGGCGGGGTCGAATACAAGAAGGGCAAGTACGCGGTGGGTGCCAAGCTGGAGGTGGACGGCGGGTTGAAGGGGACCGCCGGGGTCGTGCACACGATCCGCGACGGGGCCTACGGGGAGATGGTGCCCGTGGGTCTGATGACGCACGTGGGCAAGCAGATGCGGCCGGAGACGGGGGTAATGGTCACGCCGAGCACGATGGCACAGGTGGACTTCGTTTCGAGGGGCGTTCTCAAGCTCTACATCAAGATGCCGATCCTCGGCCAGGTCGGGTTCACGCAAGTCCTGTACGACATCAACGCGCCACTCGCAAAGTGGGAGTCCGACCCGTGGGACGAGACGCACCGGCTGCGGATGGGAACGGGTACCAACGCAGGCGACCCGATGAAGCAGCCCGCGGTCGCTTCGCATCTGCCGCAGAACGCTCACTTCGCGAGTTTTCCGCAGGGTGTGGACACGTGCTTGTCGGCGGACCCGGGGGAGATCCCGCCGGAGCCGGAGCCCTGCGAGCCGACCACGGACGACGGGGCGGCGCCGTCCGCGAACATCTGCGTGTTCGCGAAGAGCGTGCCCAACCACGCGTTCTGGGTTCCGGTTTGCGGCAGCATCGCTGGCTACGTGCAGTCCCTCGGGGCGTCGTGGACGAACGAGCAGCGCGCGTGCGTCGAGAAGCAGCTTTCGTTCACGTGCGGTGGCGTCTCGATGGAGCAGTGGACGGCCGACGGACGGGTGGTCAGCCGGGTGGTGGACCTCGAGGATCCCATCGTGATGGACGCGCTAGGAGAGACGATGGAGGCTTGCGGCCTCGCCTTCGGCGGGACCCCGGACGCGGTCACGGACCTGTTCGGGTTCGGCGCCTGCGATGGCAAGGGCGACCTGTGGGGCGACGACATGATTCGCCCGGACGAAGGCTGGCAGACCCCGACGGACCCCGGCCCGGGGACCTGCCAATAGCGACCCCGGATCCGGAGGCACGCCCCCATCCCAGCCTTCCCCCGCCAGACGCGCCAGACGGGGGAAGGAGCCCCCTCGCGCGCCGCCCACCTCGTGAGTGGCAGGTCGCCTTGCCATTCGCAGAGCAGGGAGCGACACGTTCGGTCATGGGCTTCAACACCTCGGGGGAGTCCTATCGGGCGGGCGGGTTCAAGGACAAGCTCGCCACGATGTCGGAGGCGGACGCCCTCAGCGCCCTGGCGGCCGACGGCAAGTTGATCAAACGACCGATTGTCGACACGGGGGAGAAGGTGCTCGTGGGGTTCCGGGAGGAGGAGTACGCGTCGGTTATGGGTTCGCGAGCCGGTAAATCCACTGCATGAAGCCGAGGCTCCACCGAGCGCTGTTGCAGGCTTGAACCCCACCTTGCTTCTCGAGACACTTGTCGACCATCTTGCGCGGAAAGGGCCCGAAGGCGTCGGCGTCTTCCACGCAGTAGCCCGTGGCGCCGTCGAGCCGCGCGCCATCTGGGCAAGAGCCGCTTCCGTAGGCCGAGGTCGCGAGGTCGCGGTGCCAGCGGTCGGTGCGACACGCTGACTGGCCTCCCCAGGATTCGCACTTCTGGACCATCTTCTTGGTGAAGGGCCCCCAGGCATCGTGGGTCTGGGCGTTGATGCAGAGCTTTCCGCCAGCGGCGTTGATGGACTGCAACTGGTACCCACTCGGGCACTCGATACGCCCGTACTCGGGCCCCGGCGCAGCACCGTAGGTGAGGCGGTCCGGGTTGTAGACGCGGTCGAAGCTCCTGGACATCCCGCAAGAGTCGAATCCTGAGGCACTCGTGCCTAGCTCGAAGTGCAGGTGGCGCGTCTCGCTGCGCCCGGAGTTCCCCATCTCGCCGAGCAAGTCCCCCGCCCGCACCGAAACGCCCGCATCGACGTAGATGCCGCCCGGTTTCATGTGGGCGTACCGGGTGTAGACACCGTTGCCGTGGTGGATGACGATGTGATTGCCCCACCCCGAGCCGCATTCCCGCGCGCTGGTGTTGTGCTGGAACATGCTGGTTTGGGGGCAGCCGATCCGCACGTAGACCACGGTGCCGGGCCCGGCGGCGAGAACCTGTACGACGGAAGCGGCGGGGTTGTGGTGAACGTAGTCCCGGCCCTCGTGGCCCGCGGGACTGCCCGGCGTTCCCGAGAAGGGCGCGTTGTAGGTTTCGATGGCGGGGCGGGCCCAAGGCAGGTCGTCCGCCCCGGTCGGGACGCCGCTGGCCGCGACTTGGACGGGGGCGTGGTCCTGTTGCGACGATTGCACGAACTTGCAGCGAGCTGTCTGGCCGAACTCGAGGGCGTCGGTGTCGTCGGAGTTGTCGAAGTCGTCCATGCCTTCGGCGGCGCAAGCGGCGAGGGGGAGAGCGAGGAGACAGGCGACGAAGCGGTTCATGGGTTGGGTCCTTGGCGAGGGGCGCCGTGGCGGCGCTGAAGGTCGAACTTCCAACACTAAGGAGCACATCCTGTGCCATCGACCCCGGGTCGACAAACGGGGTCAATGTAGACAAACATCGGGCCCCCGTGCTCCGTTTGCTCCGCCAGGTGAGATCCCCCGTATCCCACCCATGATCGACGACAGCCCAGTGACCTCACCGCTCGTCGAGCTTCCAGGCAGAAATCGGGCGGTGGCCCCACAAGATCTTCCCTCCGGTCCTGTCCTCGGCGAAACTCGCCCGCTCCCGCCCGGGGGCTCTGGGCGGCCGACCGGAACATGGTGACCTGATGGAACAGCATCTTCGATTCGAGGACATCCAGCGCGCACGCGACAGTCGCGATCCCGACCTTCCGGAGTTGGTCGCGGCGCTGGCCTCCCAGGACGAACGGCCGCGCGAACCGGTTCGGGAAGGCGCCGCGTCCCTCGACCACTTCATCGCCCACGTCACCAGCCGGTACTTCTCCAAGCAGAAACCGGAGCAGCGATACCACGAGCGGGTGGACGGCATGCGCGAGCTCGAAGCCACGGGTGCGGAGATCCCGCTTCCCGAACGCATGCGGCTGCACGCCCTCCTGCTCGACCTCTGGAAGGCGAACGGCCCCTACGAGCGCGACTGCCTCCTGCGCGTCATCGAGACCGTCCCCTTGCGGTGGGGGCCCTGGCGCGGGCTTAAGCAGATCTTCAAAGAGGCGGAAACCCGAGGCGATACCGAGGTCCTCGGCGCCCTGGCCGCCCGCTTCGACTCGGAACTCTCTCGTCGCTACCGCCGCAGCGAGGTCTCGCGAAAGACCCTGGGCTACCTCGCCCGCCGCGCCTGGCGCTACCTGCGACGCCAGGCCGAAACCCTCCCCGCCTGCTACGCCGATGCCGCGGTCGACGTCCTGCGCTTCTACCCCGAGGACACCGACTGGACCCGCACCTGGCTCGCGAACCACATCTTCTTCCACGAGTCCAAGAAGTACAAACGACGCACCTTCCGCGTGGACCGTCGCCACTCGAATCTGCTCACGCATCGGGCCTACCCGGAGCTGTGGCGTCGTACGCCGCGCCCGCTGTTCACGCTCCTCGAGCGTGCGCGCTCCGACCGCGCCCGGGCCTTCGCCGCCGCCGCGCTCAAGACCGACTTCACCGCGACCCTGCGCGACGTCGAGCCATCCTGGGTGGCTCGCCTCATCAGTGTGCGCAGTGCCACTGTCGACACGTTCGTCATCTGGGTGCTGTCCAACGTCCCGCGCTTCGAGCAGGACGCTTTCCGGAACCTCGGCTTGCACGCCCCGGTGCTCGCGCTGCTCGAGTCCCCCTCGAACGACGCGCGCGTGTACGCCTCTTCCTACGCGCGCACGCACGCCCGCGACCTGTCCTTGGACGACCTGGTGCGGCACGCGAACAACGACCATCCCGAGGTCCGCAAGCTGGCGCGTGACCTGCTCCACGACCGGGACCCGCGCAAGGACATCGGCCTCGACGGCTGGGGGCGCTTGCTCGGCACGCCCCATGGGCACGACCTCGCCACGGCCGCGCTGCGCAAGCACTTTGGCGCCCGCGAGCTCACCCCCGCGTGGTTCCGCGACCGCATCCTGTCCGCCGACGACAAGGTCTTCTCCTTCGGGGTCGAGCTGCTCGCGACCGTACATACCCAGAAGTCCCTGGGGGCCGCGTACTTCCGCGACATCCTCGACGACCAACGTCTTCGCGCCGAGTCGGCGCAGTTCGCCCTCGATGCCCTGAGCCGATTCGCCCTGCTCGAAGGCCCCGATGACAGCGCGGGCCTCGAGCTTCTGCGACGCGCCTTGGTGCATCCCCTTTGCTCGACGGTCGTGATGCGCTGGGTGATGGAGGAGCGCATCAAGCCCAAGGACCTCGGCGACGCCTACCTCAAGACCCTAGCGTTCCACGGCACGTGGGAGGAGTCGTCGTGGGTGAAGGACCTGAAGGCGAGCGGGCGCACCTGGGCACGGGAGCTCGCGTTCAGCGAGTCGCTCTCCACGTTTGCCCTCAAGCTGTTGTCCGACGTGCGGAAGTTCTCGCCATCGGACCTTGGTTTCGACTGGTTGATGCAGCTCGCGGGGCGCGGCGAGGCGCGGTACCAGGAGTTCGCGCGCGAATACATGGTCAAGGCGTTCCTTCCTGCGGACTTCGCGCCCAAGGAGGCGGAACCCGCGAAGGCCGAGGCCAAGCCCGACGCCCCGATCGCCGTGGACTTCGCGAAGCAGTCCTTCCTGTTCACGGGAAAGCTCGCGACGATGCAGCGCAATGAGGCGAGCGGGAAGGTCAGCGCGGCCAACGGCACGAACGCTTCGGGGGTCGCCGCCAAGCTCGACTACCTCGTCATCGGCGACGAAGGGTCTCCGCTGTACGGGGCGGGGCGCAAGGGCAGCAAGCAGCTCAAGGCCGAGAAGCTCATCTCAGAGGGCGCGCCCATCAAGATCATCTCCGAGACCGCTTTTCTGCAAATGCTCGCGGGCGAGCAGCGCTCCTTCTCCGAGGACGCGGTCACGGCGGGTTGCGACCGGCTCTGGACCATGGCCACCGACCCGGGCCCCGCGGACGCGCCGCTGCGTCTTTTCGCGCTGCAGTACATGCGTCGGCACCACCCGGACATCAGCCTGGCGCTCACGGACCGGCCCGTGGACCCGGGCGCCGAGGTCCCCGAGAGCTACCTCACCTTCGAGCGTGTGAAGCCTCTGTTCTTTGACAAACGGGAGGCGGTCCGTTCGTTTGCCCTGGACCTCGCGCGCTGGGAAATGGCTCGGTGGAAGGCCCCCATCGAGGGCATCGTCGAGATGAGCGAGTGCGAACACGACGACGTCCGCGCCTTCGTGGAGAAGGCGCTGGTAGCGGACGACGCGAAGGAGCACGCGCGCTATCGCATCGACCCAGTGACCTTGACCACCGAGGCGGTCTACAGCTTCTGCGAGTCGCTGGACGCGCGGGCGCGGGCCCTGGGCATGCAGTTGATCGGTCGCAACCCGCGTCTGGCCGTGCCCGAAGAGCTCTTTCGTCTCACGGAGAGCCCGGACCGGCAGATCCGAGCGATGGTGATCCGCACGCTCTGGTCGATCTACCGCGACAAGGGGACCACCCAGGGCTGGAAGCCGGCCCCCTTGCCCGAGACCACGGTCGGCCGAAAACCTGACAAGAAGGCCGAGAAGAAAGAGGAAGCGGCGTCCGCGGGAGGCCTGGTTCGCCCCGAGGGACGCCCCTCCCACGACGATGCCCTCGGGCTGTTCTTCCGCCGCGTCCTGTTCACCCTGCCGCCGGGCAGGCCCCCCGTGGTCCGGACGGGCACCCGCAAGAAGAAGGAGCGCCTGCGGCCAATCCCCGCACGCAAGGCCAAGCTGGGCCTCATCGAGGTGATGCGTGACCTCGCGCTCGAGGACAACGCCTTCGCCACGGTCGTCACGCCGCTGTTCGAGGAGTTCATGACCACCCGCGGCCAAGCCGAGCATGCGGCCTGCCTCGTGGCCCTCACCCGGATCCGCAACGCCCACGCCACCAAGGACGCCAACTGATGGATACCGCGCCCCTCCACAAGTATTCGTCGTTCCGCGGTAAGCCGGTCGCTGCCGTCGCCTCCGGGCACGTGGTCGTGTTCGTCACCGTGCACCCCGAAGGCAAGTCCACGCCGCTTTGTCGTCTCGACCTCGACAGCGGCACCCTCACCACCGCCCCTCTCCCGAAAGGTGGCGTCTGCGCTGTCGCGGACGAAGAGACGGTGCTGGTCGGCGGGTCCGACGGGCAGGTCTACCAGGCCCCTCTGCTTGGCGGCGATCCTTCCGCTCTCGGAAAGCCCTTTGGAAAAGCCCCCTCGGCCATCGCGCTCGTGGGCACGGACAAGGTCGCCGTCGGGGTCGAGAACGCCCTGACGATTCTCGCCCGATCGAATGGCAAGCCACTCCAATCCTTCGACTTCGCCGAGCCGATCACGGCGCTCGCGGCGGACGCCTCGGGCCAGTGGCTCGTGGTGGGCGGGGCCAAGGGCACGGTCATCGTGCTCGACGCCGAGGACAAGAAGGAGTTCACGATCAGCGAGCAGAAGAAGCTCCACGAATCCGCAGTGGCGTGCGCGTTGTTCGACCCGGACGAGCTTCGGGTCTACACCGCGGGCGTGGACCAGAAGCTGCTCCTCACGCACGTGCGGGGAGAGCTGGAGCCCGAGGATCGCGCGGGCGGACCTGCCCACGACGCCCCGGTGACGTCGATCGTGCTCGGCCCCGAGGACAAGTTCTACACGGCGGGACTCGACGGGACCCTTCGCACGTGGACGCGCGGAGTGCACCGCAAGCGCCCGTCGACCACCAAGGACGTGGGGCGCGCGACCTCGATCGTGAACGTGCAGTACAAGGGGCGTCCGCACCTGGCCCTCGCGTGCGACGACAGCACGCTGCGCCTGCAAGCGATGGATGCGGCGGGCAAGCTGGGCGAGCGGGTGATGACGTTCCACGACGCCTACGCCTGGGCTCGTCACGAGTTCGAGCAGAGCGAGGTGGGGCGTCGGGACAAGGCGCTGGAGGCGTCGGCGGGGTATGACGATCGAGGCGGCGTGGACTTGCTCAAGGAGCGGGCCGGATCGGACCCGGAGCACGCGTTGCGGGTCAAGGCCACGGTGCTGCTGGGCAACCTGGACAACCCGCGCGCGGTGCAGCCGCTGGAGTCCTTGATCCAGGCGCCCGAGGAGCAGGTGCGGCTGGCGGCGCTTACGGGGCTGCGAAGACACCTTGGGGAGAAGAACCTGCGGCCTCTGGAGCTTGCGCTCGCTGCCAAGCAGCGCGACGTGGGCGTGCAGGCCGTCCAGGCCCTCGAGAAGCTCGCGCCTTCGGACGACGAGGCCATGAGCCGGCTGGTGCGCGCCCTCGACGACGACCCGCCGGAAGTCCGCCACGCGGCGCTGGCGAGCCTCGAGGCGATCCACCCCAAAGACTCGCCGGAAGCGTCGCGGATCGCGCTGCGCTCGAAGCGGGCGGACATTCGTCGACTCGCGCTGATCCGGCTGTTCCAGCGCAAGATGCTGGCGCTGCCGGAGGTGCGCGTGGCCTTGCGTCGTCACGAGGACGACGCCGATGCGACGGTACGGCAGACCGCGTTCCTGGTGTCGTTGCAGGCGAGCGAGGCGCTGGTGGAGGCGCTTCGCACGCGGGACAAGGACCTGCACCGGCTGATCTGGGAGCTGGAGACGTTTGGGCAGAAGGTCGAGGGGGACGCGAAGCCGCCGAAGGCCAAGAAGGGCAAGGTAGAGCTCGGGGACGAGGACTTCCGTCCTTTGCTCGAGGCGCTGGCAAGCCGTTCGCTGGACACGTGCCTCGCGGGAGCGCGGGGGCTGGCGTCGCTGCAGGACGAGCGTGCGTTCGGCACGCTGCTGCAGCTGACGAACGAGAAGGAGAACGGGGCGCGGGTGGAGGCGTGCAAGGCGCTGGCGGAGCTCGGGGATCCCCGGGGGATGCCGCGGCTACGGCAGATGCTTCGGGACGAGGCGCGCGAGGTGCGGGATGCGGCTCTGACGGCGCTCGTTCGGCTCGAGGAGCAGTCTCCCCTTCGCGCGGCGGAGGCGGGGCTGATGGCGCCCTTCGAGGACGTGCGGCTGCGTGGCTTGCAGCTGCTGGTGCGCACGCTGAAGAAGGGCGGCAAGGAGAAGCTCGCGAAGCAGGACGAGGAGGCGGCGCTGCGTTTGTTGCAGAAGGGGCTGAACGACGCGGCCCAGCCGGTGCGCGGCGAGGCGTGCAAGGCGGTGCTGAGCCAGGGGGTGGGCGGCGGAGGTGCGGGGACGCTTCGCTTCGCCTACGGCAGCATCTTTGCCGATATTCGTCGGGAGGTGTTGAACGAGGTGATGGGGCGGATTCAGGAGTCCTGGGCCCCAGCCCTGCTCTTGGAGCTGTTCGCCGATCCGGACCCTTCCCTGCGCAACGACGCCTTCGTGTTCGCGCAGAAGCGCAGCAAGGGCAAGGCGAAGGAGCCGCTGCAGGCGGCGCTGGCGGGCAAGTTCGAGGACCTGAAGCTGCTGGCGGTGGCGGAGCTGGGCAAGCGCCACGTGGCGGGGGTGCGGGAGCTGCTTTTCGCGGCGCTCGATGACGAGCACGAAAAGGTTCGGCTCGCCGCGGTGGAGGGCCTGGCCATCGACGAGGCGCACGACGAGCTTCGCAAGGCGCTGGAGAGCAAGCACGATGACGTGAGGCTTCGCGCCGCGGCCGCCCGCGCCGTGCATGGTGACGTGGATGCGCTGAAGCCGCTGCTCGCCCAGGTGTCGGCGCCGGAGCCCGAGCTCAAAGAGCAGAAAGAACTGTGGCGGGACCGGGTGATCCGCGGTCTCGGCGGCCTCGCGGAGCTGGGGAGCGAAGATTCGGGGGATGTGGTCGCCAAGCTGGCAGCGCACGATGACGCGCAGATCCGCCGCGCTGCGGTGGCGGCCCTCGGCTGGGTTGCGGGCGACAAGGACACGCTTCGTGCGGTGCTCGCATCGTGCCTGGCGGACTCGGACAAGAACGTGAAGCTCGAGGCGGCCACGGGGCTTGCTGTGCTGGGGGACCCGTCGGGGCTGCCCCTGCTCGAAGGGCTCGTCCGCGAGAAGGGAGACGAGGCGATCCGCGGGCTGCATGCCTCGCTTGCCCTTGGGGACACGGCCACCGACGTGTTCCTGTCCTATCTCGACCACGACGACGCGATGGTTCGGGGTCGCGCACTGCTGCTCATGATGCTCGTGGAGTCGAGCGAGCAGGACGGGGTGCCGGATCGGTGCCTGGCGGCGCTGTCGTCGCGGCACCCGCGTACGCGTCTGACGGCGGCGCGCGCGCTCGAGAGCTTTGCGGAATCGCAGAAGTTCGCGGCGTGGGTGACGGAGCTTTTCAACGACCGCGGGGACGATCACGCGGCGTGGAAGTTCCCCGACGAGGCGGTGCGAACCTTGGCGGAGGCCTTGACGCACGGTCCCCCGGGGCTTCGCATCCGCGCGGCGCGGTGTCTCGCGGCCCTCGACGACGAGAAGCCCGAGCGGCTCGAGCGCACCTGGCGCGGGTTTTCGAAGCGATTCGAGAAAGCCCTCGGGGAGCTCGACAAGGCCGCGGCCAAGCGCAAGCCGGCGGAGGTGAAGTACGCCCCCGAAGAAATGCGCCGCGTGGTGCTCGGGGCCTACGCGGGGCTCTCCCGACAGGCAGGGTCGCCGCTCGACGGACGCGTGCGGCAGACCGCCTTGGCGCGGTTGTCCGAGGTCGCGAGGGAGGACAAGACCCTGGTTCCCACGGTGCACCCGCTGCTGTCGATGGCGCTGGCGGATCGCGACGTCGCGGTGCGCAAGACCGCGTTCGAGAGCCTGCAGGGCTTGGGGATCGCGGCGGCGGACCTGGCGGCGGAAGCCATCTCCGTGGGCGTGCGCGACATGGGCGTGGCGGGTCTTCGACTCCTCGCCGAGAGCGGCAAGGGCAAGGAAGGCGCCGCGGTGCTCGAGCGCGTGTACCTGACGAACACCGACGGACTCGAGGTCGAAGCCGGCAAGTTGCTGGCGGAGTCCAAGGGGTGGACCGAGGTCCACACCGCGGGCTTGGGAGCCAAGTCGGCCGCGGTTCGTGACGAGGGCGTGCGCGGGCTCGCACGCGAGTACGACAAGGACGAGAAGGCCCAGGCCGCCCTTCGCAAGGCCCTCACCTCCCCCTTCGAGCACGTACGCGACGGCGCGGCCCTCGAGTTGGGCCGCAAGAAGGATGCCGCCGCATTTGATGCGCTGGTGGCCATGCTGCGAACGCGCCGCCAGGCCGAGGCTGTCGACGCCCTCACGGTGCTGGGGGATCCCCGGTCGCCCGACGCGCTGCTCGATCGGATCGACCACGATCCCGCGGGCGACGCGAATCTGGCCAAACTCATGGAGGGTGCGGGGAGCTTCCGACTTGCAAAGACCTCGGACCGATTGCTTCGCTACGTGGACGAGACGAAGACGCGCCGGTTCGCGTTCGACGCCTTGGTAGTCGTGAGCGGCCACGATCAGCCGATCCTCGACGGGGACGAGAAGGACCCGGCCGACACGGCGCTGAAGCGGGGTGTGCCGCTCCCCCCTGCCCTCGACTGGGAGCAGAAGCAGCACGCCAGGCACGACGCCGTGCTCGCAAAGACGCTCGAGGCGGCCCATCGCCTGGGCGACACGGGCGTGTTGACCCTTTTGCTCCCCGCCGCGCAGTGGTCTCGGGGCCCTGACGTGGACGCGGTGTTGGCGTCGCTCTGCACCTCGACCGTGGATGCCGTGCGGGATCGCGCGGTCACCGCCCTCGGGTTCCGCCTACGAAAACGCAAGGCCAAGCCTGATCCTCTCGTGGCGGCCCTGGGCCACGCCAACCTGCGAACCCAAGTCCTTGCCGCCGAGGCCCTCGCCTGGGCCGGTCGCAACGACGGCGTCCGCATCCTCATGACCGCCGTCGACATGATGGAGAACCTCAATGACCGTCGCCGTGCGGTGGGTGCGCTCGGCGAGCTTGCCGACGCTTCCGCGCTCGACGTGCTGCTCCGTCTCGTGAACGAGGACGGTCATGCGTTGCAAGAGGAAGCGGCGGAGGCCATTGGGCACCTTTCGGCCACGGACAAGGCCGAGGCGATCGAGAAGCTTTTGCTTCGCATGGCGCAGGGATCCACGGAGGTGGCCATGCGCGCCCTGCACGGGCTTCGGTGGTTCGGCAGCGAGCAGGCGTGGACGCTCATCCGGGAGCGTGCGCGGGACGAGAGCTACTACGTGCGCGCCCATGCCGTGGAGCTTCTGGCTCACGACAAGACGCCATCCGGGCGGGACGCGCTCACCTACCGCATCGAGCACGACGAGCACTTCGGGGTGGTGAAGAAGGCGGCCGAGAGCTTGCGAGCGCTCGACGGGCCGGATTCTCTCGAGCCGGACTACGTACTGCTGCGGGCGCGTTGGTCTACGGTCGAGCCCGCGCTGCTGGACCGGTTGCGGGACAAGGGCGACGCCGCCCGGATCATGCAAGAGCTTCCGAAGATTCAGGCGGAAGACGACCTGCTGGAGCCGTTGGTGGCGATCCTGCTGGCGCGCGATCCCTTGCCCGTGGACGCGGCGGGAGAGCAGCTTGGGGCCGAGCACGAGGTGGTGGGGACGGTGGCTGCCACCATCGTGGGCCGGGGCGGCAAGGGCGCCGCGAAGAAGCACGGCAAGGGCTTGATGGCCGCCGTGAGCAAGGCCGTGGAGGCCTTCAGCCGCAAGCGCAAGGCGCTCGAGGAAGCCCGCGAAGACATGGAAGCGCTCGAGCCCTTCACCCGCTGGTACACACGCACCCTCTGGGCCTGCGGTCAGCTGGGAGTCGGCGACGACGCCATCCTCGCGGCCGCCAAGCAAGCAGGGGACGAGCCTTGGGCGCGCCAGATCCGCTTCGAAGCCATCCAGGTCCTCGCGCAGGGCGGAGGCGGCAAGGACGGTCCCAAGGTCCTCGAGGCGGCGCTCAAGGACACGGACGGGCGCATTCGTACGCTGGCTGCCTCCGGGATCGCGGCGCTAGCGCCGAAGACCGCCGCGGAGGCGCTTAGCGACGTCGTGGACGACCGGTCCAGCCTGGACCGCCTGGTCTCGGTGGCGGACGCCAAGGACGCCAAGACCGACAAGGTCCTGCGGGACGCGTCGAAGAGCGCGCACACGCAGGGCGTATCGCTGCCCCACCTCGTGGCGCGGGGCGACGTGAAGGGGCTCACGGAGCTTCTCGGGGACAAGGATCTGCCGGAGGTGACGCGCCTCGGCGCCTTGGAAGCCCTCGCGCGCATCGCGGTGGACGACGCCCAGAAGGCGCTGATCGCCTTTGCCAATCGAAAGGAAGAGGATGAGGAGCTTCGCAAGGCGGCCTGGCGAGGGCTGCGGCGTGCGCGGCGCTACGCGGCCCGTGCGAACCGGGAGGTGGCGTCATGAGTGACCAGGACCCCAAGGGCACGACCGAGCAAGCCGAGGAGCTCTCCGAACCCCGGACGTCGTTCACGTTCAAGTACCCACGTGCCAGCCAGGTGGTGGGCGCGGAGGGCAAGACCCGGGTCGACCTGGTCGGCAATCTCCAGCGAAGGGCCGTCCACGCCGACGGCAAGGTGCAAGACCCCATGGGCTTGCGCGAAGGGCTCTCCGCCCTGCACGACGTGGTGCGCAGCGACTTCCGCTACATCCCGAAGGACCGCACCGCGTACATGGCGTACCAGCAGATGCGAAAGCAGTCCGCGGGCATGAACCTCTGGGAGGCGCAGCAAGCCTACCTCGGGTGGATCGCCCGCAACGACCCGCTCGCGTGGACGGTCCTGGACCCGATCGTGTCCGTGCACCCGGACGAGCTGCTCTTCGAGGTGTTCAGCAAGGACGAGGGCAGCTACGCCAAGCTCGGGATCGACTGGGGCGCCTTTGTGCTCGAGGGCAAGCCCCAGCTGGGCACCACGAACATCGACTACACGCAGGCGCTGTTCGACGGGGTCCAGAAGATGCGCAGCTACCGCGAGACGCGCTTCACGATCGGCAGCGAAGCGGTGGAGGTGGAGACCGAGGGGGCGTCGCCGGTGCTCGAGAAGAAGGTGAACGTACCCGACTCGTGGTTGCGGGGGTTCCTGCAGGTGCAGTCGGCAGCCACGTTGCCGCGCACCAGGCTGTCCCTGGCCCCCATGGATCTCTACAACATGCTCCGGCACCTGCGTCTGCATGCGGATCAGAAGAAGGGCGGGCGTGCCCTGCGCTTCGAGCTCGTCCCTGGCGAGGCGCCGCGCATGGTCCTGGAGCCGTGGAACGTGGTGTTGCCCACCCACGCGGGCGTGTACACGGGGAAGACCTCCCAGGTGATCCGCGTCTGGGGAAGGCGTCGGCTCATGCTGATCCAGCGCATGCTCCCCTTCGTGGAGAAGGTCGACGTGCACCTGCTGGGCACGGGGCTTCCGAGCTTCTACGTGCTGAAGGCGGGACCCTTGTCGTTCACGCTCGGCGTCTCGGGGTTCACGTCGTCGAACTGGGCCCAGGCGGTGAGCTTCGACCTGCTCTTGCCGCGTCCCGGGGGCTCCGAGGCGGCGAAGAAGGACGGCCCGCCGGTGGACAAGGTGGTCAAGCTGCTGGAGAAGAAGTGGGTGGCCTCCGCCACGGACCTCGGCAAGGAGCTGGGCGACAAGGCCTCCGGCGTGCTGGAAGCCCTCCAGATCGGCTGCCAGCAGGGCAAGCTGATGTATGACGTGGCCCGCGACGTCTACCGCTATCGCCCTCTGACGGACGAGCCGCTGGACCCGGGGCGTTTCGCGTTTCGCAACGTGCGGGAGCGCCGGGCGCACGACCTGATCGCGGACAAGGGGGCGGTGAAGATCGCCCTGGAGAACCAGATCCACGGGGTGGGGCTGGAGCTGACGGGCAAGGTGGCGGTGGCGGCGGACAAGCGTGAGTACCGGCCGATGATGCTCTTCGACGACGAGGGGCGCGTGAGCAAGGCCGAGTGCACGTGCACGTTCTTCCGTCAGCACCAGCTCAAGGAGGGGCCTTGTGAGCACCTCATCGCGCTGCGGCTGGCCCAGGCCCAGGTCGAGGCCAAGCGCAAGCAACAGCGCGGCAAGGCCCGGGACACCATCACGGTCGAGACGCGCACCTACTCTCGCCGCGACGACAAGGGCGAGCAGGTCGTTCAGCTGATGCTCGACCAGAAGCGGTTGAAGGTGCGGTGGGGACGTGGGGGGGACAAGCTCCGCATCCAGAACCTGGTCTTCGACTCGGTGGCCGAGGCGCGCGGCGCCTACTTCCTCCACGTGGACGACCTCGAAACCCGCGGCTTCCTCGACGCAACGGCGAGCTGACCATGACGACGCGAACCGATACCCAACGACTCGTCGACCTCTGGCGTTCCATCGGCCATGCCGGGGGCGTCCACCCCTACATTCAGCAGCAGCTCCGCGAGAAGGGCTTCGTGCTCGAGCGCAAGCCCACCGACGGGATGAGCAAGCGCGAGCTCGCGGAGTACAAGAAGTCGCTCAAGGAGGAGGCGGCCGAGCGGCGGCGCCTCAAGAAGGAAACGTGGCAGGCGTACCGCGCCACCCATGTGGTGCACTTGGGCGAAGGCGTCTTCTGGAACGACGACGCCGACGTCGACAAGTGGGACCACCCGCGGGCGGAGGAGCGAGCGGCGGAGAACGAGCTTCCGCCGATGGACAAGCCGTCGCAGCTGGCGGAGGCGCTAGGGTTGACGATCCCGGAGCTTCGGTGGCTGGCGTTCCACCGCGACGTGGCAGAGAAGGTGCATTATCGACGGTTCACCATTCCGAAGCGGGATGGGAGTGAGCGGGCGATCTGGGCGCCGTTGCCGAAGCTCAAGGCGGCGCAGCGGTGGATCCTGCGCAACGTGCTGGAGCCGTTGCCGGTGCACGGGGCGAGCCACGGGTTCTTGCCGCACCGGTCGATCAAGACCAACGCGATGGCCCACACGGGGGCGAAGGTGGTGGTGAAGGTCGACTTGAAGGACTTCTTCCCCACGGTGACGATGCGACGGGTGAAGGGGGTATTCCGGCAGGCGGGGTACCGGGACAAGATAGCCACGTTGCTTGCATTGCTATGTACGGAAGCGCCGCGGGAGGTGGTGAAGGACGGGGACAAGGAGGTCTTCGTGGCACTGGGACCTCGGTGTTTGCCCCAGGGGGCGCCCACGAGCCCGGCGCTGACGAACGCGGTGTGTTACCGTCTGGACCGTCGGCTGTTGGGGCTGTCGAAGAAGCTGGGGTGGCGGTACACGCGGTACGCGGACGACCTCACGTTCAGCCTACCCTTGGGTCAGGTGGGCAAGCCGAGGCTGGGGCTGTTGATCGGGTCGGTGGGGCGGATCGTGGCGGACGAGGGGTTCCGGGTGCACCCGAAGAAGACGCGGGTGGCGCGCACGGGAGGGCGGCAGTCGGTGACGGGGCTGGTGGTGAACGCGGTGGGCGGCAAGGAAGCGGCGCCGCGGGTTCCGCGGGAGATCCGTCGGGAGATCCGGGCGGTGCTGCACAATCTCGCGCAGGGAAAGCCGCTGCGGGAGGGTGAGAGCCTGTCGCGGATTGCGGGGTATATTGCGTACGTGCACATGACGGACCCGGTGCTTGGGGAGAAGCTGCGGAAGGAGCTTGTGGCGCTGGATCGGGATCCTGGAGGTGCGGCATGACGAAGCAACATGATGGGTTGCCCCCGATCCCGATAGGAATGCAGAAGTTGTTGCGTCGTGCCGCGGCGGACGCGGAGTGTTACGCGAGAGTCCTTGCGGTGCGCGGGGAAGCGGCGGCTGGCGTGGGCATCGAGCTGAACGCCCACGAGAAGGCGATGCTGGGGGCGGTGACGGAGGCGCAATTGCGGGGCATGATCGACGCATTGCGGCCGGCGCCTGACCGTCGGGGCTTTCTGCAGCAAGCGGTGCTGCTGGGGGGCGTGACGCTTGGGCTTTCCGGGTGTGAGGACCAGAGTCCGGTACGGACGGCGGGGGTGCGGCCGGACGTGCCGCCGCCGACGGTTCCCGAGGTGGTGCCGAGTCCCTCACGGTCGGACGAGGCGCCTCCGCCTCCTGCGGGGATTCGGCCCGACGTGCCGCCTGAGAGGCCGGAGCATCCGGGGATGCATACGAAGGGCGGGGCGGAGCCGAGTATTCCTGGGGAGTGAGGGGGGTTGTTGGCTCTTCACGGAGATCCTGTCCGCGGGCTCAGAGCCCACGGCAATACTGGGGAAGCCCGCCATGGCGGGCTTCGCACGGTACGCCTTGCCGAACCGTGGCATCCAGTTCTTCTGATTCCTTCTGGCCCGCTGCGGTTCGATTGCCGAACCCCCATCCGCCTCCCCAAGCGAGCTCACGTCGTTGCCGCGCAGAGCCCGCCCTTGCGGCGGGCTTTCCCGCGAAGTTGCCGTGGGATCTTAGCCCGCGGATAGGGAAGACGAAGCTCCGTCTAGCTATCCTGATAGGGATTGTTTGGACTGCATGACTCTATGACTCATCGGGCACGGGCTCGGTTCTGAGACAGCCTCGCTGAGCCCGCGCATAGAGAAGAAGGCCCGTTCAACTATCGCCCAGATCCTTGCAACAACGGAATCCCACGTCCCACCCATGATAGTCATACGAGGTCAAGCGCATCAGGCTGCTCGAGTCGAAGCCACAAAGGAGGCCTGTCCACCAAGCGTGATCCGTGTAACTCGAGCCGCCGCGGTGACGGCAGTGGCCGCTGGCATCCCAGTCACACGAGTCCTCCCACTCCGAGACGTTGCCGGAGAGATCGTAGATGCCATCGAACGGGGGGGGGTCGGACCACGACACGAAGGCGAGGTCGCGACGTCCCGGGCGCGGCACTTCCCCTCGCTCACGCACTCGGGCTGTTGTTCTGCGCCGTTGCAGGCCTTGGGGTCGAAGACATCACCGTAAGGATAGTCGTGGAGTCCGCCGGACGTGCAGGCCGACATCCACTGACTCACGGACGGGTCTCGTCCGCTCTCGAACGGGACTTCGCCCCCGCCCACCGCGCCGCACAAGCGCTTTCCCATCGCGGTGCAGTAGGCGTGCGCGTCGCACCAGTCGACACAGACGACGGGTCGATTGTCACAGCCCGTGCGGCAAACGTTCTCGGTCTGCATGCACTCGGGCCCGGGGGCGAATGACGTCTTGCCTTGGCACACCTCGGGCAGCTTCTCTGGATCGGGGGAAGGGCCTTCCCACAGCCAGCGTTGGTACTGACTGCGGGTGACTTCCGTGCGGTCGATGCAGAAGCCGGGAGAAGGGATGAACGCCATCGGCGCCGCCCCCTCGCGGATACTGCCGCATTCCGGGGACGACGGCGGCAGCTTTGGGCCGGACGTCTCGGCGGGGTCGGAGCAGGAACGGGCAAGGAGCGGGAGGGCAAGAGCGAGTATCTTCTTGGCGGCGTTGGCCATGGTGTGGAAGAGGGCCCCCTTGGTGACGAGTCCGTGCTCGATCCGGTCCGCGGGCTCGGAGAGACTGTCTCAAAACTCGCGGGTGCCCCCACGGGACCGGAGACTTTCATCACGTGTCAACCCAACCGGTTCGGGCTCGGGCTGGGGCTCGGGCTGAGAATATCCTCGCGAGGAGCCAGAAAGCACCAAACAACCCTCTGCCTTCTGTGCTCTCTGCGACTTCTGTGGTTTCTCTTCCGGCCCCCAACCCTTCCGTGCCACCAACTCGACGCCACACCATTTGTCGTGTACCGTTTTGTCAGTCCTGTGACCGCCCCTGACCCCAGAGCCAGCCCGGTGCAGCGCCACCAGATCGGCGACAAACTCGGGGAGCGTCCGGTACCCACCCATGTCGTTCGCATCGGCACGGGCAAGGACGAAGGCACGTTGCTCGCGGCGGTGCGGATCCGCAAGAGCCAGGGACTCTCGGCCGACGAGGTCTCCGAGATCCTCTCGAGCGCGCGGTTGCTCGAGCATGTGTCCCACGCCAACGTCGCTCGCTCCCTGGAACCCGTGATCGCCGCCGACGAGGTCCTGATCCCCACCGAGTTCGTGGACGGCGAGAGCCTTGCCAGCCTGAACCTGGCCCCGACGAGGGAAGCGCGGCCTACCCTGGAGGTCTGGCTTCGCGTTCTCCTCGACGCCCTCTCGGGAGTGCAGGCCTTGCATGCGGTCCAAGGGCGCGATGGCCGGTCGTTCTACCACTCCGAGTTGACGCCCGCGAACGTCGTCGTCGGGGTCGATGGCATCACGCGGATCATCCACGCGTGCCGCATCCCCGGCTTCTGCATCAAGGTGCCGGGGGCGACCCCGTACCTGGCGCCGGAGATCCTGCTTCAGGAATCGGACGTGGACTTCCGAGCGGACCTGTACGGCGTGGGCGCGATGCTCTGGGAAGCCCTGACGGGGCAGCGGTTGTTCCAGGTCGACAAGACCTCTGTCATCATTCGTCAGCTTCTGACCGGCGCCCTGCCACCGGCGCGTCCTTCGAAGGACAAGCCCTGGGCAGCCGCCCTCGTGCCCATCGTCGCCCGCGCGCTGTCCATCGACAGGGCGGGTCGTCATGCGAGCGCGGACGAGTTACGCACCGCCCTGGAGTCCGCTGCGGCGGGGCACGTGGCCTCGCACGAGGACGTATCTCGGTGGGTCTGCGCCGTCGCGGGCGAGCGCATCGTGGACCGACGGACACGCCATGGCGGCCTGCCGCTTGAACTGCCACGGCATGCCCCGCCCCCGCCGGTCCCCATGCCCCCTCTCATTCTCTCGCCCGTCGCACCCGCCGGACCGCATGCCGTACCCGTCCCGTTCGTACCTGAGCCGTTCGCGGCGGTTCCCGGCCCCGAGTATCTGCCACCTGATGCGGTCCCGCTTCTCTCCGATCCGGAGTCGATACCCGTTTACGAAGAGGTCGAACCCAGGTCGCGCAAGCTGCCGTGGTGGTTGTGGCCGGCTTGTGCCGGCGCCGGTTTGCTCGCCCTGCTCACGGGAGCGCTGGTCTGGTTTCTCCAGGACGACTCGCCGGAGACGCAGACGGCCTCCGTCGCCACGAACGGCGAAGGCAGTGCCGCGACCCCAGCGACGGGAAGAGCACCGACCGAGACGACTCCTGTGGCCGCCACGGCCGACCCGCCAGGCAAGGTCCCGGACGCCCCCGAACAGCCCCCTTCCGGGAGCGACTCCGTCGCAGGGTCGCCTTCCCTCGAGAAGCCCGCGTCGGACTCCAACGCGGCGGCCAGCGGTGAGGTGCGAGCCTCGCCGGACAGCCCCTTCCCGGCGGGCGCTCCTCCCGCGACCACGCGCGCGAAACAGCGCAAGCCCAAGCGTTCCTATGACCCCCTGGGAATCTGAACCATGCAGACCCCTCCCGCATTGACCCGTATCGTGATGTGGGGAGCCGCCTCCCTGGTCGTGTTGACCCTGGCGCCGGCCTCGTTCGCTGATGGTGTCCCGGCCGACCAAGCCACCGCCGTCCAGCGGGAGCAGGCGCAAGCGAAGTTCACGAAGGGCAGGAAGCTGTTCGAGAAGAAGAAGTACGAGGAGGCCCTTCAGGAGCTCACGGCGAGCCACGAGATCGTCTCTAGTCCCAACACCCGGCTCATGATCGCCCGCTGTCTCCAGGAGATGGGACGCCTTGTCGAGGCGTACGCCGAGTTCGGGAGGACCGCCGTCGAAGCGAGGGAGCTGGAGCGCGCCGACCGACGCTATGCGCAAGCAGCAGAATCCGCCGAACAAGAGCGGAGGGAGCTGGAGACCAAGTTGGGGTTCGTCGTCGTAGACGTTCAGAACCCTGCGCCTGACAGCACCTTGCGCGTCGCAGGCGAGGAGATCAAGCGTGCCGCCTGGGGCGTTCCCGCTCCGGCGGTGCCCGGAGACACCGAGGTGGTCGTCGAGACCCCCGGCCGCCCGCCGGTGCGCAAGTCGGTCACGCTCTCCGCAGGGCAGCGCGCAGAGACGACGATAGACGCTGGGGTGCGTCCCCCCGAGCCCGAGCCGCCGCCTCCTCCTCCCCCAGAGAAGAACAACAGCACGCGCACGTGGGCGTACGTGGCGGGCGGCATCGGGGTCGCCGGCCTGGCGACGTTCGCGGTGGCGGGCCTAATGGCCAATGGCACGTACAGCGACCTCGACGACGAATGCGGCGGCGGCCCCTGCCCTCCCGAACGGCAAGACGACATCGACGCAGGCCGACGTCAGCAGACGATCGCGAACATCGGACTCGCGGTGGGCGTGATCGGGCTCGGGACGGGAGTGGCGCTGTACCTCTCGAGTGAGCCGTCGGACAGCGGCAGCGCACCAGGCCCGAGCACGGCCGTCGTGGTGTCTCCGAACTGGATCGGCTTGCGGGGCAGGATGTAGGCCCGGGCGAAGCAACCACAGAAGGCACAGAAACCACAGAAGGAGAAGGCAGAAGGTCCCTCTGCTTGCTGTGACCTCTGCGCCTTCTGTGGTTTCTCTTTCTGCGGGGCTCCCCCGTGCCTACCGGATGTGGTTTCTCGTTTCTCTGGAGCGCTTACTTCGCCTCCGCACCACCTTCCGCTATGCTTCCCCGCCACGAGCATGCGAACCGAGGGTCTGGTCCTGCTTTTCTTTCTCGCGCTGCCCTCCGTGACGGCGTGTTCGGCCGGCCTGGGCCCCGCGATGAACCGGTCCATCGAACACGGCGCCACCGACGCGGGCGCACGTGCCACCGGGATCGTGCCGCTGCGTCGCGACGGGGGCGTTGCTCTCGGCGCGGAGGTCGAGACGGCCTGGCGGGTCGACGAGGTGGAAGGCTACGGACCGGATCACCGCAGGGTGGCTTTTCTTGCCGGCTACGAGGCAGTTCCCCTGCCCCACCGCCCTGCCGTGGGTTTCGAAGCGCTGGCCGCGTTCGGGTTTGGCACGCACGCGCATGAGGAGACCAGCGCGCGCGCCTGGTCCTTGGGGGCGCGCTTCGGATTGCCGATCCGGGTCCGGCGCGGGAGGCCCATATGGAACGTCGACGAGAAGGTGGACGCGACGGGTGCCTTCGTGCCGACCTTGGACGGGCGTGCGGTATTCCCAATGGGAGACGTGGACCACGGCGTGCGGTTCGAGGTGGGCGTGGGGCTGGCGTACCGGCTGCACATCTGGACGGGGTTGTTGCCATGATGATGCGTTGGGGCGCTGTGCTGCTGGGGTTGGGGCTGCTCGGGTGCGCGAGCACGATGCCAGCGAGTCACGCGGGCCTTCCTGCACGGGAGGCCGCGGCCGGCGGGTTCCGGGCAGGTGCAGCCCGCATCGACGTGACTCCGCCCCCTGGTGTGTCCATGTTCGGCCACGGGCCCGGGGCTGGGGTGGCCTTTGGGTACTGGACCCGCCTTCTGTGCAGAGCGTTCTATCTCGAGCCGGGCGGCGCCCCGAAGGACGCGTTTGCGGTGGTTTCGTGCGATCTGCCCGCCATCAGTACGTTGCTGCACCGAAGCGTGGCTGCGCGCGCGCACATCCCCGCCGCACGCCTCGTGATGACAGCCACGCATACCCACGCGGGCCCGGGTCACTACATCGAGAGCGAGAGCTTCGGCAGCCTGGGCAGCAGCACGTTTCCAGGGTTCGACCCCGCCATGGTGGACTTCCTCGCCACGCGAATCGCCCGTGCGGTGGAGTCTGCGCGCAAGGGGGCACAGCCCGCCCGTCTCGGGTGGCACAAGCAGGAGGTCTGGGGACTCACACGTAACCGAAGCCCGCTGCCCCACGCGGCGAACCGTCCCCCCGCCCTCTGGCCGGTTCCCGCGACGATGGCCTCGCGCGAGTACGCCTACCAAGCCATCGACCCAACCCTGCGCGTGCTACGGATCGAGGCGACGGACCCCAACGGGGCGCCGAAGGAGATAGGGTCCCTCTCGTTCTTTGCCATGCACCCCACGGTCCTTGGCAGTCGCAACCGGTTCCTCGGGGGCGACGTCTACGGGGTAGCGACCCGTGCGGTGGAGTCGGAGCGGGAGCCCGGCAGCGTCCATGCCCTCTTCAACACAAACGAGGGAGACATGTCCCCGGCGTGGGTGCTGGGAACCCCGCCCGAGGCGGTCCGGATCGGGAACGACCTCGCCTCCCGCATTCTGGACGCGCTACGCGATGGCGGTTCCTTGAACAGCAATCCAGCCCTCGGCATGCGCTACCTCGAGGAGCACCTGCCCGATGCCGCGTACGTGGTGGCGCCGGGGGGGCACGTGGCGCGACTCTGCGACTCTTCCGTCCTCGGTTTCAACGCCATGCTCGGCGCCAGCGACCACCCCACCGTGTTCGACGGGCTCGTGGCCGGTCTCCTTCGTCGCGGGGACCCGGCCACCGGGTGCCAAGCGCCCAAGCTCCCCATGCTCGGCCCCTTTTGGAAAGTCGCCAGCAGGGAGGCGAGCTTCCCACAGGACGTTCCCCTCGCCCTCGCGCGCATCGAGAACACCTGGATATCGTTCGTGCCCGGGGAACCGACCATCACCGTGGGCCGACGGATCAACGACGCGGTCCTGGAAGTCGCGCGCAAGCAAACCGCCGGAGCCGACGCGGTCACGGCGGGTTTGACCAACGGCTATATCCTCTACATCACCACTCCCGAGGAGTACGCGCTGCAGCACTACGAGGGTGCCGCCACGCTATACGGTCCCCAGACTGCAACGCTCCTTGCGCGAAGATACGCCTTCCTCGCGCTGCACTTGGCCTATCCGTCCACGATGACCACCCGCCCCACGGGCTACGCCAGCGCGCAGGTGGACGAGGCGCGCGACTTCGCCTACCACACAGGCCCCGAGCGAGAACGACTGTGGCGCCGCGAGCAAGACGTCGCCCTCACCGACCTGGGAGCACAGCGCAAGCCCGAAGGGTGCTGTCGCATGCCGTCGGGACCGACTCCCATGTTCTGTGGCTGGTGGGTCGACGGTGGTCCCGCGGCGGTCGAGATCGACCGCGACGCGCTCTTGGAAGTGACGGCGTGTGAGGGGACCCCGTGTGTACCCGATCGCCTGGGCGTGACTGACCTCGGCACGGAGTTCCACACGCGGATCCACGACCGAGTGGGCGACGGTTGGCGGTGGTCCACGGTCTTCCACCCGTCGGCGCAGACCTGGGGCGCGCTGGGGTCGAAGCCTGGGATCCGGCTTCGCGTTCGCGGACGAGGGACCGTCCCTTCGCTCGATCTACCCGACCTGGCGGGCGCGCGTTGGTGTACGAACGAGGAGTTGAGATCGGTCTGCGCCGTCCCGTGGTGAGACGACAGGCGGGTGGAATCGCCAGTCAGGTGCGGGTCAGCCGCTGCAAGCCGACTCGCACTTCGTGAACACGCACTCGAGGTACGCGTTGAGCGGGGCGACGCCTTCCGAATAGGTGCTCTCACACCCCGACTCGCACGCGTCGTCCTCGCATTCCATGAGGCAGTTCAGCAGGGCTGCGCACTGGCCGTTGGTCCCGCAGGCCTGGGCTTCGGACATGCACTGGGACTCGATGCAGCCTTCGCACTCGCTGGCCCCACCGCCGCTGCCGGAGGTTCCGCCGCCGCTGCCGGAGGTTCCGCCGCCGATGCCGGATGTCCCACCACCGCTGCCGCCCATGCCGCCGCCGCTGCCTCCCGTGCCTGAGGACGGAGGCTGGATGGTGCACGTGAAGACGATCCCGTCAGGGTCGTTCATGGTGACCGGCCAGCAGCGTTTCGGCATCGACGGCCACTATCTGACGGTTCCGGGTACGGTGGCGTGGCTGCAGGGCATCGGGGAGGTGGCGACGGCCAGTGGGTTGTTGGGCGAGCACCAGCGGCTGTGGGATCTGATGTCGGCGCTCTTTCTCCATCGTCTGAAGGAGCACGCGGCCACCCTGGACCTCGCGAAGCGAGAGGCGGTCGCAGAAGCCTGAGCGCTACCCTTTGAGCCGAGCCCGCAACTTGTCCGCCGGCTTGAAACGAACCGTCGACGTCTCGGGTATCTGGATCGTCTCACCGGTGCGCGGGTTCTTTCCCGGGTGCGCGCCGCGAACCTGGACGGAGAACGTCCCGAACCCCGGCTGGCTGAATCGCCCTTGTTCCATCAACGTGTCCGCGATGTGCTCGAACATGCGCTCGATGAGCTCCGACGCTCGCGTTCGGGACAGCGTCCCCTCGGCATCCGCGCACAATCGGTCCACGAGTTCCCTTCGCGTCATGGCGAAGTGTAGGGGTCATGCGGCGGGCCGCGGCAAGAAATCGAGCGTCCCGCCACTTGGGCATTTTCTTCGAGACCCGGGCTGAGGTAGTCTCCGTCTCGGTTCTTTGACTTGAGAGACGTGGTTAGGGACGAGTCTAGCTAGGTGCTCTGCACCGTGGCTGGCGTAGCGCCAGCCGAGCTTCTTGCCTCGCATGCACCACAAGGAAGGCTGTTCCAGAACGTCGCTTTCGGCTGAACTACCCTCCGTGAGCGACGGGCTGGTGCAACCCCGCCAATCGTGGTTCCGCACGCCCACGGAGGGTAGTTCAGCCGGCGAGTTCGGTGAGCCTTCCGTGTCCCGGGTCGAGTCGTAGACCCCCCTGCCACGTCTCTCGAGGGAACCAACCCAACGTGCCCCGCACGTGCCCATCCGGTTGACTTGGACCGTGACGTGGACGACATCGGCAACGTGGAAATGGACGAGGAGGACCACGTCCCGTCCCCACAAGTCGTTCCCGAGTCAGGCCCGAACCGATCGAGCACGAGCACGAGGGCGGTGCAAATCCGCCAACGGAGCGACTCGGCACTGCCGAGTCGAGCGTTGTGCGCGGCAAGCCGCGCGGTCACGGGGACAATCGGGCACAGCAGCACGAGCACGAACGGAGATCCTTCACCCGCGCGGCCGACCTCAGCACCAACCCCTTCTGCGGCTTCTGCCTGCGTCCTCTGTGGTTTCTTCGGATCTGGAGACCTACGCGCTGGGAGGGTGCTCGTACCAGTGCTTCGTCTCCGGCTTCATCCAGAAGATGAGGAACGGGATGCCGATGAACCAGCACCCGCCGCACAGGAAGCCCAGCACGGCGAGAAACACTCCGTAGCCGTACATCCATGGCTTCCGCGGTCCCACCAGCCCGACCACGTACGCGATCCCTGCGGGCAGGTAGACCGTCCCCAGAAAGACTCCCACGATCCACGCGGGCGGCTCCCCAGGCGCTGTCGCGCTCGGGTCCAGCGACATGGCCACCGACATCGCCCCTCCCATCAGCACCAGCAGCGCGTGGAACGCCACCTGCAACCCGCAGTAGATGCGCAGCCAAGTCACCCCATCGGGCGCACGGTCCGCGTTCCCGGGATGACCGGGCACCGGTGGGATGAACTGCGGTGGGACCGGGCCTTGTCCCCACCTCACGGGCGGCTGACCCCAAGACCCTCCGGGCTGCACCACGGCTATCTTTCGCTTTCCGGACCGCCCTTGCCCGGTTTCCCGTCGGGTGCAGGACAGCTGATCGGCGCCGCACGACTCGAAGGCGCAGGACGCGGCGCCGCCTGGGGTGGCTTCGCCGGATCGAGCAACATCGGGATCGTGTTGCGTGTCGTTGCCGGCGGGCGGGGCGGCGGTTCCTCCCCAAGCATCAGCATCATCACGTCCTCGCCGATGATCATCGCGGGGTTGTCGTGCTCCAAGAGCTCGATCGCCCGGTGCAGCATGTTCGCCCTGTTCTCGAACTGATCGGCGAGCTTCCGGTGATGCCTCGCCGCCCGCTCCAGCTCCTCCAACTCCTTGCTCTCGAGCACCGTCACCGCGTTCGGGAAACGGTTCGACAACGCGTTGTCCTCCGGACGCTCCACCACCTGCTGCATCAAGTCCGAAAGCCGCTGCTCCAGCGCCGCACGCGCACGGCTCTCGAAGTCACACTTCTGCTCAAGCGTCCTGCACTGCCCCAACGCCGAGCTCAACCCCTTCGTCGTGCGCTCCAGACGCTCCCGCAAGCTCTCGTTCTGCTCCTCCAACAACCTCACCCGGTCCGCCGACGCGTTCGTGTGCGCACCGCCACGCAACGACGGTGTGAGGTATCCCCGCTCCTCCAAGGCGCGAACCAACCGCTGCATCATTTGCTGCGGGTCCGCCGGGACGAACGGCACCGACTCCGGCGCATTCTGGAACAGAGTCGCCACGCCGCCATAGAGCGTCACCATCTGCCGCTCGCGCTCCAGCGCCTCCACGGTCTTCTGGAACATCGTGTCGAAGATGCCCCCCGACGGGGGCAACATCTCGGCCCTGACGCGCGCCGCCCATCCGTCACAGACCGCATGCAGCGAGCAGATCGCAGGCGAGTCGCGGTAGGTCGGCACGAGCGCCTGCACGTTCACCAGGTCCCCGGCGCACGCGAGGAACAGCGGCTGTTCCACCATGCCCTGACCCGGCAAGTACACCGTCATCCGCTCCTCGATCTCCCCTTCCACCACGAGCCAGGCACAAGGGTCGTCGCCCCGCTCCCCTTCACGGAGCAGATCGTCCCCAACCTCGAAGGTGATGACCTCCGGGTCGGCCTCCCCTAGCAGCCATCGAAAGGGCTCGAGCGCGTCCCTCTCTGCCGCGCCCGCAGCCCGAACGTCAGGCGGCCCCTGCATCGACATGCTGCCTCCGTCCTGATCTGGTCTTCGTCCTACGCAAAGCTAGCCCCGCATGATAGCCGTGAGTCCCCCAAACGCAACGAAACCTGCCAACGTCTCCTCGCTCACCCAACTCAACAAGGGACGGAGATCCGCGCCAGGGCATCCTGGACCAACCGACGCTCCTCTGCGGTGCCCAGCATCAGCGTCACTTTCGTCCCGTCGCGCATGTCCGCCACCAGCCAACACTCCTGCCGAAAGAACCAGCGGTAGGTCGACAGGAATGCGTGCTCGGAGCGGATTTTCAGGCAGTCCCCGAGCGACCACGACCCGCGAACCCGTTCCTCTTGGCGCCAAACCAGCGTCCTCGCCTCCCCGTCGACATGCACCGTTCCCCATCGCCTCCCCAGCAACCGCACGTAGACCGCGCCCAGGATCACGAACGGGCCTCCCCACAGCGGGGTCAGCACCATCATCGGCTCGAACCCTCCGCCCCGCGCCACCGTGCCCAATGCCGCCGCGACCATGACGACCGACATCAGCAGGCCAAGGCCGGTCAGAACCCACGACCCGATCAGCGAATACGTGGGCCTGCGCGCCACGAAGCCCATCCGCGCACCGTCCAGGGTCGCCGTGCGCCGCCAATGCTCCACCAGAACCTGCCCAGCGGTTGCCCCTCGCTCGTTCATGGCGTCGTCCATCTTACCCCCAACACGGCCCTTGAACCGCAAGAATCCTGGCAAACCTCTTGTTTGCACCCTCCTCGGGCGGTACCTGATCATCATGAGACGCCTTGCACTCCTTGCCATCCCTTGGACCACGGTCGCGCTGCTTGCCTGCTCAGGCGACGACGGCGGCGGGTCCGCGACCCCTCCCTCCCCCGACGGCGGGTTCGCCGACTCTTCGAATGACACGTCCCAGGAAGCTTCCCCCGAATCCTCCCCGGACCAGTTCGTGCCCCCCGACGCGGACGGGTGTGTCACAGGCGAACCCTGCGGCGACGGCGGCATTTGCGCCGGCAACACCTGCTGCAGCGCAGAGAAAGCCTGCGGCGACGCGTGCTGCGAGGGCGGCCAGGTCTGCTCCTTCCAGGTGTGCGTCGCGCCGGGCACTGACTGCACCGATTCGACCGAATGCTCCCCGAACGAGTACTGCGAATTCGCGCTCGCCGAGCCTGTCGAAGCGGGGGTGCCGGACGGCGGGTGCACAGGGGGCAGTCTGCCCCTGCAGGGCAAGTGCCTGCCACGGCCCCCACAGTGCTCCGAGGCCGACGGTGGCACCCCGGACGGCGGTCCGCTCACGTGCCTCGAGGAATGCAAGTGGGTCCCCGACACGACCGACTTCCAGGCGGAGGTCAAGTACGCGTGGGGCGGCATGACCACCTCGCCTTTCGACTCCGACGTCATGATGTCCCCCATCGTGGTCCAGTTGGACGACGACGACTGCGACGGCAAAGTCACCGCCAACGACATCCCCGAGATCGTGTTCTCGACGTTTTCGGCCGGGGCCTACACGGGGATCGGAACGGTCCACGCCATCTCGATCGTCCAGGGAGAGGTCGTGGAGAAGTGGGCCACCCCCGGCTTGATCCGCGCTGCATCCGAGCTTGCGGGAGGCAACATCGACGACCAGCCTGGCAACGAGGTCGTGGGGTGCGGCGATGGCGTGGTGATCGCCCTGCGTGCGGACGGCACCGAACTGTGGCGCAACCAGGACGGCCTCGGATGCCGTGTGCCCAGCATCGCCAACCTCGACGGCACCGGCGCCCCGGAGGTCATCGTGGAAGGAGGCATCCTCGACGGCGTGACCGGCGCAACCAAAGTGACGCTGCCATCTCAGCCATGGATCGCCAGCGACCTCGACGGCGACGGCCAGCTCGATCTCGTCGGTCCGCGCTTCGCCGTGCACGCCGACGGGACCCAGTTCGTCGACACTGGCATCGATGGGTCCTACGCGGCCATTGGGGACTTCGACCTCGACGGTTCCCCCGAGGTCGTGGCAACCGACTACAGCAACCACACCATGTGGCTCTGGCGGCACGACCCTGCGGCGCCAGGCGGCTTCGTCATCGTGCGACAGCCCGTCGACATCAACGGCACCCTCGACCCGGCCCTCTGCGCACCGGGTTCCGCCGGCTCCACACGCGGAGGCGGCCCCCCCACCGTCGCGGACTTCGACGGCGACGGGGTCCCCGACGTCGCCTTGGCCGGTGGCGTCGGCTACGCCATCCTCAGCGGCGCGAAGCTCGTGGACCCCGCGGTCGCTGGCCCCGACACGTTCTTGTGGGTGAAGCAGACGCGAGACTGCTCCTCTGCGGCCACCGGAAGCTCCATCTTCGACTTCAACGGCGACGGGCAAGCCGAGGTCGTCTATTCGGACGAGATCTACTTCCGGATCTACGACGGCAAGACCGGCGACGTGTTGTTCCAGACCTGCAACACCACCGGGACGCTCATCGAGTATCCCTTGGTGGCGGACGTGGACAACGACGGCCAGGCGGACATTGTGGTGGTGTCGAACGCCTACGCGTACGAGTGTGAGGGCACCAGGCAGTCGGGGGTGCGCGTGTTCGGCAGCGCGAACGGCACGTGGGTTCGAACCCGTCGCGTCTGGAACCAGCACGCGTACCACGTGACCAACATCGAGGAAGACGGGACCGTGCCGACCCACGAAGCGCCGAACTGGACCCAGCCTGGGTTGAACAACTTCCGGCAGAACAAGCAGCCCGGCAGCGAGTTTTCCGCCCCCGATGCCGTCGTGGACCTCTCCGTGATCTGCGGTCCGGTCGGCCTGGCTGCCGTCGTGCGCAACGTGGGCGAGGCGTCCATGCCTGCAGGCCTCGAGGTCACGTTCTACCTGGGTTCACCCCCCGGCGGCACCGTCCTCGGTACCGCGAGCACCACCAAGCCCCTCTACTCCGCCCAGTCGGAGGTTGTGCTCTTGGCTCTCGCCTCTCCCCCCGCCGGCCTCCTCAACGGCTCCGAAACCGCCTACGCCAGCGTGGCCGTTCCGGACTCCGTGCACGAGTGCCGGACGGACAACAACACCTCCGCGCCCGTCACGGCCCAGTGCGGCGTGCCAAAGTGATCAGGCCGGCGTCGGCGGACGGCTCGCCCGCTCCTTGAACTGCACCCAGTCGATCTCGTAACGCTCCTCGATCGCCGTCGTCCAGACCTCCCGACGGTACGCCGGGTCGTCGAAGTAGGCCTGCAACGCCTCGCACATGGGAAAGACCTGCTCCTTGCCCTCCCAGCGAAGGGGCTCCCCCGTGTTCACGTTCATGAGACAACCCAACTGGACCGCCCAGGACGCGTCCGCCAGGCTGACGTCCGCCGTGTCCCGCAGGATCGCCGCCAGCCGTCCCTCCATCCGCGGGTCCAGGAAGCGGAACTTGTGGTGGTAGTACCGCGCGTTGTGCAAATGCATCGGTCGGTTCACCAGCGCCTGCTTGCCCAGGCGCTCGACCATCAGCACCAGCAACTCCAGGATCTCACGGGCAAGACCCAGACCGGGGTACGCCTGATCGGGCATCGGTGGCTTCCGAGCACTGAAGGTTCCTCGCGGGTGCTGCATGCACAGCCATAGCGCAAGCAGCACCTCGAAGCGCTTCGCTTCCCCGCCCTTCTGCCCGGGAAGCTCGATCACGCTGGGGCGAAGCGCGAGCTCGATCAGCAAGTGATCCCGATCCTCCATCCCGGACTCATGGATCCGCAGCACGTGCTCGAACGGATCGGTCAGGTCGAAGGAAACCGCCACGTCGTAACCTCGGTCCCGGAGCGCCGCGAGAATCCCGTACTGCTCCAGCACATACACGAACCCAGCGCGCGTGTAGTAGCCCAGGTACAGGTCTGACCCCGGGGACCGGAACAACCCGTCGACCCCCAGGTCGTCCCCGTCCGGCGTCCGCAACGCCGCCACCGAGAGCGACGCATACACCTTACGAAACGCTCGATCGATCTCCTGCAGGCCGGTGTCCGCGCGCAACGTCACGACGGGACAGCTTGCCTGACGGACGACCCGCGCCGCCGTGGAGCCCAGCGACAGCACGCTCAAGCCCCCGATCCCCTCGCTCCCCATGACCACCAGGTCAGCACTGCCCTCAACCGCCTCCCTCAGGATCTCGGAGGCCGGATCTCCCCGTCGGCACACGAGCCGCGGCGGGCTCGCCCCCATGGCCTCCGCCTGCAGCCCAAGCGCCTGCATTCGTGCGTCCACGTCCTCTTCGCCTCGCGACACGTGCAGCACCGAGAGCGCCGCCCCCAACTGCCCCGCCATGCTGCCGGCAAGCATCGTCGCGTGGTGGGATGCCTCCGAGAAGTCGGTCGGGTGCAGCAGGAGCTTCGGAGGGAAAGCGGAGGCACGCTCCAGCCGCTTCGCATTCTCTTCCTTGTCCCCGAAGAGCTGCACGCCGTCCCACATACGCAGAAGCATCGCGCCGAACCCGGGTGGCTTGACCGACACCACGGGGCAGCGAACCCCCCGCAACACCTGGTACGCCGTTCCGCCCAGAAAACGCGCTTGGATCCCCGTGTTGCCGTGCGTCGCCAGCACCACCGCGTCGGCGGGCAATTCCCGGGCAACACGCACCACCTCCGCACCCGCCCCTCCAGCGGTCACGATCACGTCTGCGTCCTCGAGCCACAGCCCGAGCGTCCCCAGCCAGAGGCGAACTTGCTCTTCCACCTCCCCCGTCGTCGGCACTTTCTCCCTCCGCGAAGGCGGCCAACGCAACCCCCAGATCGCGGGAACGTCCTCCACCACGTACAGGATGAAAAGGCGCGCGTCGTACGCCCTCGCCATCGACCGACCGAACTCCAACGCCGCCACGGACGCTTCGGACAGGTCCACTGGGACGAGGATGTTGCCGTTCGTGCGCATGTCGTTACCCGCCGGAGGTCAATCTGGCTCGAGCGCCCACGCCCGGGACTCGTCGTCGAGGTGATGCCAGTGGCACTGACGGCGCATGCACACGTAGATGCGCGCGCTTCCTCTCGAGGTTCGCACCTGGAACAACGCGGACGGCGCCCCACACAGGTTGCACGTGCGGCCAGCGTCCTTCAGGCTCGCGAGGCACTTCGGGCAGGCGAAGTCCTCGGCGATCGTCCCCTTCTCGATCTCCAGCGTGCTCGAGGACCGAAAGTCGTTGAGGAATGGGCTGAGCTTGAGCACCCCGGTACCGCTCTCCGGGCTCGTGATGCGCACCACAAGGTCGTCCCCTTGCACCAAGTCGTGATCGCAATAAGGACACGAGCACTCCAGCTTCGTGCCGGACTGAATCAGTTCCGCGGGACGATCCGGCCTGTGAAAACCCACGGCTTCCAAGATCAGCCGACTCCGGGCCGCCTGGCTGATGGCGTGCCAGTAACACCCCTTGCGCATGCAGATATAGAAGTCGACATCCTCCCCGTCGACCTCGACCAGGAACCGCGCAACCCGCGACCCACACGCCTCGCACCGGTCTTCCTTCTCCCCAAGCGTCGTCGTGCAAGCCGAGCACCGAAGGTCCGCCACCTCGACACCGTCCGCCAGCTCGATGGTGCTGGTGCACTCGAACACGTTCAGCAGGGCGCTAAGCTTCAGGTGCCCGCTCTCCTGGTCCCTGCTTTCGACCTCGAGCAAGACGTGCTCGCCCTGGACGAGGGAAGCCCGGCAGTGGGGACAGAAGCACGTCATCGGCGTCCCCGTCACGAGCACCTTCTGCCGCTCTGGAATCTGGGTCATGGGATCACTCCTCGATACCGCCAGGCATGTTGGCAAGCCCGGCGCGCGGGCGCAAGCACCGTTCACGCACCTTCTCGCGGCTCGATGCATACAGGTTCATCGAAAACGCGAACACCTTGCCGCCTCCTGATCTTTGGTCCGCCTTGCCGACCCACGCTAGGTTCCCCCCCACCATGCGCAACGCTCGCCTCGTTCTCTTCTCTGCCCTGGCCCTCGGCTGCTCCCGATCCGACCAGGACCCATCTCCTCCCACCGCATCCTCCCCTGTCCTCGCGAGCGCCGCGGCCATCGCTTCTGCTTCCGCCACGGCCACGCCGCCCTCCCTGCCCTGTCCTTCGGGGATGGTCGAGGTGAAGGGAAGCTACTGCCCCACCGTGCTGCACCAATGTGTCGAAGGGGGCCGGACGCACGACGGCAAGCCCAGCCACGACCCGATGCCCTACTACTGCGATGGGTACAGGCCGGGGTACGCGAAGTGCTTGAAGCCCGAGACCCGCAAGCACTTCTGCATCGACGTGCACGAGCACCCCAACCAGGCTGGCGCCCTGCCCGACGTCTTCGTCTCCTGGTACGACGCCAAGGACGCCTGCGAAAAGCAAGGCAAGCGGTTGTGTGATGACGACGAATGGACCCTGGCGTGCGAGGGACCGGAGCGTCTTCCCTATCCCTACGGGTGGCGTCGGGATGCGAGCCGCTGCAACATCGACAAGCCCTGGCGCAAGCCAAACGACGGCATCCTGGCGAGCAAAGAGCGCAACGCACGCGTGGAAGAGGAGCTTGCCCGGCTGTCCCAACGCCTGCCCTCGGGAGCCATGCCCGGCTGCGTGTCGCCTTACGGCGTGATGGACATGGGAGGCAACGTGGACGAGTGGGCGGTGAACGTGACGTTGGGGGGCAAGCCCTACAAGTCCGTGTTCAAGGGCGGCCACTGGTGCGGGGGCGCGCGCAACCGCTGCCGTCCCACCACGGAGAGCCACGACGAGACCACGCGGTATTATGCGGAAGGGTTTCGGTGCTGCGCGAACCCGCAGCAGATCTAGCCCCAAATCAAGCACGGCTCGAAGCGCGTGCTTGGGTTTGGTGCCATCCGAGCGAAGGCGAGGCGTTTGGGGGGGGCCGCGGTGAGCGCGGCGAGGGGGCTTTGCGAAAGCCCCCTTAGAAGAACCTAGACCCAAAGCAGCGCGGAGCGCATGATTTGGGTCTATCGGGTGATGAGCTTGAACTCGATGCGACGGTTCTTCTGCTTGCCTGCAGGGGTCTTGTTGTCGGCGATGGGCTCGTCCGGTCCTGCCCCACGCGTCTCGATGCGGCTCGCGTCCACGCCCTTGCCCACCAGGTAGGTCTTGACCGCTTCGGCACTGTCCGCCGACAGCTTCACGTTGAAGTCATGCTTCCCGTCGGTGTCCGTGTGCCCAGAGATCGCGACCCGCAGCGAGGGGAACTCCGTCAGCACCGCCGCAGCTTGATCGAGCGTCGGTCGCGAGTTCGCACGAATCGTCGCCTTGCCCACGTCGAAGTAGATCCCCTCGATCACGCCCGTGAACTTCTTGACCTGCTCCGGAATCTCGTCGGGGCAGCCATCATCGTCCAGGTACCCGTTGACCGTCTCAGGCTCGTTCGGGCACTTGTCCGCCTCACCCTGGATACCGTCCTTGTCCGGGTCAGGATCAGGGCAACCGTCGGGCGCAATGCCGGGAACCGTCGGGCACTTGTCCACGTCGTCCATGAAGCCGTCACCATCCGCGTCCTTCGGGGGGCACCCGTCGGGCGCAGGGCCAGCCTCGGTCGGGCACTTGTCGTCCCGGTCCAGGATCCCATCCCCATCGCCGTCGCGGAGGGGGCAACCATCGGGCGCCACCCCCGCTTCGGTCGGACAGGCGTCCCGGTCGTCTGTGAACCCATCGCCATCGCTGTCCGCGGGCGGCTTCGGCGCAGGCTTGCTCCGCCCAATCGTGCCGGTCAGCCCCAGCAGCACCTCAGGGTGATGTGTGAGCGTCCCGTTCTTCTCGCCGTTCTTCTGCGTGAGGTTGTCGCGGATGTCCAGACGGACCGAGAGCAGCCCGTTGATCGGCACCTTCACACCGCCGCCGAAGTGATAGGCAGGGTCTCCGTCGTCCCCGAGAGGATCGCTCTTGGCGGCGAGTCGGCCATAGCCGCCCAGCAGGAAGGGCGTGATGCTCCAGAACGGTGTCTGAGCGATGATCTGGCCCCGACCGGCCATGAGCGTGGCGGACTCGTCATCCTCGGTCTTCGTCGGCATGAGAGCGCCTTCGAGCTCGACGCCCAGGAAGCTGAGGGGATAGAATCCGATCCGCGCCCCGACCTCGGGAGCTACGGACTTGAACTGCTGGTGCGGGTTGCTTTCGAGGTGGAGGTTGTGGGTGTCCGACGGGAAGATCGCCCCGGCAAAAAGGCCGAGCTCAAGGAGCATGGGTTCGGGCCGATAGCGCGACATGTAGTCGCCCCCGCCCTCGCCTGAGCTCGTGGCCGTAGCCCCTTCGGGAGTCAGGGAAAGCGAGGCCGACGCCGCCCCATCCTGGGCGTGCGCGGACGAGGCCAAAAGTGCCGCCGCCACCCCAAGTCCCAAGCCTGATCGGAGGATATTCATATCGTTCTCCTATCTGTGTGACCAAGCCTGCCTATACGTCACGCTTCCGGGGGAATCAACCGCACAATCCACTGTGGCAAGAACGGTCCACGCACAGTTCCCGCTCGCGCCTTGTTCCTGTCACGGACTTCAGCGATCCTCCGGAGGCTTCCATGGCAGAAACGGCTTCCCCCATCCGCGCGGCGAGACGGTGGCAGGTTCAAATCCTCGTCTCGACGTGGGTGGCCTACGCCGGCTACTACTTCTGCCGGAAGGCCTTCTATGCGGTGAAGGTGAAGGGCGGCATCGGGGACGCGTTGGATCTCTCGAGCGTGGACTTGGCCCACGTGGGGACCGCATACCTGGTTGCCTACTCGCTCGGACAGTTCTCTTCGGCGTTCCTGGGAAGGCGTCTCGGCCCGAGGCTCCTTCTGCTGGTGGGCATGGCCGTGTCTTTGCTCTGCAACGTGGGGTTTGGCGTCAGCAATGGGTTCTGGACGGTGTTGCTGTTCATGGCGGTCAACGGCCTGGCGCAGGGGACCGGGTGGCCCGGGTGCATCGGCTCGCTCGGGCATTGGTTCCCACGACGCCAGCGGGGCAGCGTGCTCGGCCTGTGGTCCACCTGTTACCAGGTCGGTTCGGTGGCAGCGACGGCCTTCGCGGCATTCCTGCTCGGGATAGCTGGGTGGCGCTGGTCCTTCTTCGGGGCGTCGATCGTGCTGCTCGGGGCATGGGCGCTCGTGCTCGTCCTGCACCCCGGAACCCCGGAATCCAAAGGGTTGCCGTCGCTGGGGGACGACGCAGACGACGATGCTCGCCCGCGGGGGGACGGGCTCGGTTGGACCCGCGAGGTGCTCGTGGCCATCGGGTTGATGGGAGGGGTCTACTTCTGCATCAAGTTCTTGCGGTACGCGCTTTGGTCCTGGACGCCGTTCTTCCTGAGCCAGAGCCTTGGCGTGGACAAGGCGGACGCAGGGTATCTCTCGACCGTGTTCGACATCGCGGGATTCCTCGGCGTTGTCCTGGCAGGGTACGTCTCCGACCGATGGTTCCGGGGTCGGCGCTCCAGCGTCGCCTTGCTGATGCTGGTGGGGATGACGCTATCATTCGGGGGCATGTTCTGGCTGGGGTCGACCGACCTGCTCGCATTCAGCGTAGCCCTGGGGTTCTGCGGGTTCATGCTCTACGGCCCTGACTCGTTGCTCTCGGGGGTTGGCGCCATCGACGTGGGCACCGCGCGCGGAGGGCTCGTGGCGGCGGGGGTCATCAACGGGATCGGGTCGATCGGACCCGTCTTCCAGGAGCAGGTCATCGGGTGGATGCTGCTGCGTTATTCGAACAGCCTGGCCCCGATGCTCCTGATGCTCGTCGGGGTGGCGGTGGCCGGCACGCTGTTGATGGGAGTGCTGCACTTGCGAGCCCGCAAGGCTGGCCTCTGAGGGCTCCGCGCACGTGACTGGGAAGCGACCGTGCGCACCAGAGAAAAGCCCCTGCACACTCGGCGGCCAGCGACGGCAGGGCGGAACGAGCAATCGGGCCCAATTTCGTCCTCGCAAGACGGGCAGGAACCTTGCATAATTCTACGTTACGATGAGAAATCTGGCCTTCGCTCTCGCCACCGCGCTCGCCGTGTTGTTGTTCGCTCCCCGGGCTCAGGCCATCGAGCAGCTGACGGCCCAGGACGTGATCAGCTGGGCGCAGCACGGGATGGGCTATTCGTACTGGTGGGGCAACGGGAGGTGGCGCACGGACAAGGCTTCCCTCGGGAGTTGTTCCGGCTCCTGCCCGAGGTGCACGCATTCCGGCTCTTACGGCGCCGACTGCTCCGGCTTCGTGGCGAAGGTCTGGCGGGTGCCCTCTTCGACGCCCATGACCACGAACGGCCACCCCTACTCGACCTCCCACTTCTACAACCAGAACATCCACTGGACTCGTGTCAACCGCGCGAACGCCAAGCAGGCCGACGCGATGGTGTACCGGAGCTCACGCAGCGGTCACATCTTCCTGTACGACCGGGCCGACCCGTGGGGCACGATGTGGGCCTACGAGTGCAAGAGTTGCCGGGGGGGATGCACGCACAACCTCAGGACCGCCGGCCCTTCCTACGTGGCCATTCGTCGGAACTCGATGGTGACCACTCCCCAGTCCTGCGTGGACAACAGCGACTGCTCGTCGGGCGTTTGTGCCTGGAACGGGGACATCTACTGTTGCAGGTCGCCCGGGTTCTCGGGCACGGAGTGCTTCTCGGACGGCGAGTGTTCCAGCGGGAAGGTTTGCGCCTACAACGGCCAGAAGTTCGTCTGCACCAGCCCCATCAACTGCGGGGGGACCTCCGGAACGGGGGGCAGCGGTGGCACGTCTTCCGGATCCGGTGGAACCTCCGGTGGAACCTCCGGCGGCACGGGGGGAACGGGCGGCGGGGGCGCCGGGTGCTACGCGGCAACTCCTGACCCCTGGCGACACGCTTCCCTCGGACCGTCCTTCCTGCTCGTGGGGCTGGCGGGCGCATGGCGACGTCGACGGCGGACGGACACAGAAGGACGGCGATGACCGAACCCCACAGGAACAGTCGTGCAACTCCAACGAACTAGGACCAGGGAAGACCAGGACACGAGATCGCAGAACGCAGAAGCCCATCTGAAACGATCCGGTTTCGCTTACCTGGCAGGGCTCGCCGTTCTGTGGTGCGTAGCGTGCTCGTCGGAAGGCGACGCGCGGGATCGCGACGGGGGGAGCACCGCGGGCAGCGGTGGGGGCAGTGGAAGCGGAGGCACGAGCGGATCAGGGGGGACGGCATGGGACGGTGGCGGCGGCGAAGGCATCGTGGAAGCTGGCCCCGACCTCGAGATGCCGACCGACTGCGTCCCCGCCACCATGACGGTGGTCTGCAATCCCATCACGAACGAAGGGTGTGACAGCGCAGCGGGTGAAGCCTGCGAGTACGGCATCGAAGAGTACTTCATGTGCTTCCCGGCGCCCAACGACGTGGACGAGGGAGGCGCCTGCAACTGGGAGGAGGGCCCCTGGTGCAAAGCGACCCTCGTTTGCAGCTCGGACGACCCGGAGAGCCCGTCCGGCGTTTGTCGGCGACCGTGCTGCTCAGACGCGGACTGCGGGTCGAAGTCCTGCGTCGTGGCGGACCCCGAGTTCGGCACGCTGGGCATTTGCCGATAGGTTTGGACGCTGCCTTACCAGCGCTTGGAGCGTCGAAGCCCTGCCATGGGTCGAGACGCCACGTCGAGCACGGCGTCCGTGAAGGCGCGGGCCGCGGCCTGCAAAGCGGGGAGGTCGCCGGACAGGTAGCCTCCGCCGAAGTTCGTCTGCGTGGGGGGGGCGAAGTGGCGCAGGAGTGAGACGTTCGCGGCCTTGAGCGCCGCATCCAGGCCGACCGTGCTCTCGATCGGGGGCGCGATGAAGTAGCCCATGGGTTCGCCCGCTGGAATACCAGCCTCGACACTCAGGTACCTGCCGGTCTCACCGATCACGTGCGGGAAAAACGCGGGGCCGCCCCCCTCGGGTTGGTAGAAGCAGATGTCTTGCTGAAGAGCACGAACCGCCGCATCCAGCCCCTCCTGGACCGACTCCGGCTCCGCCCCGCCCAGAATGCCGAGGATCTCTCCTGACAGTGGACCCGACGCGTGCGCCGCCCCCGCGTAGAAGCTCTTGGCGAACATCACCTCGACCTCGGCGAACTTCGTTGCGTGGTCGAGCGCCGCGTACAAGCTGTCGTCCTGATCGCACGTCAGCATCCCGAGGCTGCCAAACCGGTCCACGTCCATGCCGAACGCACGCAGCAAGGAGGCATCCGCCGCGGGAAGCACGCGACAGGCGAGGATGTTCGGAGCGACGGGAACGATGCGCACGCTTGCCTCCTAGACGAGTTCCAGCCCACTGCGACCGAGGTCGAGCCCCCGTCGCAACAAGCTCGCCGCCATGTCCGCGGCTGCTTCCGGCAGCAATCCCTGGGGCCGGATGTTGGAGATGCAGTTCTTCTCGGCGTTGTCCTGGTCCAGCTTCGGCCCCACCGCGAGGTAGATCGAAAGCGAATCGCCCGTCCCGAGCCCCGGTCGCTCCCCAAGGCAGATCACCGTCGCCCGAACACCGAGCAACACACCGATGTCGTCCTGCAGGCCGACCCTCGCGAGGCGCGCGAGAATGGGACGCCCCACGGACATGCCTCGGCTCTTCAAGGCCTGAAGCAACGCCGGCAACAACCGTGGGCCGTTGGTCTCGAGCGCCGGCGATGACAGGCCGTCCGCCACGATCACCTGCACGTCGACGCCCCTCTCCCCTTCCCTGCCCAGCACCGCCCGGCTCTCGTCCGACAACCGACGACCGTCATTCGGGTGCAGCAAGTAGTGGGCGCGGTCTGGACACCGACTGACCGCTTCGAGACACCCCAGGGAGGACGCGAACGTGACCGGCAGCTCGGCCTCGACGGCATCCTTCGCGATGGCGTGGTCCGCTCGAAGGGCGAGGTAGGTTTCTGCGCGGTAGCGGGTGCCCGTGCGCCCGGCCGCGATTCTAGCGGGGGTGGTCTGCACCAGTCGCTCGAGAAACGCCTCGTTGTGAGGGTGATCGACGCCGTCCGGTCGTCGCGGGGGAGCCTTGGCCGCGGGCGCGGGAGGAGCGACCGGGCCTTCGGCCGGGACCACCAGGTCCTCGAGGAAGGCAGGGATCCGTCGTCGCGGGGGAGGGTTCACGGGACACCTCGAGCATCGAACACCGAGGGGTCTCCGGCCTTCTTGGTGAGGCGACCGTTGCGCCAGAGGCCCATTCGCTCGAGCCACGCTTCGAACTCGGGGGTGGGCCGGTAGCCGAACACCTGACGCAACGCCGCGTTGTTGTGAAAGCTGGTGGTGTTGTAGTTGAGCATCAGGTCATCGCCCAGGGGGATGCCCATCAGGTAGTTGACCCCCGCGGCGGCCAGCAGCATCTCGAGGTTCTCCTGGTCGTTCTGGTCCGCCACCGCGTGGTTCGTGTAGCACGCGTCACAGCCCATGCTGATCCCGGACAGCTTGCCCATGAAGTGATCCTCGAGTCCCGCCCGCGTGATCTGCTTGCCGTCGTAGAGGTACTCGGGACCGATGAACCCGACCACGGAGTTGAGCAAGAACGGCGCGTAGCGACGCGCCAGACCGTAAGCGCGCGCCTCCATCGTCAGCTGATCGGTGCCGTGATGTGCATTCGCGGACAGGGCCGTCCCCTGCCCCGTCTCGAAGTACATGACGTTCGGCCCCTTGGCCGTGCCCAGGCGGCGGGCCATGTCCATGGCTTCGTCGAGCACGCGGACCGAGATGCCGAAGTTGCGGTTGGCGCCTTCGCTCCCTGCGATGCTCTGGAACATCAGGTCGAGGGGCGCGCCGCGCTCAAGCGCCTTCATCTGCAGCGTCACGTGGGCAAGCACGCAGTTCTGCGTCGGCACCTGGTAGCGTCGCATCAGGTCCTTGACGGCCGTGAGGATGGCGACGACGTTGTCGACGGACTCGGTGGCGGGGTTGACCCCGATGACGGCGTCGCCGTTACCAAACGACAGACCATCTCGCACCGCGGCGAGGATACCGGAGACGTCGTCGGTGGGGTGATTTGGCTGCAGCCGGCTGGAAATGCGACCTGGCAACCCGAGCGTGGCGTTGCATCGCACCACGACGCGGATTTTGCGCGCGGCCAGCACCAAGTCGAGGTTGCTCATGAGGGAGGCGACACCGGCGACGGCTTCCGGGGGCAGATGCCGTCCCACGCGGGCGATCTCCTCCCCCGCGATGTCGTCGCTCAGGATCCAATCTCTCAACTCGGCCACGGACCATCCGGCGACGCGCGAGAAGACGTGATCGTCGAGGGCGTCTTCGATGACGCGGGTGACCTCGTCCTGCTCGTAGGGGACGGAGGGGGATTCACGCAGGGTCTGCAACGGGAGGGAGGCGAGAACGAGCTTGGCGGCCGCTCGCTCGCGCATGGATCGGGCCGCGACGTGCGCTTGCTCGTCGCCGCTTCGCGCCTCGCTGGCGCGCGCGAGGACGTCTTTCACCGACGGGAAAGAGAAGTGTTCGCCGTGCAGAGCTTGGGTCCAAGCCATGGGACGCAGGGAGTCTAGGGCGTGATCGGTTGGCTGTCGATCGCGGTGTCGACCGAGGGTGTGTTCTTTACCAAGCGGTTTGGTTCACCCCCTCGGTGGCGGCGCCGCGCATCTCGCTTGACCGCCGGGCTTCGGCCGGGTCCACTTGTCGGATGCAGACAGCCCTACCCTCGCTCTTTCGCCTTGGTGTCTTGCTGCTCGGTCTGGGCCTCACCGCCGGATGCGGGCCTCGGCAGGAAGAACCGCTTGTGGCGTCCTCCGCAGACCAGGCCGTCTACGCCGTGCGCTACCCCGATGCCCTCAAGGCAGTCCTCGAAGACTTCAACAAGCGCGAAGAGGAAGCCAACGCGGTGCTCGCGGAGGTGCCCACGTACGCCCAGGCCCTGGACAACCCGGATTGGGATCAGGTCCTGGAGGTCGTCGATGCGGCCGTCATGGCCGGTCGGTCCCACGCCTACGCCGACAGGATGCGCGAGGTTCGCCACGTCCACACGTTCTTCGACGAAGAGAAGGACGAGCTGAACCGTCGTGCCGGGGGCGCAGCGCAGTACGCAGCCCAGCAAGGGGGATGCAGCGTCCAGGTGGGGGGCGCCGTGGGGGGAGCCCTTCAGAAGGCAGTCGACAAGCAGCTCGAGACGCGCCTGCGCGAGCGCAACGAAGCCCACATGATCGCCCATCGCTACAGCGCTTCCCTGGGGGAGAAGAACACGGCGAAGCTAGAGGAGCAGGTGGACCACCTGTCCTACTTGTCCTTCGTGGTGCAGGTCGAGCTTCCCGAGGCGAAGCGCCAAGTGGACGACATGCTCGAGGAGGCCGAGCAGGTGGAGAAGACGGCAGACGACTTCATCGCTGCCGAGGTGGAGTACCAGAAGCAAGCCGGACGAACGGACAAGGAGAAGGAGGCGTCGGCTGCCCGCGTCGCCCTGATGAAGGAATCGAAGGCGCAGGTTGCATCCACCGTGCAGCAGGCGCGCACTTCCTCGGAGAAGATGCAGGAGCGTATCGACAAGCTTCGCAAGGACTTCGACTACATCGTGGGGGCCCTGCGGTCGGAGATTCAGCAGCGGGCGGGGAAGTAGAGCCGTTCGCCCCTCAGAACCGTCCCGACGCCACGATCCCCGACCCGCCCACCAGTACCAAGGGCTGCACCGAAGCTTGCCCCGACCCACCCCCCCAGTCCGTCCAGATCGCCGCCAGGCCCGTGAGCACGGCAACCCCAGCCGTGGCCCCCAACAGCACGTTCGTCCGCTTCTGCGCGTCAAGCCCCTGCTGGTACTCCGGGCAGCTTTCCCCCTGGTCGAGGCACTTCTCCTCCACTACGTCCCTGCCAGGGCTGCTCTTCGTGTCCAGCCCGCTCCATACCGTGGCGCCCGCAAGCACCGTGGTGATTCCTATGCCGACGTAGGTGACGACGGGCGGCAACCCACCGCCTGTCGTGAGGTCATCCGCCTCGGCGGAGCCCGTTGCGGAGGGCGTGGCCTTGGGCTTCCGTGGACGCACCGCGGGCGCCTGGAGTTGAAGCTTGCTTGTCGCACCTGCCCGCGCCGTCACCGTCTCTTTTCGGCTTCGCTCGTCAGACCACGCGGCTTCGAGCGCGTGGGAGCCGGGGGCAAGGAAGACCCGCGCCTCGATCACCGGGTCGTCGAAAATCGCTCGCTGGTCGACGACGAGCGCACAGGCCGGCTCGCAGGAGATCGTCACCTCATGGAGCGCGCCAGCGGCAGCGTCGAGATACTCTTTCGCAAAAGCCACCGTCGTGGGGTCATCGCTGTAGGTTCGGAACGCGAGCGCAGCGAGAGTCGCGGCACGCGCGCGATTTCCAATGCGGTCGTGCGATCGGATGGCGAGTCGCAACGCTTCAGGGGTCGGCACGTCGCGGTACGCGTTCTCGAAGTGCGCCGCCGCCGACGTGAAGTCCTCGTTCTGGAAAGCCCGCCGCCCCGCATCGAACTCCTGCGCAGCGGCTCGCACGCGCGAAGCGTCCGCTTCCTCCGAACGCACGGGCAGGCACGACAAGACCACCGCGAGCGCGACCACCGACGACAAGATGCGCGACTGCATGGGAAGCTAGCTTCCCTCGCACCCGACCAGGATGTCTACTTTCGCTTGCGGGTCGGCTTCGACCTGCGAGCACGTGGACGGACAAAGCACGATGTTCGGGGGCGAGGAGCCGTCGTAATACCAGGCATTCGCCACACACGCCGCGGCCGAGCCCACGCGATCGAGGTCCACGGGCGTGCCCGTGCCCCCGGGGGTGTACTGCACCTCGATCTGGTTCGGGTCCACGATGCCCGCGTCCGTGGTCGGAAGGCTGTACGTGCACCCGATCGCGTTCTTCTGAATCGCCTCCAACACGTCGATGAACACCTGCGAGTCCCCTTGCCCCACGTTGTAGAAGTGGCAGGGGTTGACTCCCGGCGAGCAGTACTGCGTGTGCGAGGGCGCGCCTCCCTCGGCGGCAATGGCCTCCAGAACGTTGAACCCCGCCGGTGAAAGACCGGTCATGCCGATCACGTAGGTGCGAATGCCCGTCGCGGCGAGGTGCGCGGCAGCGATCGATCCGAGCGTGGACCCGTCATCCGGCGCACAGCTGTTGGGGATGCCGTCGGTGATCAGGATGGCGATGGTGATGCGCCCGGACGTCTGGTTCGCCGCCGTGAACCCCGCCAGACCATGCAGGGCCGCCTTCGTGGGCGTGTTGGAGCCGAGCGGGTCCGCCGTGTTGAGCGCGTTGATGAGCGTCTGGGCGCCACCGTTGAGCGTCTGATAGCCGACCAGAGGCGTGGTGAGGCTGTTGTTGGTGGGGCTGCTGCAGTTGTAGCCCGTGGTCGGGTAGACCTGCAGCGCGGCGCGGTTGCCGTCCGCCTCGGCCGACTTGAAGTACCCGGCGAGCGCGTAGATGCTGTAGCACCAGCGTGAGTTCTCCGGGCTGACCGACGGGTTGTAGTTGCAGTCTCCGCCCGTGATGCTGATGCCTCCCGTGGGCAACGCAGTCCACGAATAGCCCGGCTCCACCATGCTGCCCGAACGGTCGAGCATGATGTACATGTCCAGCGGCGTCTGTGTCACCTCGACCCGGGACGCGGCACAGGCCGAGTCAGGGTTGAGCGAGGTGTCGGTGACCGGTACGTCGTACTGGAAGTTCGTGTCGCTCGTCCCTGTGTCCGCCACGTCCGACGCGGCGTCCTGCGCCCCGGTTCCTCCGGTGCCGCCCTCGGCGCCCACGCCTGCGGCGCCTCCCCCGGTTCCTCCCGTTCCGCCTGTCGCGGCCGTCCCACCACTTCCCCCCGTCTCACCGCCGGAACCGCCGGCGCCACCGACGCTCGGGTTCGTCCCAGGGTCCAGCGTGACTTCGGTAGGGCCCTCGCTCGAGCAATGAACGCCAGAGGCCAAGAGCAAGACCGGAAGGACCAGCGACAGTCCCGTGGAAAGCTTCGACATAACTGCATTGTCTAGCAAAATTCCTACCTTCCGCAATGAGCACCGCACGCGCTTCGGTCACCTCTCGCCGAATCCGCGCGGCGCAACCCGCACCAGAACTGCCTCTTCTCACGGATCCCCACGCTGCCGTCCCGCACCGGGGCTTTCGCACCCGGGATCTCCCGACTCGTACTGCGCGCCCGAAGTCCCTACCGGGTTGAGGCCCGGCTACGACAATAGACGGATGACGGACATCAACTAGGAGCTGAGAACACGGAACACGGAACAGAGAACCAGGAACGGGCGGAGCCAGGGGCAACACGCACCACCCAACTCCGTACACCCTTCTGTGCCTTCTGGGACCTCTGTGGTTCTCCGGAGTGCGATCCCGGTACTCACTTCGGGCACGCAGCACTAGGCTCTCGCCCGCCTCGCATGCGCCCATGCTCCGGCAGCACGTGCCGACGACCGAACTGCACGTCGAACGGCCGGACCCAGAGCGAGGTTGTTGCAGCCCCAGGACGTGCCCATGCCCAAGACGATCTTCGAACCCTTTCGCATCAAGTCCGTCGAGCCGATCCGGTTGACCACCGCGGAGCAGCGCCGTGGCCTGATGGAGACCGCGCGACTGAACGTGTTTCAGCTGCGAGCCCAGGACGTGCTCATCGACCTGCTCACGGACTCCGGAACCGGGGCCATGAGCGCGAACCAGTGGGCCGCCATCATGCAAGGCGACGAGAGCTACGCGGGTGCGCAGAGCTTCTATCGCCTCGAGACCGTGATCCGTCGGATCACGGGGTACTCATTCCTCATCCCGACGCACCAGGGACGCGCGGCGGAGCGGATCCTGTTCTCGGTCGCGACGAAGGCGGGGGACATCGTGCCCAACAACACGCACTTCGACACCACGCGAGCCAACCTGGAGTTCGGGGGTGCGATCGCGGTGGACCTCGTGATCCCCGAGGGGTTGGAGCCCCAGACCCTGCACCCGTTCAAGGGCAACATCGACCTGGAGCGGGTCGAGGAGTTGTTGAAGCGCGACGCGGATCGCATTCCCTTCGGCATGATCACGGTCACCAACAACAGCGGGGGCGGCCAACCCGTTTCCATGGCGAACATCCGGGCGTACAGCGAGCTGCTCAAGCGCTACGGCAAGCCGTTCGTCATGGACGTCTGCCGGTTCGCCGAGAACGCGATGTTCATCAAGCTTCGCGAGCCCGGCATGGAAGACCGGACGATCGAGAGCATCGTGCAGGAGATGTTTGGCTACGCCGACGGCTGCACGATGAGCGCGAAGAAGGACGGCATGGTCAACATCGGCGGGTTCATCGCGCTGCGAGACGAGCGCTGGGTGGAGGCCGCGCGCAACCTCCTCATTTTGACCGAAGGGTTTCCGACCTACGGCGGGCTGGCGGGCCGCGATCTGGACGCGCTCGCCGTGGGCCTCGAGGAGGTGCTGCAGGAGGACTATCTGCGGTACCGGCTCCGGACGGCCGAGTACCTCGGACAGCGGCTCCAGGAATGTGGGATCGAGATCGTTCAGCCCCCGGGGGGCCACGCCGTGTACCTCGACGCCAAGTCCTTCCTGCCCCACCTGCCCAAGGAGCAGTACCCCGCCTGGAGCTTGTGCAACGCGCTGTACCTGCATGGCGGCATCCGCGCCGTCGAGATCGGCAGCGTGATGTTCGGCAAGCGCTTGGACGACGGCACGGAGACGTTTCACCCGATGGAGCTGGTGCGCCTTGCGTTCCCGCGGCGCGTCTACACGCAGAGCCACTTCGACTACGTGGCGGAGGTGCTGTGCGAGCTCAAGCAGAACGCCGGATCGGTTCGCGGCGTGCGCCTCGTGAAGCAGAGCAAGTACCTGAGGCACTTCACGGCCCAGTGCGACTGGGCGTGATCGACGGCCGGGTGCGGAGGCCAATCCGACGGCATCGGCTCCTCGGTACGACGTGACAGCGCGGTAGCGCCCGTGGGAAGGGTGAGATCACGCCGCCGGGCAAAGCCCTGGTCGGGGAACGCTATGTGGAGGGAGAAGCGTATCCTGGCGCGAAGCGTTCCATGGTGATTGGCGCGGAGGACATCGAGGACGGTGAACGCCTCTGCGAGCTCATCCGCATCACGGCCGCGGCTCTGCCTATGCCCAAGCCAAAGAAGACCAAGCGAAGAGAGGGCGCAACGTGAGCGAGCCCGTCACTTCGCCGAGCACGTCTTGTAGTAGCTGCTTCCCGTGCACGAACAGTCCTTGTAACCCTGCGCCTCGCACGTCGCTCCCTTCGTGAACTTGTATCCGCTCGTCTTCAGACCGAGCGTCACGGCGGACATGGCGCCTGCGCCGCACATCTGTGCCTCCCACTTCGGCTGGCAGACCTCGAGCCCCAACGGGGCTGTTTTCATGCGACCGAGGCTCGCCCTCCTCGATGGGCAAGGCAATAGCCATTTCTCGGAGTCGTCCGTCTTCCCGCGAGATGCGCTATCAAGATGGGGAGCGCGGCAACTGGCATGAGGTTGTGCGAGATTGCGCCTCCTCGGATAACCGGGGTATCGTCCGTCTCCGGAATGGGGCCAACGCATGCCGGGACATGATCACCACTTCCTTTCGCGACTCGACCGCGTCTCGGACGAGCATGTCGAGCTCGCCCTCTCCCTCTACCGCGACCCGACACTGGTCGAGCTGGTGCTCTCGTCGTGCGCGCTCGACGAGGGCCAGGATCGTGTCGCCATTGCGCTCGGTCCCGTGAGCCAAGGCCCGTACTTGATCGTGGCGCGCAGCGGCGCGTTCGTCACGTGTCTGGGGGAAGGGATGAGCCCGGGAGATCGCCCCGTCATATCCCGGGGAAAGCTGGATCGGATCGCACGCAACGTGCCTCACCTCCACGCCAAGCTCGAGTTCGCGAAGCGGGCGGGCGCGGCGAAGAAGGGGCTCGCCGTGTTGCTTCGCAACCAGATCATGAAGGCGGGTGCTGACCTTTGCAGAGAGGACTTCCAGGCCGCCCTTGCCCTGCACCCCTTGCTCGCGATCCACTACCTCTGCTGGATGCACGAAGCCGGTGAAGCGGCCGCCATCCTGCGCACGCGCCTCGTCTCCGTGAAAAAGCCGAGCTCAAGCCTGGAAGAGCCGTTGTACAAGCTGTTCGAGCTGTCTCTCGCCGTCGGGCACTTCTGCTTGCTGGCGTGGGCCGACCCGGAGCCGATCTTGAGCAAGCTCCCCGTCGACCAACACGCCGCCATGATCCATGTCGCCTGGCTTCCCGCGCGGCAGGGCATCGCCGCCAGCCTGTACCGCGGTCTGTGGGCAGCGGGTCGCGTGGGAAAGCCTATCCTCGCTGGACTCAAGCGGCACCAGGCAGAGGTCGGGTCGGACTTGACCGCCTGGGCAGTGGCGGGAAGCCTGGCGGCCATCGGGGTGCGGCATGCGAAGCTCCGTTCGGAGGTCGCGAAGTGCTTCGTCGAGGCGCCGTGCGAAGGGATGCAAGACAAGGACTACGTCCAAGCCCTCTCGCGCTTGCTGCACGCCGCCTTCGAGGACACGCTTCGGGACGGGGACCTGTCCGTTCGAGAAGCAGAAAGACTGGCGCGTCACCTGATGCATGCGGAGTTGAGGAAAGAGGGGATCCTCGAATACGCGACCCCCGACGACGTCCCGCTCGAGGTCTCCCGCGAAGCCGTCGCGCAGAACTTCATGCCCTTCCTTCGCCAAGAGCCGAGGTTTCTCGTCGTGCTGGCGGCGCTTGGGATGTGGGGAGCCACCTTCGACGTCGAGAACTTCTACCCGCCACGGGCGGACCGCTTGGCGAGGCGGTTTCGATGGCGCCCCGAGGACACGCTGCGCATCCTCGCCTCGTTCCGCGAGTATTCGCCCAGGCGACCCATCCGCGCCGCAGCCGCACCTGGGGCGAATGATCCGTGCTCGTGCGGCAGCGGCAAGAAGTTCAAGAAGTGCTGTGGACGGCCGGGTGCGGCACCCATTGATCGGAGGTCCTCCGTGGCCGACATTGACGGGCAGGACAGTCCGCACCAGGAATAGCCTGGTCGCCTCTCCGGTTGAATAGATCGCTCAACCGATCCGGTGGTAGCCTCGAGGGCCACATGCAAGTCATCAAGATCATTCCCTCACCCGGCAGCGCCGATGCCAGTTTCGTGAGGTCGCAAGCGTTCCTGCGTGACGCCAAGCTCTTCGCCAACATTCCCGACACCGTTTTCGAAGCTGCGATTTCGGCCATCAGCAGCCATCAGGGCTTCCTCGACGGGCAGAATTTCGAAAGCGTGCTGGGTCCGATCGTGTCGGACGCCGACCAACGTGACGCGCTCATCCGATTGGTAACCAACCTCAGCGAGTTCCGGCGCGACGCGGGGATCAGTCCTGAGCGGGCGGGACAAATCCTGAGGGATTCCTTGGGAGCCGCGAAGGGCCTCGACGCGGCCGCAACGGATACACTCTCGAACAGGTTACTTCACGTGCTCGCGCTACACCCGGCAGTGGAAAAGCAGGCGAAGGCACAGAGCGTCGCCACTGCGCTCGGAGGCTCCCTTGTCGAGGCGAAGCTCATTTCGGACCTCAGGCCAATCTTCGACGATGACCGACAGCGGGTTGAAGGTCTGATTCCAGTAACCACGATGAAGGTGAGCGTCGAAGTCGGCTACGAGGTCAAGGTTTTCGAGGTGCGGCTGACGGAAGCGCAAGTGATGGCGCTGTGCGAGGAGTCAGGAAGGGCGAAGCAGAAGCTCCAGAGCCTTAAGAGGCTGATCGCGAAGCACGGCTACCCGCTTCCCAACACCACGATGACCGTGCCAGGAGGGAACGGCGATGAGTGATTCCTCTTCGTCCGGCGACGTCCTTGGCATCGACCCGACCGGATACCCCTCGGATTTCGACTCCGACGAACAGCCCCTGGTATACCCCCTCGCTGGCGGTTACGCATTTTCGCCAAGCGTTCGGCGCCCTCTGGCAGAAGCCCCGCGCGCCGCGACCCTCGTCGTTTGCCTCCCCCAACCTTGGCCAAACGTGGGCCCGCGCCGTGTCGTGCCATCGGCCGAGGAGCGAGCGATCGCCATGTTGAAGCAGGCGGTTGAACGGGCACCAGAAGAAGCTTCTCCCGTCCAAGCACTGCGAGAGATCGAGCGGCTCTGGAGTTCCATGGCTGGCGTCACAGGAGTCGCCGAAGCAACCATGAGGAGGCTTCTCACGGGGATGGAGAAGCCGACGCTGGCTGAGATCCCGGAGTGGTGGTCCGGCGCACTGGAGGCGCTACGCGAGGACGACACGACTGCCCATGCCACAGCCGTCGAACAGGCAAGCCTGCTCGTGAGGGCGGTCCTCGCGCGCTTACGTTCCTCGGCATCGGCCCGCCTCGCGCCGGGTCCCAGGGGAGCCGTCGAGGTTGCGTGGGAGGGCCCGTCTCACGTACGTTGGCTCGTGCATCCCGCCATACTTCCCTGGCCTGGGGCCAACGTTCGGGTCTACGCACGCGAGGAGCGGTCCGCCGCGAAGCTCACGGCGAAGTCCCTGTTCCTTGCCGAGAGTGTCATCCACCACGCCGTCGAGCGCCTGAGGGAAGCGGATGGATCGCGATGAATGCCGTCGCTCCGCCAGACCCACGCCGATTCTGAAGGGGCAATGCGTCACACGAGGCGAATTCGTTCGCAATCTGAAGAACAGCGAGGTCAAGCGCTGGCATCCGAAGGACCCGGATGACCCGCCACGTTTCGGCTATCGCGTGAAGTGGCCTCCCACGTGGCGAGACGCAGAGCGTTCGGAGGGCATCTCCGTGAACGCGCGCGTGTGCCTCTCCAACTTGGAGTGCTCGATTCGCCTCCATCCACAGGCAGAACAGTTCTGCCACGTCGTCACAATCGACCTCGCGCTGCTCAGCGAGCGATGTGGCTACCAGGTCCTGGCGGTGTACGATCCGATCGATGCCCCTCCGGATCAGGCCAACCCCTGCCACTTCAACTTGATGCCTGAGAGCGAGCCCCTTGATGACTTCCTGGTTGCGCTAGGCGATCAACTCGGCGTGCCGTGTCCGAAGAACCTCCCGAAAACAACGAAGGAGGAGGAAACGGTGCGCCGGGCCCTCAGTGACTACTCGGCGATTTTCCGGGTTGAGAGAAACGTCGTGGGTTCTAGCTGGCCGAACCGAGACGAGGGAGCTGCGACGTCCCGTTCCGACGCCCCCTCCACCCCGCCGCCCTCGCCGGCAGCGTGAGTGCCGCTTCCGCCACCCCGCCGAACGATCCTGTCCGTGGAAGGGGCTCGCCGATGTGCCTCACCTCCTACGCAACACGACCAGGTTCGGCTACAATTCTTCTTCCCCTCGTTGTTGGGGCAAGGAGGCTCGAGTGCGGTCAGGGCGTTCGCGGTTCATGGTGGTCTTCTGGCTGCTCGGCAGCGGAGCCTGCGGCTCGTCCGGTGGTAGCGACCCGAGCATGGCGCCGGATGGCGGTGCGGACGCGGGAGACGACGGAAGCGCGACGGACGGGACGATCGAACCCGACGGTGCGAGTGGGACCGACGCCGCGGGAGGCTCGGACGCCGGTCAGGACGCGGGGCCCTGCGAGGTCGCGCTCGAAGGGGTGTATTCGATATCAGGCGTGGACTCTTTGGGGGCGTACGCGGGACAGGCGGAGATCACGGCGGGGCGTTTCGTTCGCGCCATTCGCTATGAATCCTACCAGGCCGACGACGGGGCCGAGGTTGCCCAAGTCTTCGATGGCGAGTTGGCGTCCGGCGCCGACGGGATCCACGTGACGGCTGCGCTCGATCGCGTGGGGTTCGTGACGGGAGTGGGCTCGTGGACCCGCGACGGGATGTTCAAGGCTGCCGCGGTGGAGGTCGCGGGTACGCTCGCGCCGACCGGATGCAACCGTTACGAGGGCGTGCTTCATGGGGTGGACGGGTTCGGCGCGCTGTCCTTCCAAGATCGATGGGAGCGGACCGGCCCCGGTGGAGCATCTCCGATCTGGCAGAACCAGCGGCAGGAGATCCTGACGGCCGATGCAGCGAACAGCACATGGCTGGCCCAGTTCTTCTCGCCAGCCGAGTACGCCACCAGTCCTCGCGTGGCGCCGTACGCCGCGTACCCTGAGTTCCAGGCCGGAATCGCGATCGCGGTCTTCGATGCTACCGACTTCGACTTCTACCGAGCGCCGGAGAATGCCAACGTCTACCGGGTCATCCAGCAGGTCGTGGACCCGATCAGCATCGTGGAAGCGAGCTTGCGAGCCACGGCCTATCGCTACCGTCTTGCGGACAAGGAGGCGTTCTTCTCGGGCGACGCGCCCCGCGCCGGGGACGTCCAGGACAAGTCGATCAACGAACTGGGGCTCATGGCTCACTGGAGCGACGCCCATCAGGACTACCTCCACGACGGGGACGCCTTGCTCTGGACCGGCGTGTACGTGGCGGCGATGGCCATGAAGTTCATGCAAACCGGCGACGAAACCGCGCTCGCCCAGATGCTCGCGTCCCTGGACGGGGTCCTCGAGTGCCTCGAAATCACGGGCACCGGCACCGAGTTCGCCCGCACGATCCGACCCTACATCGAGGCGCGCACCTACGATGTCGGCGACCCCTCCGAGTGGGTTCGCGGGACGGGGGCGTTCTCGTCCGTCGAGTGGAAGATCCACGGGAACAACGACATGTCCAAGGGGTTCCTCACGGCATACCTGTGGGCCTCTTTGGCGCTCCACGTCACGAGTCCCTCGCAGCTCGCCGAGGCCACCGCCACCTACGGCGATTTGTACCAGCGGATGTTCGATACCTTGAGCGCGTTGCGGGACCACCACGAGCTGTATTCCTGGAGCACCACGAACCCGATGAACCTGCCCGCGTGGTACGACGCGAACACGACCTTGGCCGTGATCGCCTCACGTTCACCCGCCATCGCTGACGATGCGGTGTCGATCAATCCGGTTCACTGGACGCTGCTCAAGCAGACGTACGACCAGGAGGAGTTCGGTTTTCTCAATGAGAACGGTGTTTCGGACTGGTCGGGCAACCACCTGAGCATCCTGGGGCGGCTCAACCTCTGGACGTCGTTCTCGGTGCTCGGTCTCACGAGCAACGCGTCGGATCTCGCCGGATTCATCGGGGACGCCAACACCAAGATGAAGCGGCATCGCCTCGGGTTCCTGCAAGTCGTCGCGGGGACGCTAGGCTCTCCCGCGGATCCCGCCAACGTGCAAGACGGCATCTGGGCGCTTCGGGAGATGAGCATTCCCAAGACGTCCTACCCGATCAACTGGGAGCAGAGCCCGAGCTACTGCATGTCACCCAATCCGGAGCTGCCCTGGAAGATGGACTGGAAGACCCAGGACCGCACGCAGAGCATTCGAGCCTACCCGCTTTTCCAACGGCCGCCGTCGAGCTACGCGTGGAAGGACAACCCTTATCGGCAGTACTTCGGCCAAGGCGACCCCGCATGGAGCGGGATTGACTTCCTGATCGCCTACTGGTTTGCCCGGGGTCGCGGCATCATCGACGCGGACGAGTGAGGGCGCGCCTCACCTCGTCCCCAACACCACAGTGCTCCTCGGGTCCACCAGGCAGTGGTCGGCGAAGTTATCGGCCAGTCAACCCATCCCAAGAGCGCCCCGCAGAACGAGAAGGGCCATTGGGTGCATGTCCGCCTTGCAGTCCCACCGGCTTCCCTCGCCTTCCCGGCCAGTTCCGTGCACAATCGCGCACCGCCATCGAGGTGCCATCAATGCAAGGACGCACGTCAACTCTCGTCTGCTTGCTGACGGTTGTCGTCGGTTGCGGTTCCTCCCGACCTCGACCCGCCCCCCCCACCGTCGTCGTGAGGTCGGAGTCCGTCGTCGAGCCCAAGCAACCCCAGCCGACAACCCCCGAGCAGAACGAGGGGATGCGGCTGTCGGTGTACGAGGTGGACGACGCATCGAATCCGTTTGCCGCGCTCGCCGCGAAGCCGCCCCAACAGGGAGTCGTGCTGGGGATCGAGCACGTCCCGGCTCCTTGCTACTATGCAACCGTCCGCACCTCCCCGGGTGAATCCATGGATTCGGCGAGACGACGGCTTGAAGGAGCGATTCGCACCATCGTTCTTCCCCCCGGACGGTTCACCGGTTTCCAGAAGAGCCTTGATGACGGCCTTCCGAAGGGGTGGCGCACCTATGTGTTGAGCGGGGAGCCGTTGCTCACCGACGCCGATCTGCGCGCGGCAGAGCTACAGTTGCTGAACAACCCGCTCGACCAATTCGTAATCAACCTGGAGTTCTCCCCCAAGGGGGCGGAGAGGCTGGCGATCCTCACGGACAGGTTCCTAGACCGTCGGATCGCGTTCGTGGTTGATGGCGTCGTGCTGATGGCCCCTGTGGTGATGAGCCGGATCGACGCGGGACGGACCACAATCTACTTGCCGGGGGTGCCGCTATCCGAAGTGCCGTCGCGGTTCGCCTCAGGGGTGCGCATCGATCGGTGACGTGGCTCTCACAGCGGACCACGGATACCCCCCGGCCCACTCGAGGCGTCGACGGTCTGCGGGCCAACGGACGCGACCCGAGCACGGCCGATGCGCGCTTCGGATTGGATGGATCCGAATGGGCGCGCCTCACCTCGTCCCCAACACCACCGTACTCCGCGGGTTCACCAGGTAGTGGTCGTCAGGGTCCAACGCGACCTCCTCGCCCTCGTCGGCAAAGTCCAGAGGCGATGGCAAGCTCGTGTCGACCACGCGGTGCCACCGGTCCCCCGCGGGCGGGGGAGGCAATGAAACGCGCCGGGTCCGGTCATCCGGATTGAGCACCAAAAACAGCAGGCATCGCGGGGCATCGGGCCCCGCTTCCTTCCCATCGAGCCGAAAGCAAAGCGTACGGGCGTTCGGGTCGTCCCACGGCGCAGGGTCGAGCTCCGTCCCAAACCAGGCGATGTCCGGCACCGCATCCCCATCCGCGTCCGTGCCCTGATGAAACCGGCCCCGACGCAGGATCGGGTGACGACGGCGAAACGCGAGCGCGAGCCGAACGAACCGCAAGAACGCCGTCTGCGTCCCATCCCACTTCCAATCCAGCCAGCTGATCTCGTTGTCCTGACAGTACGCGTTGTTGTTGCCCCCTTGCGTCCGAAGGACCTCGTCTCCCCCGAGCAGCATCGGCGTGCCGAGGGAGAAGAGCAGATGGCAGACGTGGTTGCGCGCGATTCGCTGGCGCAGCGCCAGGATCTCGGCGTCCGTCGTCGCCCCCTCGTGACCGCAATTCCACGAGTCGTTCGCGTCGTTGCCGTCGGTGTTGTCGTCCAGGTTCGCCGCGTTGTGCTTGCGGTCGTAGGACACGAGGTCTGCCAGCGTGAAACCGTCGTGGCACGTGATGAAGTTGATGCTGTGGTGGGGCGTCCTTCCATCGTGCCCGTACAGGTCGCTGGACCCCGTCAGCCGGTAGCCGACGTCCGACAGCCATCCCGGATCGCCCCTGCCGAAGCGCCGCATCGTGTCGCGAAACCGAGCGTTCCACTCGCACCAGTCGATGGGGAAGTTGCCGACCTCGAAGGACTCGATGTCCCACGGCTCGGCGATGAGTTTCACGCGGCTGAGGACGGGGTCCTGGGCCACTACGTCGAAGAACGACGCGGACCGGTCGAACCGGCCTCCCTCGCGGCCGAGCACCGAGGCGAGGTCGAAGCGGAACCCGTCGACGTGCATCTGCTGGACCCAGTAGCGAAGGGAGTCCATGACGAGACGGATGACGATCGGGTCGCTGAGCCGCAAGGCATTGCCGCACCCGCTGTAGTTGACGTACTTGCGAAGAGGCTCTTCCGGACTTCCGGTAAGGCAGTAGTAGGTACGGTTGTCGATCCCGCGCAAAGAGAAGGTGGGGCCGAGCTCGCCTCCTTCGGCGGAGTGGTTGTAGACCACGTCCAGGATCACCTCGATGCCTGCCTTGTGCAGCGCACGCACCAGCGTCTTGAACTCGTCGACGGCAGCGCCGGGCCGATCGCTCGACGCGAAGGACGACTCCGGCGCGAAGAACGACACCGTGTTGTAGCCCCAGTAGTTCGACAGCCCCTTGTCTCGGAGGAAGTCCTCGGTGGCGAACTCGTGGACGGGGAGCAATTCGACGGCGTTCACGCCCAGCTCCACGAGATGCGGGATCTTCTCGATGAAGCCCAAGTAGGTGCCCGGGTGGTTCACCCCGGAGGATTCGTGCTTGGTGAAGCCCCGCACGTGGGTTTCGTAGATGACGAGGTCGCGCGACGGGAGGTCCAGGGGCTCGTCCCCCTGCCAATCGAACGCATCGGCCATCACGATCGCCTTGGGCGCGACTCGGGTGCTGTCCCGGCAGTCCACGGACATGTCTTGTTCGGGGGCGCCGCGGTCAAAGCCGAGCAGCACCCCGTCGTCGTTCCGGAGTTTGTGGGAGACCGCCTTGGCGTAGGGATCGAGGAGCAGTTTGTGCGGGTTGAAGCGGTGTCCCGAAGCCGGGGCGAACGGGCCCGCGACCTTGTAGCCGTACAGTTGCCCTGGTCCCACGCCCTCCACGAAGCCGCGCCACACGTGGCGCGTCTGACCGGGGAGCAGGATGATGTCCGAGGGGTCCCCCGCCGGGTCGTCGAACAGGTGCAGGGCCACGGCGGTCGCGTGCTTCGAGTAGATGGCGAAGTTCACCCCGCCCAGCCCCGGCGTCGCACCGAGTGGATAGGGATGACCTGGCCGCACCCGCCGCCGCGTGCGTTGTTCGAACGGCATCGACATGACCGCGGATCCTGCCGCCGGATCGCGCCGGGAAGCAACTTCCCTCCGAAGGGCTTCTCGCAGACGGGCCACCCTCGTCGGATCCGCGGATCCCCCACGAGTTGCTGTCTCGCGCTGCGTGTGACACGCTGCCTTCATGGCAAGGCGCAACGATCGGCCCAGCGCGTGCGGATGGGTGGTGATGGCTGCCCTGGCGGCAAGTTCCCTCGCCTGCGGGGACGAATCGTCGGGTGACGCGACCAACAACACGGGAGGCAGCGCGGCCAGCGGCACCGGCGGCAACTCTGGGGGCTCCGGCGGCAACTCTGGGGGCTCCGGCGGCTCCGGCGGCACGGGAACGTTCGGCGGCACCGGAGGAGGCAGCCTCCTGGACGGAGGCCCCGTCAACCCCGACGGCAGCGCCGGCTCCACCACCAACATCCTGTCCGGCGTCATCCGCGACTTCCACGACAGCCATCCGGACTTCGAACACGTACTCGGCGACGACCGCGGGCTGGTGGAGTTCAATCTGGGCGCGGATCGAAAACCCGTCTACGCTGGCGGCAGCGGCACCCTCACGACCAGAGGCAAAGACGCCTTCGACCAGTGGTTCCGCGACGTGCCCGGGGTCAACGACCGCCTCGACTTCGACATCCAGCTGTCCCCGTCGGGCGCGGTCTTCACCTACGACAACCAGGCCTTTTTCCCCATCGACGACCAGCTTTTCGGCAACGAGGGGCGAATCCACAACTACCACTTCACGTACGAGATCAACACATCGTTCAAGTACGTGGGCGGGGAGGTCTTCAAGTTCACGGGCGACGACGACCTGTTCGTATTCATCAACGGACGCCTGGCGATCGACCTGGGCGGGGTTCACGGCGCGGAGTCGCAGGAAGTCGACTTGGACGCCGAGGCGAGCACGCTCGAGATCACGACGGGCAACACGTACACGCTCGACTTTTTCTTCGCGGAACGCCACACCACGCAGTCCACGTTCCGCATCGACACGACCATCGGGACGTTTCTTCCGCCGGTACGCTGAGTCGTTTGCGGCTCAGTCGCAGGCGGGGCCCTTGCCGAGGGCGATGATCTTCGGGGTCTCGTCCTTGATGGGCCAGTTGGTGAAGAGCGACGCCCTGCCCTTGCTTCGGCAGATCCGCACCCCCTGGGTCTTGCCCTTCTTGAGTCGGAAGACGATCGACACAAACGCCCCCGTGCGAACCTCTTCGAAGTAGTCGACGCCCTGCTTGCCGAGGTCGGTCTCGTTCATGAGTTTTTGCACGTCTCCGGTGCAATCGACGCGGAGCCATTCGCGCAGAATCTTCATCGTGCAGTCGGGGGCGCGGGTTGCCGCGCCTTGCGTGTTCACTTCCCGCGCGCTCGCCCACTCTTGCACAGTGGGCGGGTCGGAGCGGTCCGTGGGGACGGCGGGGATTTCCGAGATGTCGGCCGGCTGAGCCGGAGGGGTGGCCGACGCGCTCGCCGCAGGCACCGCAGGGACCGCAGGCTCCGCGCTGACGGTGGCGATGGGCGCAAGGTCGGGCGCGGGCTTCGCGGATGCCGCCACGGGCTTCGGGGGAGGGTCCACCGCGGGCGCCTTCTCCTCGCACCCGAGACCAAGCAAGACCACGACCCCCGCCAGAACAGACACACGAACGCGACGACCTGCCATGTTCCACTCCTCCTTGGGATGTCGGGCAGGCGAGCGCCGTCCCGCGCCGACAACCTATCACGGCTGCCCAGCGAGGGAGCAAGGACCCAGATCCGGAAGCACGGCGCGTGCTCCCCGAGCCACAATCCCCTTGCTGTCTCGGCTAACGCCCCCATCCCAGCCTTCCCCCGCCGTCGGCTCACCATGGGTGGCTTTGCAGTAAGTGCTCGCGATTTCGTGCGTCACGGCGTGCATCAGGTCACGAGCCGAACCGCGATGCATTTTCTTCGCAACCAATTGCTTGGGTGGCCG
>CAZAWR010000027.1:25291-99192 GCA_964488865.1 uncultured Polyangiaceae bacterium | reverse complement strand
GGCAGAAGAATCAATCCGTCGCCGTCGCCGTCGCCGTCGTCGCCGATCCGGTTTCGCTTGCCTCTTGTTCAGAGGGTCGAGACTTCCGCCAGGCACATCTAGTTCTAGTTATTGACCGTGAGCAGCGTATCTACCCCTCGTATCGTCGTCGCCATGAGCGGCGGCGTGGATTCGTCCGTGGCCGCGGCGCGCCTCGTGGACCAAGGCTTCCAGGTCATCGGCGTCACGCTGCATCTTTGGGAAAACGCCGACCCCGCGATGCAAAGCCGGTGCTGCGCACCCGAAGACGTGCGCGATGCCCGACGCGTCGCGGACCAGCTTGGCTTCCCCCATTACAGCCTGGACCGTAGGGAGCTGTTCACCCACGAGATCGTCGACCCCTTTGTGGATGCCTACCTGTCCGGAAGAACGCCGAGCCCGTGCGCCACGTGCAACCAGCGGATCAAGATCCCGGCCTTGCTGCGCTTCGCCCAGATGATCGGCGCCACGGCCGTGGCGACTGGGCACTACGCACGGGTCGTCCAAGGCCCCGACGGTCCCCGGGTCGCTCGCGGCACGGACCGCCACAAGGACCAGAGCTACTTCCTGAGCATGCTCGACGTTCCGACGCTGCACATGCTGTGGCTTCCCCTCGGGAGCGACACCAAGGACAAGGTGCGGGAGGAGGCGGCCCGACGCGGTCTCGTGGGTGCGGGCAAGGGGGAGAGCCAGGACCTGTGCTTCGTGCCCGACGGCTCCTACGCGCGGTTCGTGGAGGAACGTGCGGGGGATCGGGTACGGCCGGGATGGGTGGTGGACGGGAGCGGACGACGGCTTGGGCGCCACGAGGGGATTCATCGGTTCACGCTGGGCCAGCGCAAGGGGCTCGGGGTGGCGGCGGGAAGGCCGGTGTTCGTGACGAGGATCGACGCGGAGCAGGCGTTGGTGGTGGTGGAGGACGAAGGGGCCGGCCGTGTGGCGGCGGTGACGATCGCCGAGCCGACGATCGCGGCAGGCGTGGAGTTTCCCCTGCGTGCGACCCTGCAGGTGCGCTACAGGGATGCAGGCGCGAGTGTCCTTCTGGAACGAGACGACGGCGGGGCGGTGCGCGCGGTGTTCGACGTGCCGATCCGAGCGGCGAGCCCTGGACAGCTGGCGGTGGCGTACGTGGGGGATGAAGTCGTGGCGGGAGGGACGATCACGCCGGAAGAGAAACCACAGAAGTCGCAGAGGGCACAGAAGGGGTGGGGGTTGGTGCGGAGGTAGGCCGCGCGAGTTGCGTCCGATGCAGGGCTCGCCGACAGGATGGTCCCCGAGACTTCCCCATCCCCGGCTCACCCGTTCTCTTCTACGCGCGCAGAATCACCACCTCGTAACCCTTTTCGGTCACCGCTCGGTCGAACACGGTCCGCTCTTCGATGTCCTTCGCGGTGGACCTGCGATCGAACAGCACGAGCGTGCCGTGGTCGAGCCCCACGCGGTCGAGATACTCGGCAAGCTGCTTCATTCCGGCAGCAAGCGGGTCCTTGCCGTGCTCGGACCACACCTTCATCTCCACGGCTTCCTGCTGCCAGCAGCGCTTGCCGTCGCTATCCGTATAGGGCCAGCGGACCAGAAGGTCGATGCGCCCGCGGCCGATGCCGTACTCGCGCATCACGTACCCGCCGCCGTTGACCACGCGCTGCAAGAAGCCCATCAAGACCAGTTGCGGCGCTGCCTCGTGGTACGCGTCCCTGCGCGTGAGCACCTCCCCGTGCTCCCGCCAGAACGCCGCGAACTCCTCCAAGAGCTTTCGGAAGTCGAGCCGGCCGTCGGGCAGCACGAAGGACCGCGGGTCCACGGTCACGTTGCCTTCGATCGACGCCGACAGCACGCGTGCGATGATCTCGCGGTAGATGGGGTTGGCGACTTGCACTGGGTTGCCGGGTGCGATGAGCCCGAGGTCTCGTACGTAGGAAACGTCGTCGTTGTACGTGAGGTCGGGTTCTGCCAGAGAGCCCGCCAGGATCGGCTCCATCACGCGCCTGACCCGCGGTTCGTGCAGCTTGCTGACCAGCGAGTCCAGGTGGGTCTGGCGCGCCAGCACCAGCCGCTCCTTGGCCTGGTCTACGTGTTCGCGCGTGATCGGGTTGGGCGGCTCGACGCCGATCTCCTCCACCACCTCGCGAGCGAGCGCGTTGACGAGCCAGGGCTGTCCCCGGGTCAGCTCCCAGGCCCGATCGAGGGCCTCAGGCGTGAACGGCTGGCCCGTCTCCTCCGTGTGCTGGCCCAGGAGGTCGCGCATCTCCGGCTCGGAGAAGTCGCCGATTCGCATCGACTTGACTTTCACGTTGAACGGGCTCGACGTGCCCAGCCGGGAAGGGTCGCCACCACTCGCCGCCTTGTAGTCTCGCACGTCGCGCAGACCGCACAGGATGACCGAGTGGGGTCCGGGCAAGGGCCTCGCACGGTGCAAGGCCCGAAGCTGCCTCAGAAGGCTCCGTAGGCTCTCTCCCTGCACGGCGTCGATCTCGTCGAAGACGATCACCAGCGGACGGGGGCACTGCACGGCCCAGGCAGCCAGCCCCTCCTGCAAACGCCGCCCTGGTTCTGCGTCCGGCCACGGCCGCGGGGGCCAAAGCTCCGTCGGCAACTGGCGTGATGCCTCGTCTGAGAGGGCATCCAGCACGATGCGCTCCGCCCAAGCCACGTCTTCCTGGGCTGGCTCGGCGGTCTCGCATGTGACGTCCACCGCCGCGTACCGTCCCTCGGCGGTGAGCATCCGGCAGATCGCCCGCAGCGTCGTGCTCTTTCCCGTTTGCCGCGGGGCGTGCACCACGAAGAAGGACCCTTGCTCAATGAGCCTGGGCGCGTCGGGAAGCCGGGGGATCGGGGGCACCATGTAGTGCTGCCCCTCGATGCACAGTCCCGTCGTGTTGAACCGTCGGGTCATGGGGGGAGTGTAGGCGCAGTTGGCAGGTTAGTCGAACTGGTGAACCGGGGATGGGGAGCCGGGAATTGAGAATGGTCCAGATGGACGAAACAGACCTTCGAGCCTTTTCTTGCCGCGGGCTCAAGCCGCACGGCAAGAGCGGGAAAGCCCGCCGGGGGCGGGCTTCGCACGATTCGCCTTGTCGAACCGTGTCATCCGAGTCCTCTCGGGCCACGCAACCCAAGCGAGCTCAGCTCGTGGAAGGTCGAACCACGACGATTCAGGTGAGGATGGGTCCGGCCGTCGTCATCCTGTCGGTCATCTCCGACACTTCCCCATTCCCGGCTCCCCATCCCCGGCTCACCAGTTTTCTGCAGAAGCGCTGTCCGAGCCTTCCCCATCCCCGGCTCACCCGTTCTCTTCTACGCTCGCAAGATCACCACCTCGTATCCCTTTTCGGTCACCCCTCGACCGAACACCGTCCGCTCTTCGATGTCCTTGGCGCTGGCGCGACGATCGAACAGCGCGAGCGTGCCGTGGTCGAGCCCCACACGGTCGAGGTACTCCGCAAGCTGCTTCATCCCCGCGACGAGCGGGTCCTTGCCGTGCTCGGACCACACTTTCATCTCCACGGCTTCCTGCTGCCAGCAGCGCTTGCCGTCGCTATCCGTATATGGCCAGCGGACCAGAAGGTCGATGCGACCCCGGCCGATGCCGTACTCGCGCATCACGTACCCACCGCCGTTGACCACGCGCTGCAAGAAGCCCATCAAGACCAGTTGCGGCGCCGCCTCATGGTAGGCATCCCGCCGTGTCAGTACCTCCCCGTGCTCCCGCCAGAACGCCGCGAACTCCTCCAAGAGCTTTCGGAAGTCGAGCCGGCCGTCGGGCAGCACGAAGGACCGCGGGTCCACGGTCACGTTGCCTTCGATCGACGCCGACAGCACGCGTGCGATGATCTCGCGGTAGATGGGGTTGGCGACTTGCACTGGGTTGCCGGGTGCGATGAGCCCGAGGTCTCGTACGTAGGAAACGTCGTCGTTGTACGTGAGGTCGGGTTCTGCCAGAGAGCCCGCCAGGATCGGCTCCATCACGCGCCTGACCCGCGGTTCGTGCAGCTTGCTGACCAGCGAGTCCAGGTGGGTCTGGCGCGCCAGCACCAGCCGCTCCTTGGCCTGGTCTACGTGTTCGCGCGTGATCGGGTTGGGCGGCTCGACGCCGATCTCCTCCACCACCTCGCGAGCGAGCGCGTTGACGAGCCAGGGCTGTCCCCGGGTCAGCTCCCAGGCCCGATCGAGGGCCTCAGGCGTGAACGGCTGGCCCGTCTCCTCCGTGTGCTGGCCCAGGAGGTCGCGCATCTCCGGCTCGGAGAAGTCGCCGATTCGCATCGACTTGACTTTCACGTTGAACGGGCTCGACGTACCGAGCCGGGAAGGGTCTCCTCCGCTTGCGGCCTTGTAGTCCCGCACGTCGCGCAGACCGCAGAGGATGACCGAGTGGGGTCCGGGCGACGGGCGCGCACGATGCAAGTCGCGAAGCTGTCGAAGCACACTGCGAAGGCTCTCGCCTTGGAGGGCGTCGATCTCGTCGAACACGATCACCAGCGGACGAGGGCATGCCGTCGCCCCCGTCGCGAGCCCGACGGTCAAACGCGACCCAGCCACGGCGTCGGGCCACGGGTCCGGCGGCCAGAGATCCTCAGGCAAGTCTTGACGAGCGTAGGCGGCAAGCCGACTCATCACGATCCGCTCCGCCCATTCCACGTCCTCTTGGGCCGGCTCCCCCGCCTCGCAGGTGAAGTCCACCGCCGCGTACTTACCTTCAGCAGTGAGCATCCGGCAGATCGCTCGGAGCGTCGTGCTCTTGCCCATGGATTGCAGGCCGTGCACCACGAAGAAGGCCCCCTGCTCGATGAGCCGGGGCGCGTCGGGAAGCCGGGGAATCGGGGGCACCATGTAGTGCTGCCCCTCGATGCACAGTCCCGCGGTGTTGAACCGTCGGGTCATGGGGGGAGTGTAGGCGTAGTTGGCAGAGGGCGTGAACTATCCGTCGACCGGCTGCGTAGGAACCTTCTTCGCCCGCTTCGCCTTGGGCGCCTGGATGCCTTCCACGGGCGCGAACACGGAACGGTAGGTGGCTTCGTCGTCCAGCCAGGCGACCGCGGCCACCTTCTTCATGCGTGAGAAAGCGCGCACCCAGCCGGGGAGCAAGGCGTCACGCTCTTCGAGCGCCTTGCGATACGCAGCCTGCGGCGCGACCAACTTGGCGAGCCCCTGCTTGACCGCGGTCGCGTGCTTGACGCACGCGGCCGACGCCGTGTTCACCGCCTTGGGCAGGCTCGCCTTGGCGATCTTGCCGCCCATGGCGAGCACCTCGTCCGCTTCCTTCTTGGTGGCAAGGGACTTGAGTTGGCTCACGGAGTAGCGGGAGAACTTTGCGAAGGGCGACTGGCGTGTGCCAGCTTTCGCACCAATCAATTCCGCGGCCAGCGTGTCGAGGCTCCCGTCGAGCACCGCGTCCGATTCGCCGACGAACGCAAGGGCCGCGTCCCTCGCGGCGCGCGCCTTGTCGACCACGGAACAGGCCTTGTCATACGCGCCGTGTTCCTTCTGAAACACCTTCACGTAGGGCGTGAGCGTCTTGGGCAGGGGTTGCGCCTTCAACCGCTCGAGCACTACGTCGCCTTGCGCCTGGTAGTCCATCTGTGCCTTCGCTGCCATGCATGCCTCCCTTGGTTGGGGCCGCATGAAAACACTGAGCCCTGGGGCATGCCAAGGGGAAAAAGGCCGTTTCGCACAGCGAAATGGCGTCCGACAGCGGGGAAGATGGCGTTCTGCAGTGAAGAACGGTGTCCGACAGGGAGGAAGATGGCGTTCTGCAGTGAAGAACGGTGTCCGACAGGGAGGAAGATGGCGTTCTGCAGTGAAGAATGGCGTCCTACAGAGCGGAGGACGGCGTTTCGCACAGAAGAATGGCGTCCTACAGAGCGGAGGACGGCGTTCGGCGGAAAGGAACGAGGAGCCCAGCAGGACGGGATCGGCAAGCTGTGCAAGACTCGTCGGACGATGCGGCGTCGCCTTCTTCTTCTTTGCTTCGCCACGGGGATCGGGTGCGACTTGTTCCCGGAGACCCCGCCGCTCTCTCAGCTCGAGGCGGGCACGGACGTGGGCGCGTCCGCAGGGATGGGCGGCTCGGCGGGAGCAGGGGGCGCGACGGCCGGCGGGTCGGCCGGGGAATCGGGTGGGTCCGGCGGGGTAGCGGGACAGGACGCAGGCCCAGACGCTGACGCTGGCGCCGCGGGCAATGCGGGGGCTGCAGGATCTCCCGTCGTGGAGTTCACCTTGACGGTCAACGCTGGCGGGGACGACGTCAACGAGGATGGCAGCTCCTTCGTGACGAACGGGTCCACGCTCTGGCTCGGCACCGGGGAGGATCCTCAGAAGAGCTTCACGGGGCTCCGATTCACCCAAGTGCCGCTTCCCAAAGGGGCGAAGGTCCTGAAAGCGAAGCTCGAGGTCGTCGACACCGAGGGACAGTGGATGCCCCTCGACCTGCAGGTCGCGGGAGAAGCCTCTCCCGACTGCAAGGGGTTCAAGAAGCCCGACCCACCGTCGAAGAGGTGGCTCACCGAAGCGGTGGTGCAACATTCGTCCGACGAACCTTGGGAGCAGGGCGAGTACACCGTCGTGGCCGACGTGAGTGCGGTGGTGGAGGAAGTGGTGGGGATGTCGGGGTGGTCGCCGGGGCACGCGCTCTGCCTTGTGGTGAAGGGCAACGGCTCGGCGTTTGGGAGGAAGTTCGTGGCGAGTTTCGAGGGGGGACAGGCGCCGCGGCTCCTGGTGCGAATCGCGGAGTAGGGGGCGGTTGTCGGCCTATGACCCACGGGCTAGGGTAACGTTTGAACTATGCTCGACGACGAGTCTCCTCCAAACGCCCCCTCCGCGAGCGCATCCGCCGACCCACGCGTGGGGACGCTCCTGGCTGGCAAGTGGCGCGTGGACTCGCTCCTTGGCACCGGCGGAATGGCCACGGTGTACGCGGCCACGCACCGGAACGGTTCGCGAGCCGCGGTGAAGGTTCTCCTCCCCGAGTTCGCGGCGCAGCCGGAGGTGCGTCAGCGCTTCCTTCGCGAAGGACGGATCGCAAACAAGGTGGACCATCTAGCCCGGGTGGCCGTCCTCGACGATGACGAAGGGGAGCACGGCGACCCCTTTCTGGTCATGGAGCTTCTCGAGGGCGAGACACTCGGGGAGATGCTCAAGAGCGCGGGGGGAAGACTCCCGGCTGCAACCGTCCTTCACATCTTCGACGTGGTTTTGGACCTGCTGGCGGAGTGCCACAAGGTAGGGATCGTCCACAGGGACATCAAGCCGGGCAATATCTTCGTCACGCGCAAGGGCGAAGTGAAGGTGCTCGACTTCGGCGTGGCGCGACTGCGGGAGTGGCGGCAAGGCGAGGAGGTGACCCGGGCGGGAACCGCCATGGGAACCCCAGGGTTCATGGCCCCGGAGCAGGCCATGGGGTTGACCGAGCAGATCGACGGCCGGGCGGATCTCTTCTCCGTGGGTGCCTGTGTTTACATCGCGCTGAGCGGCGTGAAGCTACGAAGGGCACGGAACGAGGCCGAGAGCTTGGTTCTCGCTGCCACGCGCCCGGTGCCCTCGATCGCCAACGTGGCCCCCGAGTTGCCTGTACAGCTCGTCGCCTGGGTGGACAAGGCCCTGACCTTCGACCGCACGCAGCGCTACCAGGACGCGGTCTCGATGCGCATGGGGCTCACGGAAATCCTCGTGGGGCTGCGCACCGGGCGGCTCTCCGAGGCCGTGCCTGGCAAGGCCGCGGGCGTCGTGGCTCGCGCCAGCGACGTGATCGACGTCAGCGAAGAGCCGGACGATCCGGAGCACGCGGTTCGCGCCGTGTCGATTCTACAAGGGGTATGGAAGAACGTGGGGCTGTGCATGGGGGCCGCGCGGCAGTACGGGTGGGATCACCCGACCACGGCGCGAGCCACGCAAGCAGCCTTCGAGCAGATCCTCGCAGCACATACGTTCCATCCCCAGGTGCTCTGGTGGGACGTGGCGCCCTACGGCTTCCTGCGATCCGGCGCGGCCGTGTGGGAACCCGAGCGTCCTCCCCTCGACCGGGTCCCGTACCAGCTCTTCGCCGACGGCTTCCGGAAGATGCAAATTCACCCGGGCATCACGGGCGACGAGCTTCGCGACTTCATCGCGCTGCTGAGCCACGACCGCACCGAAGGCACGGGCGAGGAGGACGCGGTCAGCTCGTTCTGGGACCGCCGATTCGAGCACATCGCGTACTTCGCGGTCGAGTCGTTCGCGGAGGGCGAAGCGGACGCGCGAGAGGCGTTCGAGAAGGAATGCGACAAGGTCGCTGCGTTCACCGTGACGATGGCGCAGATCGATGCCGCTTGGGAAACGGGGTCGACGGAGAGCTTGGCCCTGGAGCGCAACCTCGACGCGATGCTGGGGGAAGTGCGCGAGGCCGCGGCCTCTCTCGCCCTGGACCCGGTGACCCGCGGCTCCCTCGGCGCCCGCATGCAGCAAGGAAGCGAGCAGACTCACGTGCGCTTCCTCGACGCCTTCGCCCACGGCTGGGAGGACGCATCTGGTCACGGCGACCTGCCCTTGCTCGAAGGCGTCCTGCGCGAGTGGACGCGGGACCAGATCACGCTCCACAACCACAGGGCAGCCTTCGAGATGTTCGACCAGGTGTGCGACGCCATGGCGCGCCGCTCGGCCCCCGCCGCCGAGGCGACCCGCGCCAGGCTGGCCGGCGTGATGTTCGACGTCCCCACGGTGTCCACCATCCTCGCGACCCTGACCGGTGACGGTCACAAGCAACAAGGCCCCTCGGCCGCGCCGGTCGACCCGGGCATCGTCAAGGGGCTCGCGACGGTGCTCGAACACGTCGACGACCCTTCCCTGCTGGACGCCGTGCTCGACTGCTACGATGCGTGCCGCGACACGGAGCTTCGGGCGACCCTCCTGCGGTACGTCCGCCGCCGGGCGCTGGGACGCGAAGCGCAGCTCGGCACGAAGCTGGAGACGTGCGGACTCGACCTGTCCCTCGAGCTTCTGCTGCTCCTGTCCAACCTGCAAACGCCGCAGGCGCTCACCGCCCTGGACGCGACGTTTCGCAGCCGGCACGTCGCGGTTCGCATCCAGGCTTTGGTGCACGTTCCCGAGGCGGTCGCTGCCAAGCACGCCACCCTGCTGGAGGACATGCTGCAGGACCCCGAGGTGGAAGTGAGGCGAGAGACCTTGCAAGTAGTCGGCAGGCTCGGCCTCCAGAAGGTGGTGCCGGCCTTGGTCAAACGGGTGTCCGCGCCGAGCTTCCACGACATCCCCATCCCCGAACGCAGGCTCTGGCTCACCACGCTCTGGGACCTCGACCCGTCCCGAGGCGAGGCCGCCGTGATCGAGATCGTTGGGGGCAGCAAGCTCATCCCTTCGGACTCCCTCGAGCAGACGCGCGCCGTGGCGGCTGATCTGCTCTCCCGTAGCTCGTCGCCGGCCGCAATGGCTGCCGCCCGCAACGCCTCGAAGAAGCGCTGGTGGAATAGCCCGCCCGTCCGCGAGGCCGCCGAGCGCGCCATCGCAGCCATCGAGCGTCGAACCCAGGCCTCGGATCCCAGCGCCGGAGGCTCACCATGACCGAACAGGCCAACCCGCTCCACGAGCCGACGGATCAAGGGCCGAGCCGCGGAGACCGGGTCCGCCAGGCCGCCGTCTCCTCGGTCCTCGCCATCTACCGCCTGCTGAAGGCCTCGCTCCTGCACAGCGAGAACAACGCCACCATCGTCGCCCTCATCCAGCAGACGACCGACGCGATCCACGACTATTGCTCCCTGACGGGCGCAACCCGCGTGAGGATTCTGTTCGCCTCGAGCACCGTCTTCGTCAACGGGTCGCTGCTGCGGGCAAACCAGTCCAGCTACGAATCAGCCATCGACCTCGGAGCCATGCTGGACAAGTGCGGCGTCTCCGAGGTGACGATCCCCGACAGCGTGACCCTGGCCGACCTGTCCTTGCTGACACGCAACGTGGCGGAAGCGCTGCGAGGGTCGGCTTCGCCCCTGGGGGAAAAGCCTTCGGGAAGCATCACGCTCCGCAAAGTCGTGCTCGCTTCCTTCGACGCCCCCACTCGCCCCCAATCCACACGCGAGCGGGTCCTCCGCACCTACAGCGCGGCCATCGTCGTGATGCGGAGCTTCTTCGACGATCTGCGAGGAGGCAATCATCATCTCCCCAACCGCATCAAGCGGGTCGCCCAGAAGCTCGTCTCCCACGGCGAGGAGTCCCTGCACGCCGTCACCGCCATGCTGGGCGCTCGCCCCCACGACACCGACGCCGGCGCCTTGGCGGTCAACGCCGCCATCCTCGCCCTCGCCATGGCCAAGCAGGTCACGTCGGACCGGCACGTGCTCGTGGCGATTGTCACCACCACCTTGCTCTACGACACCGCGCGTGTGCGTGTCCTCGCGTCCGGTGAGCAGCAAGTCTTGACCGATGATCAGCTCGACCGGCTTCCCGCCAGCTCGACGGTCATGCTCACCTCCCTGGGCAGACTCCACGTCCCGGCCCTGCAGCGCGCGGTGGTGGCGTACGAAGCCCACTGGATGGCTCGCACCCACCGCCTCGGTCCCGTCTATGCCTCGCTGCACACGCCTCTGCTGGCGTCGCGCATCCTGGCAACCGCAAGAGCCTTCACCGAGATGACCGCGTCGTGCCCCGGCCGCCCGGATCTGTCCATCGACGATGCCATCCAAGTGATTCTCGAGAGGGCGCGGACCCCCGACGATCGCATCGACGGCAAGTTGCTCACGGGTGCTTTGGGCATCTTCCCGGTCGGGACCCTCGTCGAATTGGACACGGGTGAGACGGCGGTCGTGACGGCGCCACCGATCCTGCCTGGGTTCTTCGCGCGTCCTCCTGTGCGCATCCTGTACGACAAGGACATGCGCGTCGTCGATCCCCCGATGGACGTCGACCTGGCTGCCTCGGCGCGAACTGGGCAGCCGTTGCGGCGGATCCGGCGGACCATCGACACGGATGATCAGCAGATGAAGCAGATGCGGTCTTTCCTGGTGGCGGCGCAAGCGGGGGTGGCGCGAAAGGTCCCCCGCGAGCAGGCTCCCGCGACCCAGCGTGTGGCCCCGATCCGTGAGGCCTCGCGTGGAGCGCCGGACCGGGCCGAGACCGATCCCAAGAAGGGCGTGAAGAAGGTCATCGAGCAGCGGACCGTCCCCAAGCCTCCACCCGCGATGAAGGAAGCTGCCAGGCCCGCCAAGATCGACAACCTGCTCGCGGAGTTCCTTGCCGACGACGTGCCGGAGTCGGCGCGCGAGCCGGAGTCGTCGAGCGAGCCGGAGTCGGCGCGGGGCGCAAAGAGCGGACGGAAGCCCGAGCAGGTCGAGGACGAGCCGCCAGCGTCGAGCCGCCGCGACCCTCGGACCAGCTAAGTCGCTGCGCAACACCGATGGAACCCTCTTCTCGAGCCCGAGCCCGAGCCCGATCGGGGATGAGTCACTTGTTTCTGCGAAGCCCCTAACCTACTCGGTCTGGGCGCAGGAGTAGGTGACGTCCCAGTCGTCGAGGGTGGGGGATTGGGATGCGCCCGTGGTGGACGGGTTGAGGGTGACGTGCAACTCGAGGTGGGAGTAGTTGGCTGCGGGCAGCCCCAGCCTTGCGTACAGGTCCACCGGGCAAGTTGGAGCGGGACCGAACATCGTGCAGGACTGGGTGTCGCCCGTGAAGGGAGCCACGTTGGCGTGGGCGGTTCCCAGATTCTTGAGTTCGCCGGCCACGGGGGGGGTGTCGAAGGTGGTGATATTCTCGGAGGTCCTGCCCTCGAACTTCACGTTGGAATTCCCGGGGGTCGTAGCAGCCCATGTGAGCTGTCCCCACTGGGCCCTCGTGCCCGGAGGGCACGACGCGGAGTACGTGAAGGGATAGGTCTCGGCTTCGAGGTTGTTCGGACAGCCAATCTCGAGCCCAATCTTCGCGCCCACGTCGGCACGAACGCGGGCACACGTCGCAGGGCACAAGGTGATCTTCGTGGGGTTCGTGTTGTCGTCGTAGTAGTAGCGGTCGTTGTTGGTTCCGCAGTCCGCCGCGGTCACGACCTGGGTGAAGTTCGACAGGGTGCCCCCGGTCGGCGTGAACGACACGGTCACGTCGTAGGGGTTGATTCCCATGCTGGAGTTGAGGAGCAGGTCACACGAGACGGAGTTGGCGCGGATCTGGTTGAGGGCATTCACCAACTCCGTGCTCGCGTTCGCGTCCGAGACGTAGAAGTACTGGCCGTGTCCCGCGGTGGCGATGTTTTGCATGAGGGTGGCGCTGCCGCCCACGACATTCACGGTGTAGGTCACGACACCGTAACTCGCGTAGGCATTCGCAGCCTTGGTGACGAAGTTTGTGTTGGCAGGGCTCCGGCAGTCGGCAGGGTAGTTCGTCGCCCCTTCGGGATAGCCGTCGGTCACGAGGACCACGACGGATCGCTCCATCGGATAGGTGCCAGCGTGGTCGCCCATGTAGGAAGTGGCGCCGCCGAGGGCGGTGAGCAGAGGGGTCCAGCCGTTCGGGCTGGCGCACCGGATTGCCTTGACCAGCGCGCACTCCTGGGGGTCCGCGGCGTTGCTGCAATTGTTGGGCATGCTTCCGCAAGTCGTATCGGTCCCTTGGGCGGCGAGCAACGTGCCAAGGGGGACTTCCGGAACCTTGCAACCCACGTCGGTGCAGGTGGTCCCGCCACACTCGATGCCGCCGACGGTGCTCGGGAAGAACCGCAAGGCGACCCGCAGTCCGGCTGAAGCCGGGTCTCGGATGAATCCCCGGAGTGCTTGCGTGGTGAGGGTCCAGCGATTGCCGGACATCGAGCCCGACTTGTCGAACATGATGTACATGTTCACGGTCGGAATCTTGGCCTCCACGCTCGTGGAGAGGCAGGCGGGCGCGCCGCAGGGTGGATCCCCTGCCTTGGGCTGCTTGAACAGGGACCAGTTGTTCTGGCAGTTGCACTCGGGGACCGCGGCATAGCCGGGGAACTTTGCCACGATGGACGCCTGGGCCGGCGGGTTGACCACGATGCCGCCATTGTTCCCGAGACCGGCGCAGGTGATGCTCCGGCACTCACCGGGCGGGATTTCGACCGCGATTGGGCATCGCTCGGCGTTGTTCGGGAAGTTGCCGCCCACGTTGCACGAGGTGAAATCGTTGTTCTGGCTCATGCCCGGGAAGTAGAAGAAGCTGGCCGAGTTGGCCGCCACGGCCACGTCCCCTCGGTTGCAGATGGGCACCGTGTTGCCGCAAGGCACGCCGGCCGTGAAATCAGGGCTGCCCACGCAGTACGGGTTCGACTCCCCGGGGTTGTACTGTCGGCAGTCCCCCACGGGAGGAACGCAGTTCTGGTTGCAAACGGGGCCCACCTTGGCCACGCAGTGGTTGCCCCATGCCGTGCTGCAACAGGTGGGGTCGAGCGCGCAGATGGCCTGCACGCAACTGTCGCAAGTGGCATTGAGCGGCCCTCCCGCAAGGCACACCGCATGATCGCACGTGCCTGTCGTGGGGCAGTAGCTTCCGCACACCTCGCCCACCTTGTCGATGCAGGCCTCGTTCCACCCTCCTGAAGCAGTCGCGCAGACCCCGTTCACACAGGACGAGTCGGAACAGCAGGCCTGACCTTGCGCGCAGGAGGCACCGGTGGGCTGGCAGGCGTTCCGGATGACGATATCATCCAGGCTCCACCCCCCGTTCACGACGCTACCGTCGCTGGTGAGCTGGAACGCCAGCCTGAACTGCGAGCTCCTGTACGCGCCGATGTCGAACGACAGGCTCTTCCAGAGGGACTGGGTGGCGCTGGTGGAGTAGATCGTCTGCGAAAAGTTGGTGCCATCGGTGGAGACCCAGATCCTTCCGTAGTCCCAGTTGGCCTCGAACTGCTCCCAACTCCGGAGAGTCAGCGTCAAGCTGCCCGTGCCGGTCGTGTTGATGATGGGGCTGAAGAGCGTGTAGTTGCTGTTGTTGGCGTAGGCGCCGCCGATTACGGTACCCACAAGCCAGTTGTCGGCCGTGGGGGTGGTGTCCGTTGCGGGGTCATTGGAGCCGCTCGCCGCGGGTCCCACCTGCCACGATCCCCCCGACGTCTGGGTCCACCCGTTGGCGTGGAGATCGCTGAAGGTCTTCTCGAAGAGCGCGGGGGGCTGGCACGTGCCGCCCGTGCAAGCAAGACCATGGCAGCACGCGGTCGCCCCAGGACAGGCCGTACCGGCAGCAAGACACTGCGCTTGAGCCGACGTGCAGCATGACGGCATCTTGGCGCACACGGCTGTCACGCATTGGTCACAGGTGCTGACGAGCCCCGCGCCGGTCGAACACTTGGAGTGGGAACAGGCAGCCGCGGTGTGGGGCTCGAAGCAGTACTGGTCGTACTGGCAGTCCATGTTCGAGAAGCAGGGCTCGCTGATCCCCTTCTTGTACAGACCAGCAGGCCAATTGGCGTCCTCCAGGGATTTGATGTCGGCCGTCTGCCATTGCGGTCCGTCCCCTTCGACGCCAAGCGAGAGCCCCCCGTCCGGCTCTTCATCGAACACCTGGCAGGACGGGTCGCACGGGTTGTCCTGACAGCTTCCTGCGTCGCTCAGGCTCAACACCCGCATGCCCCCCGCGGGGGCCGTCCCGGCTCGGAGTCGCTTCACGACGGTCCCGTCCTGGCACGGGCCGTAGCGCCCGTCCTCGCCACACGTTTGCACGCCTTCGTAGCAAGAAAGGATGCCGCTATTCTCGCCTACATAGACGAAGCATGCCTTCGTGGCGCCGACCTCGCACTGGACCGTTCCGCCGTCATCATCTGGTTGTTGCACCTTGTGCCCATCCCCGATGGACGAGCCACCGTCCGAGCCGCACCCCGACCAGCACGCCAACCCGAGCGCGGTGAGACCGACGACGACGATCCGTGGGATAGTCGTGCTCGAGCGGACGTTCGACGCGAGGGATGCTCTGCTGCGTGGCATGGTGCTACACTGTCTCCTTCGGCCGCTCTTCAGGACCGCACACAATAGACCATCGTTTAACGTAGCAGGGTCCATGCCACCCTTCAACGCATCCAAGAATCGCGGTTACGCTGTCGAACTCGGTCTTTGTCCACTCGCTCGGCGGCACGACCACGGCAAGGGCCGCAATACTTGCACGGCCGTGCAATACGTAGCGACCTGCGGGGCCGATAGTCTTGTTGGAACACGCGGGCTTCTCACGCTAGGATCTGTCAGGTGTGTCCTATGAAAGGCGGTCCGATGTTGCGCCCGATGACGCTGTTGGCGGTTCTTGCGCTCCTCGCAGGCTGCGGGTCGGACGAACGCAGTCCCGCCTCCGGCAACGTGTTTCCCAACACCGGGGGAGCAGGCGGTTCTGGCGGCACATCGGGATCGGGCGGGGGCGGCATCGGAGGCGACTCCGGCTTGGACGGGAACGTCAGCGGAGCCGCGGGAACGGTGGCCCCTGATGGCGGCGACGATGCCTTGGCCGACACATCCGTCGACGGCCCAGACCCGGGCATCGAGTGTTTCGTGGATCCTATTCCTGCTACCGGACAAGGCTACTGCGTGATCATCGATGGGAACGGCTACCAATGCGATCCGATCACGTCGACCCCGTGCGACGTGGGTGCTGGAGAGACCTGCGAGTTCGACGGGGAGAGATTCCGGTGCGTGCCGCAAGACTTCGGCTTGGTGGCCCCGTGCGAGCTTTGCGGCACGCCGTACCCGAACACGTGCATCCCCGGCTTCACGTGCCTCGGCTTGGGTGGAAAGTGCACGCGGTACTGCTGCGACAGTCTGCAGTGCGCCGTCGGCGAATTCTGCGTGATGCAGCCCCCCACCTCCGTCGGCATCTGCCAAGCCACGAGGGACGACGTATTCGCGGGCTTCTTGGGTGGTGAAATCGTGGATGCAGGCCCCATCGACGCGCCACCGCCCATCGGGGGTGCCGAATGCAATCCGCCCGTCGCACCTGGTCCCGGTGACTGTGTCACGGTGGGGACCGAGTTCTTCGCTTGCAACCCCATCACCAACAGTGGTTGTGGGGCCGGAGAGGCGTGCGATGAAGTGGGAGGCAAGTGGCAGTGCGTTCCGGGCCCCCACGGACATGCCATTTGCGAGCCCTGCACGTCCGCTTCCTGCAAAGCCGGTTCGACCTGCGACCCGACCCTTGGGTGCATCAAGTACTGCTGTTCGAATGCCGATTGCACCCCGGGGGTCTGTCAATCCTACATGGGGCTGGGCGGTCTGGGCACGTGCCGGGAAGCCGCCGTGCCCCTGGGCGACTAGACCCAAATCAAGCGCTCCGCGCTGCTTTGGGTCTAGGTTCTTCTAAGGGGGCTTTCGCAAAGCCCCCTCGCCGCGCTCACCGCGGCTCACCCAAAACGCCTCGCCTTTGGCTCGGATAGCCCCAAACCCAAGCACCTTCTTCGAACAGTGCTTGATTTGGGACTAGACTATCCGTTTACGGACTGTTCCCCCTCGACCGCGTGGGGCTCGAGTGCGGTACTCCACGCGGAGCCAGTTGCGACGCACGGTAGGCTTCCCTCCGCGTTCGGCCGCGATCGGTGCGTGGAAAGACAAGGCGGGGGAAGGGGGGAATGTGGGTATCGCTCCGCAGGCGTCGCCTGGCCCCGGGTCGCAGGTCTTGCATATCCCTGCAACTATTTCAGGTGCTACCAGCGAGGTTCATGCCGCTTTGCCCCGGGATCCATTTGCCAGGGCGCCGTTCCCGACGGCACGCTATGTGCTTCACGTGAACGGCGGCATGGGGTGCGTTCACAAGCGCAGAGCGGATAGCTCCTCCTGCGGGGAGCGTAACCGCTTGCCATACGGTCCTGATGGGAGAGAACGATGAGGCGATCCAGGCTCAGCCAGTCGGTCGGGCAAATGGTGGTGCGCGGGCTGCTCGCCACCGTGATGGTCGGAGTCTCGGTGGTCGCATGCAGCAGTGACTCGCCGGACGGGATAGACAACGGCCACACGGTGCCGACGGACGGGGGGACGCACGCCTGCGCGGACGGCGTCACCCGGGCGTGCTTCGTCACGATCGGCGAGCACAACGGCGTGCTCACCTGCTACGAGGGCACGCAGGCCTGCGTGGAGGGGGGCTGGACCGAGTGCGGCGACGGGACGATCACGAACAAGAAGTGGAGCGGACCGTACACGCCGGCATCGGGCATGCGGACGATGGCGCTCACGGATGCCGCCGCGTGCGACAACAACCCGTGTGACCCGACATGCCAGAACTTCGATGGGGATCCGGACGTCATTTCGCAGCCAGACGTGATCGAGAACTGGATCGGTGAGTACGTGGGAGGGGCCGTTGCTGGATTGCCGAAGGGCTTGGTCTACGGCAAGGGGATCATCGAGCCGTGCGAATGGGGAGCCGACTGTCAGTTCAACCACGAATGCACCAACGTGACGACCAACTCGGTGTGTGTGCAGCAGCACGGGCATACCAAGTGTGAGACAGGGGTGGCGTTCGAGGGGGCATGTGCTGCGGCTGACCCGTGCGTGGACGCGATTTGCGACGCGCAGGCGAGTTGCTGCGGGTCCCCCTGCGCCCACGACCCGTGTGTGGTGGGGGATAAGCTCGAGCCGTCGTGCGACACCTGCGTGTCGAGCATCTGTGCCGTGATGCCTGAGTGCTGCAACACGGCCTGGACGGCGGCCTGTGTGGCTGCCATCGGGACCGTGGGCAGCGGGTGCGCGGGCAAGAGCTGTGCGTGCCCAGTGGGAAGCTCGCGGTATCCGAACGATGCGACGGGGCGGTGCTATCGCTACGTGTCCGGTAATGCGAAGTGGGCTGAAGCGCGCACGAACTGCTCGACACTCGCCCCCGGCGCAGGCTGGGACCTCGCGATCATCACGAGCGCCGCAGAGAACGACTTCGCGAAGCCATTGGTGACTAGCGGCAGTGCGTGGATCGGTCTGACACGAGCCAGCGGGTCGTGGAACTGGTGGGACAACTCGGCACTCAGCGGCTTCGCAGGCTGGGTGACCGCGCCCACGAGTGGGTGCGGGAAGATCACGAACAGCACCCCCAGCTGGATCAACCAAAACTGTACGAACAACAACAATGGAACTCTCTGCGAGGGCCCCGGAACGGTCCTCTCCCCCGCGACGAGCGCTGCAGTTTGGGACAGCACTTGCGTAGACAAGGTCAAGACCGTTTGCGACGCCACCTGCGGGACGGGGACCGGGCAGTGCGAGCCCCGTGAGCCCGGCTCGATCGACACCTCCTGTGTGGTGGCGGGCAGCGAGACCGGCATCGACTTGTCGGTGGCTGTTCCCTGCGACAACGCCATCCCGATCTGCAACCACGGGACGGTGACCGCGCCGGCCGGCATCCCGATCGTGCACTACCCTGGCAACTCGACGCACTACGGGATTTGCTACCCGCCGGATGACAACAAGGGCGAGGAGTGCTGGACTGCGGAGGAGATTCCGCCCGGCGAGTGCATCTGGGTCACGACGTGCGGCCTGGGCGATCCCGGGATCGGCAGCAACCGGCAGATCTACGTCAACCCGACATGGATGACCGGACACCAAACGGGCGAATGCAGTTGCCTCGACAACTGGTCCGAGTCGCACCGTGGCGTGCCTTGCCTGGACCCGGTGTGTGCGACCACCGGCGCCGAGGCGACCCTCAAGACGGTCAACATGTACCTGATCATCGACAAGTCGGGCTCCATGGGGTTCGCGGGCAATGGGACCACCAACACGTGCAGCGTCTCGGGCGGGGTGTGCAACTGCAACGCCGACTCCCGGTGGACCGGGGCGAAGAATGCACTGAGCGCGTTCTTTCAGTCCGGGTCGGTGGACAGCATGAACCTCTCCCTCGAGATGTACCCCCACAACGCGGTGACCGGCGTGCACGACGGGTGCGGCTGGATGGACGGCAACGGCTACGCTACGGATTGCGCGGCTTCCTACTGCCAGAACGCATACACTCCGCTCGGTTCGCTCGGGAGCACGACCCACGAGCTCAGCCTGCTTGCCGCTCTGAACGGGACCTGTCCGTTCGGTGGCACCCCAACCTACCCAGCCATGGACGGAACCCTCGATGCCGCAGTCGCGGGCCGAATTGCCAAACCCGACGAGGTTCATGTCGCGGTGTTGGTGTCCGACGGAGAGCCGACGTCGTGCAACCCCAGCGCCCCCTATGTGTACGGCAACACGACAGCCGGTGACCGAACCGCGATGATCAACCTCGCCAGCGGTGCGTTCGCTCAGTTCACCACGAACCCCGTGCGCACCTACACCATCGGGATCGGGAACAATCAATTCAAGACCGGCGACGTGGCGTACGACCTTCTCAACAGCATCGCGGCGCAGGGCGGCGGAGGAAGCATCATCAAGGTCGACACCACGAACTCCGGCACCGTGGAGACACAGTTGCTCAATGCGCTGCTGGGGATCGCGTCCAACTCCGTGACCTGCGAGTTCACCCTGCCCGATCTGAGCACCTACAACCCGAACGATGTGACCGTGCTTTACTCGCCAGGACCTGATCAGAGCGGCAAAGAGCAAGACGCTGTCGTCTTCAACCCGACCACGACGGGAACCGGGGGTTGCGATTGGTACTACGACAACCCCACGAACCCCACGACCATCACGCTGTGTTCGACTGCGTGCGCGACGGTTCAGAGCGACCCACTCGCGAGCTTGGCCGTCCTGCTCGGTTGTCCGACGAACTACGATCCGGCGGAAGGCGTGCAGACCTACGAGGGGACCTGTCCGCCAGGCACGCGGGTGCAGTGGGGGTACTTCGCGTACGACACCGTCACTCCCCTCAATTCCTACGTGGAGTTCTGGTTCCGGACGGGGGAAGCCGAGCCCTTGACGAGTGAATACGTCCTGGGCGGCACGGCGAGTACGCTCTTGAACACCGAGGTGTGCCCGATGTCAGGCGGACAGACCGGGTGTCCTCTGGACTTGTACGATCTGCTCGACACGCCGGCCGCATTCATGCCAGTGATCGAAGTCAAGGCCATGGCGTACCCGTCCACGAGCGCGCACGAGTTCCCAACCATCAACGACTGGCAGATCACCTACTCATGTCCTGCTACCGAGTAGCTTCTTGGGCGTTCCTCGCGCTGGGCGCGGGAGCTTTCACCATGGCTGGCTGCTCCGACGATGAACACTCACCGTCGGGAGGCGGCGGTGTCTTCGGCTCGGGCGGAACGGGTGGCTCGGGGGGCACCGGGGCCGAGGGCGGGACCGGCGGAACCGGAGGCTCGGGTGGCTCGGGCGGCACCGCTGGGGCCGCGGGGACTGCGGGCACGGCTGGAACCGCAGGCACGGGTGCATCCGGCGGCACGGGCCCAGGGGTCTGCGGCGACGGCATCATCGAAGGCGACGAGGAATGCGAAGGGAGCAACCTCAACGGCGAGACGTGCGTCACCCTCGGGTTCGATTCCGGGGACCTTGTCTGCGTCGACTGCGAGATCGACTTCTCCGCCTGCGTCGGCGTGGAGCGCTGTTACGACGGCATCGACAACGACAACGACGGCATCGAGGACTGTTACGATGACGATTGCGCGGCCGTCTGCACGGACCCCTGCTCTGCGCCCCTCGAGCTCGAGGACCCGGGAACGCTGAAGGGCAACACCTGGTCCCATCCCGACAACCTCACGTCGTCGTGCCTCGACGGGGCCACGAGTGGGCCAGATATGGTTTTCGCCATCACCCCCAAGGTGACGGGCGTGGTCGAGGCGACAGTCACGACCGTTGCCGCAGACGTGAGTCTGTCCGCAAGGTCCCAATGCGATCAGACAGGATCCGAGCTGAGCTGCACCAACTATGCGCTGGGAATGAACGCGGTGGAGCGCATCATCGTCCCTGCTCAGCAAGGTGTTCCGCTCTACCTCGTCGTCGATGGGGTTGGGGCTGCTGAGCACGGCGAATTCGAGATCGCCGCGTCGTCGCGGGCCATTGTGTGTGGTGACGGGAGCCGGGATCCTACCGAGGAGTGCGACGACGGGGCTGCGGTAAGCGGCGATGGGTGCAGCTCGGACTGCAAGCTGGAGTCGAACGAGAGCGAACCCAACGACGACGTTGCCACGGCCACCCCTTTCGAGTCCCGTGTCACCGGTGCGATTGATCCGGCGGGGGACGTGGACGTGGTGTCCATCGCAGCCGCGGCCCCTGGGACCAACTTCGTGATTCTCGTTCACGATCTGGGGGATGACGCGTGTGCAAAGGAGTTGATGGACCCGGTCGTGGAGCTGTATCGGAATGGCGGCGCCACGCTCGTGGGACAGGACGACGACAGCGGTGAGGGCTACTGCTCGCACTTGGTCGTGAAGGACTTGCCTCCGGACACGTACTACGTGTTCGTCCGCGCGGCAGGCGCTGCGGCTCCGACGTTCCCCTATCGCATGGACGTGCTCATCGACGTTTGTGGCAACGGGTTCAAGTCCCTCGCCGAGGAGTGCGACGACGGCAACACCACTTCCGGAGACGGTTGCGAGGCCGACTGCACGTACCCCTGACGCTCGGAACTTGGCTCGAGGATCACCCGGTGTTAGACCCTGCCCATGCGTAGGATCGGCCCGCTTTTCGTCACCCTTCTGCTCGCCCTCTCCTCGCTCGCCTGCGTGAAGCAATCCGAGTTCGACGCCAAGGTCGCCGAGCTCGCGCAATGCCAGGGCACCCTCGGGCGATGCGGCCAGGACTTCCAGAGCGCCCAGGCCCAGGCGCAAGCCAACGGCAAGAAGGCCGCGGACAGCCAGGCAACCCTCGACGCCCGCACCCAGCGCGCCAACCAGGACTTGGCCGAGCTTCAGAAGAGCGTGGACGAGACCACCGCCTTCAACGCCAGCCTCCGCAGCGAGCTCGAGCGCTTGGGCGCCAACGTGGACAAGCTCCTGCAAGAGAAGGGCGCCCTGTCCACCAGCCTCGAGGCCGCCAAGGCCCGCCTCGAGGAGCTCCGCCGCGCCCAGGCCGCCGCCGAACGCCGCGCCCAGCAGATGAAGCAGCTCGTCGAGCGCTTCCGAAAGATGGCCGACGCCGGCCAGCTCCAGGTGGTGATCCGTCGCGGGCGCATGGTCCTGCAGTTGCCCAACGACGTGCTCTTCGACTCGGGCCGCGCCGCCGTGAAGCCTGGGGGCAAGCTCGCCTTGCAGGAGGTGGCCGCGATCCTTCGCACCATCCCCAACCGACAGTTCCAAGTCTCTGGCCACACGGACAACGAGCCCATCAGCTCCTCCAGCTACCCCTCCAACTGGTACCTGTCCGCCTCGCGCGCCATCAAGGTCGTGGAGATCCTGGTCGACGACGGCGTCGACGCCAAGGCGCTATCCGCTTGTGGATACGGCGAGTTCGACCCCGTGGCGGCCAACGACTCAGACCAGAACAAGGCCCGCAACCGTCGCATCGAGATCGTGGTCCAGCCCAACGTGGACGAGCTTCTCGCGGTGGACAACCAGACGGGGTGGTAGTGGGGCCGCGGTACGCCGTCGGGGTTGTTCTCGCCGCGGTGTGGGTGGCTTCGTGCCGTCCCACGACGGGGGACGCATCGACGGCGCCTTCGGCGATCCCTTCCGGCTCGGTGGCTCCTGCGGAGCGAGCAGGGGGGCCGGAGCCCGCGGGCTCGCAGGCGCCTGCTCTTGCCTACTACTTCGATCGGGGTTGTTCGGGGTATGTCGACGGGACCCTACCGGCCGAGGAGCAGCTCGACGGGCTTGGCCGGGCCTGTGCGCCCGGGCTTTCGGCTTTTGCCGCCAAGGAGGCGGGCACGGGCCGCGTGGCGGTGGACGTGGCGGCGGACGCTTGTATACGAATCGGGATAGTCTCTTCGACGACGGGCGCGGGGGCAAGAGCTGTGCTGCGGGACCCGGGAGGGCGTGCCGTGGCGGAAGCCACCTCGCGGGCGCCCATGCTGGTGCCGCCAGGGGGGCCGGTGTGCGTGGCGACGGGGGGCCGGTACGAGGTGGAGGCGTCGTCGCTCCGGTCGGGGGAGATTTTGCAGGTGCGGGTCTGGGGCGTGTCGGCTCCGGTCGGCGTGCGGTCGGAGTGAGGGGCGAGCATTTTGGGGTTGCAGTTCGTGTTCGTTCCGGTAGGCTGCGCGGCCTTACTTCAAGAAAGCGGTCTGTTCGGCCGTGGCCCCGGGGCGTAGCGCAGCCTGGTTAGCGCACTTGACTGGGGGTCAAGGAGTCGGTGGTTCAAATCCACTCGCCCCGACTGAAAACCCGCTGAGCAATTGGCGGGTTTTCGCTTTTGTGTTTGGCCAACCCATCGACAAATGGGGGGCGGATACAAACCGGATACGAGACCGGCTCGGACGCTATCCCGCGAGAAGGCCCACGAATCCCTCGATCAGAGGGTTCAACTCCATGAGGTTGCGCATGGGTTCCAGCGACCGGTGGTCGTAGATGCGAGCATGGATGCGGACGTGGCCTTCGACGCATAAATAGGTGTCGCGTCGTTTCGGTTGTTTCGTTGGTTGCGTTAGCTTCGTTCGAGCCGTACCCTTAATGAATGTCCAACGCGGCCCTCCGTCTCCCGTCCCCAGTCGAAGCCCGGCAGGCCCAGGAAGCCCTGCGCCTCCTATCGTCCGTGAAGCAACGAGGGCCACGCTCCCTCCAGGTCGCCAAGAACAAGAACGAGAACGTCGCGGTCACGGTGCCCAAGGAAGCGTTCGACCTGTTCCTGGAAATCCTCGGCCACCTTGCCAACGGCACCGCTGTAAGCATCGTCCCAGTTCATGCAGAGCTGACGACCCAGCAGGCAGCCGACATGCTCAACGTGTCGAGGCCCTTCCTGGTGAAGCTTCTGGAGGCTGGCGCAATCCCCCACCGCAAGGTCGGTGCCCATCGGCGGGTGTTGATGGCGGACATCATGGCCCACAAGCAGTCCGACGATGACAAGCGCAAGGCAGTCCTGGACGAGCTTGCCGCGGAAGCTCAGAACCACGGCCTCGGGTACTGATCGATGCCCTTCATCGTCGTCTACGACGCCTGCGTGCTGTCCCCGCACCGCTGCGGGACTTCCTGCTTCGGTTGGCCCGGACGGGCATCGTCCAGGCGAAGTGGTCCGATGAGATCCTGGATGAATGCTTCGATGCCATCAAGAGGGAGCGGCCGGACCTCCAGCCCGAAGCTCTGAATCGCACGAGACGGTTGATGCGAGAAGCGATCCCCGACTGCATCGTGTCGGGCCACGGGAACCTGATCGATGGCCTTAGCTTGCCCGACCGGGATGACCGTCACGTGCTGGCCGCCGCGATCCGTTCCGGGTCACAGACCATCGTGACGTTCAACCTGAAGGACTTCCCGATGGCAGTGCTCGATCCGATGGGCATCGAGGCCCGCCACCCCGACGACTTCGTGGTGGATCAGATCGATCTTGCCCCCGGCCTCGTCGTCGGCGCGCTGCTGGAACAGCTCGCCGCCTTGAAGAACCCGCCGATGACCAGGGAGCAGGTCTTGGATCGGCTTCGAGACTGCGGGCTCGTGCAGAGCGTGGCGAAGTTGAGGGAGCTTCTGGGAGGGCGATAGCCGGGAGGTCACCGGATGAAACTCTGGCGCGTGTGCCAACCGGCGAGGCGACACCTTCACGGGTGTATGCTCGCCCGGCCATGACGAACCCCCTCCGCGCCGTGATGGACATCAAGCGGCACGAGTTGCCGCTCGCCCTCTCGATGTTCGTCTACTTCTTCGCGGTCATCACCACCTTCTGGATCCTCAAGCCGATCAAGAAGGCCGTCTTCATCCAGTTCTACGACCAGCAAGGGGTCGAGATCCTCGGCGTCGTCTTCAAGGCTTCCCAGGCCGAGTTGCTCGCCAAGGTCCTCAACCTGGTAGTCGCCTCCTTCGCGGTGATTCTGTTCTCGTGGCTGGCCCGGCGCTTCGCAAGGCAGCAGCTCACGCACATCTTCTCTGCCCTCTTCGCCGTGGGCTTCGCCCTCTACGCCTGGCTCCTGCCCCACGCTGGCCCCGGCACCGTCTGGACCTTTTATCTCTTCGGCGACCTGTACAGCACCGTCATGGTCGCCACCTTCTTCGCCTTCCTCAACGATGCCGTCACGCCCGAAGCAGCCCGACGCATCTACGGTCTCATCGTCCTCGGCGGGGTGTCCGGCGGCGTGTTCGGAAGCACCTTCCTGCGCGTCTGGATCGATCGCATCGGCAAGGACGGCTGGATGTGGATCTGTCTGGGCGTAGCAGCCGTCATCGCGATCGCCGCGGCCTTCGCGGGGCGACGGGTCGACCCGTCCGCATCCCCCGCTCGCGCTTCGGCCGACGAACCTCGCACGACGGAAGGAAGCCCCGCCCTGGAGGGCGCGCGTCTCGTGTTTCGTTCTCGCTACCTTCTCGCCATCGTCGCCATGGTCGGGCTCTACGAGATCGTCTCCACCGTCCTCGACTTCCAGTTCACCGCGACCGTGGCCCACTACCTGGACGGACCGGCCATCGGGAAGCAGTTTTCCACGGTCTACACCATCACCAACGTCACTTCCTTCGTGGTCCAGCTCCTGCTCACGGGCTTCGTGATGAGCCGGTTCCGACTCACGGTGGCGCTCATGATCCTGCCCCTGGCGGTGGCCGCAGGGTCGGGTGCGTTTCTCCTGTTCCCCGTCCTGTGGGTGGGGAGCTCGCTCAACACCGTGGACAATGCCTTGAGCTATTCGATCCAGCAGTCCGCGCGCGAGGCGCTCTACACGGTGACGACCCGCGCCGAGAAGTACAACGCCAAGGCGTTTATTGACATGTTCGTGCAGCGCCTAGCCAAAGTCGTTGCCGTGGGGTTGAGCCTCGGGGTCACCATGGTGTTCACGGACTTCTCGTCCTTGCGCTGGCTCTCGGTGCTCACGATCGGGGTGGCGGTGCTCTGGGTCTTCGCGGCGCGCTACGCGGGGAGGCGATTCCATGAAGAGGGAGAACGAAAAACCACAGAAGGCGCAGAGGGCACAGAAGCCAGAAGCAGACGAATCACAGGCAGGGATGATGCTGGGGCGGAGATGCGCCGACCTTGAGACGGGGAGGATCGTGGGGAGGCCGAAGGGGGAGAGGAACCACAGAACGCGCAGAGGGCACAGAAGCCAGAAGCAGACGAATCAGAGGCAGGGATGATGCTGGGGCGGAGATGCCCTCTTCCCTCTGCCTTCTGTGCCCTCTGCGTCTTCTGTGGTTTCTTCGAAGCGGCGCTACGGCGCCGATTCAGGGCGCCAGGCGGGCCGGGGGTTCTTCCACCACTGCTCGCCAGCGAGGCGGTGAACGGTCAGCCGCAGGAAGTCGATGCCGAACATGACCCCGAAGGTCCTGTGATCATCGGAACCGAAGGCGCCATTGAAGGAGAGCTGCAAACCGTAGGGGGCGCCGAGTTGAAGCGAGGCCAGGGGGCCGGAGGATTCCATGCCCCACCATCTCTTGTAGGCGCCGGCGTCGAGGGCCACACCGAACCCGCCGCGCGAGAACTCGCCCGTGGCGGCCCGCAGTGCGAGGGCAAAGTCGGTCCCCTTGCCGAAGTGCGTGGTCGAACGTGACAGCACACCCAGCACGGCGGCGCTCGACGAGGGGGTCCCGATCCCCAGGTCCAACTGCAGCGAGGGCACCATCTCGTAGGCGCTCTTCTGCTCGGAGAGCCAGCTGGGCCCACCGCCCGCGAAGAACCAAGAGGACACGTCGGCGCGCGCGGAGGCGGACCACGCCACCAAGCAGGTGGTGAAGGCAACGGCGATCAGCCGGGTGGGATGGGTCATGCGGCGCACGCGCGGGAGCTAGCACGTCTGGACGACGGGCGCGAACACAAGTTCGATCCGGGAGCTAGACCCATCGATGTTCGCGATACCAGGCAAGCGCTGCGCGCACGCCCCGGTCCATGTCGAACTCCGACGCCCACCCCAGGGCACGCAGCGCGTCGCTGTTGCAGGTCCAGGCCTCCTGGGCGCCCATCTTGGCCTTTTGCCGATTGAACAGTCGCGGCTTACGGTCGATCTTCGTCACGAACTCACCGCCGAGCGCGGCGATGTCCACGAAGATGCCGGGCAGGTCCAAGGTACGCACCTTCTTGCCCGAAGCGCGCACGATCTCGCGCTGGAAGCGCTCCCATGTCACAGGCACACCGTCGCACACGAAGTACCCCTTGCCCACCGTGTCGGGGTGCGCGGCCGCGTGCAGGATGGCGGTGACGAAGTCGTCGACATACACGCCGGAGAACAGCCGCTTGCGGTTGCCGAAGAAGACGTCGAACCCGCGCTCGACCTGTTTGAACAGCTCGAAGTAGTCCACGTCGCCGGGGCCGTAGACCCCGCCCGGCCGCAGAATCGTCCAGGCAACGGACTTCTCCGCCTCCACCATGCGCTCGGCCTCGAGCTTGCTCTCGCCGTAGTACTCGATGGGTCTTCGTGGACTCGACTCCACGTGGGGTCGGTCAGAGGTGGAAGGCCCATAGCTGGTCAGCGACGACACGTGCACGAAGCGCTTCACGCCGGGGTGCTCGTCGCGAACGGCCTCGAGCAGGTTCCGGGTCGGCATGACGTTTCCGTTGCGGAAGTCGTCGTAGGTGACGCCCTTGGTGACGCCGGCGACATGGAAGACCCAGTCGGGCTTTTCCTCGCGGATCAAGCGCGCGATGCCCTCGCGGTCCGCATAGGACAACTCGACGGAACGACCGCGCTTGGCGGGGGGGCTACCGTTGCGTCGCACGGCGATGACGTCGACGCCCTGGTCGATCAGGGTTTCACGCAGGCGCCCTCCGATGAATCCGCTGGCGCCTGTGATGAGGGCTTTTCCTTCGATTCGGGGTGGTTCCATCGGGGCGCGTCATAGCACAGGAAGCGGGGTGTCACTCGCGGGTTGTGCTTCTCTTGCGCACGAGAGGAAGCGCTCTCGAGACGGAGGTCTTCATCGGGTTCTCGGCTCGGGGAGGCTTGCCGAGCGATAGCGGCCAGGAGGCAGCTCGAAACTCGCTCGCGACCTGGCGAAGGTCTCGGCGCAACGCCGGCAAGGTCGCGCGGTCTCGCGGGTCGCGACGAACAGCATCGCGAATCACGGCGGCCAACTGCGAGAAATCCGTACGGCGCATCATCGCGCGAAGAACAGGCAGGTCACCGTCGTGCTGGATGTGCTTCGACACCACGGCCATCTGCGAAGGACCGTCGAACAACTCCTGTCCGAAGAGCGCTTCGTACACGAGACAACCGAACGCATAGACATCGACGGCGACCGGGGACGGCTGCAGCCCGGCGAACTCGAGCCCCCAGAGTTCGGGCGAACCGTAGTGGACCGTGGCGCAGCCGGGGCGAATTTGACGCCCCGCCAGTCCGAAGTCCACGAGCACGGGGACGCCGGCTCGCGCCGTGGGGCGCTGGGAATCTCGCGACGAGGCGGTCGAGTCGGACGGTTCCTCGCCGGGGTTGGTTTCGCGGAGGATCACGTTGGAGGGCTTGATGTCGAGGTGACCGACCCCAACGGAGTGCATGGCTTCGAGCCCCGCTGCGACGCCGTCGAGGACCGCAAAGGCATCTGTCGTTCCCAGGGAGGCGGTGTCGATCAACCGTTGCAGGGTGAGACCTTCCACCAGCTCCATCACGAGGATGGGCTTGGGACGCGCTCCCGCATCGAAGGTCACGAGGCGCGCCAGGTTTGGGTGGTCGGGAACGGCGAGCAGGGCGCCCGCTTCCTCTCGAAAGAGGTGGAAGAACTCTTCCTGGGACAGCGCTCGGGCCACGTCGCCGCCATACTCTGGCACCTTCAGGGCGAAACGGGGCGCGTGGGGCAAGCCCTTCTCCTCGGCGCGGCACACCGCGAACACGGAGCCCACGGACCCGCTCCCGAGCGGCCGCAGGACGTGAAATCCGCCGATCACCCGGTTCGGGGGCAACCACGGTGGCAACGGCGCACCGCGGGTCAAAGGCGCCTGGGACGCCACGACGCCAGAGGCGAATGGCACAGATACCGGCAAGGACGAGACGTGACCCAAGGCATCCACCGCGACGTCCGCCCAGTCCGTCGGCAACACGTCGCGAATCGCTCGCGTCGCTGCGTCCGTGGCGTGCTGCAGGGCCTTGGGGTCGTCCTCTCGGAGCGAACGAGCAAGGCCGATGTCGAGCACGCGAAGCGCGGAGTCGAATCCTTTCGCTTCTTCGCTGAGAGGAAGTCCCATGCGGCGGCGCGCGCCCGATGTCAGGCGCGCTACCATCGACAGCGCATCGGCGAACGCGCTCATAGGGGACGGCCCCAGGTCATCGTCGGACGCGAGGGATGAGAGCGCTTGCGCTGCGTGCACGGTCTGCACGACGTCGACGAAACGGACGAGGGCTTCCCGGAGCGCTTCCACGCGCTGGGTTCCGGGAACTGGGAAGGACCGGGCCAGAGCATGGATCGACTCGAGAGACACGCGCACGCGCTGACCGGTCATCCGAGCCGCCTTGACCTTACGCTGCACGAACTCAGCATGCGCGCGCAGCACCCTGCTCGCGACCGGGTCCATGGAGGCTTCCGACAGCACCAGGATGTCCGACGCGTCCACCACGTGGAAGGCCACGGCGATCAGGACATCGGAGAGCTCGACGTCTTCTTCACGCAGGAGGGCGTCGCAAGCTCTCGCCGCTGCAGCGCACACGACACGACGCAACGGGGAGGGGACGTCGTCTCGGATCCTCTCGAGGAGCAGCCGTGTCACGCGAAGCCGGCGCTCGCGCAACGACGCGGGCTTGTCCGTCACACCCAGGGCACCGTCGACAAAGTGCAGCAAGACCCCGAAGCGTCGTTGTCGCAGGGTAAGGTGGTCGATCCCTCCGGCGTCGCGGATGGGGGCGGACTCCATTCCGATCATCCACTCTGCTAGTTGGTTGAGGAGGGCGTCGGCACGGTGAAGGACGGGAGACTCCGTGGAGGAGGAGCCGAGCCACAGCAGGTTCACGAGGGTTTGGGACTCGAGCATCGCCCGGTCCAGGTCGCGCAGGGCCAGGAAGGCGTGTCGCCGTCCTTCCGGCGTGGCCGCTGCGGAGGTCAGAGACTCGAGTGTGCGCGCCACGCATGCCAGCAGGTCGAGACCGCGCGCGTGGGCTGCGCGTGCATCTTGCTCGGCGTATGCCAAGCGGGCGTTGGAAACCAGCTCCCCGAGAATGGCTACCGGTTCCGCGTCGGCACCGAGTTCGAAGGCCACGGCGCGCAGCAGCGCCACCCGACCGTCATCTTCGGTCTTCACGACGTGCAGGTCCCCAATCCGCTTCTTGGCGGCCTCTGTGGCGCTGGTGACGAACTGAGTGCCGAGGTGGTCCCGCAGCAGCAAGCCGAAAGATTCGAGCGTATCGATGTTTCCGATTTCGAGAAGGGTGCAAAGAAGTCGATTCGCCGCGTCCGGCTCGGACTCCAAGGCCCAGGGCAGTCCGAGCACCATCGCGCTGGCGACGCCGGGGTCGCGCTGCAGCACCTCTCCGCGAAGGACATCGAGGCAACGGGCAAGTCCGCCGATCGGATCAATGCCCACGCTCGCCGCCAGCGAGGTGGCTGCACGACGCCATTCGAACGGCGTGAGCGCCGGGTCCAACGTTCGCTCGACCTGGTGGGCGTAGTGGGGCATGGCCGCGGCAAGCACGCCACGCGCGATCGCGACATGGCGCCACACCAAGGGCTCGCGGTCAGAGAGGAGCCTTTGCCAGGCAGCCGCGACGTCGGGCTGATCGAACACCGCAGCCGTCTGGTCGTCCTCGCGCGCGCGCCGTCGAACCACCTGCAAGGCAGCGCATTCGAGGATTTGGGCCGCGAGCCGCCTGGAAGGAAGCGCCCCCATCGACGGTGCGGAGACCCACTCCCGAACGAGGTCCGGATGGGAAAGTAGCGACAGCGCAAGCACTTCCGCACGTCCGTGGGTGATGGCCGCCACGTCCATGGTCAAGGCTACCCGAGCGCGAACGGCGGGGCCCGAGAGGCCCCTCCTCGATCCCAGCGAGAGCTGCGCCGCGAGGATCGCGAACGTCTCGGCGCCGCCCTCGTGCAGGTACCGAAGCACGCGTCGCCCCAGCTCACGGCGCACATCGCCCATAGGCAACGCGCCCGCGAGCTCGTAGAGCGCAGCTGCGGCATGGGGAGGGGACAACCAGTCGAGGTCGTCCACCAAGCCGTGAGAGAGTGCCGCCCGCAACCCTGCCTCGAGCTCGTGCGGGTCGATCCCTTCGAGCGGAACGGGACGAAGGTCCACGGCCTCGGCGGCGAGTGCCGCCACGCTCTGCCGCCACACGCCAAGCCGCGCGACATCATCGTCTACCCGATGGATCTGGATCAACCCGTCGATGTGAGCCTTGGCTTCTCGCACGTGCCCGTATCCGTTCTCGGCCCGGATGACCAACGTAGGCCATGGGCGTTTCCGCTCGCAAGCAGGAGATGCAAGCGAAAGCCACCCAAGGCGTGGAAGGAGTCCCGGAGCCATCGGAGTTGGCCGCAGATTCCGCAGAGAACCGCAGATGGCTTCGTTGCTTGTGCGGATGTGGGTGCATGCGTAGCGATGGGTTGTGCGTCCGAAGCAACCCATGCTGACCACGCCTCGTGGGAACGAGCACCCACCTGATAAGTGGAAGACCGCCTCGCCATTCGAAAGGGAAGATTCAGAGGTTACTCTCCGGCCGGCGCTTCGCCCCGGATCAGGGAAGGACAGGGGTCCTTGCCGCCCCGAGCGCATGCCGCTACGCCTTCCCCATTCACACCCGTGCGAGGGTCGGTTCTCGACCCGGCAAAGGAAGTCCATGCCGCCTTCACGGATTTGTCTCACGCTGATCGCCGCGGTGTTCGGCTCTCTTTCCGGCGGCTGCGCTGCGACAGCCGTGCCCGCTTCAACCCCTGCGCCCGAGCCTGCGACCGGGAGCGGGGTCACGTTCGACCTGCGTGACGCGGCGCTCATGGACATGCTGCATGCGGTCGCCACCGCATCGGGCAAGCCCCTGATGGTCGCGCCCGACGCCCAACCCCTGGCCCGGTGCGCACGGGTGACGCTGATCACCACGGAACCGGCGAGCGCGGAGGCCCTTGCCCCACTCGTGACCCGCGCGCTGCGGTCCGCGTCCCTCGAGCTCGAGGTGTCCGAGAGCGGTTGGCTGGTCCGTCGTGGCGAGGGGCCGGTGCCCACGGAGTGTGCACCCGTTCCCGAGAAGCCCGACACAGCTGCAGCGACGCACGACTCCGGCGCGGCGACGCTGGAGAGCGCGATGTCCGGGATCCGGGAGGTGGCGCAAAACCAGATCGAAGTGCGCCGTAGTAGCCTGAACGCGATCCTCGAGAACCAGGCGTGGTTCATGCGCAGCGCCCGCATCGTACCTGACCATCACAACGGGAATGTCGATGGTCTACGGGTGTTCGGTATCCGTGCAGGGTCGCTTCTGCACGTGCTGGGGCTCCGCAACGGGGACACGCTTCGTCGCGTGGCGGGGCTACCGGTGTACGCGCCGGACCAGGCGCTGGAAGCCTATGTGAGAGTGCGCGACGCGAGCGTGGTCGAGGTGGAGATCGAGCGGGAGGGGAAGCCCGTGACGATCGTGTACCGGGTTGCCGACGATTGACGGCGTGCCGTTGGCCGGATGCGAACGGATGCCAGCCATCAACTAGATGTGGCAGGCGGAAGTCTCGATCCTTTGACCGAGAAGCAAGCGAAACCAGATCGGCGACGGCGACGGCGACGGCGACGGATTGATTCTTCTGCCGAGCACATCTAGGAGCGGAGAACAGGAACGCGAACCAGGAATGATGAATGGCCTGAGCGGGGACCATGTCGGGTGCCAAGCCGTGGAACAGGCTAACTCGAAGCCGGGTTGGCGCTCGTCCTGAACCGGCGACGGCAGCTTGATAATCCGTATCGGGACAACATAGCTCCCGTGGGTAGCGGGGCCCGAGAGGACTCGGATGACACGGCTCGACAAGGCGAACCGTGCGAAGCCCGCCCAGGGCGGGCTTTCCCCGAATTTGCCGTGGGCTTCAGCCCGCGGAAAGGGAAACTCCAAGGTCCGTTTCACGCACTGTTTAGCTTTCGAGAGCCCGAGCGAGATCCTCTCGCAGGTCCTCGAGCGCCTCGATGCCCACGGACAACCGGATGAGAGTGTCGTCGATGCCGAGCTTGGCGCGCTCCTCGGATGGGACCGACGCGTGGGTCATGATGGCCGGGTGTTCGATCAGGCTCTCGACGCCTCCGAGAGATTCCGCGAGGGAGAAGACGCGGCAGGACGAGATGGCGCGAGCCGTCTCATCGAGCGACCCGCGAAGCCGCACGGTGATCATCCCGCCGAACCCGGACATCTGTTTTTGGGCGAGGTCGTGTTGCGGGTGCGACGGCAGCCCGGGGTAGATCACGCTTCGCACGCGCGGATGTTTCTCGAGCCATCCCGCGAGCTCCATGGCGTTGTGCTGGTGGCGGTCCATGCGCACGTGCAGGGTCTTGAGCCCGCGCAGCACGAGGAACGCGTCCATGGGGCCGGGGACCGCCCCCGCGGAGTTCTGCACGAAAGCAAGGCGCTCACGCAACTCGTCGCGGCTCGTCACCAGGACGCCCCCGACCACGTCGGAGTGACCGTTGAGGTACTTGGTCGCAGAGTGCACCACGATGTCTGCCCCGAGTGCGAGGGGCTTCTGGAAGTAGGGCGTCATGAACGTGTTGTCGACGACCAGCCACACGCCGTGCGCCTGGCACGTCTCCGCGGCACGCGCGAGGTCCACGAGCTTGAGCAAGGGATTGGTGGGCGACTCGACCCACACCATGCGGGTGCGCTCGTTGATCGCGGCTTCGAGCGCCCCCGGCGCGGACAGGTCCGCGAAGGTGAAGTCGATGCCGTGGCGTTTCCACACCTTCTCGAACAGGCGGCGTGTCCCCCCGTAGACGTCATCCATGCTGACGACATGGTCGCCTGTGGACAAGAGATGCATGACGGCGTCGGTGGTGGCGCAACCGGAGGCGAAGGCGAGGCCGTGTCGTCCCCCCTCGAGGGCCGCGACGCAAGCTTCGAGCGCCATGCGGGTGGGGTTCTGCGTGCGGGAGTACTCGAAGCCGAGGTGCTTGCCGGGGGCCTCCTGTACGTAGGTCGAGGTTTGGTATACGGGCGTCATGATGGCGCCGGTGGTGGGATCGGGCGACTGCCCCGCGTGGATAGCGTCGGTCTCAAATCGCATGGGAGGGTCCTTCAGCGAGCCTGGCTGGCGAGGTGGGCGATCAGGTCGATCTTGGTGACGATGCCGGTCACGCGCCCCTGGTCGAGCACCACCGCGACGTTGTCATCCGCGAATACTTTCTCGAGATCCTGCACCGGGGTCTCGTGGGACACCACACCTTGCAGGGGGGCGGGCTGGACGGGTTGATCGAGCCCGCGCTCCCCGGACAGCAAAGAGCGAAGGACGTCGGACTCGTGGACCATTCCGATGGCCGTCCCGTCCGCAGCGACCACAGGCATCTGGGAAATCCCGTGTTTTTGCATGCGGGACACGACCGCGTGGGCAGACTCTCCGTCGTGGGCCACGATGACGCCGCCGGGCTTGCGTCGCACGAGGTCGCCGACGAACGCAGCGGGGCCATCTTGCTCGAGGAAGCCCATGTCACGCATCCACTCGTCGGAGTAGAACTTCGAGATGTAGGCGCGGCCGCCGTCGGGCAGAACGGCGACGATGGTCTTTCCGGGGCCTGCTTCCTTGGCGATCTCGAGGGCGACGTGCACGGCAGCGCCAGCGGAACCGCCTCCGAAGATGCCTTCTTCGCGAGCGAGGCGGCGGGCGACCTCGAAGGATTGGCGGTCATTGACTTGCCGGACGTCGTCGAGGACGGACAGGTCGAGGGCGCCGCAGGCCATGTCCTCGCCAATGCCTTCGACCTTGTAGACATGGGGTTTGGAGAGGTTTCCGGTGTGGAAGAGGCTGTGGAAGACGCTGCCGACGGGGTCGACACCGACATTCTTGAGGGTCGGGATCTTCTCTTTGAGGAACTTGCCGGCGCCGCTCATGGTGCCGCCGGTCCCGAGGCCTGCGACGAAAAAGTCGAGCTGTCCTCCGGTCTGATCGAGGATCTCGGGGCCAGTGGAGTGGTAGTGGGCCGCGATGTTGTCGGGGTTGTGGTACTGGTTCGGGAAGAACGCGTTGAGCTCGCGGACGAGGCGCTTGGCGGTTTCGTAGTAGCTGTCGGGGTGGTCGGCGGGGACGTTGGTCGGGCAGATGTGGACCTCGGCGCCGAAGGCCTTGAGCGTGTTGATCTTCTCGGCGCTCATCTTGTCCGGGATGGTGAAGATGCAGCGGTATCCCTTGAGGGCGGCGGCCATGGCGAGGCCCACGCCGGTGTTGCCGGAGGTGTTCTCGACCACGACGCTGCCGGGGCGAAGCTTGCCTTCGCGTTCCGCCTTCTCGAGGATGTACAGGGCCATGCGGTCCTTGATCGAGCCGCCCGGGTTCATGAACTCGGGCTTGACCAGGACCATGGCGTCGTGGGGACCGGTCAGACGGCTGAGCCGGACCAGTGGAGTGCGCCCGATCGCGCGAAGGATGTCGTCGTGGTAGTTCACGTATGTCTCCCCGGAAAAATCCGCCCGGATTCTTGGGCCCGTTCGGGCCGGCGTCAAGCCGCTGACACGTTCCCTGCCGATGGCGTAGACTCCCGGCACCTTCATGGGCTCGCACAATCGACAGGGGCTTTCGGGCTGGGCCGCATGGGCCACAGGGCTGTTGCTCGTGCTATCGGTCGGCGCCAGTGGCTGCAGGTCCAAGCAACCGCGTGTGGTGCCGGACGTCCTCGCACCGCCCGTGGTGGCGCCCGTCTCGGCCCGCACCGGCCTGGCTCTGACCATCTACAGCCGGCCTTCCGGGTCGGGGTACGCCTTCGTTCGCGAGGCGCGAAAGGTTCGCTTGCCCGCGGGTAGGTTTGTCCTCTCCGCACCGGACATCGCGAGCGACGTGGTCCCGGAGACCACCCGTTTTCAGCTCCTGTCCTTCGACGAGGACGGCAAGGCGCAGTCGGCTGGAGAGCTCTACGAGCAACGCTACCTCTACGATCAGCTCGGCCCGGAGAGATTGCTCGAAAAGGCCGAAGGACAGCGCGTGACGGCCGTGTGGTGGGCCGGGCACCGCAAGGGACAAGAGCGATCGCTCACGGGCACCGTGCTGTCCAGCAAGGAAGGCGTACTGCTTCGGCTCGACGATGGGACGGTCGTCCCAATCGACTCCCGCGCGCGCATCTTTTTCCCGGCGCTTCCCCCTGATTTGGTCGTCGAGCCCACACTCACGTGGAACGTTGGGTCCTTCGAAGCCGCGGACGCGGTTCTCCAGCTCTCGTACCGTGCGGAGCGGTTCGCCTGGAGCGCGGACTACGTGGTCACGCTCGCCGAGAGCGAGAACCTCGCGGACGTGGAAGGCTGGGTGACGGTCGTCAACGAGGGGGACACCGCGTTCGAGAACGCGAAGCTGCAGCTCGTGGCAGGGACGGTGAACACGGTCGACGATCCCCCTGCCCCGCCCGTCATGTACCAGGCGGCCATGAACATGATGGAGGAGAAGGAAGAGAGCGTTCGCGCCCAGCAGGAAAGCCTCGGGGACTTCCACCTCTACACGGTGGAGCATCCGACCACGCTGCCTGCGCGCTCCTCCAAGCAGGTGCGCTTCGTCATCGCGCGCGCCGTGCCGGTGCAACTCGAAGCGGAGGCGAGCGTGCCGCTTCAGTCCGGGTCCTACGCGTCCGTTCTCAAGGCTCGTCTCACGCATGACAAGGGCACGCCCCTCGATGTGCCGCTGCCCGCAGGGGTCGCACGCTCGAGCATGCTGGCCCGCTCGGGAAGCCTCGTGCAAGTAGGGCAAGGCTCGGTCGAGCACACGCCCGTCGGAGAGCCCTGGCGCGTGGACCTAGGCTCGGACGCCAACCAGATCACCCGCGTCGTCGTGTCCGACGAGTCTGCGCTCGGCCGGAGCGCTGCCGGAGAGCAAGTTCTGCGAGCCAAGGTGAAGGTCGAAGCGAGGAATGCGTCGGACCGTCCGCGGCTGCGGCGCATCGTGATCGAGCCGGGACACCTACGCTTCGTCGGCCTGTCGTCCGCGGAGGCGAAGCTCGAGGATCCCAAGCGCATCGTCATCGAGACGACGCTCGAAGCGGGAAAGGCAGCTTCCTTCGAGCTCGTGGTCGACATGGCCGACCCCAACGCCGTGGGTTCCATGTGGGGTCCTAGCTTCGAGGTGAGGCCATGAGAGCGCTTCCCGTCATCGCGTTCGTTGCGGCCGCGGCGTGGTCGTCCGTCGGGCTCGCGCAAGACGTCGTGGTCTCCCGCCCCGCGGACCGAAGCACCCTGTCCGTGACCATCTACAACAACGGTATCGGGTTGGTTCGCGAGACGCGTCGTGTGCAGCTGCCGAAGGCAGGGCGCGTGCAACTGGACTTCTTGTCCGTCGCGCCCACGATCCAGGCGCCGTCTGTGTCGTTCTCTGCGATCGACGACCCACGTTCCGTGACAGTGATAGAGCAGTCCTATCGTTACGACGTGCTCGACGCCCAAACGCTGACGCGAAGGGCCGCGGGGCTTCCGGTCTCGCTGCACCGCGTGCACCCCGGCACGGGGGAGGTCGTACGCACGACGGGGCAGGCGCTCGCGGACTTCACGGGGATGACGCCGGTCCTGCGCACGCAAGAGGGCGTGACGTACTACGGCGGCGTTGCGTCGCTCGGATTTGGTGCACTGCCGGAGCGGTGGGTGAGCGAGCCGATGCTCAGCTGGCAGCTGGACGTTCGTAGAGCGGGCGTGCGGAATCTCGGTGTGTCCTATCTCGCGAGCGGCATGTCGTGGACCGCGGACTATCTGCTGGTGCTGGGCAAAGGCGAGGAGCCGGGGACGCTCGTCGGCTGGATCACGCTCGAGAACCGATCCGGTGCTTCCTTCGACGACGCGCACCTCGCGGTCGTGGCGGGCAAGGTCAACCTCGTCCAGCCCGAGATGGCGTTGCTGAGTGTTTCTCGCGCCCCAGCACGGTCCATGAAGAGGTCGGCTCCCGAGGCGCCCGTGGCAACGCGCTCCTCGCTGAGCGACTACCACCTGTACGACATCCCGAACAGCTCGAGCTTGCCCGACCAGTCCTCGAAGCAGGTCACCTTCCTCGTTTCCAATGCCCTGCGCCCCAAGACCCGCTACGTCGCCGACGACAACGGTTGGTGGCGTATGCACGATCCGCAGAACGGTTCCACCACGTCGGAGAGCGCGCGGGTCGAGCTTCGCTTCGACGCCAAGGAGGACCAGGGGCTCGGCGTCCCGATGCCTGCAGGCACGGTTCGGGTGTTCGCGCAGGACAGCCGGGGGCAAGCACAGCTCGTGGGGGAGGCATCGATCGATCACACGCCGCGGGACGAGACGGTGAAGCTGCGCCTCGGAGCTGCATCGGACATTCGGCTGGTGCGCAAGCTCGTCGACCGCAAGCGCCTCGGCCGGTTGACCAAGGACATGGTGAGCTACCAGCTTCGCAACGCGAAGTCCGAGGAGGTGGAGGTGGAGGTGATCGAGCGCGCAGGCAAGCTCGACCACGCCACGGCCCCGGCGACCCACCCGGATGCGCGAACCACGCTTTTCACTGTGCGGGTGCCCGCGGGCGGGGCGGTGTCCTGGCAGGCCGAGTACACGGAGGGCTGGGAATGATCGCTCGGGCAATGCGATGGTCCTGGTTGACCTTGGCTCTTCTGGCCGCGCCCGCGTGGGCACAACCACGAGAGGTGGTGTCGGAGCCCGCGGCGCGGGAGCAGCTTCACGTCACGGCTTATCGCACCGGGCATCGAGGCACGGCCTTCGTGCGTGAGGTGCGCGAGGTCGACATCCCCGCGGGAGAGGTGCGCATCGCGCTGCGCGGCGTGCCCAACACCGTCGAGCCGGCTTCCGTCATCATGCGCGTGATCGACGGCCCCGCCCTCGAAGTCCTCGAACAGACCTATTCGTTCGACGTGATGACGCCCGGTGCTCTCCTGCGCGCGGCCGAAGGCTCCCGCATCACCGTCGATGTGGCGGGCGTGCACGATGGCAAGCTCCGCGCCGTCGAGGCGGACGTGGTGGCGAGCGAGCAAGGCGGCGTGGTGCGCACGCGAGATGGCTTCACCTTCGGGCTCGACGGCGAGCGGCAGAGATTCTCGAGAATTCCAGCGCGAATGACGCCGAGTCCGACGCTGTCTTGGAGCGGGAAGAGCGCGACCGGGGGCAAGCGCCGCCTCGAGGTGTCGTACCTGATGGGGGGCTTGCGGTGGTCCGCGGACTACGTGGCGAGCCTGTCGCGGGATGGGAAGCGGCTCGACCTTTCCGGCTGGGTGACGCTGCAGAACGACACGGAAGTCACGCTCGAGCGGGTGAATCTCGCGGTCGCCGCGGGGACAGTCAACCGCGTGGCTCCGGGGGCCACGGTCACGTTGGAAGAGATCGCGATCGGTGCGGCCTACGGGGATCGCAACGAGGCCGAACGCGAATCTCTAGGGGACCTGCACCTGTACAAGATCCCGGAGCGCACAGACCTCGTGGCCCGGTCGATCAAGAACGTCCGCCTGCTGTCCCTGCGTGGCATTCCGGTCGCGCGACGCTGGAGAACCAGCTTCTTTCTGAATCCCCACCAAGGGCTCCAAACGCAGTCCAACCAGCCTTCGATGGAGCTCGAGGCGCTCAACGTGGAGAAGTCCAACGCGGGGGTCCCGATCCCGGAGGGCACGGTGCGCGTGATGGTGCCCGACGGCAAGGGCACGCCACACCTCGTGGCTTCCAGCTCGGTGGTCGACACGCCGGCGGGGGAGAAGCTGATCATCGACATGGGCCCCGTACAGGGCATGCGTGCCCGACTCGTCCCGCGCGATCAGCGTTCCAGCCTGCTCGGGTCCAAGAAGATCACGTACACGCTCGAGCTGCGTAACGGCTCGGCTCACGCCGGCACGATGCGCATCGACCTGCGCGGAAACGCCGAAACCAAGATCGAGATCCAGGGAACCGCCGTCGAGCGCCCGGACGCCACCCTGTGGCGCGTCGAGGTTCCCCTCGCCCCCGGAGCCACGAAATCCTTCCCCGTCGAGGCCACCTTCGAGCGGTCTTCTCGGTCCAGCAGGTAGCACCCATGAGGAACACCATGACCCGCCAACCCGTCGTTCGCACCCTGCACGTTCTTGGGGCAACCGCCGTGGTCTGCACCACGGTATCGGCCGGCGCGCAAACGCTGGAGACGACTGCCAGGGACCGTCGCGACGTCATCGTGACGGTGTACAACGACAACAAGGGCCTGGTGCGGGAGGTGCGCAACGTGCAGCTTCCCGCCGGGCGGTTCGAGCTGAAGTTCGCGGACGTGGCGGACAAGATCGTGGCGCCCTCGGTGCACATCGTGTCGCGCACGGACGCGCGCGCGGTGGACGTGATCGAGCAGAACTACAAGTTCGACGTGCTCACGCCTTCGCGGCTGATGGAGCGGGCGGTCGGCACGGACGTGACCTTCGTGCGCGAGAATCCCGCGACGGGCGCGGAGACGCGGGTGACGGCCACGCTGCTCGCGAACGAGCGGGGAGCGGTCTACAAGGTGGGCAACGAGATCGTGATCGGGAACCTGGGACGTCCGGTGTTCAGCCAGCTGCCGCCGTCGTTCGTGGCGCGGCCGACGTTGGTGTGGAGTCTCGAGAACCGGGCGGCGGCGCGACCGCACGACCTGGAGACGGCGTACGTGACGGGCGGGATGAGCTGGCAGGCGGACTACGTGGCAGTGCTGAGCGCGGACGACAGGCGCAGCTCGCTCAACGGGTGGGTGACGATCGACAACCAGTCGGGGGCGTCGTTCGACCGAGCGCGTCTTGCGCTGGTGGCGGGCAACGTGCACAGCGTGGGCGAGGGGGATGACGAGGGGTACCGGCCGGGGCAGGGTCGGGCGCGGGGGCAAGGAGGCGCGTTCTCGGAGGAGTCTTTGCTCGACTATCACCTGTACACGCTGGGACGCGTCACCGACATCCGGGACAAGGAGCAGAAGCAGATTGCGTTGATGACCGCGGGCGACGTGCCGGTGGTGAAGGTGCTGCGTCTGGTCGGGACGCCGTCGCTGCAGGGCTCGCCGGACGCGTTGCAGGAGAATCTGCATCCTGCCGTGTTCCTCGAGTTCCGCAACGACGCGGCGTCGAAGCTTGGGATGGCGCTGCCGATGGGAACGGTGCGGGTGTACAAGGCCGATCAGGCGGGCGGGCAGCAGTTCCTTGGGGAGGACCGGATTCAGCACACGCCTACCGGGGAGAAGGTGAGCTTGCGGCTCGGGGAAGCCTTTGACGTGGTGGCGGAGCGCAAGAGTGTGGACTTCAAGGTGCTGTCGAAGGACCTGGTGGAGGCCACGTACGAAGTGAAGGTGAAGAACCACAAGGAGGCGGAGGTCTCGGTGCAGGTGGACGAGCACTTCTCCGGGCAGTGGGAGCTATTGGAGGCGACACCGACGCGGGGGGAGAAGCTGGACGCTCGTCGGCAGCGATTCACGGTGAAGGTGCCTTCGCGGGGCGAGGTGGTGGTTCGGTACAAGGTTCGTGCTCGGTTCGATTGAGGTGAGCGGCGCCTATCAGTCGAGCGTGTTGCCTCCCGTTGCCCGTCGTTAGCCGCTCTGGCGGACCTCACGGAAACGGACCGGGCCATCGCGAGTCGGTGGAAGGATTCCTTCCAGCTGGGGTGCAGGGGTGCTCAGAAGCCCGTGCGGCAGGGATCGCTTGCGGTGCACGTGAGCGCAAGTTCCCCTGCTGCGTACGCCCTATCGCCGATGGACCATGGTTTGCAACCTGGACTGACCACCCAGAACGATCTCATCCATTCGTCGAGGAGCTATCCCATGAGGCTTTCCCTTCGCACCAAGGCGCTCATCGTCGTTCTATCCGCCGGCACGGTCACGTCCTCCTGCGGCAGCGACTCCGAATCGGCGGATGACCGCAAGCCAGGTTCGGATGGGGGCACCGACACGAACCCCGGTGCTTGTCCGGATCAGGACGACGACGGATACGGCACGGGCTGCGCGCTCGGGAACGACTGCAACGACTTCAACGCGCAGATCAACCCGGGCGAGAAAGAGATCTGCGGCGACGGGATCGACAACGATTGCGACGGCCAAACGGATGAGACGTGCACGTGTACGCCCGGCACCCAGAGGCTTTGCTCGAGCGTGGGCGACCCGCTGTCGCTGACCTATGAGATGCGCTGCCGTCCTGGACGCCAGGGATGCGTGAACGGCATGTGGGCCTCCAGTTGCGAAGGCGAGGTCGGTCCCGGTGAGGAGACGTGCAACGGGCTCGACGATGACTGCGACGGCGACGCGGACGAGGGGTTGCTCAACAGCCTCGGCAAGTGCTTCGGTGCGATCCCGGAAGAAGACTGCGGCCCGACCGGCGAGGGCAACGGCATCGACGACAATGGCGACGGCCAGGTCGACGAGACCTGTTCTTGCCTCGTTCCGGACTACGACTCCGCGCTGCCGCGTACCGGCCAACCTTGCTACACAGGGCCGATCGAGACCCTTGGCGTCGGGGTTTGCGCTGGCGGCACGCGAGATTGCCAGACCAACGGCGCGTGGAGCGCGTGCAACGGGCAGGTCCTTCCCTCGGCGGAGGTCTGTGGCGACGAGCTCGACAACGACTGCGATGGCTTCGTGGATGAAGGTTGCCCGTGGTGTACCACCCCGGTGGACGAGATCTGCGACGGTATCGACAACGATTGCGACGGGGTCATCGACAACGGTGTGCTCAACGGATGCGGGAGCTGCGGCCCCGTGGCGGACGGCGAAGTGTGCGGCGACGGTCTGGACAACGACTGCAACGGCTCGATCGACGAGGGGTGTCCGGTGTGCAAGGCCGAGTGCTTCCCGGGACCGCCCGAGAAAGCGGGCGTCGGCGCGTGCGCGTACGGTACGCGATCGTGCGCCGGGGAGTTCTGGGGCCAGTGCGAAGGCGCGATCCTCCCGTCTCCCGAGTTGTGCGGCCCCAGCGGTCTGGGCAACGGCATCGACGAAGACTGCGACGGCATCGTGGACAACGGATGCGTGTGCGTGGAGGGGCAGACCCAGTTCTGCGGCAGTGGGGCGGGCATCTGCAAGTACGGCAGGCGCACGTGCGTGAACGGCGCGTGGGCGGAGTGCGCCGGTGGTGTCGGGCCTCAAACCGAGGTCTGCGATGGCCTGGACAACGACTGCGACGGCCTGAAGGACGAAGGCCTTCTCAACGCGTGCGGCACCTGCGGGCTTACCTGCTACGAGCTGCCGATGGACCCGACCGACGTCGGAACGTCTGACCAGGGCATCTCCGTCATCGGCGCGGTCGACCCAGACAACCCCACGGGCAAGGATGGCATCAGCCTGACCAAGGGGGGCTTCATTCCTCCCTATCTCTGGGCGGCGAACCACACGCACAACACCGTGACCAAGTACAACACCGACCTCGAGCAGGAGCAGGGAATCTTCTGGGTCGGCGCCAACCCCAGCCGTACTGCGGTGGACCTCAACGGAAACGCGTGGATCGGCGGGCGCGGGGACGGGCGTGTGACGCAGGTCCTCTGGGACAGCGCCTCGTGCCCCGACCGCAACGGCAACGGCACCATCGAGACCTCCACCGGAGCGCCCGCGACGCAGGTCAACAGCGCCGCGAACCCCTTCGCCGACGAGTGCGTGAACTACAGCGACCGTCCGGTGCCCAATCGGAACGCTGTGCGAGGGCTCGCCGCCGCGCCCGACGGCAAGATGTGGATCGGCTTCTCCGACGGCGGCATCGTCTCCATCGACACCGCAAACCTGGCTGTGGGCACCTTCCACCCCGGGACCAGCGGGGTGCCGGTGTACCGGGCGGGCGCGAACGGCGTCCATCAACCCACCGGCGAAACCACTTCCGCCAACACCGTCTACGGCATGGTCGTCGATGCCCAAGGGTTCCTCTACATCTCGCCCGCGGACGATCGAACCTCTTTCACGGTCTTCGACACCAACACGGAACAGTGGGTCGGCAGGTTCTACGGCCTGTGTGGTTCCTACGGCATCGCGCTCGACGGCAAGGGGCGGATCTGGTTCGGCAGCTACACTGGTTGCTCCGGGGTCAACATGTACGACCCCGCCAACCGCAAGCTGTACGCCTTCGCCATCCCCACCGGCGTCACCGCGACCCCGCTGGGCACCACGGGGGTGACGCTGCTGCAAGGCGACTGCAAGGCGCAGCAGACGGGCAACCCGACCTATCAGGTCACTGGTGTCGCGGTCGAGCCGAGGACCGGCGATGTCTGGGCGTCGCACTGGAAGACGGGATACACGATGCGCCTGCGGGTGAACGAAGCGAACTACGCAGACAGCCAGGTGACGTTCATCGGCACCCTGCGTGACGACGCGGGCGCGCTGCTCGCTGGCCTCACGAACGATCTGCGCGGCATCGGCTTCGACGTACACGGCAAGGCGTGGACTCTCGGCCTGAACAGCGACCGGGTCTTCAAGATCGATCCCCTGACAAACAAGCGCCCCCCGGCCGGTGCTCTCACGACGGGCATGTCCATCGGTGTCGGACCGCACTACACCTACTCGGACTTCACCGGGTCGACCGCCCTCTCCTTCACCGCGCCCCGCGGCTTCTGGTCCTTCATCTTCGCTTCCCAGTTCGAGGAAGCGCAGATCGACGGCATCAAGATCGACGCCCACGTTCCGTCAGACACGTCGGTCGGCGTCCGCATCCGCGTCTTGGACACGAGCAACGCACCGATCAGCGACTGGCTTCCCCCCGAGAGCAGCGGGTCTCCGGCGTTCTTCGAGTACCCCGCGGGCCAGGCCACCCACACGTTCAACCTTCATTCCCTCGGCGGTCCCCTCGTGGGGTGGAACTTCGAGGTCAGCCTACGCCTCACCACCACCGACCCGGCGGTTCGACCCGTCGTCAACGACGTCTCCCTTCTCTGGCAGCGGCCCTGACGACCTGCCGTCGCGCTGGATGAAAGGGTGAACCGAAGGAAGGCCGCGCCCGCTCAAGGACACGACTGAGGATCTGTCACGTACAACTTGACGGGCTTGTTGATCGGGCAATTGCTGGCGTCGAGTGGCGCTCCCTGATCGCTCGAGCAATACAGAACACCGCTGAGATGCCCCGCGCCGCACTGGTTGCCCTCCTTGAAGAAGACCGCGGACTTGCCGGGCACGTTCGCCACGCAGCCCCTTTGGTCCCCACCGTCGAACACGACGTTGCAGCCCACAGGGAACGGCGCCTCGCCGGGGCAGGCGGCCTGGACGCAATCACCGTCGATGTCCAGATCCACGGACACCGTGGTGGGGCAACCATCGTCAGCGAACCCATCGCAGTCCTGATCGACATCGTCACCGCAGACTTCCTCCGTTGGCAAAACGGCCCCCGTGCATGGCCCCCACGATCCAAACTCGCCACTTCCGTCACACTCCTGGGCCCCGTAGGAACAGATCCCGCGGCCCACGTCTTCAGGGTTCCCGGGGTAACACGCCTGGCTGCCGCCGGAACAGGCGCACCCTTCGTCGATTTTGCCGTCACCGTCGTCGTCGAGCCCGTTGCCGCAGACCTCCGCGTCTGGAGGGCTCGAATCCGGGGGAAGTTCCGCGTCCGGCGTGGGGATGAAGCCTGGTCCGGAATCGGTAGCGCCGCCCGAGTCTTGGACGACGACGCCCGAATCCCGTTCGTCCTCGATTCGCTGGTTCGATGCGCTGTCCGCGGCGTCCTGCGGACCGCAAGCCGAGGAGGCCGGGACAACTGAGATACCAAGCAGCCAGAGAAAGCGAATGCGCACAGCCATGATCCCTCCTCGAGCCGCAACGAGCTCGTCAGGTTCACACAAGACACATCGTCACCGAGACGAGCTATCAGCAAGCTCGGTGCCAGCTCTGGATTCCGTTCGCCAGGCGCCGATCTCTTGGCTGGAGAAGGCGAAAGTGCAGCCGGAACGCCGCTTCTCCTGGAAGGGATTCTTCCATCTGTGGAGCCACTGTGCCCATGCGCTGCGTTGGAAAGGTAGGATCGGCGATGTGGGAAGGCGGAACGCGGCTGAGACTATCGACGAAGCTCGAGCGTCGAGGTTGGCTTGCTTCTTGTAACCGACTCTCCCGAGCTACCCTTGCCTCCAAGAACAGGTTCACGAACATGAGCGTCAAGCCAAGTACATCCACCGGCTTCTCGAACGAACGGACCGTGCCCCGAACGCTGACCGGAGGCACGGGTGCGAAGTCGTTCGCGCTCCGCGTGCAAGGAGCGGAGTCGGCCGTGGCTCTACCCGCAGTCGCGCCCCACCGGTTCACCCTCGGCAAGAGCCCTGCCTGCGATCTACCCATCGACGACCCTGAAGTATCTCGTCGTCATGTCGCCCTGGAAGCTCGCGCAAACGTGCTGCTGCTCGAGGACCTGGATTCGACGAACGGCACGCGGGTCAACGGCGTGCGCGTGCGCGAGGCGTTCCTCGAAGGTGGTGAGACGATTCGCATAGGGGCGACCACGATTGGCGTCGAGGTCACCGATCGGAGTGGGTCGCCGCGAGGCCTCTCCGCGATGGGGTTCGGCAGGGTCATTGGAGCGAGTCGGCGGATGCGAAGCCTCTACCCGTTCTGTGAACGCCTGGCGAACTCCAAGATCCCAGTCGTGATCGAGGGTGAGACCGGTACGGGCAAAGAGCTGCTGGCGGAATCCCTCCACGAGGTTGGATCGCGCTGCCGCGGTCCTTTCATCATCTTCGATTGCACGACGGTGCCGCCCAACCTCATGGAGGCGGCGATCTTCGGTCACGTGCGGGGAGCGTTCACGGGAGCCGAATCCGACCAACCCGGTGTGTTCGAGCTCGCAACCGGCGGCACGTTGTTCATCGACGAGATCGGAGATCTGCAGATCGACCTTCAAGCCAAGCTTCTGCGCGCTGTCGACAAGTCCGAAGTCCGACGCATCGGTGGGCAATCGGCCATCACCGTGGACCTACGCATCATCTGCGCTACGCGGAGAAACCTGGAGCTCGCCATACAGCGGGGGAAGTTCCGAGACGACCTGTACCATCGCTTGGCCGTGGCTCGCATCGAACTCCCCCCCCTTCGTGACCGGGAAGGCGACGTGAAGCTGCTCGCAGAGGTGTTCTGGAGTCGGTTGGGGGGCGGTGAAATGCCTTCGGGCTTCGTGGAAGGACTTGCCTGGCGCAAGTGGCCGGGCAATGTGCGAGAGCTCCACAACCACGTCGCTCGATCTATTGCCTTGGGCGATCTGGCGTCTCCAGAGGTCGTCGCTGTCAGAACCGAGGACGACAATGACGTGATTTCTGCAGTGCTGAACGCAAATCTGCCGTTCGCGAGAGCACGCGATCGGGTGCACAGCGAGTTCCTTCGGCGGTTCGTCGAGCGGGCGCTCGCCGTACATGGGGGCAACGCGCGGAAAGCCGCGACCGCCTCGGGTATCTCCCGACGATACTTCACCATGATGCAAGGGCGCGTGCGAAGCGAATCCGGTGATTGAGTCACGCGAAGCACGGGTGTGCTGCCCACCGGCCAACGGTGGTGCGCGGCGCTTCCCATCCCCACGGCGAGTGCTACGATGAAGCGGCCTGGCTGTGAACACCCTCGAGCAAGCGATTGTAGTTTCTGTTCTGGCGTTCGGTGGCGTCTTGCCATGAGCCGTGCCGATTCGAGCTCCGTGCGCAGCGGCATTCGGGTTGTCGGACGCTACGAGGTTTTTCGCCCCATCGCCTCCGGTGGCATGGCGACCGTGTACCTTGGCAGGCTGGTTGGGACCGGAGGGTTCTCGCGAACGGTTGCTGTCAAGGTCATGCACGCCCACCACGCGGACAACCCTGGGTTCGCTCGGATGTTTCTCGACGAGGCGAGGTTGGCTGCACGCGTGCAGCACCCGAACGTGGTCCCGACCTTAGACGCGATCGAGGACGGCGAGGAGCTGTTGCTCGTCATGGAGTACGTTCCGGGCGAATCGCTCTACCAGCTAATTCGAGCTGCCTCGGACCTGGCGGAGGAGGTACCGTTGCCTGTTGCCTCCCGGATCCTGATCGATGCCCTTGCGGGGCTGGAGGCAGCGCATACCGCACGGGATGAGGCCGGGCAGCCTTTGGACCTGGTTCACCGGGACGTGTCGCCGCAGAACATCCTCGTGGGGGTCGATGGGCTGTCCCGCTTGATCGACTTCGGCGTGGCAAAGGCTCGCGGACGTCTGCAATCGACACAGGCGGGGCAGCTCAAGGGCAAGATCGCTTACATGGCCCCCGAGCAGATCCAGGGGCGGGTTTCCCACAAGAGCGATCTCTTCGCCGCTGCTTGCGTGCTGTGGGAGACGATCGTCGGAAGGAGACTGTTCGAGGGGGCAAACGAAGGGGCCACGCTGAGTCTTCTGATCTTCGAACCCATACCCCGCCCCGAGGCCAACCGCGCCGGCCTACCCACTGCGCTATCGGACGTGGTGATGCGCGGCCTTTCCCGTGATCCGGAGGAGCGATTCGCGTCGGCGGGCGAAATGGCCGCCGCGCTTGCGGACGCCGTGCCCCCCGCCACCATTCAGACCGTCTCCACCTGGGTTCGCCGACTTGCGAACCACGATCTCGCCGCACGCGAGGCGTATGTCCGCGACCTCGAAAGCACTCCCGCGGCCTTGCCTCGCCCAGCATCGGAGCCCGGTACCGCCGCCAACGATTCCCTGAGCAGCACAGCTCTCGCAACCGACCCTCACGATGGGGGGCTCGGCAACCGCGGGAAGGCGCGGCTCGCAGCAGTTGCCGCAAGCCTGCTGGTCGTCCTCGCGCTCGTCGGCATCGTAATTTGGCGTTTGGGACCTGTCACCCCGCAGGCCACACCTTCTGGTGCTGCCCCATCGTCTCCCGTGAGCGTTGCAACGACGGACGCACCTGCGCTCGCGCCGCCCGACGCCGCATCGTCCGAACGCCAGGCCATGTCTCCCCCTCGAGTAACGACGTCGGAAACCACTGCGCTTCCGCCCAACCAAACGCGTCCTTCACGGCATGGCAAGGACGCGGGTACCGGTCCCACAACCACGAACGGGGTGAAGCCGGGTTGCGAAGTGCCGTCCTATCACGACGATGCCGGGATCATCCGCTACAAGCCTGAGTGCTTCTAGCCCTTGGGAATCAGAACGTTTGATGGACGACGATGGCAGCGCCCGACCGCGTCGGCGACACGATCACACTGCCAGATTCGTCCTCGTCCAGTGCCCAAACCAGCCCAGCGCCGGCGACCGAGGCCAGCCCAACGCCGAGGAACACGTCGGCCAACAGCGCCTTGCGTTTGACCCGATCGATCTGGTCGTCGCTGCAGCTACCCGCTCGACCACAACTGGATTCGAGGTCCGACTCGTCGGACAAGGCGTCGAGTCCGAAGTACGTGAAGCCCCCGAAGCTCGCAACCGCCACGCATGCGAAGATCCACGAAGTCGTCGGGGGCCCGGAACTGGACGGGGCTCGTTGCTCGTTCGGAGGCTTGACCGGCTTGCTCGGAGGCTCCGGCTTGGCCGCGGGAAGGACAACATCGACCGCGCGGAGCCTCTCTCCTTCGGCCAAGACGATCGTACGCTCGATTGGCTTCTCACCGGCAATCACGAAACGAAGTGCGTGCTCCCCAGGGTCGAGGGGAACGGCACGACCTGCCAATCGATTCGTTACGACCCGGCCGTCCACGGAGACCTCGACGTCAACGATGTCGCGTCCGTCGTGGCCTCGGACCCGGAACACGACGGTGGGCATGCTCTCCTCGGCACGCTTCGCGAAGCGCATGCAATCGGCTGCGATGAGGGCGGGGCATGCTGAGCCCGAGCAGGCTTTGAAGGCGCGGAGGGCTTCGCTGAGTCTACCCTGATTCAGAAGTACTTGACCTTGTTCGGCGGACTGGATGCAGACCGCGCTCGCAGGCGCATCGTCAGCCCGTGCACCCCACGCAGCCAGCGCGACCGCACAAGTCATGGTAACCGCGATTCGTCGTGAACTCAGATGCATCAGAGACGACGAGCATACCACCAAATTTCTAGGCGTCGCCGTGCTGGTTGGGGATGTCTTTCCGCTTCCGAGCACGACCGGATCACGGTCGGAAGAACCCCTACTTCGCAAGCCGCATGATGCTCCCGCCGTTCGAGACGCGGTTGGTCCAGTACACGCTGTCCGCGTCTCCCGCCATGTTGAACGGGGACTGCTGCCCCACGGCCACGGGTGTCTTCGATCCACCCGACTTCGCCACTCGATAGATCATCCCGTGGCTCGTGTCCGCGAAGAAGACGTGGGAACTGTCCAGCACGATCCCGGTCAGAAGCCCCGACGACGTGGCGACGTCGATCACCGGTGAGTTCGGCAGCTTCGAACGCTTGCGCACGTTACCGGAAAGCGTCGTCCAGTACACGTCGAGCAGGTCGGTTGCCAAACCAGCCGGCATGTCATCGAGTTGTTGATCCATCTGGAGCTCATGGGACGGGTCGATCCCGACGAGCCTTCGGCCGAGCACGACGGCAGCGTACACGGCACTGTCGTCCGCGATGAGGGCACCCGGCCGGTTCAGGTTGCCCAGGGCGACTTCCGGGCCCCCCCCTGCCACCGGAACCGACATCACCGCGCCGTCAGCAGTGTTGTTGGTCCAGTACATGCGGCCAAATGCGAAGACGATGTCCATCGGGTTCTTCTGGTCGTCCACGAACACCTCGGGCGAGGCCGATGCGTTCGCCATGTCCAACTTCATGATGCACCCGACCCCGGCTTCTCCTGCGTTCGCCCAGTACAGGTGCCCATCGTGGTAACGCACCGCCTGCGGCGTCGCTTGACCGGAAGCGTGCAAATCGTAGCCCGAGCCGTCGATCCGCACGGAGGCAACCTCACCGGACGTGCTGTTCGTCCAATACACGCGGCCCGTTGTCGCATCGACCGTGATTCCGAATGGGTTGCTCTGGCCATCCGCGATCTGAATCGGCTGGCACCCACCGTCCTCGCACGCGCCCCCCAGACAGTCGTGTCCGCACGCTCCGCAATGCCGCGGGTCCGAAAGCGTGTCGGTTTCGCAGCCGTTCACGGCGTCGCCGTCGCAGTTGAGGTCCGTCTCCGTGCATGTCCGGGGCGCGTCCTCGCGGACGTCCTGCTCGCTCGAATCTAGGCTATCGGCGGGGTCGGCGTCGGCGGCGTCCCATGGCGCGTCCTCCTCGTCGCTGGCATCCTGCAACCCACCGTCGGTTCCGGCGACCCCCGAACCGCCGCGCAAGTCGTCCACGTCGATGATCTGCGTGCAGCCCGTAGGTGACGCGCCGAGCCCTAGGGCGACCGCGATCGCGGACGGTCCCCAGATCGCCCGTTGCAGCGTCGAGCGGAAGGGCATCCACGCAGTCTAGCCGCCTTGTCTGGCCGCTGCCAGCCGTTGGTGCCGCGGTGGAACTGCGCTACGCTGATACGAATGCGACCGACTGCATGCCTCGAGACGCCGGAGCGCAATCGCTGGCGCGAAGCACTGCTGCTCGCAGCTGTGGTGTCGTCCGCTTGCTCAGCCCTCATCTCCACCGACGGGTTCCAGGACAGCAAGGGGGAGACCGTCGGTCAGGACGCTGCGGTCGACATCGTCGCGCCCGACGGCGACGCCGACAGTGCAACCCCAGACGCGTTCGTGGAGGCAGACGCTTCGGGGGATACTGCCGGATTCGACGTAGAGGAAGGTAGCTGCGAAACTTGCAGCGACCAAAGTCTCGCACGCACGCCGTGCAGACCGGACGTCGAAGACCCGCCTACCCAGGGAGAGCCGCTCGTGTTCGCCTTGCGAACGATTGGCCTGGGGATGTCACCCGACGCGCCGCAGGCATGGCGCGACTTGGGTCTGGATCGTGACTGCTTGGCGACCACGACGACGGGCGGAGCCTCATGCAAGTCGCCCGAACCGACCCAAGTCGAGGATGGCCACCAGGGCCGAGACAACGGGTTCGGTCGAAACATTGGGACTGTGGCCCAATCCCTGGTCACACTCGGCGTCCTTCCCTTCGATCCCGAAGTTCGGGAAAACGATGATCTGGAGCTGGGGCGACGCGGTTGGGTCGTGGTCCTCGAAGACTTCGGCCGCGTGCCCAACGACCCGCGCGTGCGCTTCACGTTCTACATGTCGCGCGGAACCTTTACCCTCGACGGCCAAATGCAGACGCCGGCTTGGGATGGCGCAGACAGTTGGTGGCTCGATCCGACGTCTTTCTCCACGATCGGGGAACCCCTTTGGGTGGACGACAACGCCTATGTTGCGGACCACGTCCTGGTGGCATCCTTGCCGTCCGGCATTAAGTTGGTCTGGGGCGTCACGTTCGGGAGGTTCGAACTCAGCTTGAGTGAAGCGCTGCTCTATGCGCGACTGGACCTGAATTGGGCTGGGTTGACCGCTGGTCAGCTATCGGCCACATGGCCGGCGGTCGTCGCAGTCGACGAAATGAGCCGATATCTGGACGGGCTCGGACTCTGTCCGGATGATCCCCGGCACGAGATGTTCGTCGGGCAGATCACCAAGAAGGTGGATAGCCGTGTCGACTTCGCAGCGGAACCCGATCTCGCCTGCAACGCCATCTCGGTCGGCGTTGGCTTCACCGCACAGGTCGCTAAGCTTGGCAAGGTCGCCGCACCGCACCCACCCCCACCCGAGCCTTGCACAGACGGGGGAAGCTGATACGGCCGTACCCGAACGCTGCGAATCGCGGTCCCGGCGCGGCAACCTGCCGCGTGATGCGCCTTCTGGTAGTATTTGCGGATGCCGGTGCCTGCTCGGACCGCGTTGGTCTTCTCGTTCGCGCCTTGCTCGCTCCTCGCATTCGGAATCTCGGCTTCGTCCGGCTGATCGCTCCTCGTCTCCCCGAATGACTGGCGGGGGCCGCCGTTCCTTCCGGTGTCGATGCGGCGAGCCACCACGGTGATCAAGACGACTCGCAACCTTCCGACGTGACGACGGACGTTTGGGAGGACACCTCGACGGACGTCGCAGAAGAAGCTCTGAAAGATTCGTCGCAAGACTCGCTCGCGGACGGTGCCGTGGACGCCCCAGCTTGGGGAGCCGAAAGGCTGACGCCCGCCGAGGAACGGTTCGAGCACCTCAGCCGCTTGCGGCTGTCTCCAATAGATGTACATTGTACATCATGAAAAGCTACACGGCTGCGACGGCTCGCAAGAACATCGCGGAGGTTCTCGATCTTGCCGAGGGCGGAGAGGCGGTCATCATCAACCGTCGTGGTGTCCGATTCGTTCTGCGGATGCTTCCGAAATCTTCTCCTACCAAGAAGCACGTACCACGCATAGAGATTGTCGATCCAGCCGTCGAATCGGGAACGTGGTCTTGGCAGTGGAGTCCGGACGGCATAGCCTTTCACCCGGGCAAGCAAGAGCGTTCGAAGTGATCCTCTTGGACACAAACGCGCTCGTGTGGCTGGAAGTCAACCACCGTCGTGCGCAGCCTCTCAAGAAGGTGAAGGGCAGGCTGTTCGTCTCCCCGGTTTCGTTGCTCGAAGTTCAATTCCTGCTGGAGCTCGGACGAATCCGGCTCAAGCCTGGCCTTTCGGTTTCGACGTTGACGAACGATGAGCGATGGAGCGTGGACGAGCCACCCGCCCGGGAATGGTTCGAGGAAGCCTTGCCCTTGGCGTGGACGCGGAATCCCTTCGATCGCATCATCGTTGCGCACGCACTCGTACGCGGATGGCGCCTCGCTACGGCAGATCGAGTGATATTGGAGCACCTGGATCCTCGGTACGCGATCGAACTGTAGACCGACATGGGATCTGTGCCGCGGACCCACCGCACCTTCCCTCGAGTCCCACGCTGCGCTACAAGCGTCCGCCGTGTCGAAAAAGTCAGCGAGCGAGAAGCGCAAAGCGAAGAAACAAAAGGCCATCAGCCAAGGCTCTCCGAGCGCACTTCGCACCCTCGCCCAGAGGAACCCGGAGGCAGGAGCACGCGCCATCCTTCGCGCCCTGCAAACTGCTCCTTCCACCACCTCCGATCCGGACGTCGCCGCCCTGACTGAGGATCTCTGCGAGCGTCTCCGTGCCGAGGATGCCTTCGACCTCGCCCTGCAGTTAGCGTCCGCCTTTCACCGACGGACGCCGCGCTTCTGTCTCGAAGAAGCCCTCGCCGCCTTTGCCCTCGGCGACGACGAACGAGCCAAGGACGCGGCGGCCTCCGCGGAGGCCGTCCAATCCGCGCTGGCCCCAATTCTCGCCGTCGCTAAGGAAACCAAAGTACCAAGAACGCCCCCGCGAGCATCGCCTGAGCTGCGCGGTGTGATCGCCCTCGCCCGGTGCGTCGTGGGCCTGCAGAACGGAAAGCTATCGAACGCCACCACGGCCCTGCGGCAGATCCCCGAAGAAGCGGCGGGTCGCCTCTACGCCAAGGAAATGGCTCTGGCCGCCCGGGTGGTGGCAGGCCGTCGTGACGGCGTGGAACACGACGCGATCGAGCTCGCGAGCACGACCCTGGTGCGTCGAAACCCGCGCATGGCCAACGCCCTCGCGCACTGCCTGGCCCATCGCGCCCCCCAGCGCTTCATCACGCTCGTCTCACACATCCCCCTGTCCGAGGCCGCCAAGGCGGACGCCCTGATCGAGGCGTCCAACGGTGCCGCCGGATTGGAGAGCAACGAAGCTCGCGCCTCCCTGCTCGTCGCCAAGCTCGGCCACGAAGCGTTCCCGAAGGAGCAACAAGGGGTCGCGGCCCTGTACGAAGGGTTCGCCTTCTGCGCCGTGGACCCGCAGCGGGCACTGAAGGTTTTCGACCGTGCGATGGAGTTGGGTGCCGACGCAGTAGAAGCTTTGCGAGGGCGGTACCTCGCACAGCGTGGACTGTTCGAACGAGCGCGCGATTACGATCGGGAAGTGGCGGCTGCGCGCGGCGTCGGATCGACGGCCATGCGGTTGCACGCCTTGGTCGACGCGCATCCCGGCGGCGCTCCCTTCGCGGCGGTGATGGCCGAGAACGCCGCGCAATTCCTGGGCTCGGATCGCGACCCCCGCCGCGCCTTGGACGCCATCAAGGCCGCACGCGCCAGCGCGAGCCGGGCAGGGCTGCTGCATGGTCCTTTCGAGGCGTCGCTCCTGTTCCTAGAAGCGCGGACCCTCGAGTTCGCGCGGCCCGTCCACGCCCTCGGGCTCGTGAAGAGCGCCCTGGAGATCGACCCCAAGCACCACCACGCGTGGCACCTTCACATCGAACTCACGCAGGAGCACAGGGGCATCGAGGAAGCGCAGGAACTCATTCTGCAAGCCGCGGAATTGAATGTCTGCCCCGAATTGGTGGCCCAAGCTGCAACCATCCGTCTGCGACGGGGCGTCCCCTTGACGCTCGTGCCGGGAAGGGCCCAGCCGGGCGAGATTGCCCTGGAGCTGAAGCGGCGTTGCGATCGGGAGGGGTGGACGGCCGCGGGTTCACCCTATCCCGACGATGTGGCCGCCTGCAGGGCATCCCTGGGACCCGACGAGCGCCGTGCCATCGACGCGGCGGCCTACGAGATTCTATCGCAACGACAACTCTCCCAGGGCGTCGCGGCGCTGCTTCGAGTCCTCCGTTCCGAGAAGGATACGCGCGACGAGACCTTCGCCCTGCTCGCGTGTCTTGGGGCTTCTTCGGGATGGGAGGGCAGCGTGTTCGAGATCGTGAATGGGGCCGACACACCGGCGCTCACGAGTTCCCTTGCGACGGTGGCGGTCGACTCCTACGTAAGCTCGGGCCGGCTCCCCGCGGCCCAGAAGCTCGTCATGGGGATCGCGGCCAAGCTCAGCACCTCCCAGCTCAATACTCTTCGGAAGCGGATCGACAACCCGTCGAGCGACGGGATCCACCCCTCGGTGCCGCGAGCCGCACAGATCCTCGGGCCACACTATCGCCTGGTCGGCGTGGCCTCACCGGACAAGAACCCGAGCCAGCTCCAGATCGCGGGGCAATCCTTGCTGGAAAGAATCATGCGAAACGCGTCGAAGGGAATGGATCCAGCGGAAGTGTTGGACATCGCCGAGCAGTTGACCGAGCTGATGAAGAAGCCGCCCAACAAGCAGTCCTCCCGCAAGATGGAAACGCTCTGTTTCCGCTTGGGATTCACGCCCGAGGAGTTCTTCGACAAGCTGGAGGGGCATCTTCCATGAGGTTGCTTCAACCCCTCGCAGCCGCCTACGAGACCCTCGGGATTGATGAAACCGGGGGTCCCGTCGAAATCAAGCGGGCGTATCGTCGGGCCGTCGCTGCCCATCCCCCGGATCGGGACCCGAGCGGGTTCCGGGCCATTCGAAGCGCCTACGAGTTGATCAACAACCCCATCGCCTACGCCCGGGGGCAATGGGACCGCCGAACCCCCAACGTCGACCCGCCCCAACTGCCCGACACACCGCCGCCACCCCCGCGACACGCCGTGGCCGTGGAGTTGTTCCGTGTGGTTGCCGCCCGACTCCCCGCCAAGGTGTACCTGTCCAAGGAGTCCTCGTCGTGAGCGACATGGATCGTCTCGATGACCTCGCGGCGCGCTTGGACGCCATTGCCCAGGACATTCGCAAGCAAGGCAGGGCCAGCGTCGCCGCTCACGCCGCGGCGGAATCCTGCCTGCAAGGCGTCCGAGACCTGCAACAGCAGATCGAAAGGCCATCAACGCTCGTCGCGTCCCCGCAAGATGACGCTGATTCGGCGACGCTGCTGAGGGTCGTCCGGTCTCTGCTGCCCTTTGCGGACTCCCTGGACCGGGCCGTGGAGTTGTCCCGTGCTGCCAAGCTGCCGCCCCCGGCTACGTGGTTGTCCCGTTGGCTCGGCTTGGCCCCGTTGGCATCCCCCGAGGCTGCCGCCCTCGCAACCGGTCTCGCCCTACTGCAACAACAACTCCGGTCCATACTGCAGGAGATCGGGGTCGATGTCGAAGTGCGATCGGGCATTCCCGTCGACCCGGACATCCACCGGGTGGTGGAAGCCCGAAGCGGCACGGAGGCAACCCCCGGCACAGTGATCGAGGTGGTCCGGCCCGGATATGCATGCAGCGGAATCCGCCTGCGAGAAGCGGAAGTCGTGGCAGCGGGAGAGTCCGTTCGGCACGGCGACTCCGACGCAACAGACCCATCGAGGAGGCTGGAAGCGTGAGTGACATCATCGTTGGCATCGACTTGGGAACCACCAACTCCCTCGTAGGCGCGGTCGTCGACGGAAAGGTTCGACTCTTCGCCGACGACAACAAGGACGAGCTTCTCCCGTCCGTCGTGGGGATCAATGAGAAGGGCCAGGTGATCGTGGGGCGCTCGGCGCGCAACCGTCGCCTGCTGGACCCAGAAGGGACGGTTGGGTCCGTCAAGCGCAAGATGGGGCAGGACGTGCGCGTGCGGCTGGGAAAGAAGCAGTATTCCCCTGCGCAGGTATCCGCGATGATTCTGTCTGCTCTTCTGGACCGAGCGCAGGAGCGGTTGGGCGGGCGCCCCACCCGTGCGGTCATTACGGTACCCGCGTGGTTCGACGACCGGCAGCGGGAAGCCACTCGCACGGCGGGGGAGCTTGCGGGGTTGTCGGTGGAGCGGCTGGTGAACGAGCCGACCGCCGCCGCCATGACCTACCAGAGCGGCGGGGAGGAATGCGTCCTGGTCTACGACCTGGGCGGGGGGACCTTCGATGTGTCGATTCTGGACCGGGACGAGGGGTTTCTCGAGGTTCGTTCGAGTCGGGGTGACACGCAGCTCGGAGGCGACGATGTGGACAGGGCGCTGGTCGAGCTGGTGCTCGGTCGTCTCGGGGACCAGCGGCGCGCGATCGATGCCGATCCGCGGGCGCTTGCCCGTCTGACGGAAGCCGTCGAGCGTGCGAAGATCGCGCTGTCGGATCGGGAGGAAGTCAAGCTCTTCGACCCGTTCCTTGCGGGCACGGGGGACGCGGCCGTACATCTGGACATGCCCGTGACCCGGTCCGACGTGGACGAGGTGGCCAGGCCCTTCGTGGAGCGGACGTTGAAGTGCATCGACGACGCCCTGCGCGATGCCAAGGTCGAGCCGTCTTCGTTGCATCGGGTGCTGCTGGTCGGGGGATCGAGCAAGATGCCGATTGTGGCCGGCATGGTTTCCAAGCACCTGGGGATGCCTGTCCTCGTGGATGCGAATGCGGACCGGGCGGTCGCCCTGGGAGCGTCGATGCTCGCGGGTCGTGCCGCCGGCGCCGAGATCGACGAGATTCTGGTCGATATCACACCGCACACGCTCGGCGCGGGGGTGGTCGATCTCGACGACGAGGAAGTCCTGTTTTCGTCGCCGGTGATCGAGCGGGATACGGTCGTCCCCGTGGAGAGGACGCGGACGTACTACACCGTTGTGGAAAACCAGCCTGCCGTGCGGGTTCCCGTGACGCAGGGGGAGGAAGAGTACGTCGATGACAACACCTACCTTGGTGAGGTGTGGGTGGAGGATCTGCCGCCTGCCCCGGCGCGCAGTCCTGTGGAAGTGACGTTTCAGCTCGATCTTTCAGGGGTGCTACACGTATCGGCAAAACACGTGTCGTCGGGAAAGAGCGCGAATGTCACGTTCCGAGACAGTCCCTATCGACTGACGGATCAGCAGCGTCGGGAGGCCAAGGCGGAGGTTGCGATGCTGCGGTCGTCGTCGGGGAACGAGTTGACGGAAGGGGAACGGGAGCTCGCACGGGCGTTGGTCGTGAGAGCGGCAAAGGCGCTCGAGCAAGCGAGAGACGGGGACGAAAAGAAGCGTGTGCAGGAGGCGAAGGCAGCGTTGGAAGGGGCGTTGGAGGCTGGGGATACGAGGGTACGGGAGCTTGGGGATACGTTGTCGGATGCGTTGTTCGACTTGATGTGAGGTGCCGGACGGGTCGACCTGCATCGCCCTTGGTTCCACAGATCGGATACGAGGCAGCGCGGGAACCGTTAGGCGGCATCAGGAACTGTTACGGCGTGGCCCGGTTCTCCGAATACGCTTACCGGGTTCGTCTGCCCGCTCCTTCGCCGCCGCGCCTAGCGAGCTAGTCATGCGCGCCTGCACGACCGTCTCGAGAGCGGAAACCTCCTTGTCCGTCAAGCGGCTGAAGTGGCGCGCCCGCTTCGCCAGCGACAGTCGACCCTTGTTCTGGAGGCAGAAGGTGATGAAGAGGTTCGCTTGATTGTCCGGCAGTGCGACGATCGTGTCGATCTCCTGCCGGATCTTCCGGAAGCCCGCGATGAATGCAAGCTCCCGCCGGAACTCGTCTCTCACCGTCTGCTCGACCCAGTCGTAGAGTGCCTCCGCCATCGGCGTCGCGTCGAAGTAGCGGTACAGGTGCGCGGTCGCGTTCTTCACCTCGACCTCGCCGTCCCCATGCTCCTCGTAGTCGACAAGGCGCATGACCGGAAACGAGAACCGCTCGAGCGCCTCGTCGTACTCACGCTGTCGCTGCAGCATGACCGCCGACACGGGGAAGATGATCCCCTTCGGCGTGAAGCCGTTGCGCGACAGGACGTAGTGTATGAGCCAGCGGTGGATTCGGCCGTTCCCGTCCTCGAATGGGTGGATGAACACGAAGCCGAACGCGACCACCGCGGCCTGGATCACTGGGTCGAGCGCGGAGCCTTCCAACCGACACAGGCACTCGAGCAACCCGTCCATCATCGCTGGAACGTCCTCGGGACGAGGGGCGATGAAGTGGATCTTCTGGCGAACGAGGTCGACCTGTTCGCCGACGTAGACCTGGGACTTGCGGTAGTCGCCCTCGGCGTAGCGCGGATCCACCGTCGCGCTCTGCAGGTGCACGAGTTGCTCACGGGTCAACTTCTCGATGCCAGAAACCGTCTTGAGCAGCCCGACAAATCGCTCGGTCTTGCTGGAGCTGGGGCTCTCGCCTTCCATGCTGAAGGAGGAGCGGGTCTCCTTCGTGTAGAGGTAGCTGACCGCGCGTCGGATGGCGTCCTCGTCGAACTCGGCGACGATTTTCGCCGCCTCTCGGGCGAGTTGCTTGCTCTCGAATGCGCGCAGGCGCTCCGTGCGCCGGACCATCGGGCAAAAGGCGCGCGTGCCGAGCGAGTTGTCGAGGATGCGGTGGCGGGGACTGCGCCTCGCCGGGGCGGTGTAGTTCTCGGCCTCGTCGAGCAGGGACACGTAGTTCCCAGTCCGGAGGTCGCTCGCGTCCAGCCTTCGGTCGGTGAGGTACTCGTAGAGGAACCAGAGCTGCCGCACGTACCGGCCGGTTGGGCGCGCCGCCACAAGATCGTCGAGTTCACGCTCGAAGGGCTCGCGGTCGATGCGCTCGAACAGGACAGCGAGGATTTCGAGGTTCACGCCCTCGTGCTTGAGGGCGAAGGTCAGGTGGCTCGCAAGCCCCGGCCCTTGCCGGTACGCCGGGGGAAGCACGATGACCGTCTTGCCATCGCGCTCGACCGTCCGCCTTGCGCCCTTGGACGCGATGAACGTGAGGCGATAGGGCGTGGTTACGGTGAGAGCGAAGTCGATGATGGCCTTGGCATAGCCCGCCGGCTCCGTCCCCGCGGGAACTTCGATCGACGCGGGCGGGCCTGGAGAAAGCAGCACCTGGCCCGCCTCGGGCCCAAGCCCGGAGCCATCGCGAACGAAGTGGTCGGCGCACATCCGGACGTCGGCCTTGCCGGACCGCGTCCTGCCGACGACCAGCGCGGGCGTCTCGCGAGCGTCCGCTCTGCAGAGGTCGCAGCGTAGGGTCTCGGGCACGAGCCTCGTCAGGCCTGGGACGTGCCGCCCGGCAGCCTGGAGCACCTTCGCTCGCTCGAAATCCTTCATCTACCGGGGTCCTTTTCGGAATCTGTTCGGCGCCCACGAAAACCGTTACCAGCGACCACTATGCTCCAGGAATCGTTACGCGGCGAGACCGTTCCGCAAGGTAGAGTCCTCGCTCGACTATCCCCTGTACACGCTGGGACGCGTCTCCGACATCCGGGACAAACATCGTGAGCGGTTCGAAAGAAGATCAATGTGCTGATCTTTGACGGACCAAGTCAGCGCGGACCGCAGGCCTGATCGACCCCACGTTCCTCATCGATCCGACGTTCCTCCTCGATCGGCGCGTGCTCGTCATCAAGAAGCCCTGACTGGTGAATTCAATCAGTCGCCCCAAACCGCCACTTGATAGTCGTCGTCCGGCATGAACAGGTCGAGCGGCGTCCCTCGCGACGTCGCATGGCGCAACGCGTAGGCGGCCAACTGGCGTGCTTCGTCTTTGGCGGGGAGCGACGCGAACGCCGCCGACAGTTCCTCGGAAACGTCGTCCGATGCCTCCGCACGTCCCTGGAACGCATCCAATCGGAACGTGACCGTGCGCTTTCCCTTCGCGGAGGCGCCGTGCGCGCCCAACCAGCGACAAAGGGCTTCGTATTCGCTGGCCGGCAGGGACCAATGGGCCTCGATACCGAGCGTGAGCGAGCTGATCTCCCCGTCCTCGTAGTCGTTGAAATGTCGCAACGCGGCCACGAGTGACTTCTTGTTCTTGCGGAGATTGCTCACCCACGAGCGCTGCGTCTTCTTCATGTCCACGTCGAGCGGCACGACGATGCTCTCATGGTGCTCGTCCGCCACGAAGGCCAAGGGAGCCTTCCATGCGAGGCCCTGCGCGAGCGCCCAACGCTGGAGCGGACCGAGGAACTCCTCCGCGTCGAGGAACTCCCCGTCCGCATCGAGCGCGGAGACGCGAGGCAGAAGTTCCAGCACGCCCAGGCGCGAGCTTCGCGCGAGCGCGATCACATTGCCGTACTTGAACTCGAACGCGCCGTTCGTATCGGCCGTGTACCAGCCCATGCGCCTGGGCCTACCAGCATCGGGTCAAGGTCGCAACGACGGGCAGGTTGCCCACCCTGGCCGGAGCCGATCGGTGCCTCGACACGGCCCGCGACCTACTTCGCCGCCGTGTGGCAGTTCACGCAGACCGGCCAGCCCGGGTGGGGTGTAGCCGGCGCACCTTGATCGCCCGCGCCGTGGCACGCCAGGCACGACGCCTCCGCCGTGTCGGCGACCGCGTGGGGGATCTGCGGCGCGGTCACCCGCTTCGTCGGCGAATGACAATCCACGCAGCCGCTGCTCTCGTCGTGCCTCGCCGGGGCATTGTCAATCCCGTTGTCATGGCAGGACTTGCAGCTCTCCGCCGACTCGGTTGCAATGGCATGCGGGATGCTCGGCCCATCTTCGCCGCACCCCGTCGCAACAGCGGCGAGCGCCAACACCAGAAAGGGTGAGGGCATCTGCTCGAAGAAGAACGAGGGGCGCATCTCACTCCTGGGGGATTGGGACTCACGACAACGTAGCACTTCCGTTGCCGACAGCCATGTGGATGTTGAAGGTCAATCTCCAAGCCAACCAGAACACCGGCGGATTGACCATCAGCAGCCACTCGATCGGCGCGAACCTCGAGTGCCCATCGAACGAGCCGGCACCCTCTGGCTCGGGAAACGTCGTGAGCGGTTCGCACGAAGAGGAGAGACGCTGCTCAGAACAACGTGCCGATTCTCGGCGCCCACACACTTCGGGGCGCATCGTCCGAAAAGGCGTTGTTGGTGAGACGGGTGACCCCGCTGCCGTCGCCTTCCATGACGTAGATCTGGCCCGCATGCTTCCCGGCGGCGTTGGATGCGAAGAGGATCCGGCCATCCGGAAGGTGGCTGGGGGTACCGTAGTTCGTAGGACCACTCGTGAGCTTCGTCACGCCCGTGCCCGTCGGGCCCATCGTGAAGAAGTCAAACGTATCGTCGTTGGTTCGGTCCCGGGAGCTTGCAAACAGAATCTTGCTTCCGTCGGGGGAATAGGACGGCCACACATCGTTGGCGTTGGAGTTCGTGATGCGGGACACGGCGTTACCGTTCAGATCCATCGTATAGATTTGAAACTTCGGGGAGAAGGTTGACGTGCTGTCCCGGGTGCTGGCAAACACGATCCGATTCCCGTCGGGGGTGAACCGCGGCATCTCGTCCCGACCATCGGTCGTCGTCAAACGGGTGACGGCGGTGCCATCGGAGCTCATCAGGTAGATGTCCGTGTTGCGGGCATACCCACCGCCATCCCGATCGCTGACGAACAGGCTCTTCTGTCCATCAGCGGAGAAGGACGCGCCGTAATCGAGACCGGGGGTGTTGGTCAGGCGGGTGACGCCCGTCCCGTCTCGGTTCATGATGTACAGTTCGGATTCACCTGTCTCCCAGGTGGGATAGTCCCTCGTACTGACGAATAGGATCTTCATGCCGGCGGGGGCGAACACGGGTTGCTCGTCGGCGAATTGGTTATCGGTGAGCCTGGTTTCCATGGATCCGTCGAGGTTCATCACATAGATCTCGCTCGAGTCGTCGAACGCAGGCTGGCCCGCAGGCTCGCTGTAGGTATCGTACTCTCCCCAATAGAAGGCGCTGTCGATTCGGTGGAAGGTGAGCACGTTGTCGAGGTTCGGGTCGCCGCCAGCGCCCGCGACGCCCGCAGCGCCCCCTTGGCCTCCGGTCGATTCGCCTGCTGCGCCGCCCTGGTTCGTGCCGCCGGAGGAAGCTCCTCCGTCGCCCGAGGCCCCGCCGGTCTCGCCGCCCGAGCCACCCGAGCCGCCCGTTTGCCCCGCGGAACCGCCGAAGCTGCCGGCTTGGCCGCCTAGCCGGGACGTCTCGATCGAGGGCAAGGTTGCGGCGTTGCGCTGTGACGAGTGAGCCCCGGTGGCCCCGCCGTTTCGCGGGGTCATTCCGCGAGGTCGTTCCGCGAGCTCGGAGGCGCTCGGGTCGCACGGCTCGATCCCCTGATGTCGATGCTCGGGCAGGAATTGCACGGGCCGACCGTAGGAGGTCTGTATGGGGACTCAAACAATGATATTTCGGCGAATGTGCTCTGGCGTGGGGCTCGCCTACCTGCTCCTGGCAGCCCCGTCTTCTGCCGACGTTCCAGCTACCTCGTCGGCTGATTCGTTGCAGACATCGACCGACGCAACCCGCAAGAGGGCCGACGAGAAACAACAACTCGCGGCGAAGGGAATCGAGAACCTCGGACAGCTCGCCGCGGCGTCCCGGTCCACGGTCGCGGCCGTCGTCGGCGAGGCGCGAGCCGGTGTGCTGATCACGGCAGCTCAGTACTTCGTGCGGTCTACCAGCCTGATCGACCCCACGTTTTTGATCGACCCCACGTTCCTGATCGACCCCACCTTCCTGATCGACCCCACGTTCCGCACGAACGATGCCACGACGACTGCGGTCGCACGGGCCCGCAGCCAGCTGACCCAACTGCAGGGCAAGGGGATCAGGAGCTTCGAAAACCTGTTGGCTCCCGACGGCAAGCTCAAGGCGGCATCCGTGGTGGGTGCTGCGATTGCCGAGGACATGGTGGCTCGCGCCAAGTCGGCGCGGACCGCAGGCCTGATCGACCCCACGTTCCTCATCGATCCGACGTTCCTCGTCGATCGGCGCGTGCTCGTCATCAAGAAGCCCTGATTGGCGACACGAGCACCGCTTCGCTCAGCCCCCTATTCGCGCCCTGGCTTCATGAACACCGGAACAGGGGATCGCCCTCGGTCACGACGCCCACCAGGATCCATGTCAGCACCATCTCCCATCCCAACAGCCTGATGGCCTCGGGAGTTGCGAGGCAGGCGTACCGGTCGAGCAGGATCGAGCCGTTGGTGTTCGCGGGGCGAAACGGCGCCGAGATCGGGCGAGGGTCACGCCGCAGGTCCACGAAGTAGCTTGCGCACGCTTCCTCCCAGACCCGCGTCATGTCCTCGGTGAACCGATCCACCGCCTGTTCGATCGTTGCTCGCAAACCGTCGAGGTCGACCACGAACCCTCCTGACGCGTCGGTACCACGCCGCCCGGGAATCGGCAACGCGTGGGTCGCTTAACCCGGGGAGCGACGTTGACCCAAGCCCCTCTCGCGGATACGGTTCGGCGAGTGCGCCATCGGCGCTGCGGTGGAAGGTCATTTCCCAGCTACATTCGTCGGAATTGGATGGCACCTCTCCAAGCACCGGAAAGGCGAGAGCGCGTGTTGCCGAACAGGGCAGTCGAGTCGGTGCAAGCCCCGGGAGGGGACGTCCCCGATCAGAGCGGCGTCTTGTTTCAGCTTCAGGAGCGCATCAAGGAGCTCACCGCGCTGCACCAGACCGCCCAGATTCTCCAGGACGACACCCGCGAACCTGCGGAGCTCATGGCGGTCGTGGTCGAGCGTCTTCCCTCCGCATGGCAGTTTCCGCAGGTCGCGACGGCGCGGATTACCTTCGGCGAGGCTCAGTCGTGCACGCCTGATTTCCGCGAAACACCCTGGCGCCAGACCGCGGCCTTTCGTACGCGCTCCGGGTTCAGCGGTGCCGTGGACGTCTGCTATCTCGAGCAACGGTCGTTTCTCGAGGAGGAACGACAGCTCATCGATTCGCTGGCCGAAATGCTCCGTGGCTATTTCCAGCAGCATCGTGCCGCCGAAGCGCTCGCGCAGGCGCATGCCCAGCTCGAGATCCTCGTTCACGAACGAACCGAGGAGCTTCGCCGCGCCAATGCGAGTCTGAAAGAAGAGATCCTGCGGTACGAGCAGGCCGAGGCGGAAATCAAGAGCTACCAAGGTCAGCTGCGGAGGCTCGCCTCGGAGCTCTTGCTGACGGAAGAGCGGGGCCGGCGCGCGATCGCCGCGGAGCTCCACGACCACCTCGGACAAGCGTTGGCCTTCGTGAAGATGAAAGCCCTGGAGTTCGCGGGCAACGCCGTGTTCTGCGGCTTCGAGCACGACATTGGGGAGATCACGACCCTGCTCGATCAGACCATTCAGTACACGCGGTCCTTGACGTGCGAGATCAGCCCGCCTGTGCTCTATGAGCTTGGCCTGGGGCCCGCCATCGAATGGCTTGCCGATCAATTCCGACACAAGCACGGGCTCTGCGTGGACGTCCGTGTCAGCGGAGACCTCGGCTCCCTCCCGGACGAGCTGCGCATCATGGTGTTCCAGTCCGTGCGGGAGCTGCTGACCAACATCGTCAAACACGCGAAGCCCAACGGCGCCCGCGTGTTCGTTGGCACGCAGGGCAACCTGCTGATCGTCGAGGTGGCTGACGACGGTGTGGGGTTCGACTTGACGGCTGCAGGCGTGGGAGCAGGAGGTCAGGACGGATTCGGGCTCTTCAGCATCCGTGAGCGCGTGACGCACTTGGGTGGACGCGCTCTCATCCAATCCAGGCCCGGCGCCGGAACGCATGTGCGGCTCGATGTGCCGCTAAAGCACGGAACCTCCCCATGCTGAAGCTCCTTCTCGCCGACGACCACACCATGTTTCGGGATGGTTTGCAGAACCTTTTCGAACAACAGCCGGGGATGCAGGTTGTGGGGCAAGCCCAGGATGGGGTCGTCGCGGCGAAGCTTGCGTTCGAGCTCAAGCCGGACGTCGTGCTCATGGACTTGACCATGCCCGTGCTCAACGGGATCGAAGCCACCCGCAGAATCCGCGAGGAGAGTCCGACCGTCCGGGTGTTGATCCTGTCGATGCACGCCGATCTGCGGTTCGTCACCGAGAGCCTACGAGCGGGGGCGGCGGGCTACCTTCTCAAGGATTCGGGGTTCAAACAGCTCGTGCAGGCCATCCGTCAGGCCATGATGGGCCAACTCGTGCTCAGTGAGAAGATTTCCGACGTCCTCGCCCGAGACTACGTGCGGGTGATCGGCCGCGACGGGGCTTCGGCATTCGTGGTGCTCAGTGCCCGCGAGCGGGAGGTGCTTCAGCTCATAGCCGAGGGCCGGTCCACGCGCGAGGTGGCCGCAGAGCTGAACGTCAGCATCAAGACGATTGAGACCCATCGCCGCCAGATCATGGAGAAGCTCGACATCCACAGCATCGCCGAGCTGACCAAGTACGCCATTCGAGAAGGAATCACGGGCCTGTCCTGATGAAAGCGACGGTCTAAGGGATCTCGCCCACGACAATCAGGGATCCCCCGATTGCGCTGCGGGCCTATGCCGTCGACCATCGAGCCGCGCTGGAAGATGCGCCGTTTCCCCGGACGGGGGACGCAAAGGAAGGTCGACATGCAGTTCGATTCTGGCAGCACTGGGTTCATGCTCGTGGCGACGAGCTTGGTCATGCTGATGACGCCCGGCCTCGCGTTCTTTTACGGCGGATTGGTGGGCCGCAAGAACGTTCTCGCCATCATGATCCAGAGCTTCGTCTCCATGGGGATCACGACCATCATCTGGTTCGCCTTCGGCTATTCGCTGTGTTTTAGCGGAGGGGAAGGCGGCATCATTGGCAACCTGGACATGGCTTTCCTCAATGGCATCGATGCTTCGACGCCGTACGGCGACGGCAAGATCCCGCTGCTGGTCTTCTTCGCCTACCAGATGATGTTCGCCATCATCACTCCGGCGCTCATCACAGGCGCTTTCTCAAACCGGGTCCGATTCGGTCCCTACCTGCTGTTTCTCGTGGGTTGGCTCGTGCTCGTGTACTTCCCATTCGTGCACATGGTTTGGGGGAATGGCCTCTTGCAGCAGTGGGGCGTGCTCGACTTTGCCGGAGGAATCGTGGTTCACAATACGGCGGGCATGGCCGCGCTTGCTTCGGTGTTGTTCGTGGGACGTCGACGCGTCACCGACTCGGTTCCCCACAGCATCCCTCTCGTCGCGCTCGGCACCGGGTTGCTGTGGTTCGGTTGGTACGGATTCAACGCGGGCAGCGAGCTTCAAGTGGACAGCATTACCGCGCTGGCCTTTGTCAACACCGACGTGGCAGCGTCGTTTGCGGCCATCACGTGGCTGGCGCTCGCTTGGTTCCTCGAGAAGAAGCCCAAGCTGGTCGGACTGCTCACGGGAGCGGTCGCGGGTCTCGCGACCATCACCCCAGCGGCAGGCTTCGTGTCCACGTCCAGCGCCGCCATCATCGGTCTGACCGCCGGCGTGGTTTGCTACGGTGCAGTGAGTCTCAAGAACCGCCTGGGTTGGGATGACGCGCTCGACGTGTGGGGCGTGCACGGCGTGGGCGGGATGATCGGCATCGTCATGCTCGGTGTGCTGGGCAGCGCGGCGGTCAACCCCGCCGCCACCGACGGGCTCCTCCATGGCGGAACCATCTTCTTCCTCAAGCAGCTCGCCGCCATCGCCGGCTCTTCCGTCTACGCGTTCACGTTCACCTACGGAATGCTCTGGCTCATCAACAAGGTGTCTCCAGTCCGCACGACGGATGTCGAAGAATCGGGTGGCCTTGACGAGACGCTGCACGGCGAGTCAGCATACGCTGGCCCGCTTTGATTGATACCTCGCCGATCCGGTCGAATCTTGCGGCATACATCGCCAGCGATCGAAGGAGTTCTCGCGTGAATCATCCCTATCTTTCCCTCCTGATCGGCTTGGCCGCCGTCGCGGTCGGCTCGCAAGCCGCAGCTGCCGAACCGACCCCCGAGGCCGAGCCGGAGAAGTCCGTGGCACTCGACGTGGGCGTCGGCATCTCCTCGGCTTACGTCTGGCGCGGATACAATCTCTTCCAAGACACCAAGCAAATGGACCAGAACGTCATGGTGTCGCCCGCTCTCACTCTCTCGCTTCCCGGCGCGGGCTTGAGCCTTGGCTACTGGGGCGCTTACCAGCTCAACGGTGAGAACAAGTCCGCGCTGGTCGACGCCGGCGTGGGTGCCGAGCAAGACCTGATCCTCGGCTACGAGCGCGCGCTCAGCGAGCAGTTCACGCTCTCGCTTGGGTTGACCTACTACTTCTATCCTTTGGCCGACGAAGAGATCGCCGGCACGAGCATGCCCTCGTACATCGAGCCAGCAGCCGGCCTCACCTATGCGACGTTCGCCGACTTGGGGCTCAACCTCGCGTACTTCCACGGCCTGCAAGAGGAAACCAAAGGCACGAGGCACCTGTACATCAGCCCTTCTCTCTCGAAGAGCTTCGAGATCGGACCGAGCGCCGCCGTCGAACCCGCCCTGTCCTTCGGCTACAAGATCTTCAACGACAGCGAGATCAAGGACAACGTTTACGACGTATTGCTCAGCGTCGGTGTACCGATCGAGGCGGCGGGATCATTCTCCGTGACACCGAGTGTGAACGCGGCCTGGACGAACCTGTCCGATGTGCCGTTGGGAAATGGCGCGGAAGAAAAGCGAGGCTTCGGGGACGAGTATGTCGTCTGGGGCGGTCTCAACCTCGATACCTCGGTTCTCTGATCGGCACTCGAAGCCTGGCCACGATGGGTGGCATCCTCGGCAGCACTTGCGAAGGCAGGGGGTCGACCACGAACCCTCCTGGGGCGTCGGTTCGGGTATCACGGGAGTGCGTGCTACAACCCGAGCCCCCTTGATGGTAGCCTTCCTCGCAGAGGCGTCATGACACAAGACTCCAATCGAAGATCGTTCGTGGTGCAGGTCCTGTCGACGGCTGCCAGCGCGTGGGTGGGCGTGTCCACGGTGGGCCTGCTCCCGTGGCTCTCGGGCTGCGCTTCCAAGCCGTCTCAGGAGCCGTCGCCGCCGCCCCAGCCTGGCCCTACGACCGTGGTGGTGGAGCCGGAGCCCGCTCAGCCCGCTCAGCCCGCTCAGCCCGCCCCCGTGTCGACCATCGCAACGCCGCCCGAGGGGCCCGCCGATGCGGGGTACGAGCCCGAACCGTATCCCGCTCCGGCGGTGAAGTACGGCGGACCTGACCTCCCACCCCCCACCGCCCGGCCGATGTACGGGGGCCCCGACGTCCAACCGCCCATGTCCACGAAATACGGCGGCATGATGCGCCCGAAGTACGGCGGCCCGCCCCCCATGGATGGAGGGGCTTATTGACCCTCTCGCCGTTTCGCGCACGACTTCGTGACTTCCCCCGCATCGTCGCCATCCACAGGCACGCCGTGCGACGTGCCCGATTGTTCGAGCAGCCGGACCTGACCTACCTGTTCTGGGAGTCGACCCTTCGCTGCAACCTTCGCTGTACCCACTGCGGTTCCAGCTGCGAAGCGACCTCCCCCCACGACGAGCTTTCCACCGACGAGATCCTTCGTGCCGTGGGCGAAGTCGCCGAGGACTTCGACGCGCGTCGGATCTTCGTGTCCATCACGGGCGGTGAGCCCTTGTTGCGGCCGGACCTGTTCACCGTGGTGGAGCGCATGACACGCCTCGGCTTCCGGTCGTGCATCGTCACCAACGGGACGCTCCTCGGGGCCTGTCAGGCCGCACGCCTGTTCGACTGCGGCATGAGAACTGTCACCATCAGCGTCGACGGCACGCGCGAGCAGCACGAGGCCGTACGCGGCAAGGGCACGTATCGCAAGACGGTGGCCGCGCTCACGCGAGCGCGGGAGGCCGGCTTCGACACGGTCGAGGCGATCACGTGCGTGCGTCCCGCCAACCTCGACAGCCTGCCCGACATCGAGAAGACCGTGCGCGGCGCGGGCGCCAACCTCTGGCGCCTCATCACCATCGATCGCATGGGGCGTCAGGCGGGCGCTCTCGACGGCGACATGTGGCTCGAGCCGCCCCAGATCAACCGCCTGCTGGACTTCATCGAGGCGCGTCGCCGCGACCTCGCGAAGCACTCGCAAGACTTCAGCGTCCAGTTCTCCTGCGGCGGCTTCCTCGGACCCCGGCGCGAGCTCGCCGTTCGCCACGGCGACGGGCAGTGCTTCGCGGGGTTGTGTGTCGCATCGATCCTCTGCGACGGGCGCGTGGGGGCTTGTCCCTCCCTGCCTCGCAGCTGGTCGCAGGGGTCGATCCGCGAGGACCGTCTGTCGACCCTCTGGAAGACGAAGTTTCGTTCGTACCGCGACCTCACCTGGCGTGGTTCGGGGATTTGCGAGGACTGCTCGTGGTTCGACGTGTGCCGGGGGGGCGGGTTGCACGAGCGAATTGTGCAGCCCGATTCGTTCTGCTGGCTCCAGCGGCAGGGTGGGTAATGCTTCGTCGACCGACGGGCCTGCCATCGGGCCGTGGATGATGGCAAGATAGGGGCATGCGGATCGCGATGCGGACCTTGATCGGCCTGGTGGCGCTGGCGGCGTGTACCGCCGGGTGCGCTCTTGGCGAAGGGTCCGGGCAAGTGGTGAGCGATCAGCTGCGTCTCGACTCGTGCTGGGACGGTCCCTACGACATGCAGCCGGACTTCTTCGCGGGAGTGCCCTACCGCGATTCCTTCCAGATCCGCATCCAGCGTGGTGGCGACCAGGTAGAGATGTCCGACGGTCTGGCCATCCTCGTGGACGATGTGAACTACGTGCGTTCGGCGTTGGGCGTACCCCTCGAGGTAGGACTGTCCCCCGAGGTGTCGCCGCCGGGGGTTCCGGTGCTGCCTGACCCGAACCCGCCGCAGGTGCACATGGCGCTGTACCTTCACAACACGTGCCGCGCACATGTTTCGACGCTGCATGCTGTGCGGGGTGTCATCACCTTCGAGCACTTGTTCAACGGCGATCCGAACGAGACGAACGCGGGGGAGCGACTCTCCTCCGCTGTGTTCGACGTGATGGTGGTGGACCCGCGCAAGCAGCCTGCGGGGGGAGGCCCCATCGCCGAGGGGGAGTTGTCGCGACTGACGGGTTGGTTCCAGTTCTACTTCGAGCGGGGGCAGCCTGGGCAACCGTTCCCTTGAGAGGGTGTAGTCAGGCGAGATCGAGGCGCGGGTAGTCCGGGTCCTTCGCGACCACCGACTCGATGGCCTTCATCAGAGCGAGGACCAGGTCCTCCCTGTAGGGTCGCGCCACGACCTGCACACCGACGGGCAAGCCTTCACTCCCTCGGTCCACCTCGGCGGCTCGGTTCGCCAGGCGTCCCACAGGGTTGTGGCGAACCGCTTCGCCCGCACGAACCCGCGTCACAGGAACGACGCCGGCCGGGAAGTTGACGAAGTTGAAGCGCATGGACAGAGCGCCCCCGAGCGTGAAGTCGCGACTCGCCCCGTGAGGTAGCGCGGGGGTGGCGTGGGGCGGGCAGACGACCGCGTCGAGCCCCAGTTCGTTCCAGGTACGCGCCACGCGAACCTGCAGGGCCCGCGCCTTCGCCGTGAGCTCCCAATAGGTCTGCACCGACTTCTCGCCCATGACCCGGAGCATGTCCGGAACCATTGGCTCGTGCCGCAGCGCCATGCCGAAGGCCGCCGCCTTCTTCACGGAGGAAGGCAGTTTTGCCATCGTCCGAAGCACGCTCAGGTTCGGGTCCCCCGGGCCGCCCTGCAGCTGCCGTTCGACCGTTCGCCCTCCGTCCGCGCTAAGCCCCGCCAGGTACGTGAGGATGATCTCGCGACACGCCGGCGGCGAATAGGGGACCACCTCGGCCCCCGCGTCACGCAGGGCCGCGACAGCTTGGCCCACCGCGCGCTGCACCGCCAGCGACGGCGCCACGATCCCGTCGTCCACGAAGAACCCGACCTTGATTGCGCGCAAGTCGATGGCCGCCGGGTCTCCCAACGCCAGGGGAGGGACGCGAGGGTCGAGGCGTGCGCACGCTTCGGGGGACAGCGCGCGCAGCAAGGTGATGACGTCGTCGACACTGCGGCCCATCGGGCCAACCTGACCGCGAACGAACTCCTGACCAGGCAGCGCGGTGCCGATGCCGAGGCCGCTGATGCGATCGACGGTCGGCTTGATGCCCGCGATACCGCAGAAGTGAGCGGGAACGCGCACGGAACCGCCGATGTCGGTGCCCAACCCGCCAGGGCTGCCGTGCGCGGCGATCGCCGCGGCTTCGCCCCCTGAGGACCCGCCCGGTGTGCGATCCAGGGCATAGGGGTTGCGCGTGACGCCAAACACAGGGTTCGAGCACTCGTGGAAGAGCAGGAACTGGCTCACGTTCGTCTTCCCAAGGAACACGCAGCCCGCTTCCCGGAGCACCTGCACCACCACGGCATCCCTCTCGGCGGGGACGCCAACCTTCGCGTGCACGCCGAGCGTGGACTCCCGACCGCGCACGTCGAGGTTCTCCTTCAGCGTGACCGGAAGCCCGTCGAACTCGGACAGAGCAGCCCCGCGCCGACGGCGCAGGTCGCTGGACTGAGCGGCGCGCAGTGCGTCCTCTCGCCAAATCGACGCCATCGGCCGAACCTCGATCTGCAACTGTTCGAGGCGGTCGAGCAGGGCCGTCGTCAGCTCGAGGCTGGACACCTCACCCGCCCCCAGGGCTGCCACGGCGCGAGCAGCCCCCATGCGTAGGAGATCATTGGCCATGGTCGTGTCCCCCTGGTGCGCTTGCACGGTCAGTTGCGAAGAAACAAGGCCCACACGGCGACCAAAGCGAGAACCACGACCACCGCCGCCACGCCAACGTACATGCTCGTCTTGTTGTCGGACACGGGGGGAATCGGGAGTTGCTTGGTGTCGGTGGTCTTCGCGGGTGCGGCCGTCTTCGCGGGTGCGGCCGCCTTCGCGGGTGCAGCCGCCTTGCTTGGCGCGTCGGATGGCGTGGCGCGAGCCTGGGGCGGTTCGGACTTCTTCTCGCCGCCCTTCTTCCACGCGCCCTTCTTCTTTTTCTTGTCGGCCTTCCGGTCGGCAACCTTCTTCTTCTCGGCAGCTTGCCGCTCGGCGGCCGCTTTCTCTGCCGCGATGCGCTTCTCGGCCGCGACGCGCCTTTCGGCCGCCGCTTGCTCTGCGGCTGCCTTTTCCGCTTCGGCCTCGTCGGATGCAGCCCTCTCGGCAGCAGCACGTTTCTCCGCGGCTGCCTTCTCCGCAGCTGCCTTCTCGGCTGCAGCACGTTTCTCCGCAGCTGCCTTTTCCGCGGCTGCACGTTTCTCCGCAGCTGCCTTCTCCGCGGCTGCCTTCTCGGCTGCGGCACGTTTGTCCGCGGCTGCCTTCTCGGCTGCGACGCGTTTCTCTTCAGCTGCCTTCTCCGCGGCGCCCTTCTCCGCAGCTGCCTTCTCGACCGCAGCACGTCTCTCCGCAGCTGCCTTCTCGACCGCAGCACGTCTCTCCACGCCCGCCTTCTCGGCCGCAACACGTCTCTCCGCAGCTGCCTTGTCCGCGGCTGCCTTCTCCGCAGCTGCCTTCTCGGCCGCAACACGTCTCTCCGCAGCTACCTTCTCGGCCGCAGCACGTCTCTCCGTAGCTGCCTTCTCGGCTGCGACACGTCTCTCTGCAGCGGCCTGATCGGCCGCAGCCTTCTCCGCAGCCTTCTGCGCTGCGGCAAGTTTCTCCGCAGCTGCCTTCTCCGCTGCGGCAAGTTTCTCCGCA
>CAZAWR010000027.1:0-25191 GCA_964488865.1 uncultured Polyangiaceae bacterium | reverse complement strand
CGCTGCGGCAAGTTTCTCCGCAGCTGCCTTCTCCGCTGCGGCAAGTTTCTCCGCAGCTGCCTTCTGCGCTGCGGCAAGTTTCTCCGCAGCTGCCTTCTCCGCGACGGTTTTCCCGGCGTCCACCGTCACATCCCGTACCGGCCCTCTCACCTCCCAGCGCTCCCGCGCCGGCAGCTGCACGAACGTCGTCTTGCCTCCCTCGCCCCCGATCATCTGGAGCGCAAGCACGGGCTGCTCCTGTCGCGTCGCCTCTCCCCACAACGGGATCTCGGCCCGCCTGTCCCCGCGCAGCGCGCCTTTCCCCAGAGCCGACACCATCTCCCTCGCCGCACCCTCGAAACGCGCGGCCCCAGCCTCAATCTCCGCGAGCCGCTGCTCGAACGCATCGAGATCGGGCCTCTCCGCGTCCGCCTCCGCCAGCCGGGGCAACTGCGCGGCCAACTCCACCGCCAGCTCGGTCAAAATCCCGTCGGACTTCTCCACCAGCAACCGGTCCACGAGCCCATCCAGACAAGCATCGATCTCCCCACGCGAGTCCCCCGCCTCGAGCGACGGGGCGATGGCCTGGAACAGGTCCCCTTGCAAACTCACGGGGTCCTTTCCGCCACCTTGGGCGAAGAAGAAGAACCCACCCGTGATGCGATCGAACCCAACCGTGAACACCCGAACACCACGCTCGGTCAGCGCCTTGGCAACCTCCGACGACACGGAGAACAAGGGCGCGGTCTTCGCCGCTTTGTGCGACCGTGGGTACTTGATCGCCAGCACCTGGTGCTCGGGGAGCAGCAAGCGAAGGTCTCGGCAAAGCTCTTCGGAAAGATCCTCTCGCGCCACGACCGACACTTCGTGCGACCAGGTCTGAATGCCTGCAGGCTCCATCCACCCCGCGGCCGGGCCAACGTGAACCACGCGTCCACCGGACGGGGTGGGGTCCGTCACACACACAACGCCAGGGATCGCGAGAACGCCGTCCTTCCGGGCGGCGCTCGGGTCGGTTGCTTCTTGTCGTACGGTCACGGGTCCCATCTAGCACCACCATCGAAGCGAAGCGCGGAAAACGCAAGCTTCTGGACGACCGCGCGGCCCACGCCCGCCTCCTAGGCCTTCAATTCAGTGGAATTGGGGGCTTCGTGCTCAGCGAACCGGTGATCGTGCTCGTGCTCGAAACTGGGGTCGCTCGACCCAGCCCCTCCCGGCGACACCTGACCAAGCGGCCAGATCGAGTACGAGCTCGCTCTGAACACGAGCACGAGCACGAGACAACCATCGATTCGAGTGAAACGAAGCATGAAACGGGTTTCCACAGAGCCGAAGCCAAACGGGTGAATGCGGAGCCGGCGGCAGGGAACGAACGAATGCGTCCGTTCAGAATTCCCGGTCCCCGGTCCCCTGCACACCAGTTCGGCCGTTGGCGCTCCGTCCACGTGATCCTGGTTGGCTGCCCGTCCGACAACGCGGAGAACACGGGCGAACAGCCGATGCCACCGCCTCCTCCGTTCGATCCGGCTGGTCCCATCCCCCCTTCCCCCCTATCATTCCCGCCGGATCCGTTCCCATGAACCGACGCTTTTCCAAGCACATACCGGTAATGGCGCTGCTGGCCGCGCAAGGGTGTGGCCCCGAAGGAGCGACGGGCAAGCCGGCTCCCGCCTCACCGGGCATCGACGTGCGTGACGCTGCGGCGGTCTCTGCCCGAAACGTCCGCATCCTTTGGGAACCGAAGGCCTCCGGCTCCGTTCGCATCGACCGCGCCCTCGGCGACGGGCCCTTCGTCCCGGTGGCCACCAAGCCCGCGCGACACGGGCGCTTCCTCGATCTCGCCCTGACCCCGGAGACGACGTACCGGTACCAGCTTTCCCACTGCTCGGGCGACACCGCGTGCGGCACCGGCCTGGTCCTCGAGCCCATCACGACGCCCCCTACGAGGCTCCCTCCGTTCCAAGTCGAAGTCCCGCCCGAAGGAACCCAAGACGACATCGTGGTGTTCGGCCTGGAGACCCTCGACGCCGACGCGCTGAGCGTGGCTCGCATGGCGGGGGTCGACCGCCAAGGCGTCGTGGTGTGGGAGTACTACCGAAAGCAAGAGCTCTTGGGTCCGGTCACCGAGGTTCAGCTGCTCGACGACGGCAGCCTCGCCACTGGTCACAACGCGTCCTTCGTACGCCTCGGCCTCGACGGCTCGGAGTTGTACCGTTACGCGGGCAACACGGCCCACCACGACATCGACCCGATCCCGGGCGGGCGCTTCATTTTCCTCACGTTCGACGTGTTCGCGGACCAGCTAGGCGATCCCATCCTGGGCGACGGGATCGAGATCGTACGGGAGGGCGACCAGTTTCCGTCCTGGTCTTGGCGCGCGCGCGATCACATCTCCCGCGACGACAGAGAGCCCATCGACTGGGAGAACGTCATGTTCGGCATTGGACGTGACTGGACGCACGCCAACGCGCTCACGTTCGACGAGCAAGCCGGCATGATCTACGTGAACGTGCGCAACCTCAACCGCATCTACTGCTTGGCCTACCCGAGCGGCGAGGTGCTCTGGGTGCTGGGCGACGGGGGGGATTTCGGCCAGGGGTTGTTCGCGCACAGCCATGACCCGTACTTTCTGTCGAAAGACCGCTTCCTGGTGTTCGACAACGGCGCGCTGCGGCCCGGTGCCACGCACGACTATTCTCGCATCATCGAGGTGGAGTTCGACGCGGACGCGCGACGCGCCGAGGTCGTGTGGGAGTACAGGGAATCGCCCGACTTCTTCTCGTTCGCGCAAGGTGCGATCGGCGTTCAGCCCGACGGCAACGTCTTCGTGACGGACGGCATCAACGCGCGCATCTTCGAGATCACGCGGGACAAGAGGAAGGTCTGGCAGCTGCGGTTGCCGCCGGATGTGTGGACGTACAAGGCCGTCACCGTCCCGCGCGCCGTGTTCGAGGCCTGGTAGACGGGATGGCTTCCCCGGGGCAGACACACGACGAGCAGCGCACGAGGAGGCGGCGCGTGGCCATGGCCGTGGCATGGGCCGCGGTGGTGGTGTTGCACCTCGTGCTGTTCGTGCAGGTGGAGCGACAGGCTCCCATTTTCAGTGGGCAGCCGCTGTCCTTCATCGACTTCGACACCCACGCGGTGCAGATGCTGCGCGTCACGGAGGCGCTCGACCGGTGGGGCAAGCACTGGGCGTACGACGTGCAGATGCTGGCGGGCTACCCGGAGGGAACGGTATTCAACGCTGACAACAAGGGTTGGGAGATGTGGACCTACGGGCTGTGGAAGCTCGGCCTATCCCGGCCCACCGCCTTCAACCTCTTCGTGCTGTTCGTCCACCTGCTGGTGCCAGGAACGATGTACCTGGCAGCGCGGCTGTTCCGGCTGGAGAGCTGGGAGGCCTTGATCGCGAGCGCCCTCGCGATGGGCGTGTGGTTCTTCGATGGCCTCGGACGGTGGTCCTGGTATTCCGGGGGCGTCTCTTACGCGCTCGTGACGTACCTGTTCGTGCTGCCCCTCGCCCTGTTCTACGCCCACCTGCGCGCGGGCAAGCCATGGCTGCTCGTGCCTCTCGCCGTGGTGATGAGCCTCGGACACCTCGTCCACCCCTCGATCTTCGTGCTGCTCGTGGTGCCCATGACCGGGCTGTACGTACGTCACTTCAAGGGTCTCGGTTGGAAACAGCACGCGGGCATCGTGGCCGTGGCCCTCGTGGTGATCGGCTCGAACACCTGGTGGCTCGTCACCGCCTTCCGCTTCGCGCACTACGTCACGGACCACGAGCCCTTCTTCGTGGGCAAGCTCAGCGACATCTTCCTCGACGCGGCAGGCTTGATCGACAACCTCACGCGTACGGGACTGGTCGGCAACCGCACGGGCTTCCGCTTTCTCGCGCTGATCGCGGCGACCATCGCGCTGGTGCTCTGGAGGCGAGACCGGGACGACCGTTTCCTGCCCATGGCGCTGGGCCTCGGCTTCCTCGTGGGGATGGCCTACGCCGGCGGATACCTCTGGATCTTTCGCCAGATCCAACCGTACCGCAACATCGTCCCCGCCGCGTTCCTCGCGTGCATCCCCGCCGCCGCGTTCGTCGGGGAGGTGGTTCGTCGCAAGGCCCTGCACGGGCTCCCGCGTCTTGCCTGGGCGCCCATCGGGCTCGTCGCGTTCCTTGGCGCATCGCACCTGGCCAAGGACGTGATGTACTTCCTGCCCCTGTCCCTGCCCCTGGTGCCGCCTCTTCCCACAGGGGAGGTGGTCAACATCACGACCTACGGTTTTCCGGCCCACCGCGACTTCCGGCACTACCCACCCGAGAAGCACATGGACGACGCCGTGGCCTGGGTGAAGAAGCACGACGACGGGAAGGGACGCTTCCTCGTCGAGTGGTGGGTGCTGGGCGAGCATCTGCTGTCACGCACCAACGCACAGATCCTGGGCGGCTTCCGCGAAAGGAACATGGACCATCGCGCGGCAAACCTCTTCCACCGATACCCCAAGGGCGAGGTGTCGGACGAAGAGCTTGCGCGGTACATCGAGGAATACGCGGTGCGCTGGGTCATCGTGAGCCTCGAGCTTCCCGCACTGGAGTCCAAAGGCGTGCTCGAGCGCGTGGAGACCGTCGGCCCCCACCGCATGTACCGTACGCGCGTGCCAGTTTCGTTCGTTCGCGAGGGGCCGGGCGAAGTGAACGCTTCGCTCAACCGGATCGACGTGTCAGGCACGGACCCCAGCCGCGACGTGGTGCTCCGGTTCCACTGGTTCGAGACGCTGGTGTGCGAGCCCGGGTGCCGCGTGGAGCGCGAGCCGCTCGTGGACAACCCCGTCGGGTTCATCCGCGTGCCCGCCCCGCACCCGCCAAGCTTCGCGGTCGTCAACGGCTACTGAGGTGGCGACGGTCCGATCGAACTCCTGCACGCCTTTGCGAGCGTGCGTGTCGATGATACGGTCGATGCGCTTTGCAAGCTGCCTTTCGCATCCTGAGCGACGTCGTCGTCTATCGCGTTCGCAAGCGTGAGATGGCGAACCTGGCATCGTCGCTCACGATCATGTTGGCGATGCGTCTGGGGTGGCAGGACGTTGCAGCGCGGCTCGTGTTCGCGTTGGCGCTGAACGTGGCGGTGTACCTGGTCAACGACATCTACGACGTGGGGGCGGATCGCGCGTCGCGAAGCAAGGACGCGCGGAAGACGGAGTTTCTGCAGGCGCATCGGGGCGCGGCATGGGGAGCGGTCTGGATACCCGTGGTGGTGATGGTGACCGTGGGGTTGGTGTGGGACCGCGAGCTTCTGCTGATTCTCGCGGTGGCCGGCGGGGCCTGCCTGGCCTACTCCGCACGGCTGAAACGCGTGGCCTTTCTGGACCTTCCCACGATCCTGGTGTGCGGCATCACGGGGTCGATGCTGTCGTTCCCGCTGGATCGAGCCCTGGGCTGGTGTCTCGCCGGACTGCTCGGGTGCTTCGCCATGTGCTTCCAGATCGTACAAATGGTGCGGGATCATGACGAAGACGCCGCGTTCGGGACAAGGACCACGGCGGTCGCGGTGGGGACGCGCTCGACGATCCTCCTGCAAAGGGTGTTGCTGGCCGTCGCGGCCGTCTACGCCGCGCTCTTGGTCCACCGGTGGGTGGGAGCGGCGATGCTTCTCGTGGTGCTTCTGCCTTTTCGCGCGCAGCAAGCGGACATGCACTGGAACCGCCTTCGCCTTGCGCTGGGGATCGCCTGGCTCGTCATCATCGGCTGGGTGTGGTGGACGGGCACGTCGTACGGCTGGCTTTGTCAGCTGGGCCACGACGTCGCAGTTTGGTGACTCCCAGAACTCACTGACAACAGCTCGAGCAGGTCGCGCAGTCGGTGGACCACTGGCAACCCGACAGGCAGTACTGCCACTTGCCGGTGCCGCAGCACCGATAGGTGTGGCCGGCGTTCCAGTCGCACTGGCTGGTGGGCTTCAGGCCGCACGTTCCCCACTGGCAGCTGTTGTTGCAGACCTGCTGGCCGCAGCACGACGTGATCGTTCCCGCTGCGTTCGTGCTGCAGAGGCAGTCCTTGGTGGCCCCCGGCGCGCAGCCTTCGCCGTTGCAGTTGCCGTAGTCCCCCCATTGGCACGCCGTGCTGCACGTCCGGGTCTTCGATCCGCAGTTGCCGCACACGGCGGTATCCTGGTCGTTCGGCTGGCACACGCCCTCGTCGGCACAGACCTCCGGGCCCCAGGAGCCGAGCTCGTCGCACTCGTTCTGCAAGGTCCCGCACAGTCCGCACTGGCCGAGGACCTTGACCTCTCCGGGCATGCACGTGGTTCCGCCCTCGAACCCGCCAGCGCCGAAGCCCGCGGCTCCCGCTTCCCCTCCCAGACCGGCTTCTCCGCCCATGGCGCCGAAGCCTCCGGCCCCCTCGCCCCCCTGTCCGCCCATGGGAGGCCACGCGTTTCCGCCTTCTCCCGTGCTCCCATCCAGTCGCGGGGGCGGCGGCGGGTCCGCCCGCTCCTCACCCACACCGATCGCGCAGGCCGGCAGGGACAACGTCCCGACGAACATCAAGCTGGCGGCAGTCCTTCGCACGACAAACCTCGCGACCAGTGTACCACGCGGAAGGCCCCCGTCCCACGATGCAGAGGCCGAGCAACGATCCCGCGCGAGATCGGCCGGCACGCTTCACGCGACGGCGCGCTGGGTCACGAAAGCATCTTGGGGATGGCGAAGAGTGCGGGGCGCTACGCGAGCAAGCTCAGGCGATGACGCCCATGGCCTTGCCCACCTTCGTGAACGCGGCGATCGCGCGCTCCACGTGCTCGGGCGCGTGCGCAGCGGAGAGCTGCACCCGGATTCGTGCCTGGCCCTTCGGGACCACCGGATAGCAGAAGCCGATCACGTAGATCCCCTCCTCCAGCAGCGCCGCCGCCATGTTCACCGCAAGCTTCGCGTCGCCCAGCATGACCGGGACGATCGGGTGGATGCCCTCCTTGATCGCGAACCCGGCCTTCGTCATCCCCGCCCGGAAGATCTGCGTATTGCGCATCAGACGCTCCCGCAGCTCGCTCGTGGTGTCCAGCATCTCGAACACCTTCAGCGACGCCGCCACGATCGGGGGCGCGACCGTGTTGGAGAACAGATAGGGACGGGAGCGCTGCCGCAACAGGTCGATGATCTCCTTGCGGCCCGTCGTGTACCCGCCACTGGCTCCGCCGAGCGCCTTGCCCAACGTACCCGTCATCACGTCCACGCGATGCAGCACGCCAAAGTGCTCCGCCGTCCCACGCCCCGTCGGGCCCATGAACCCCGTGGCGTGCGAGTCGTCCACCATCACCATCGCGCCGTACTTCTCGGCAAGGTCGCAGATCGCGTCGAGACGCGCCAGGTACCCGTCCATCGAGAACACGCCATCGGTCGCGACCAGACGCATGCGCCTGCCTTGGGTGGCCTTCAGATGCGCTTCCAGCTCCTCGAGGTCGTTGTTCGCGTAGCGGTAGCGCTCCGCCTTGCAGAGACGGATGCCGTCGATGATCGACGCATGGTTGAGAGCGTCGCTGATGATGGCGTCTTCTTCGGACAGCATGGTCTCGAACAGCCCGCCGTTGGCGTCGAAGCACGAGGAGTACAGGATGGTGTCCTCGGTGCCGAAGAACTTCGCGATGGTGGCTTCGAGTTGCTTGTGGATGTCCTGGGTTCCGCAGATGAAGCGAACGCTGCTCATGCCGTAGCCGTGACCGGCGAGGGAATCGCGGGCGGCTGCGACGACGTCGGGGTGGGAGGACAGGCCGAGGTAGTTGTTGGCGCAGAAGTTCAGGACCTTGCCGGTTCCTGCTGCGATCTCAGCGCCCTGGGGTGTGGTGATGATGCGCTCTTGCTTGTAGAGCCCGGCGTCCCGGATCTCCTGGAGCGTCTTCTCGTAGATGGGTTTCGCTTGCTCGAACATGGCGCTGGCATACCCCCGCAGGGGGACGAAAGAAACCCCTGCGTGGCGCGGCAAGCGCGTCGAATCAGCGACCTTCGGCGCGCCTTCTCGCGATGCAGGGCGGCGGGGGGTCGGGCATGCGACCTGACAGGAGCTCGGCGAGCCAGGGATACGGTCCTGCCACCTCTTCGGGCCGAGGAACCCGCACCGTCCCGATGTAGTAGTTGCGACGATGGGGAGCGGGTTGCTCCTTGTATCCGAACAGCCCCGACGGCATCCCGAGACCGTTGAGCGAGGTTCCGGATCCGCCCCCCGCTCCGCCCAACCCTCCGGCGCATTCCTCGCCGCAAGACTGCGTGATGCAGGTGAACATCGAGAACGCCGCCATGGCCGATCCGTAGTCGTTGTCGAAGCAGTTCAGCACGCAGGTCATGTCGATCCCGCCACCACCGCCTCCGCTGCCACCGCCCGCGCCACCGCCACCACCGCCGATGAGGCAATCCGTGATCGTGCACTGCACGCCGGAGAGGCACGTGGGGTCGTTGTAGCAGGCGTTGATCTCCTCCTTGCACTCCTGCTCCAGGCACGTCATGCAATTCCAACCGGGGATCGCGTCGAAGAAGTCGTTCCCATCCGCTGGCGCATCCGGGGGTGCATCGACCACCACGTCCGGCACGTCCGCGTCCGGGGTCACGCCCCCCGTCCCCGACGTCCCGCCCGCGGATGTTCCGCCTGCCCCACCCGTTCCGCCTGATGTGCCACCGCTTCCCCCGACGGGCGATCCGTCGACGATGCCGCCGCCCCAGCCTCCGGTCTGTCCTGCGTCTTCCCCGAAGCCCCAGATCTCGGGTCCACTGCGCCCGCCGCACGCGGCGGCGATGAGGATGATGCACGAACTGACGAGACCGATCTTGGCTTCGATGCGCATGGACGACGTTCCTCGATGAAGGTGGGTCATCCTACCAGAACAGGCGGTCCTCCGCTCGTGGGTGGATTTCGATCTCGCACTGTGCCACATGCCCCGCTCGGGTCCGCAGGACCCAGGCAGGAGAAATCACGTGCCCGAGCAAGAACACAAGAAAGTGACGGTCCCGGGGCTGCGCGCGCGAAAATCGAGCGGACCGAAAATTGCCGCCGTCACCGCGTACGACGCGACGGTCGGACGCCTGCTCGACGAAGCCGGGGTCGACGTCATCCTCGTGGGGGACTCCCTGGGCATGGTCGTGCAAGGGCTCTCCAACACCTTGCCCGTCACGATCGACGAGGTCTGCTACCACGGACGCGCCGTCGCGCGCGCGGTTCGCTGGGCCCACCTCGTGGGCGACATGCCGTTCATGTCCTTCCAGGTGTCGGTAGAGCAGGCTGTCGCGAACGCAGGCCAGATGCTCAAGCACGGCGGGTTCGAGTCCGTGAAGCTGGAAGGTGGGATCGACTTCGCCGAGCACGTGCGCGCCATCGTTCGCGCGGGCATTCCGGTCATGGGCCACGTGGGGCTCACCCCGCAGTCCGTGCACGCGATGGGCGGGTTCCGCGTACAAGGCAAAGGGGAAGACTCCGCGGCTCGCGTGGTGGCCGACGCCAAGGCTCTCGAGCAGGCGGGCGCCTACAGCATCGTGGTGGAAGGGGTCCCGGCGGACCTCGCGCGACGCATCACCGACGCGGTCGAGGTGCCGACGATCGGCATCGGAGCGGGGGCGGACTGCGACGGTCAGATCCTGGTTTGCTACGACTACCTGGGGATGGTGCGCGACCTGAAGCCGAAGTTCGTGAAGCGCTTCGCCGAGGTGGGCGATGCGATCGTGCAAGCCACGCGGTCGTACGTGGACGAGGTCCGCTCCGGGGCATTCCCTGCTCCCGCGCATTGCTTCGGCATGGTGGGCAAGAAGGCGATTGGCGAGCCCACGGGCACCGAACCGGTCGTGGGAGAGGGCCCTGCCGCGTACGGGCCGACATCGGAAGAGTAGAAGTCCCTACTGGGGTCGAGGCCCGGGGCCGACGATGGACGGATGACAGACATCAACTAGGAACTGAGAACAGGAATTCGAACACGGAATGGGCAATGCGGGCGCAGAGGTGCGCATGCCCTTGCCTTCAGCCTACTTGGGCGCTGGGCCCTGGCACCCCATGAGCACGTCGAGCTGACCGGTGTCCGCGGCCCCGATGGTGGAGCACGCGCCGGGACACAGGATGATGCGGGTCGGAGCCGCGTTGTCATCGTAGTACCAGCCGTTGGGGTACTGGTCACACTTGCTTTCGTCCGTGACGCGGGTGAGGGGCTCGGGGGTGCCGCCCTCGGGGGTGTGCTGGACGAGGACCTTGTTGGGCTCGAGGACCCCCTCGCTGGGCTGAGGCAGCTCGAACTCGCACCCGATCGCCGTGATCAGGTTGTCCGCAAGCTTGTCGAGAACGGCGGACCAGTCGGACCGACAGATCGACTCGACGATGCCGCCCGTGAGCTGCGCGAGCTTCTGGTGCTGCAGTCCGGGAGACATGGCGAAGTTGGGGTTCGGGTCTCCGACGGCAGTTTGGCATCCCCCGCCTTCCTGGGGTGTGGTGGACTCGCCGCCCGGGTACGTCCACCCGCAGACGGTGTTGTACACGTACTTGCGCTTCGTCTCGGTGCCGAACATGCCGGCCGGACCGAACCGCGGCTCGTTCAAGATCAGCCGGTCGAAGACCTCCCAGGGTTCGGTCGCGTTGCCGATGATGGCGGGGTCTCCCTCGTTGGGCCCCGGCACGTAGGCGTCGTCGTCCGTGATCATGACGAAGTACTTGGTCGCGTTGAAGCGCGCCCACTTCGCCCACCCCCCGCCTTCGGGACCCGAGTCGTCCGCCCATGTGTAGTTCTTGTTGTACATGGCGACGGCGAGCCACATGCCGTTGTGGCTTGCGATCCCGAAAGGGAAGTTGTCGAGGTGATGGAAGCGCGGGTCGTTGTCCCCGCAAGGGTCCGCCCCTCCCGGTCCCACCCCGAGAGGCGCCGGTACACACACTTCCAGCGGCATGTCCCCCGTCAACCCCGACCCCTTGAGGTCGGGCACGTCCTCGCTCACGTCCGTCAGGTTCGTGCCCTTCGCGCTGAGCATGATCACCTGGTAGTCCACGCCACTGCTCGCGATCGTGTCCGCAAACGTGTTGATGTTCGCCAACGTCTTCTGGATCTCGTCCCCCATCGAGTGGGAGTTGTCGACCACGAAGATGATGTCCACCCCTGCCCTCTCGGGCTTCTTCGAATCCCATGCGCATGTGTCGCTGTCCGGGTCGAACCCCCCTTCGCTGCCGTCCGGGCCGACGAAGCCATCGACGCCCCCGTCCGGGCCCGTGCCGCCCGTACCGCTGCCCCCCGATCCGCCGCCCCCTTGCGAGTCCGACGAATCCCCCCCGCCGCACGCGGGAGCACTCGCAGCAAGAGCCACGACCACGCCAAGCGCAAGCCACCGCACCCTACAGACCGTCATCGTCCAGTCCTTTCCGACATCGCTGGGAAGCCAAGCCATTCGAACGACCTCGTCCCACCCCTTACCACTTTCCGAGACGAACGCACGCTCGGACGAGGGCGGTGAAGAAAGCACGCAACCGATGCGCTGGGAGGCCGAACAAGGATCATGCGGACGCTGGTGCTCAACTCGAGTCAACCCAAGCACCCTGTCGGGTCGGACCCGTGGGTGCGGGCAACCCTCGCCGCCGTGGACATTGCCATCTCCCGCGGACACGAGATCGTTACCTCCGTGGGACTGGCAAGCTGGGAGCTCTCGCTGTGGCGAAGTGCGGCACACGGAGCGCGCACCCACGTCGTGTGCCCCATCCGGCCAGGACAGGAAGGGTTGGCGTGCGCGGCCGCGTGGTCCAAGGCGTTCGGACTGCCAGGGAAGCTCGTCTGCTGGCACTGGGTGAGCGACGCGGGAAGGAGCCCCAAGGCGGCATGGCCGCTGCGAGACAGGACCGCGATCGCGCTGAGCGACCTCGTGCTGCCGGTGAGTGTGCGTCCCCGCGGACGGCTTGCGGGTTTGCTTCGCGAGAGTGGTATCGCGAGCTCGACTTCGTTCGCGGTGCCCTGGGTTCGCGCGGCCCGCTCGTCGCGGTGGGAGAAGCGCATCCCGACCGCACCGACCGACCTCTGGCAACCACGGTCGCTGGTCCACCTGACCCGATGCTGCGATGGTCCGTGGCCCGGGGAGCCGCACCGACACTACTACGAAGACGTGGTGGCGAGCACGGGAGCGTACGCTCGGTCGGGGTTTGCGACGCTGGGGCGCATGCTGCGGGAGGGGCGCATCCGGGGTTCGGGGTTTCGCTCCCATGCAGGCCAGACGCGTGTGTGCCTCAGCGCGTGCACGAGTCGGGAGGCGCTTGGGTTGGTGCGGTTTCGCGCGCGGTATGCGCGGTATTCGTTCGAGCCCTACGCCGTGGTGTTGTCGCCTCGGGCGGCGTTGCGGTTGGGCGCGCGTCCGGTGACGTATGGCTCGGGGGACGACCCCTTCGCGCAAGGAGCGGGGACCGAAGGGCACTGGCGCCAGGAGCAGGAGTGGCGGGTGCTGGGGGACGTGGTCCTGCAGAGCGTGGACGCGTCGGAGGTGCTGGTGGTGACGGCCACGGAGCGAGAGGCCCAGGAGCTTCGAGGATGGAGTCCGTACGAGGTGAGGAGCTTCGGGTGCAGCGACGAATGAGCGAACAAATCGGCCAAGGGGCGCTCCCTTCCGGGCGGGACGGGCATCCAAAGAGACGTGAACCTACGAAGGCAAGTCGCGAAGCTCCTGGCCGAAGGCCGTCTGGATGAAATTGCCGCGCTGTCGGAGACGTCTCCCAACGTGGTGAGCGCGGTAGTGAGCCGTCTGTACGAGGCGGACACGCTGGCGCGTTTCCGAGCGGCGGACGCGCTGGGGCGGGTGTCGGCGCGCGTGATGGGCAAGGATCGCGCGGCCGTCGAGCAACTGCTTCGCAAGCTCGCCTGGTCGTTGAACGAGGAGTCCGGCGCGACGGCCTGGGGCGCTCCTCACGCTATCGGGGAGGTGGCGCGCTGTGACGCGACGTGGGCGTCGCAGTATCACCCGTTGCTGCTTTCGTACCTGGACCATGCGGAGGTGTACCTGGGGACGGACATCCTGGTGCACGGGGTGGTGTGGGGGCTGGGGCGTGTGGGGGAGCGGTACCCGGAGATCGGGGCGACGTCGGTGGGGGCGCTGGTAGGGCGGCTGGGGGACGAAGACGCGATGACGCGCGGGCTTGCCGTTGAGGCGCTGGGTCGCGTGGGAGACGCGGGCGCGAAGGAGCCGCTGTTGTCCTTGGTGGAGGACGGGACCGAAGTGGAGCGATACGTGGAGGGGCAGATGGTGCGGGCGACGGTGGGGGGGATTGCGCGGGCGGGGTTGGAGCGTTTGCGGGGGTAGGGTCAGGCACGGTAGATAGCTGCCTTGGAGGCCTCGTTCTGCGCGGAGCGGACGTCGCGGAGGAAGTCGGCAATCTTGTGAAGCATCTCCCGGGCGTCGCGCGCCTGTTCACTGTACTCCTCCTTCCTGCGCGTGGCGGCCTGGGACAGCATCTCGTGTTCGGCAGCGTCCCCGTCGAGCTCCTGTTGCTCCGCCCTGTAGCCGTCTGCGAAGAACTGTCCGACGCCCGAGAAGATCTTGGCGCCGCCATCGACCAGTTTCGCCCGGTCGATCTGGGGCGACTGCGGTGCAGACACTTCAGACGTGGTGATCGTAATGGCGTCTCCAGCTTGGTGGTTCGCGGTCGGGGAGGTCTCTCCGGGTTTCGCTACAGCGGACGACTCCTTCTTCGCCGCATTCGCAGCGTCTTGTTCGGCCAGGGCCGCGGAGGCGATCATGGCCGAGCCGGACACGACGCCCACGGTACCGTTCACCCACGCTTCCTTACGGATCTCGTCGGCCTTGTCGCGCATGGCTTTCACGCGCTTGCGGCCTTCCTCCATGATGTTGCGCTCCTCGAGGGAGGCGGATTCTCGCGCGTTCTTGCGGTCCAATCTCGAGGAGTGCGTCAACAACGCTGCTATCTTCTCCATCGGGTCGCCGCTGGTGAGGAGCGAGAGCAGCGGATCGGGCAGAAGTGCGGTCTCGGGGTTTTCCAAGGCGGAATCACGACCCGTCTGCCCCGCAGCCAACGGGCCCTGGCAAGCCGCGGACCCAGAAATAGCATCGATGTTCATCATACCCTCCTTGCGATGGTGAGCGGGGTTGTGTCACGCGTGTCGATGGCGCCCCGCAGCGACGCCATCGTGCGTTGTTCCGACTCCTGGGCTTCCTCGATCTGCTCGAGGATCTCCGAGAACATGCGTTGTAGACGCTGGTCCTCTATGCGCTGGCGCAGGGCATCGGTCTCGTGATCCGTGGCGTCAGCATCGTACTGATTCGCTTGGAAGCTCGCGATTCCCCCTGCGGCGGTGGCGGCGCCGGCGGTGGCCGTTGCGGCCCGCTGGACAGTCTCCGTGGTGCGCACGAGCTTGTCCATCTTGTCGGTGGCGGCGGCGGCTTCGGAGGCTTGCTGCGCTGCCGACGCGCTTGCCGCCATGCCCGCCCCACCCGTGCACACCGCGCCTCCGACCCCGAGCCCGAATTCGAACTTGCCCGCCATGGAGTCATCCATCCCCATCCGCTGCAGGAATTGGGTTTCGCTCTGCAGCAGAGAGGCGGACGACAAGGCAGCACCCGCGATCGCCAGGGCGAACGGGGTTCCTACACCGCCCGTCCCCACGGCGATGGCGATCGCCGCCACGACCGACCCGTACTTGCCGAGCTTGCTGCACAGCTTGGCCACCGTCTTCCACCTTCCTCCCTTCTTTCGCGCCCGCCTCGCCTTCGCGAGGGCCGCCTTCATCTCCTTCCACGCCTTTTCGCGGTGCTTTCGGTTCGTCTGCACGTCCTTGATGCCCGACTGCACGTCGAGCAGTTGGCTCTTGGACTGGAGCGCGAACAGGGCCATCAGGGGATCGGCAGGCATCTCCTGGGGGGGCGGCAACAGCGACGGGTCCGAGGGAATAGCCCCCGACGGTCCTTGTCCCATGGCTGCTCCGACGTTCGAAACGGGAGCGTAATTTCCCACGGCGATCATGGTCGTACCCTCCTCTCCACGTCAATTCGAGCGAGAAGCTCCTCGTCGTCGTTCTGGGTGGCAATCTCGCGGGCGGCCTCCAGTGCTTCGTCAGCCTCGTCGATGCGGTCCAGGTCCCAGAGGGTGCGGAAGCGCGCGAGGTGGCAAAGCGCCGAGGGCTCCGCGGCGACGGCGCCTCCTCCGTACAGCTCGAGGGCGATGAGGGGCTGTTCTCGCTTCTCGTGACACGTGCCCAGGGCGAGCCACCCGCGTTCGTCCGTTGGGGCGGTGCGCATCATCAGCCGGAACACCATCGCGGCGTCCTCGTGGCGGTCCTGGCCGAGGAGCCAGTGCCCGAGGGCGTACACCGCCTCCACCGCGGCGGCATCGTCGGTGTGCAGGGATTGGTAGGGGGTTGTCAACATGTGCATGACTCACCCCTTCAAGTTCTGCGCGATCATCGCCGGCGCCTGGTCTAGCTTGGACATCATGTTCGTGGTGAGCTGAATGGCCGTCTGCCGCTTTGCGATCGCGGACTGAAGCTGAATCATGTTGATCTCCGCGTTAGCGCCCACGTTCTCCTTGAGGCGGGTCAACTCGCTGACGTAGCTTCCCCATTGCTCCTTGCTCATGAGCGGAATCCCAGACAGGCGGTTCACGGTCTCCATATCGAGCGTCCACGGTGAGCCGTTGCCGGACGGCAAGGTCACCGATTGGGACTTCTTTTCGTCGAACGCTGCCAGCGTCTTGTCCCGCGCGGCCTCCAGTTCTTTGCGAGTCGGATCGCCCTCGGGCAAGGATGCGATGGCGTCGTTGAAGGCTTTCTCTACTTCGCGAATCTCCGCCTCCGTCTTCGGAGGTTGGTACTTCTTCATCGCGTTTTCGACCGTCGAAAGGGCGTTCTTGCGGTCGATGTTGCGGATCTGCTCGTCCATCATCGACTTGATCTCCCCGTCCAGCGAACCAAGCTGCGTCTGACAGTACAGAAGGAGCCCCTCCGTGGTGAGGTGAGCCGTCGCGTCTCCCGATCCCGCGGCCTGCGCGCCCGCGACGTATCCCAAAGATCCTGCTCCCGTAGCTTGAATGGTGCTCATCGTGTTCTCTCTTTCCTACCGTTCGTTGTTGTGTGTTCGTCACCGCCTCAGCACCGCGTGCCGAAGCCCATGCTCATGTGATGGGGAGGTCCTGCGACTGGACGGCAAGCCTCCTCGAGTTGGTCCATCCAGTCCGGGGAGACCGCCAACGTCACGTCCCCCGCCTCCCGGACTGCCTCGTAAAATCCTTCCAGCTCCTCGCCCTGCCGACAGTATGCTTCCACGAAGGGACGAAGCGAGGCATGCTCGCGCGCCTCCTCCAACACCCGATCCCGATCACCCGGGGATTGCATCCTATTGTTCACGACTCGACTCCTTTCTCGGGCCCAAGCCCCGTCTCTCATCCACCTCCTCGGACACCCACCCCGACCGGTTGCTAAAAAAGATCAACCGACCGGTCGATTTCTCTCCCCACCCACAAAACTGCTAGGGTTACCTCCCATCGACCCCAACCCAAGGCCCCCCATGCCCCTGCCCACTCGCTCCCTCTACGCCATCGACCCCAGCTCCCAAAAAGTCCGCCTCGTCGTCCAGGTCACCCCCGACGGTTGGTCCGAAGACGAGCTCGAAACCACCCTCGCTGGCCTCATTCCCATCCTCGGCTCCGCCGCCATCCCCATCGCCATCCTCCTCTCCTCCTCCTCCTCGTTCGTCATCCGCTTCGACGACAAGACCAGCCACTTCGACGTCGACGAGATCGACACCACCGACGTCCTCGCTCCCCTGCCTCTGGGCTCGGACCGGTCCACGCTCTTCGACACCACCAGCCAGTGGTTCCACCAGGTCGCCAACCACTGGCAGGACTTCGTCCCCCGGACCACGCTCCCCAAGCGCGTGCCCGAGATCGTCCCCCTCATCGTGGGCGCCCATCTCCGCGAACGCGACGGATCCATCGGCATCCCCGGCGATCAGACGACCCGCCCCGTCCCGACGGACTGAAGCCGTCCACGGGCCCGCCCGGGCCATGTAAGATGACGCGCCGTTCGCCGTTCCCTCCGCGCATCGAGGCCACCATGGTTCGTCACCCCATCGCCTTGCTCACCTTCCTCGCCCTCGCGGGATGCGGCGGCGCTTCCCTACCGCCTGCCTCCGGCGACGCCGACCCCTCCACTTCCCGCACCGCCCAGGCCAACCTCCTGCTCTACCCGTCGAGCGAACCCGAGGCCCTCCTCGGCCGCGCCGTGCACCAGACCGGCGACAACGTGTGGACCATCGCCGACGCGCGCGCCCCCGGGTGCGACGTCTCCGTCAAACGATCCAAGTCCCCGTTCAAGACGAGCCGCAAGGCCGACATCTCTTCCATGACCACCGTCGCCGGCGGCCTCCCCAAGCTCATCGAGATCGCAGCCCGGTACGGTCGCAGCGTCTCCGCCGACATCGAGATCGACAACACGGAGGTGCTCGAAGCCAACGTGAGCCCACGTTGCGGCGACGTCGTCGTCGACCGCGTGTTCGTCGGGTCCGGACGACGCCAACTGGTGACCCAATCCGAGCTCGGGGGCGACGTCGGCGTACAGGCCATCCCAGGCGCGCCTTCCGCAGGGCATACCCGAGCGTCCAAGGTCGTCGACGAGACCGCGTGGACCGAGCCCATGGCGTACGGGTTCGGCACGCGGCAGATGGGCAACGAGCCCCCCCTGGACCTCGCGGTGAAGCTTCCCGCCGTCGTGCAAGAAGGACAGCCCGTCGACGTGATCATCGAGACGAGCCACAAGGCATGGCTCGTGGTCTTCTACCAGGAGGGCGACGGTCGAGCGTCGGTGCTTTGGCCCTCCGCGGAGGAGCCGGAGCCCACCAGCGAACCCGGACGCCCCGCCTCGCTGCCTTCGGCGGCGGAGAAGCAGGCCGGCATCCGCATCGAGGCCGCCCTTCGCGAGCCCGGTGCCGCTACCCACGAACTGTTCGTGGTCTACGCGTTCACCGACAAGATGGACTGGGATCGCTTTAAGCCCCTGGCCGGCGCCGAGTCCACCGACGGCCCCGCCTACGTCAGCGAGCTCACACAAAAGATCGGCGACCTTCCCATGGTGCGGTGGTCCCGCGCCGTGAGCGCCTACACGATCGCGCCCAAATCCCAGTGAGGAAATGATCATGAACAGAGTGCACCGGTTGGGGTTGGCTTCCCTCGCAGCGTGGGTGCTCGCGACAAGCGGTTGCGGCGCGCCGAAGGTCGTGAAAGCCCCCGCGGGGCTGGAAGGAATGACGGTCTACGTGGCCCCACCCAAGCTCACGGGCGATGGTGCAGGGGAATGCCAGGACCTCGCCCCTGCCTTGCACGCAGCCACCCAGGCGTCGCTCCTGCAAGCGGGGTTTCGTGTCGTGGCGAACGCCGAGGCGCCGCACGACGTGGTGGCGAACGTCACCGCCGAGGTGATCACCCACGGCATCTGGCCGATGAAGACGTACGAGACGAACGGCAAGCTGATGCTCGAGCACCAGGGCACGTTGATCGACCAAGTCGTGGGAGACAGCAGCCAGGACAAGCAGTGCACGGGCTTCGAGGACATCATCGCGGCGGAGTTCGCCAACGCGCTGACGTCGTCGGACAGGGTCGTGCAATTCGCCAGCACGAAGAAGGCGCCGGCAGGAACGCCCACCACGGCGGTCGCGGCAACCGAACCGGCCGGCCCGACCGACCCCGCCTCCCCCGCTGCCACGGGCTTCGTCCGAGGGACACCGCAACCCACCACGTGGGCCCTCGTCATCGGGATCGAAACCTACCGGGACGTGCCACCGCCCACGGGGGCGCGGCAAGACGCCGAGCAGTTCGCGAGGATGCTGCGGGAGACCGCAGGGGTGCGGGACGAGCAAATCCGTTTGATCCTGGACGACCGTGCGACGCGGTCGGACATCGACAAGGAGTTGGCTTGGCTGGAGAAGAACGTGCCCGAGGGGGCGCGGGTGGTCCTGTACTTCAGCGGGCATGGGGCGCCAGACGCTGCGTCCGGGACACCGTACTTGCTCCCCTACGACGGGGACCCGAAGTTCGTGGACCGGACGGCGGTGCAACTGTCGGAGGTGATCGACCAACTGGGCAAGACGAAGGCGCGCGAGGCCATGGTGTTCCTCGACTCGTGCTTCTCGGGGTCGGGAGGACGGTCGGTGTTGCCGCCCGGGACGCGGCCGCTGGTGCGGGTCAAGAGCGTCGCACCAGCCCCCAAGGTGTCGGTGCTGTCGGCGTCGTCGGGGGCGGAGATCTCGGGCCAGGTCCCTGGAGGGACCGGGGGCCTGTTCACGAGCCAGTTGCTCGACGCGATCGGAAACGCGCGCGCGGACGCGGATGGCGACGGGCAGATCACGCTTCGGGAGATCGCGGACTACGTGGGGCCGCGCGTGTCGCGCGAGGCGCGCAAGGACAACCGGGATCAGACGCCCACGATGAACGTGTCAGGAGACCCGAGCCACACGGTGGTGGTGTACGGGGTCAAGGCGAAGTAGGTATCGTGCTCCACGGCCGCCCATCGGCGAAACGCCGTGGGGAGGGAGGCACCATGACAAGACTGCTCGTTCTCAGGATCGCACCTCTGATTTCTTTCGTCGCGGCGGCGTGGCTCGCGAGCGCGTGCGCTGCGCAAGAGCCTCCATCGATACCTCCGCCTCCCGCGATGCCGAGCGCGCCCGAGGAGATGACCGATGTGCCTTCGGAGCCGGCACCGGCCGCGGCGCCAGCGATTGAATCCGCAACACCCGACACGCCGCCTCCTTCCGCTGCCCCAGCCGGTTCGCTCGATGACGGAAAGGCATGCTCCGATGCCGCCGAGTGCAAGAGCGGCATTTGCGAGGGGGAAGGGTGCGACCCCCTCATGGGCAAGTGTGCCTCCAAGGAGCGGGCGTGCACCAAGGACCTCCAGGAGTACTGCGGCTGCGACGGAAAGCCGTTCTCGTCGAGCGGCAGCTGCCCGGGTCGGCGGTTCAAGAACCGCGGCGCGTGCAAGCAGTAGACAGATCATGTCCCACCCGCACGCTGCGGGTCTTTTCCTCACCGACTTACCTTCATCAACGGCCCGCGACGCGCCCCATCCCGGGACGACCGCGACGCACCTGGACCGCGAGGCGCACTGCAGCGTGCGGATCAAACTGCATACGCTGGAGTGTTGCACGGTCCAACCGGACATCCGGGGAGAGTTGCTGCTGCCGGGTGGGTTCACCTGGAAACGCGACACTCCACTTGTAGGAAATGCTGCCTCCGAGCCCGGAGTGCTCGAGCCGATACCCCAACGAATCGATGAAGCACGTGGGTGCCTGTCCCGAAGGCACACCCACGACGGTGGCACCGTGGCGTACGAGGTGCATGGCAACGTCGAGCCCGGCGCTGTAAGTGCGGGCGGAGGTGACCACGATCACCCGCCCCTTCCAGGGAGAAGGGGCTTGTTGGTTAAGAGCCGCAACCAATGTGGGCATGTGAGCCGCGGCCTCGCGCGCAAAGACCTCGCGATCGTCGGGCTCGGCAGAAGCGGCTCGCGCCTCGTAGTCCCTCTTGCCCGCAAAGTCGAAGTCGCCCACCCGCAGCGACGCATCACCACTTCGCTCACGCACCTTCGTAAGCGAGCTCGTGCCGTGGTTCTGGAAGAAGAGGTCGGAGTAGCGCGGCACCTGGTATCCCTTGGAAACCGCAGGGGAGCCATCAAAGAGAAAGTAGGTGAGCAATCCGCCGATGGCGGAGTTGCCGCCCCGGTTGTCTCGGACGTCGACCACGAGCGTACTCGCCTGGGCCTCCGCAAGCTGCTTGCGCGCCGCGACAAACAGCGTGGTGGCCGAAGGCACGAGGGCAATTCGCGCGTCGACGCCGGCGGGAGGCTCCGTGCCCCCGCTCGCCGCCCTTGCGACGTCGGTCAGGTGCTGGCCGAGGTTGCGCTCGTAGCCCGTGGACCTCCAGACCTCGAAGGCCTCGCGGTAGCGCGCCGCGGAGCCGATGCGCAAGTATCCAATCGAACGCCCTGCGTCGAGCCAACCCCAGGCGAGCTCGGCCGCGTTCGAAGCCGGTAGCGTGAGCGCGCTGTCCGCCGTCCGGCGTGGACCGGGAGCGGTCACTGCGAACGGAAGCTCCACGCGAACGCGCGGGCCGCGGGGAGGTTGCAGATCGATGCGAGCAGAGGCCGGCGGGGGCCAAGCACCGACAAGCTCTCCGTACAGGTTGGGCTGCCCAAAAGCGTCGGCCACGTGCACGAGGTTGCCATAGGCGTTGTCAGCCCCACGGAGGCGAGCCATCCGTCCGGCAAGTTCTCCCACGGGAATGTCCCCGGCACTCACCAGCGTTGCCCCCACGAGCGACAGGTCCGCATCGCCGAACACAGCCGCCACGTAGAGCTGATCTTCCACGACATCGAAGTCGATCCATGCCCGCGCCCCCTGCGAAGCCTTCTCTCCAGGAATCCCGATCGTGGTGTGCCCGTCGCCCACGGATGCCACCAGGGGGCGGATCAAGCGCAGCAAATCCAGGCTCGTCCCGCCATCGGGCGGAAGCGACCGACGGATCTCGTCCACCCGCCGCGCGAACGCGATCCGTCCGCCGCCGCGGACGAACGCGTCGGGGTGAGCGGACTCGAGCAGACGCGCAAGCTCGTCGAGGTCCGCGGCCATCTCGCCGACGCGGAGGGTGCGCTCGCTGGGCGCGGTGCGATGCGCACGGGCGAAGTCGGCAGACGGACCAGGCGTTGGTGGCGTTGGCTGGTAGAGCAACGCGGGGTCGTGGACTACGCGGTATTGCGTTTCGATGCGGCGCAAGTAGGGCGGCTGCTCCCCTGGCCCGGAATCCTGGGGACGCGCCAGGACCCGCAGTCGCTCGAGCTGCCGTCCGTAGGCGTGCAGCTCCGGCACCATGACATAGTCGAGATAGTCGGACATCCACCGGAGGTAGTCCACGTCCGGGCCGCGAACCTCAGCAACGAGCTCCGTCGAACCGGAGGAAGGACTGCTTCCTTCAGCACGCCGGCGCAGCGCCTCGACGAGCTCCCAAGCGCTGGCCGGTGGGCCATCGACGCCGAGCCGTACCAGCGCGGCATGCTGCCCGTCCATGAGCGCCCACTTGCCAAGAGAGGGGACATACACTTCCGTCACGGCGTGTGCGCCTCCTTTGCCTTGCAGGCGCACGAACCGTGCGTGCCAGCCGAGGGCGCGATAGACCTCCGCGAGCACAAGAGCGTATTCCACGCATCGGAATCGCTCGCCTCCCGCGGCGGCCTCGAGGATTGCGACGGTATCGTGATGGGGTGGCGTGTTGTCCGAATGATGCGCCCAGCGGTGGTGCACCCAATCTCTCACCCGAACGATCTGCTCGATCTCAGGCCGCGACGGGTCGACGAGCTCGTGCAACCGGAAGCGGCGGCGCAGCGAGGGAAGAGCACCATCGGAGGGGCCGCCCCACACCAGTGCAGGCGTGACCTCGGGCGGCGTGGCCGCGGAGCGTGGGTGCGGCGGCGGTGCGTTCTGTGCGCATCCCACGGCGAGCGAGGCGGCCAGAAGCACACGCGCTACCGATCGGGCATAGGGGACCGTTGCGACCATCAAGTCCATGGGCGGCAGGGTCAGGGAGCCTCCCGCTCCGTGGACACGGGCAGGGCTTCCTCGTGCCACCGGAAGTCATCAAGAAGAACCGTCGAGTCCAATACTTCATCCCCCGCATCCCAGATCGCGAACCGAATCGTGAACGGCTCGCCCGGGACGACGGGAACCGTGGTGCGCAGCCATCCGGTCGCAGCGTGCTCTTCGAACCCGGTGCCCGCCAACGCCTCCGCACCGAGCGGACAAGCGAAGTCGATACCTCCGTTCGTGCCGGGCGTGCACACTCCCATGAGCTGGGTGTTGACCGAGAGTGGGTCCCCGAGCTCGGTCCAGACGACATTGTTGTCAGGACCCACGTTCGGGACGTCGACGAGCGCGACGAAGGTGTCGAAGTACTCGCTGCAGACGTAGATCGGGTACTCCCAGGAGTGGAAATTGAACGCAAAGGAGAAGGATTTCGCGTTGGAGGGTGGGCGGATTCGGAGCTCCAGCGCCATCGGGTCATTGGCCCGTTGCGCGACGTCGAAGGTAACTCCCGGGCAAGCAGCCAGTGTCGGTCTCGGAAAGCCATACGGCGTGGCGCTCGCCGTGCACATAGAGGCTCCGCCCGGCGAATCGCCGTTGACCCCCGGACGCGCCACGCCCGTCGACAACGCGAGCAGTCTTTCCCCTGCAAGCGGCGACAGATGGGGCCCGAAGTCCGGCAGTATGCCGTGCGAGCTCGGATTGGGAGGATTGCCCACGCCCCCAACGCCCGTGCACGAACCCAGGAGGGAGTCCGGTTGGAGCGATACCGACGAACCGTCGACGAAGACATAGCCCGCCGAAATCACGCCCCAAGGCCCTGACTCGCTCTCCTCCGACGTCTGACACAACCCCAACGCCTTGGCGGCGTTCGCCGCGTCCACCTGCTCGTCGAAGGCAACCGCCGGCAGACCGTCGTCGCACCGGGTGACGGGATCGTCGGCTGCCCCGCTGCAGTCCTCGTCGCGTCCGTTGCCCACGAAGTCGTACGCGCCGGGGTTCACGTCCGCGGAACACTCGTCGCAGTCCCCCTGCGAGGCCGTCCAGCCGTCACCGTCGACATCCGTGTCCGGGTCGGGGGAGTCGCACCCCGGGGAGCCGCCGCTGCCGCCCGTGCCACCGCCGCTGCCGCCCGTGCCACCGCCGCTGCCGCCCGTGCCACCGCCGCTGCCGCCAGAACTGCCGCTGCTGCCGCCTGTGCCACCACCGCTTCCCCCGGTACTGCCACCGCTGCCTCCCGTGCCACCGCCGCTGCCGCCCGTCCCCGGACAGTCACACGGCCCGTACGTGCCGTCTTCTTCGCACGTTTGGGTCCCGGATCCCCCTTGCGAACACGGGCACGCGGCTACCTGTCCGGGCGTACACGCGGGGGGGTTATCGAGGACATTCGTCGACTCACCGCCGCAACTGATCGGACCGGCGAACAAACAGGCCAGCGCTGCTCCAGCGATGTGACGATAAGCGTGGACGATCCTCCGCATGCGCACCCTCCCAGTCGGAAACACCCGACACAACAGCATGGAACCGAGCGTCCTCGCGCCCGCACGTGGCAGAACGGTAGGTCGGGCACGAACCGTGGGTCAAGGGAGTTCATGGGTGTCGCTGGCCTCTTCCCTTCATCGGCATCCCCGATCGAAGTCACACGCGTTCCGTCAGTACGGCTGGCACCCATGCGAACCGTTGCAGATATGATCTCGGCAGCAAGGACGGGCCCCATCGCAAGCTGCGCCCGTCGTCCCGCACAGCGTGCAAACACCCGCGCCAAGACAGTCAACTCTCTCGTTCGGTCGTGCTCACGGCTCAGCGCCTTTCCACGGCTCGCCGGGCAACCTGGTGATGAGCTCGTCCTTCACCACCTCCGCGGCCTTCGGGGGGTCGTACTCGACCTCGGGCGGAATCAGCAGACGGAGGTCCTCGAGGAACACGGCGCTCGCGAGCTTGGCCGCAAGGTTGGCCTCGAATTCAGCGCGCGACACGGCGGCGCCGTCGTGAACCATGTAGCGCCGGAAGCACTCGACGACGCGGTCGGGGTTCGGCTTCCCCGTTCCGAGCGCGAGCCAGAGATCGTAGAGGTCGCGCCCCTTCTTGCGCTGGTAGAGGGCGCGCAGCTTGGTGCCGAGGAGCTCGTCGAGGTGATACACCGCGAGCGCGGCCGTGCCGGTGAACCACGGGTTCTCGACGGTGAACGGTCGCGTGTCGGTCCCGAGGACCGCGAAGTGCTCGCGGGTGTTGATCTCGATCTTCAGCCGCCTGGTGGAGACCGGCGCGAAGGAGGTCTCGAAGCGGTAGTAGAGCGTGAAGCGTCCCTGCCCCTGCTTCCACTTCGGGCTGCCGAGCCACGAGTCGAGCGCTTCGCGGATGGCGCCGATCAGCTCGCCGATCGGACCGGCATCGCGTTGCACGAGATCGATGTCCTCGGAGTAGCGGCCACCCGCGCCGAAGAAGAGCTTGTACAAGGCGGTGCCGCCACGGAAGACAACCCGGTCGGCCACGACCCTGTGGCTGAACATGGCGACCAACGCGCGGGAGAGCACCAGATCCTGCTCGACCTGCTCATCGGAGGGCCACGGCGCGACGGCGCGCCAGGCGGTGATGTTGGCGCGCGGGATCAAACGTCCACCTCCAGCTCGGCGTTCGGCACGACTCGCCATCGCG
>CAZAWR010000026.1:23172-101084 GCA_964488865.1 uncultured Polyangiaceae bacterium | reverse complement strand
CAGGCCTACCAGCCCCAGCCGCCGCCCCAGCCGCCGCAGCAACCGCAGCAGCAGCCCGCCGCAGGACCAGGCTACGGACCCCAGCTGACCGTCTGGTACAATAACCAGTCCTATCCGGTCACCAAGGACCGCTTCATCATCGGCCGCGGAAAGCAGTCCTCTGACCTCACCATCAAGGACCCCAACGTCTCCCGACAGCACGCCATGGTCGAGTTCCTCAACGGCCAGTACTACATGGTCGACATGGGCTCCACCAACGGCGTCGAGTACAACGGCCAACGCATCGCGCGAAAGGTCGTCAACGACAACGACACCTTCCGCATCTGCGACCACGACCTGCGCTTCTCCTTCCGCTGAGTACAAGTCCCCCACTCACGTCGAGCCCGAGTCAACCGGCTCTGTCCGTCCTTCTTTCTGTCCGTGGCCAGTACCGTGCGCCTGCAGTGAGTACTGGGATCGCACTCCGGAGAACCACAGAGGACGCATATGGCACAGAAGGGTGGCGCGGAGGGAGGCGGTGCGTGTTGCGCCTGACTCTGCCCATTCCTGGTTCTCTGTTCCGTGTTCCGTGTTCTCAGCTCCTAGTTGATGTCCGTCATCCGTCCATCGTCGTAGCCGGGCCTCAACCCGGTAGCGACTTCGGGCACGCAGCAACGCGCCATCGCTGGCACGCCCCCCCGCACCGATCTAAGCTCCCTGTCCCGTGCAACAACCCTCCAACCTCCTGATCGGTGCCATTCCCATCCTCTCCCTCGCGCTCGCATCCCATGCGCTCGCTCACCTCGCTCCTCCCTGGATTGACCCCGGCGACATCCCCATCCCCCGCGGCGCCAACTCTCTCCTGGCCATCCACGACGAGGTCCCCATTCTCGAGAGCCCCCTCGCCTCCGCCCCCAGGCGCGGCGTCCTCGCCGCCGACATCCCCATGCCCGTCTTCGCCTTCAAGCGAGGACCCGGTTGCGCAGGTAGGTGGATCAGCGTCGGACCCCTGGCCTGGGTCTGCCAGGACAAGGTCACCCTCTCCCAGTCTCCCCCGGTCGCCGCCTCCTTCTCCGTCTACGAGAACGTCCCCGACGGCTTGCCCTATCGGTACTTCTTCGTCGGGCGAAATGGCTCCTGGGGATACTCCCACCTCCGCGCCGTCGACGTCTCCACGCCGGATCAGAGCTTCGAGCCCGGCTTCGCGGTGGCCGTCGTCCAGCAGCGAGAACACCAGGGCGACGTCTACGGGCGAACCACGCGCGGACTTTGGGTGCCCATGCGCGACCTCAACCCAGTCCGGCCCACGGCCTTTCGTGGTGAGGTCATCCGAGACGGGAGCATGGACATCGCGTGGGTGCACACGGCCCAGGCGCGCGCGTTGTCCAAGCCCGCACCGCACGCCGTCAAGCAGCAGAGCCTCGTCCGCTTTCAGTTGCTGCATGTCCTCGAGGAGAAGGTCGTCACGGGCCGCGCCTACTACCGCATCGGCGACGACACCTGGGTCAGCGATCGCGACGCGCGCAAGCCGAGCAAGGCCGACCCGCCGGAGGAAGTCCGGCCCGGTGAGCGTTGGATCGACATCCACCTCGATTCCCAGACCCTCGTGGCGTACGAAGGGGACAGGCCCGTGTACGCCACCCTCGTGTCCACGGGGCGCGGGCGCCAGAACACACCGTTCGCCACGCCTCACGGCGTGCACAGAATCTGGGTCAAGCTCCTGGCCTCGAGCATGGGCAACATCGAAGACGAGGAAGCCTCCGATCTTTACCTCATCGAGGACGTGCCCTTCGTCCAGTTCTTCCATCGCGGCGTCGGTTTGCACGCCGCGTTCTGGCACGACAAGTTCGGTCACGTACGCAGCCATGGCTGCGTCAATCTCGCGCCGTTCGACGCCCAGTGGATGTTCGCTTTCACCAGCCCCCGTTTGCCCGCTGGATGGCGCGCGATCCTGCCCTCCGACTTCGCGCTCGGAACCGTGATCCGCGTTCGATGACCCCTCTCACTCGCAGGGCCCGCTGATGTTCAACATCGTGACCGCAGCACGTGACCTGAACCGTCTGCGCGAGATCTATGTCGTCCTCGTCCGGCACGGCTTCGGAGAGATCGTCTCCCGGCTTCGGCACCCTCGATCCAAAGCGCCACGCGAAGGCGGCGACCGCGTCGGAGACTCCGTTCCCCCACCCTCGGAGCGGGACTTCATTCCCGCAGAAGAGCTCTCGCGCGGCGAGCAAGAGCGTGAGCAGATCTCCCTCGCCGTGCGATTGCGCTTGGTCGCGCAGGACCTCGGTCCTTGCTTCGTCAAGCTCGGACAGTTGCTGTCCACACGCGGCGACGTCATCCCGCAGGACATCGTCGAGGAGCTTCGAAAGCTCCAGGACGACGTGCCGCCGGTCGACTTCGTCGAGATCCGAGAGCAGGTGGAGCAGTCGCTGGGGGCTTCCCTGAACGATCTGTTCGAGGCGTTCGATCCGAAGCCCATCGCCGCGGCATCCATCGGTCAGGTCCACCGTGCCGTGCTCCTCACCCCGGAGGGCCGCATCGAGGTGGCGGTGAAGGTGCAGCGTCCCGGCGTGGCCCAGGTGGTCGCGCGGGACCTCGATCTCCTGCACGGCCTGGCGCGACTCCTGGAGCGAGCCATCCCCGAGTCTCACATCTACGCGCCGAGCGCCCTCGTCGAGCAGTTCGATCGCGCCATCACCAGCGAACTCGACTTCCGCGGCGAGGCGGAGAACGCGGTGCGCTTCGCCGAGAACTTCGCGGGTGATCCCGACGTTCGTTTCCCCCGCGTACATCGTGATGCTTCCGGTCGGTTCGTGCTCACCCTCGAGTTCCTCCATGGGCGAAAGATTTACGACGCCCTCGCGGCGGGGTTCGACCGAGGCGCCATCGCGCAGCGCGCGATCCGGGTGGTCATCAAGCAGATCCTAGAGGACGGCTTTTTTCACGCCGATCCTCACCCAGGAAACCTCCTGATCATGGGCGAGGCCGCCTCCCCCACCTTCGCCATGTTCGACCTCGGCATGGTCGGAAGACTCTCCCCCGAGCTGCGAGACAAGACCCTCGACCTGCTGGTGGCTGCCGTGCGTCGAGACTACCTCGGCCTCGCCGACGCGATGGTTGCCATCGGAACGCCCACCAAAAAGATCGATGTGCGTGCCTATCGCGCCGACGTCGCGGAGCTGGCGGATCGATATCTCGGCCGGCAGCTCAAGGACATCGAGCTCTCGAGCTTGTTGCGCGACATCATCCAGGGGGCGACGCGCCACGGGCTCGAGGTCCCCCCCGACTTCCTTCTGGTCGCCAAGGCGCTCATGACCGTGGAGGGCGTGGCGAAGGACGTGTTGCCCGGCCTCGATGTGTTCGCCGAAGCGCGACCCCACTTCCTCGAGCTTCTTCGCAAGAGGTATTCGCCACAACGCATCGGCAACGAGATGTGGCGCGGTCTCGAAAAACTGTCGGCCCTCGCCTACGAGATGCCCGGCCAGCTCGCCGAAGTGCTCGACGACCTCCGGCTCGGACGCTTGCTGTTGCGCGTGTCCATCCCCGAGTTCCCTCGCGCCGTCGACCGGCTCGGACGACGCCTCTTCGCAGGCATGGTCGTCGCCACGTTCGTGACGTCGGGCACGGCGTTGCTCGCCATGGGTCGTCATCCGTTGCTGGCGTTGGCGTTGCTAGGCGTCGGGTTCGCGTCCCTGATTGGACACGTCGTGTTGGACTTGCGACGCGGGTGAGCTCGGCGACAGGGCGCAAGACAGCCATGCGCCCGGTGGACGGGCAGAAGGGCACGACCGAGCCGTGCAGGCGTGACCCTGTCGTGGGGGCCGACGGAGCGGACTACACGCCGACGGTGATCTTGGTCCAGAGCAGGATGGCGATGACGAGTGCGAACAGAACGAGAGACTCGATCATCGCGAGGCCGAGAATCATGGCCGTCTGGATTCGGGGTGCGGCGCCCGGGTTGCGGGAGATGCCTTCCACGGCTGCGGACACTGACCTGCCCTGACCCGTGGTACCACCGAGCGCGGCGATGCCAATGGCGAAGCCGGCCCCGGCTGCCGCCCACGCATACACGTCATTGGCGTTCGTGGCGGAGTCCTGCGCGAACGCGGACGTGGAGATGAGCGCGACAACGGTCCCTACGGCAAGCGCCAGCTTGTTCTTCGACGACATCCAACATCGCTCCTTTCAATGGCACCACGCGGACTGGGCATGACTCCCCGTGGCTTTCTCAGTTCCTTTGGTTCTCTGCATGCACGGTCGAAGTTGCCTCGTTCCGTGCTCTATCACCTTCGTTGTCAGCCTTCGGCTCTCGGCGGGGCTACGCGTGCGCGTGCGCGTGCTCCGCGGAACCGTGGTCGTGCTCTTCGTGCTCGGTGGCGAGCGCGATGTAGATCGACGACAGCAGTGTGAAGACAAGGGTCTGCACGAGGATCACGATCACCCCGAGGAACATGACGGGCACGGGGACGAACAGCGCGAACAACCCCAGGAAGATGCCCACGAGCATGTGGTCCACCGCCATGTTGAGCATGAGACGAACCGACAGGGTGATGGGACGGACACAGGTCGAGATGACCTCGACCACGAAGATCAAGGCGTTGAGCGGAATGCCGGCTGGCCCGAGCCACGGGCCGCACATGTGCTTGAAGTAGCCCACGCCGTTGGCCTTGATGCCGTAGTAGTTGAACAGGACGAACACCAAGGCCGCGGAGCCGAGCGTGATGTTCAGGCTGGACGTCGGGGGAATCATGAGGCCCGGGATGAGGCCGACGATGTTCCCGAAGAAGACGAAGCAGGCCGCCGCGCCGATGATCGGGAAGTAGCGCTTGGCCCGCTCAGGTCCCATGACGTCCCGCGCCATGCCGTAGAAGTATCCGAGGAACACCTCGAAGAAGGTGCGGATGCTGAGCTTGTCCTCAGGCACCACCGCATCGTCGAGCTTCGCGTACTTGGCCCGCGCATGGTACCCGAGCGCCAGCAACACGAGGACGAGCAACGCTGCCGTGATGGGTGGCTCCCACGACTGCCAGGTTGGCGGCGTGTGGGCAATCACCCCATGCCCGAACTCCTGCGCGAGCTCGGACCCGTTGGGCAGCATGTGAACCAGGTAGGTGAGAAACGAAGTGTGCTCAGGCATGTCTCGCGCTCAGCTCTTCTCCATTGGATCGGACGAACCGCTCGACCCAACTCCCTTGCCTTCGTGAACGGGCTCTTCCTGGAATCGCGCCGCGAAGAAGTTCGACGACGTGATCCCGACCGGCAACGCGGTGTAGCCCACAATGAGCGGAATTGCGTCCACGATGTCGTGCCGCAGAAGCAACCCCACCCCGACCATGAGCGCCACGAACTTGAAGACCCCGAGGAGCCCCCACATGGCGCGTGACGAACCCTTGCCCGACAGGAATGCGTGACCCAGCCGCTTGAAGACCCACAAGTTGCCCACGGCCAGCAGGGCGCCTGCCAGCACGCCCACCGCCGCCCGCAGATCCCAGCCCAGCATGGCCACAAGCGATGCGATCACCCCGAAGCCCCCGGTCGCTACCAGCGCCAGGTGCAACTCGGCGCCGGGCGCGGGAAGCCCCTGGGCTCCGTTCCGACTATCGTCCGCTTGCGTCATCGTTCCCATCTCGCTTGCTGTGACTCTCTCGCTCGTCTCGCTCCGTCTCTTCTCTCAGCTTTCTCGCTGCCTTGAACAGAACGTTGAATCCGACCGCAACGCCAAGAAGCAAGCCCACGACCGTGAGCCAGGGCGTCCATCCAACCTTCTTGTCCAGCCACCACCCGCCCAGAAGGCCGATGGTGACGGCCACCGCGAAGTCCAACCCCACGGTGCCGTAGGTGCCGATGCCTCGTAAACCTTGCATCAGCCTTTTCCTTTCAGGCGCGAGCGACCTACCACGGCATTCGTTCCGAGGTCAATCCGTGCGGACTCCCCATCCTTTTCGAGACAAGTCCCAAAGAAATTCGCGCTTGAGCGCGCGGCCGTCTGTGTTTGTAACTACCCTAATTATATATTAATTTTTACTTCATAGCCCTGACCCATGTCCCCCGACCCCCCGGCGCTACCCCCCTTCCCACGCCCCTGCTCCTCCCCCATTGGCGCAACGCGACAAGAACTGCGCTAGCCCGGCACGACGCACTGTGTCCGAACCTGCACCACCGATTCGAGCGGCGGCACGAGTGCGAGCACGGTCGACACTCGAGCCGACAAACCCTAGAAACGCGCCATGACCACCCACCCCCTCCAGCGAAAGCTGTCCCGTGACGTCGCGAGAGCCGTGCGTGGGTTCGACATGATCCACGACGGCGATCGCATCCTCGTCGCGCTGTCCGGTGGGAAGGACTCCTACGTCCTCTTCCACCTGCTCGAATCCCTGTCGCATCGCGCCCCCGTGCACTTCACCCTCGTGCCCGTGCACATCGACCAGCGACAGCCCGGACACGACCCCGCTCCCCTGACTCACTACCTGCAATCTCGGGGCTTCGCCCTGCACGTCGAGTGCGATGACACCTACTCGGTCGTGCGCGCCAAGATCCCCGATGGCAAGTCGTACTGCTCGCTCTGCTCTCGTCTGCGCCGCGCCATCCTCTACCGGCTCTCGGACGAGCTGGGCTGCACCAAGATCGCGCTGGGCCACCATCGCGACGATGCCATCGTGACGCTCCTCTTGAACCTCGTGTTCTCCGGACAGCTCAAAGCCATGCCCCCCAAGCTGATCTCGGATGACGGAAACCACATGGTGGTCAGGCCGCTCATCTACTGCGCGGAAGAATCGATCGCCCAGCTGGCGTCGGACTGTGCCTTCCCCATCCTGCCCTGCCGACTCTGCGGGTCGCAGCCGAACCAGCAGCGCAAGGCCATCGACGCCCTGCTCAGCGACCTGGAGGCCCGTCACCCCGGAACACGCGCGAACATGCTCGCTGCGCTCGCCAACGTTCGACCTTCTCACCTGCTCGACCCGCGCCTGTGGCATGCTCTCGGCCTGAAGGTCGCTTCCGATGACGAAGCAACCCCAGACGAATTGGTACCCCTCGAGCGGCTGAGAAGAACGTGACGACCGCACCGTCCACCGCCGACCTGCCCGCGCGGCCCTTGGCACCCACCGTGCTCGCCCGCCTCGCGGAGGTCGGCCAGGTCCTGCTCCCAGGAATCTACGCCTGGGCCGTCACCGTCGTCCCCGCCGCGACCGAGCGCGCTCACACCGTTTGGCCTACCGTCACCGCCTTCCTCGCGTTCGTCCTTCTCGTGGCTGGCGCGTTCCTCGCGCGCGGGCGCCCGAGGATCGGCTACGCGCTCGGCATCTGGGGATTCCTGATCGCTTGCCTCGCCACATGGCTGCTCACCATGCCCTCCCTCCAGGTGGAGCGCCTCGACCCTTGGCGCGCAGGCGCTGGCACCGTCGGTTGGGCCCTCTACGGCCTCGGGTGGGGAACCCCATGGCGCATCGGCCGACACCCCGAGGACGACCCTCGCGCGCAGCTACACCCCAAGCTCGAACCCAGAAACCCACCCAGCTTGCGAACCGCCTTGTCCGTCGCCGCCGGCGCCTTGGGCGCCCTCGCATGCCTGCTCCTGGCCTGGCGCGTGGCAGAACCCGAGCGCGCCCTGCTCCTGCACGGCGCTGCCCTCGCCTGCGCCGTCGCCCTCATCAATGTCTCCGCCTCCATCGGCCTCGCCCAAGGCATGAAGCGTGTCGCCTTCGCCCCGCGTCAGCGCATCACCTACGCCTTCCCTTGGATCATGGCCATCAGCGCCCTCGTCGTGATCGCCGTCGCCTGGATCCTGGGGACCTGACTCGGCACCGACGAGCGCCAGTGCAGGGGCCAGTGCAGGGGCCAGTGCAGGGGCCAGTGCAGGGGCTACCGCCCCGTGGTCAACAGCGTCCTCTCACCGTGCGATCAAGTCCGACAAGTACCGCTCGGCCCCCTCCACTCCCTCCCGCACTCCCTCCTCGTCCAGCACCACACGCTGCACCACGTCGATCCCCGCAAGCCACTCGTGCGCTCGCGGGTTGTCGAACCAGTCGTCGTCGAAGCGTTCCACCAGATCGCGCTCCAAGATCGCGGCGCGCAACGCCCCGCACAAGCGCGCCCCCGCCCGGGGATCGTAGCGCGGAACGACTCCCACCATCTCTTCCGGAACGCTCGACCCAAAGGCCTCCGCCGCAGTCGATACGTGTGCCTCCACCATGGCCTCGGGCTCCTCCGCCGCCGCCACCGCCGCCTGCGCCGCGCAAACCCGAATCGAAATCAACAACGACCTTCCCATCGAGTGCGCCTGCTCCCGCGCCGTGTCCGACCCCAACCCCATGTGGCGCTTCAGGAACGGAACGCTCGTCAGCAACGACGCGAACAACGCCCCGTAGGAGGCACTCGCCGCATCGAACGGACGATGCGTCAGGCTGAACGTCCCGCCCGCACGCGCCGCACTCCCTCGATACACCGCCGCTCCGAACCGAGCCAACGCACGCGCGAACGACGCCCCGCACAAGGCGTCGCAGAGCGGACCCGGGTCGATGCGAAGCCCCTCCAGCGTCTTCCATCCTCCGAACACCGAGCGAAACCAGCGAGCCGTGAGCGCAGCCGGCCACCCGTGCCGCGCGTCCATGGCAGCCCCAACCGCAACGACATCCTGCCAGCCATCTCCCCGCGCTGCCGACGCACTCATGACGTCGTCCGTGGCCTCCAGCACCCGTGTCGCCACGTCAGGGAGTCCAACGTCTCGCAGCGGCGCTTCCAGCCATCCCAGTCCCCCGATCCCGAGATGATGCGCCGCCGCATGCCGTCGCATCGCCCACCCCATCGCCCACGTCGACGCGTCTCCACAAGCCTGCACGAGTCCTTGTGCGACTTTGCCCCGCCGCGCTCGATCGCGTGTTCCCACCACCTCGAGCACCAGCGAGCGAACACTCCACGGAAGGTCCCCGAGCCCCGCCACCCTGTGGTCCGCTTCGCGCCGGGCCACCTCCGCAAGCGCACGGTCCTCCCACGTCACACGCTCGACCGTCAGGCACGCCTGCCACCGTCGCAGCGACTCCCCGTTCGGAAGTCCCTCCGGTAGCCCCGCCAGCTGCTCGAATCGCTCCCGCGTGGTCATCGCGCGGAACGGCACGAGCGGACCCCCATCCTGCTCCGTCCAGCCTCCCAGCCGTCTCGACGCCAACCCCACTCGAAGCTCCGTCGCCGCTTGCTCGATCTCTGCTTCCATGCGTCCGGGATGGAGAAACATGCGTCACATCTGGCACGCCTTCGCCTGACGGGAAAGCCCCAGATCGAACTTCACCCCCACCACGCCTCGACGAGCCACCGATCCGACGCTAGATTCCCTTGCACTTTCTCATGAGCATCGACGACGAGCTGGCGAGAGCGATCGAAGCGGAACCGGGCGAGAAGGCGGCGGTGCGTCGTCCGCGGAGGGAAGCACCACGTCCGAGACGCAACCTGGGATTGCTCATCGGACTCGGCGTCCTCGCGGTCGTCGTGCTCGCCCTGCTTTCTCTGACGTTCAAGGGGTCCGCCGTATGGGCCACCACGGTCGATCGGCTCATGGCCGACCCGGACCTTCGGGGGCGCCGCGTCCGGGTGGAAGGGACGCTCGTGAAGGGGACCCTGATGAAGCGTGATCAACCCTGCGAGTACCGGTTCCAGCTCAGCACCGAGGCGTCGATCGTGCAAGTTCGCTACCCCCAGTGCGTCATTCCGGACTCCTTGCAGGATCGGCCCGAGGCGGAAGTGAAGGTGACCGCCGAAGGCTCCCTCGGCGCCGATGGCGTGTTCGACGCGACCCAGGTGCTCGCGAAGTGTCCTTCGAAGTACGAGGAGAAGGACGGCAAGATGGTGCCCACCGGCGAGCTCGAGTTGCAGTGAGCGTGCCGGACACGGCCTTGCGCACCGCCGTCGTCGTGCCTGCTTACGAAGCCTCCGCCACCGTGGGCGATGTGGTGCGCGAGCTCGTGCGGTGCTGGCCTCACGGAGTCCTTGTCGTGGACGACGGGTCCCTCGACGACACGTCGGACCGGGCTCGCCGTGCTGGAGCGACCGTGGCCCGCCACGATCGCAACCGAGGCAAGGGGGCTGCGCTGCGGACAGGGCTTCGCCTCGCGCGTGACCGAGGCTTCGCCGTCGCGGTGACCGTGGACGCGGACGGTCAGCACCCGGCCGAGGAAGCTCTTCGTCTCGCCAGCCACGACGCGCCGCCCGAGGCCCTCGTCCTCGGCATCCGCGACCTGCCCGGCGCCGGAGCCCCTCGCGCCAACCAGATGTCCAACCGCATCTCCAACTACTTCCTCTCCCGGTTCGCCTCCATGGACCTGGCCGACACCCAGTGCGGCCTGCGTCGATATCCCGTCACCCGCACCCTGCAGCTCGACGGGCGAAGCCGAGGCTATGCCTTCGAAGCCGAAATCCTCTTGCTCGCGGTTCGCGCCGGCCTCCCGATCGTCCAGGTCCCCGTTCACGTCCGCTACGACGGTCCCTGCCGCACGCACTTTCACGTCGCCCGCGACCCCGCCAGGATCATCGGACGCGTGCTGTGGACGATCGCGCGTGGTCACCTTGCTTCGTCGGCCCCCTCACCCCGTCCAACCCTGCACGAGTCATGACCCCCCGTCGCTCCTTCCTCGGCCTCGGCCTCGCGGCTCTCCTCGGGGCCACCGTCTCCAGGCGCGCATCGTCGGACGGCACCGACGCGTTGCTCGACGAGCTGTCCCAGGCGCGACAGGAGCTGCGTTCCTTGCGTGCTTCCTTCGAGCAAGTGCGTCGCATCGGCATCCTTGCGACCGACGTGACCAGCCGGGGACGCATGGTGCTCGTGCGTCCGAATCGCTTGCGATGGCAGCTGTTGCCGCCGGACGCCGTGACCTATTGGGTGGGTCCGGAGGGGCTTGCGTACGCAACCGGGACCTCCCGCGCTCGCGTCGACCGGGCCGCGGCAGGACAGCTGGGCGGCGTGATGGAAGACTTGCTTTCGTTTCTCGGCGGCGACTTGCGGTCCCTGCGGTCGAGGTTCGAGCTACGTGCCCGGAGGATCGAGTCAGGCGCACGAATCGAGGCGCGGCCTCGTGACGAGGCCTTGCGCAAGGTGCTTCGCAAGCTGGAAGTGGAGGTGGCGTCCGACCTCGTCTCGCCGCGTCACGTCCTGCTCGAGGAGACCGAAAGCGAGCTCGTTCGCGTGCGATTCTTTGACGTGGAACGAAACGTCGAAGTGGAGCCTTCGTCGATGCGTCCGCCTCGCTGAGGATACCGTCAGCCCGGTACCGTCCAGGTCCGCGCGTCGTCGTCGCTCACCACGATCTCGAACGACGTCGTGCAGTTTGCACCCGTGCAAGCCTCTCGGGCGACCACGCCGATCACGCGCTTGTCCACGCCGACGAAGTGAACTCCCGAGATCGTGGAGCCGTCCGTGCCCACCTCGGCCAGGAACCGCGGGGCCACGAACTCGTTGTCCGTCTTGATGTTCACGGTGTACAGCGCATAGCCCCGCGCCACCCAGCCGAGCACGACCGCCCCCGTCGCCGCGCTCGTGGCCGACGTCCGGTTGTACAGGTCGATGTCCGTGCCGGCCGTCGTGTGGATCTTGGCGCCCTCGATCTCCCCTCCGCGCACCGTGAGCAGGTTCGCGAAGATCCGGTCCTTGAGGAAGGGCAACGCCACCGTCGCCACGTTCGGACCACACCCGATGTGCGATCCCTCGTCCGCCAGCGCCGTCATCTGTACGAGTTGGAGCACGCCCGGCTGCATTCCGATGAGGAAGCTGCCCGTGGTGGTCGTTCCCCAGTAGGTGCCATCGCTGCTCATGCAACGGAACCACGGTGAGCCGCGCAAAGCAGGCTCCACCGGCTTGACCACCACCGCGACCGCCGTCATGCCGATCGGTTCACCCACCGGCGGGATCGTGAAGGACGCCATCTTCTGCGCCGGCAAGCTGCCTTCCCCCACGAGCGCCATCGGCTCGGCGCCAGGGACCAGCCCCGCCAGCCCGTAGCCGGGAAGCTCGAGCACACTCACTTCCTTGTCCCCCACCACGTAGGCGATTCCGTCCAGCCGCTTGTGATCGTCATCGATCCCGAGCACGGCGCGTGCCGCTCGCCTCTGCTCCGCAAGCGTGATCAGAGCCTGCACGTCCTTGTCCGCGAAGTTCTTGTCCCACTCCTCGCGCTCCTTCTTCTCGGCCTTCTTTTCGTCATCGGTCTTCTCGACGATGCGCCAGACGGGGAACGCCTTCACACCCTTGCCGAGAACCACCGCCTCTCGCTCTCCTCCCGGCGCTCGCTTCCACTCCCCCGGGGGAGGCGGCAACTGCACCGGCGCCGGCAACGCTCCCTCTCCCACCTTGCCGACGTGCACCTGCGCAGATTCCTTCTCCCCATGCGCAACGAGGAACCACCGCTCCCCGTTGGGCGCGTCGATCGCACGCAGCTCCAGCGCCTTCTTCCCGCCGAACCCGCCCGGCCCCTTCGCCGACTTCCAGGCAGTTCCATCGTCGGTCCACGCCACCACCATCTCACCCGCGTCGTTGAGCGCGTGCAGCAGCAGCCCCTTGCCCGAAGGCGAGATCTGCCAGTCCACGGGCTTCACCTTGCCCGGGATCGTCGCGACGGCACGGCCACGGGGAGCGCGATCGGGAACGTTGGGAGCCTTGCGCAGTCGGTTGTCGTTCGCCTTCGCGATCTCGTCCTCGCTCGCCCCGTCGCGTGCGTACATGCTCCGGGAAGCGTCGAACATCTCGAACGCGAGCTCTCCCGCACCGAGCACGCTCCCGTACTTCTCCTTGCGCAAGAAGACCTGGTCCGACGATTTGTCCAGCGGCAGCGCCCGGAACTGGTCGTACGCCTTCTCGAACCGTTCCCCGAACGCGAGCCCGTCGTCTCCCTTCGAGCCCGCCGAGTTGAACCACACCGAGCCGTACGCGTCCCACTTCTCCTTGACCACGTCCAGGGCGAGCGAGCAGGGCTTCGCCGTGTTGATGTCCGGCAGATCCAGGACCATCCGACGCTCGAACCCCTGATGCACTTGGGCCTTCTCGAGCTTGACGTCGTCGCCCGCCATGCAGCGAACCATGTCCGCCGTCGCGCTCACGAGCTCTGCCGCCCGGTCTTCCGCTCGGCTCGCCGACACGCGCCAGAGCACCACCAGCACCACCAGCACCAACCCGCCGGCAGCGCCCGCCACGACCATCCGTTGCTGATTCTTGTTCATGTTCACCACTCGCAGGATGGAGCATCTCATAGCCGACGAAGCGGCCCGTCAAGTCGCCTTTCTGCGCCCCCCACCCGGTTCCCCTGATCCGGAGCGAAGCGGCGCGCGGAGGCTGGGTACTCGCTTGGCCGCCCGACCTTCCCGTCCTTCCTTGCACCAGCGCGTCCCAGAGGCTACCTGAGTCGATCACCATGCTTCACGTCTTGCAGTGGGTGCACGCACTCTCCCGGGCAGTCCAGGCCGGAAAGAACTACGGCATGTCCGAAGCGGACCTCGGACGCGCTCTGCACCGGCTCATCGTGGCCGCCATGGCCCTCGCTGCTCGCGACGGCACCCCCCAGGACCCGCGCCGAATGCTCGCCGCCATCCTCAAGAACCTGGACGATCACCCCATGATCGTCGTCTGGGTCCTGCGCATGGCCGCTGAGCTTGGCGAAATCCCGTGGCAGCGGTTCCTCGAAAACTTCCTGAAGCGCGCGGTCGTGGACCGGCGCGACGTCCTCGAGCAACTCACCCGACGCCTCGGGCACCCGCCCCCCGTCACGATGGTCGTCAACCCCACCATGCAGTGCAATCTCCGCTGCGAGGGGTGCTACGCCTACGAGTTTGCCCGGGACGCTCGCATGACCCCCGAGCTGTTCCGCAAGGTCATGCGCGAAAGCCGTGACCTCGGGATCCGCTTCATCACCCTCACCGGCGGTGAACCCTTCGCTCACCCCAAGCTCCTCGACCTCGTCGCCGAATTCGATGACCTGCTGTTCATGAGCTACACGAACGGCACCCTCATCGACGAGCGCGTCGCCGATCGGCTCGCCCACACCGGTAACCTCTTCCCTGCGTTCTCCGTGGAGGGCTTCCAGCCCCACACGGACGCCCGCCGTGGCAAGGGCGTTCACGACAAGATCGTCGCCGCCATGCAGCGTCTGCGCGCCCGCGGCGTCCCCTTCGGCATCAGCGCCACCCCCACCCGCCACAACGCAGACTTGCTCTGCTCCGATGCCTTCCTCGATGCCTACATCGAACGGGGCGCCACCTTCGTCTGGATGTTCTCCTACATCCCCGTCGGACGAGAGCCAAACCTCGACCTCATGCCCACCCCCGAGCAGCGCGACCGCGTCCGCGCTACCACCGCACGCTGGAGGCTTACTCGCCCCGTGTTCGTCGGTGACTTCTGGAACGACGGCCCCACGTGTGGCGGATGCCTGTCCGCGAGCCGCCACGCCTTCGTCGCACCCGACGGCAAGGTGCAGCCTTGCACGTTCGTGCACTTCTACACGCACGACTTGAACCACAGCTCCCTGGCGGAGGTCTTCGAGAGCCCCTTGTTCCGCGCCATCCGCGACGCCCAACCCTACGATCAGAACCTGCTTCGACCCTGCAAGATCATCGATCACCCGGACGTTCTGCGGCGCATCGTCGCCGCGTGCGACGCCAAGCCGTCCTACCCCGGCGCCGAGAAGGTTCTGCAAGACGCTTCGTTCTGCTCCAGGCTCGACACGTACGCTCGCGCCTACGGAGAGCTTGCCGACAAGGCATGGAAAGGACCCGACTACGAAGGAGGTCGAAGGGCCCTCGTGCCCTTCTCCGGCTACGTGGACTTGAACGAGCGCTTTCCCGACCGCATGGCCAACGCACCGTCCCCCTGCACCGCCCCGCGAACCGACGCGTGCCGCGCCGACCCGCACGCCAACCCGCACGTCAACCCGCACGTCAACCCATGCCCATGCCGGGCGATCAAGGTGTGATGGCGGACCCGCGGCTTCCCCTTTGGGTCGTCGTAGGAGACATCCACTTGCACGCTGGCAGCGATGCCTGCGTCGCGGAGGACCTCGCTCGACTGGTCCGCGACGTGACGTCCGAGAGCCCCGACGCGTGGGTCGTGATGAACGGAGACGTGTTCGACCTGGACCGGGTCCGGGAAGAACCCCGTGGGGGCGTGGGAGCCGACAGGGCCGCCTCCCGACTGGCTCGCATTCTCGAAGCGCACGCAACGGTCGTGGATGGCCTCGCCTCGCACGTGTCGAAAGGCGGGGTTGTGGTGTTCGTCGCCGGCAACCACGACGCAGAGCTTCTGCTTGCTCCCGTTCGCGATGTGCTGCTTCGCGCAGTCGGTTCGAGTGATCGCGTGCATGTGGTCGACCGGTGGATCGTCGGGGACCGCGTAGTCGAGCACGGGCACCAGGCGGACCCGGACTCGGCGTTCTACCCTGACCCTGCCACGGCCCTCGCGAAGTCACGTCTCTCAGCGTTCCCTTTGGCGAGCCTGATCACCCGGGCTCTGCTTTCTCACATCCCGCGGTTCGAGCTTGCGGGGCACAACCACAGCCCGCCCCTCACCGTGCTTCTGCGCGTTCTCCGTGACTACGGTATCGGGGCAATCCCCATGATCCTAAGGTTCCCCATCGCCGGAACCCAGCTCGTCGGCTGTGCTGCCCTCGCCTGGCTTCGCGGCGATGCGCCCCGAGGCTCCGACGCCTCCATGGGATCGCCTTGGCGCGTCGCGCGTCGACTCTACCTCGACCGCTACATGGGCGCGGCCATCGGCCTTCTCACGCTCCTCGCCCTCGCATTCGGGTTGGCTCCGCCCTGGCTAGGCTGGCCCGTCGGCCTCGTGGCCGTGGCTCTCGCCATCCCGCCGTCCCGGCGCAAGCAGTTCGCGCACCGCGACGTCCGGATGTGCGCCGGACTTGCCCACCAGCACACCGCACACGGGGCGCGCATCGTGGTCCTCGGACACACGCACCGCGCGTTCATCGACGAGCTCGAGGGGGGCGCCGTGCACGCGAACCACGGCGCCTTCTCCAGCTGCCAGGGGCAGCCGCGGACCTGCGAGCGTTCCTACCTGCGCATCTCTCCCGACGGCTGCGTCACCCTGCATTCGATGACCCCCGAAACACCGGGGGCCCGTGCCTGATCCACGCAGGCCTCGAATGCGTTAGACCCTGGCGCATGCCACCCCTGTCTCGCCGCGCGCCCTTGCTCGCCCTCGGCGCAGCCACCGCCGTGCTCCAGACGCTCGCGGTGCGTGAAGGGATGGCGATGACTTCCGGCGACGAGGCCGTGGTGGCCATCTTGTTCGGCGTCTGGCTGCTCGAAACGGCCCTCGGCGCCTCCTTGAGCCGGTGGAGAAGCGCCTCCGCGAAAGCCTCCACTCTCGGTCTCGCGATGTACGCGCCGGCCATCGTCGGCACCGTCCTGGCCTCTCGTGCTTCCGCCTGGCTACTGCCTGCCGGTCAGGTTCCTGGCTTGCTCACGGTCGGGCTGGCCGCGTCGGTGCTGCTCGCCCCCGCCTGTGTCCTGTCCGGTTGGGTGTACGGTCAACTCGCGCGGCCATGGGCTCCCGATCGAGGAGACGCCGAGGAGGGAGTCGCTTCCGCGCGCGCTTACTGGCTGGACACGCTGGGGGCTGCCGTCACGGGCGCGCTTCTCGCCTTCTTCGCCCTGGACCACCTCTTGCCCTTCCAGATCGCAGCCCTGGCGTGTGCGGCCGTCGTCTTCGGCGCTTCGGCGAGGGCCTCGAGCCGTCGCGCTTGGTGGCTCGTCGCGGGGCTTCTGCCCTGTGCGGCGCTCCTCGCGTCGCCTCTCGATCTCGTCACCTATCGCTGGCATGCCCCGGGGCAAGACGTGCTGGAGGTGAGGTCGAGCTCCCGCGGCGCGTTGCTCGTGACCGAGCGTCTCGGCCAGCGGCAGGTGTTGCTGCAGCGGGAGCCTATCCTCGTGCCCTCCGACCGCGAGGATGCCGAACAGATCGCTCACCTCGCCGCCGCCCTCCATCCGAACCCGCGCCGCGCGCTCCTGTTGGGCGTCCCTCCCGGCAACCTCATCGAAAACCTGCTGGCTCACGGCGTCACCAGCCTCACGATCGTGGCGGGCGACCACCGCACCGCGGCCTTGGTCCTCGACCTCGCGCCCTCCGCTTCCGACGCACGCGTCCTCGTGCTCGGCGACGACCCGCGAGCATGGGCCCGCTCCGCCCCACAAGCATCCTTCGACCTCGTCCTCGTGCACGCCGGGACCCCCGCATCCGTGGCCGAGGCGAGGCTCTTCTCCACGTCCTTCTATCGCCACGTCGCCAGGATCACCGCCCCCGACGGCCTCGTCGTCGTCACCTTGCCCGGCTTCGCCGCCTATGCATCCGAGGCCGAGCGAAACCTCCACGGCACCGTCGCCACCACCCTGCGCACGACCTTTCCCAACGTCCTTCCCTTGCCCGCAGATCGAACCCTCTACGTGGCGTCCGCCTCCCCTCTCGCGGAGCCGTCTGCTGTGGCGTCCACCATCGCTTCCCGGCTTGGGCAGCGCGGAATCTCCCCCGCTTTCCTGACCGATGCGTGGCTGCTCGACAGGCTCTCGGCCGAGCGCGTCGAACAATCCCTTCGCTGGAGCGGCCGTGCCCTCGGTCCGAGCACCGATACCCACCCGATCGTGTACGCAGCGGCCCTGCGAGCCACCCTCGAACGGCTCGGCGGCACCGGCGTCGATTCCCTGGCTGTCCTGGCTATCTCCGTGCTCCTGCTCGTGGCCGCGTGGATGAACCCAAGGTCCCGTCCCGTCTCCTTTGCGATCGCTACCACCGGCTTCGCAGGCCTCGCGCTGCAACTCTCGCTCATGCTCGTGTACCAGACCGCCGTCGGCGCCCTCTACCGGGACGTGGCCCTCGTGACAGGTCTGTTCATGGGGGCAAGCTGCGCGGGGACCGTGCTCGCGATGCAACGGGTCGCAACCGTTCGTGCGGTGCTTGCCGCCGACGCAGCGCAGGTTGCCGTCGCGGTGATGGTGGCCGGGAGTGTCGCGACGATGGCGCAGTGGGGCCCGGGCCCGGCGCGCGTGGGCGTCGGTCTGGGGGCTGTTCTCATCGGCGGAGCCTCAGGCGCTCAGGTCGCGCTGGCCTCACGGGTTCCGGGTGTGTTTCGCGCGGGAGTCGGCGCGTCCGTGTACGGAATCGACCTCGTGGGAGCCGCTCTCGCCGCGCTGATCACGATCACCTTCCTGGTCCCCTGGCTCGGCATCGCGGGTACAGCTTGGGTCGTGGTGGGACTCAAGGCGACGAGCTCCCTCGCCCTCCTATGGCGACCTCAGGCGCAGGACGAGACGCGTTCGTGGCAGCTTCCCCTGCCAATGCTCCTTCTCGTCGGGCTCGTCGTGGGTACCCTGGTCAGCTCGACCGAAGCGCTCCTTTCCCGTCTCACCACGTCCCTGTCGTACCAGGTGGTCACGGTGCTCGTTTTGGCGAGTGCGCTTGCCATGTCCTTCGAGTCGGCAAGGTGGCGAAACTGGGTTGCGCAGGTCGAGCGTCGATGCAAACCGTTCAGGCACCGGTTCGGGGTGTCTCCTCTGCGCGCCGTGACGCTCCTCGTGCTCTTGCCGCTGGCCGCCATGCCGCTGGGGCGCTGCTACTTCACGATCCCCTATGTGCTGTGCCACGCATGCCCGCGGCCTTGCGTGTTCGGGTTGCTGCGTCCCTATGTGATCACGTCGGCGTTGATCGTGAACTTCGGTGACCTGCGATTCTGCCAGCGGTCCTGCCCCCTGGGTCTCGCCCAGACGGCTGCAGGGGACACCGCCTTCGCAAGACCCAGGAGGCTGGGCCGGGTCGCCTGGCTCGTTCGCCTCGTCTTGCTGCTGTTCGTGGCCTGGCTCTACTTCGCCGTCGAGCCAGGACCCGTCAGGGACGCCGAGGGCATGATCGAATGGCTGTACCTCAATCGCTACGCCGCTAGCTCGTGGATACTCGCTGCGACCGGGCTCGTCATCGTCCTGTCATTCTTCGTCCGGCGGCCCTTCTGCGAAGTCGCCTGTCCGATCGGCGCAACGAGCGACGCCTTGCTGCGCGCAGAGCAACTCGTGCGGCGTTCGCGCAAGCCCACGGAGCCGTGAGCAGGCAAGCGAGCAGGCAGATGCGCCCCGCGCCCAAGCATGGCAGAGTGACACGCCGAGCCCTCGTGGACTCCTGTGGACAGCACGCATGACCAGCCGTCGTCGTTTTCTCAAACGCACCGCTTCGGTCCTGGGCCTTGGGTGGATGGGGCACGAAGGCTTCGAGCAGTTCGTGCTCGGACGGCGGGAAACGACCGGCGCGTCCGTGTTTCGCGGGGATGCTCCCGAACAGCTCGACGAGTTCAGCCGCGTGGCCGAGCACGCGGCGCCGCGCGGTGGCGTCGTGGAGTGCCTGCTGTGTCCCCACGGGTGCGTGCTCGCGGAGGGCGACCGAGGGTTCTGCCGCACGCGCGTCGTCAAGGATGGTGTGCTCCGCACGCTTGCCTACGGCAACCTCTGCGCCTTTGCGTTGGACCCCGTGGAGAAGAAGCCCCTCTACCACTTCCTGCCGGAGACGCCGATCGTGTCCGTGGCCATGGGCGGCTGCAACCTGCGGTGTCCCAACTGTCAGAACTGGCAGATCTCCCAGGCGAGGCCAGAGGACGTGAAGCAGCACGGCATGATGCCCGAGACCTTGGTGAACCTCACGCAGCGTCGCGGGTCCCCGTCGATCGCCTACACGTATACGGAACCGATGGTGTGCTTCGAATACGTGCGGGACACGGCGCGGCTCGCGAGGGAAGCGGGCATCAAGAATGTGCTGGTGACCGCGGGGTACGTGAACGAAGCGCCGTTGCGGGAGCTCGCACGGTACGTCGATGCGGTGCAGCTCGACGTGAAGGCTTTCGACGACGGCAGCTATCGGAGGATGGCGAAGGGGCGCCTGGGTCCTGTGCTCCGGACGCTGTCGTTGTTGCGGGAGGAAGGGGTTTGGCTGGAGGTGAGCTTCTTGATGGTGAGCGAGAGATCGGACGAGCCGGCGGAGGTGGAAGCTTTCGCGAGATGGGTGGTGTCGAACCTCGGCGCCGACGTTCCCCTGCATCTGTTGAGGTTCCATCCTGCGCACCGACTGACGCACCTACCGCCGACGCCTGTTGCATCGCTGCAGCAAGCATGGGAGCGGGCGAAGGCAGCGGGACTTCGATACGTGTATCTCGGCAACTTGCCCGGGTTGGGGGGAGGGGAGACCCGATGCCCGAGGGATGGTGAGCTTCTCATCGAGCGGCGAGGCTACCAAGTCGTGAGCAATCGTCTGCGGGACGGCGCATGTCCCGCGTGTGGCACCCGGATTGCCGGGGTCTTTTCGGGGTGACGGATGGAACGAAGGGAGCGCAGGCTGTGTTGGGTCCTTGCCGTGCTGGCCGGTGTCGGGTCAGGTTGCCGCTGCGCCGACGATGCGGGTCGTGACAACGTGAGCGGGGGGGATGACCCGTCGGCGAAATCCGGGTACGGTTCGGCTGTGGAGCCACACGACTTTCAACTGAGCGCCGAGGAGAAGCAGGCCCTGCTCGTACTCGCCCGGTCGAGTGTGGAGACGTGGGTGCGCAGCCAGAAGCCCGTGGACACCGCCGAGCTGACACGGAGGTTCCCGAAGCTGAGCACGCAGCGCGCGTGCTTCGTCACCCTGCGTCGCGAAGGTCAGCTGCGCGGGTGCATCGGGAGCCTCGAACCGCGGCGCCCGCTCGCGGAGGATGTGCAGCACAACGCCGTGTCTGCCGCCATCCACGACACGCGGTTTCAGCCCGTGGAGGAGTCCGAGCTGTCGTCGTTGCGGTACTCGATCTCGGTGCTTGATCTGCCGCGTCCCTTGCAAGGGGTGACCGCTGCGGACTTGCCCGCGTACATGGGGCGGCATCGGCCCGGCGTGATCATCGAGTACCGGGGTCGACGGTCCACCTTCCTGCCTTCGGTGTGGGAGGAGTTGACGGATCCCGAGAGCTTCCTTTCGCGGCTGTGCTTGAAGCAAGGTTCCCCGTCGGATTGCTGGAAGGAGTCGGATGTCCGGATCAGCACCTACGGTTCCATTTACTTCGCGGAAGAGGACGGCCATTGAGGACGCGCGGGCGTCTGGACGCACAACTCTCAGGAGCGTGAAACGTGCCTTCGAACGAAAGCGACTCGGAGCCGGAGCGAGACGGCAAGGACGGTGGGGAGAGCGACGAGCGGCTTGCGTCTGCGATCCGCGCCGTGCTCGAAGGTGTGGGTGCGGAGATTTCCGCATCGTTCCCTGGCATCACTCGTCTGGGTGGGCAGATCGTGGCTGCGCTGTACTTGGCGGATGGGCCGCGATCGATGGACGCGCTGGCCGAGGAGCTGGGACGGTCGAAGAGCAACATCTTCACGAACCTCAAGGCCCTCGAGGGAGCGGGGATCGTGGAGCGGCGACGCGTGGCGGGGATGCGCCACGACACGTTCGCGCTGACCGGACCCTATCCGGATGTCATCATCGGCGCGTACCTGGGGCGATTGCGGCGCGTGGTGGCGGACAAGCGCAAGCTCACGCAGCGGGCGCTGACGTTGTTGGGAGACGCGTCGGGCTCGCAGGCGGACTCGCTGCGACGTCGTTTGCTCGATTTGCAGCGGAAGTATGAGCTGTTCGGGCGGATGTTCTCGCTGTTCGGGACGGCGATCGACGGTCCGGTGGATCTGGAGGCGCTGCTGAGCTCGATACCGGGCAAGACGTTGGAGATGTTCGTGGACATGGCGCGGATGACGTTGGGCAAGCTATCCCGATCCGGTGAATCGGTGGCGGATTCGAAGGACGAGCCCTGAGCCCTACGTTGACACATGCTGCACCATGTGCATGGTCAGTAATCGTGACGAGCGTGGGAGGCGAGGGGGACAAAAAGAAAACGGCGCGCATTTCGCGCGCCGTTGTCGTTCCGCTGCTCTACTTCAGGAAACGGCCACCTTGATCGCCTTCACGGGGCGGGCCTTGATCGCCTTGCTCGCGGGCTTCGCGGCAAACGTCATGGGCTCCTTCGTGAAGGGATTGATGCCCTGGCGCGCGGGGCGCGCGGCCTTCTTGACCACGACGAACTTCGCGAAGCCCGGCAGCACGAATACGCCGTTCTTCTTGAGCTCCTTGTGGCCTACGTCCTGGAGCGCTTCGATGGTCGCCTTGACCTGCTTGCGCGAGGAAGCCTCGCCCAGCATGTCCGCGATCGTCTGAATCAGCGCGCTCTTCGTCATCGCCTTCTTTGCTGCTGTCTTTGCCTTCGCCATGTCGGTATCTCCTTCAAAAGACCGTGTACCTGCACGGTCCGTCCTGTGACATCAAGCTAGAACACGGTTTTTTCCCCTGATCAAGAGTCCAAACGCACTTTCTTGACGGGAGCATGACGATTTCGTCCTACGTATGAAGGGGTTTCCGCACCCCAGGGAAACGTCTGTGCAGCGGTCCAAGGCCGATCCGTTTTGGCAATTTTTATGAAAATAGTGAATCAAATGCTGTCCGAGAAGGCTAGACTTTCTTCTTGTGTTTCAGCCGCTTGCGAGCCTCGCGATCCATGCGCGCTAGCCGTTTCGGATCGATCCTTGTTTTCCCGGATGTCTCCTTGTTTAGGATTCTTTTGCCCGTGATAACGCGACGCGTTAGGTCCGCCGACTCCACCTCCACCTCCATCCGGTTTCCCAGCGAGATTCGGTCCCCCGACCGCTGCGCCACCAAATGAAGCCCGTCCTCGCTCCGTTCGTATCCGCCTTGACCCAGCAACCCTTCCGGCACCAACACTTCGACGAAGGGCGCCTCGAGCGTCACCGTCACCGAGCTCGTTCCGATGTCCGTCACCACACCCCAACCACGCATCCCCACGCGATCTCGCATCATCACGCACCGATACACGTCGAATACCTCGCGCTCCACGTCCACAATCTCCCGCTCGCGTCGCGTGCAATGCATGGCAATGTCCTGGCACGCAACCAGCTCCCGCGGCTCCTTCCTGAGCCGCCCCTTCACCCTCCGGTGAATAACCAAATCGGGATAGCGACGGATCGGTGACGTGAAGTGAGCGTACGCCCGCGACGCCAGCCCGTAGTGCCCCACGTTCACCGTGTCGTACGACGCGGGCGCAAGGGACCGGAGCGCAAGCATGCCGATGATCTCCACCAACGGATGCTCCTGCACACTCCGGAGAAACTTTCCGAGCCGCTTGGGGTCCGCCGCATCCTCGTATTCGAAGGGAATTTCAAGGGAAGAACACAGCTCCGCCAGCCGAACCAGCCGCGCTTCCGACGGCGGCGGGTGCACCCGGTATATCGCCTGCTCCTCCCCCTCCTGAAGCCACTCCGCCACCGCTTCGTTCGCCGCCACCATCAGCTCTTCGATCAGCTGATACGCACGCTTTACACCCGGATCCTTCGCGCGTCGCACCACGTCCACGGGCATCCCACTATCCGGATCCAGTAGGATCTCCGGCTCCGGCGCCGATAGCTCCAACGCCCCTCGCCGCATCCGTCGACGCCGCAGCAGACGAGACAGCTCGTCCGCTTGCTCGATCACGCTCGCAACACCCGGCTCGAGCGCGTCGCCAGGCTCCGACGACCACTTCATTCCCACCGCCACCTGACGGTAGCTCAACGTCGCCTTCGAACGCATGATCGCTTCGCACAGACGCGTGCGCGTTCGACGTCCTCGATCGTCGAACTTCATCCACAGCGCCATGCACAGGCGGTCCTCGTCCTTCTCGAGGGAACAGAGCTTCGACGAAAGCGTCGCCGGAAGCATCGGCACCGCGCGATCCGGCAGATACAGCGAGAAGCCTCGAATCCGTGCCTCGTCGTCCAACGCCGTTCCCGTCTGCACATACGCCGCCACGTCCGCGATCGCCACCCACGCCTCAAACCCCTCGTCGAGCTCACGAACCCAAATGGCATCGTCCCGATCTCGCGCGTCGGCCGGGTCGATCGTCAGCAAGTCGACCTCTCGCAAGTCCTCCCTGCCTTGCGTGCTCGATGGGTCCACGCTCTGGGCCACGCGCTCGACCTCCTGTTGCACCGCCTCGGAGAACGTCTCCTCGATGCCTTGACGAAGCAGCACCTTGCGCGTCTCCACGTCCGGACTGCCCGGAGGCCCCAACGCCGCGAGCAGCTTGCCCTCGGGGTTCTCATCCCCTGACTCGGGGAACCGCACGATCTCCACCACCGCGGCATCACCGTCCTGCCCATTCACCTCGCCCTGCAACACGATCGGTCCCCTCACCCGCGCGTCGTCGACCTCGAGCCACGCCCCATGCCGCGTCTTGCGCAACACGCCCTGCACCCGCGCGTTCGCACGCTGAAGAACCTCCAGCACTCTGCCCTCGAGCCCACGCCAAGATCGCGCCATCACCTCCACGCGCACCATGTCCCCGTGCATCGCCCCGCCCAGCGCCTCGCCTTGCACGTACACGTCGTCCGCAACGCCAGCGCTGCACACGAACCCGAACCCCCGCGGGTGAACCCGAACCCGGCCCTCCCGCACCTCTCGCGCTTCTCGCCCCCGCGCCCCTCGCACCGCCCCGTACCGCTGCCCCCGCAGCGCGCGCACCGCCCCGTCCAGCGTCAGCTCCTCCAGCAACGCCAGGAACCGGAGGTAGTCCCCCTCGCGAACGCCCAAGGCACTCGCGAGCTCCCTCGCGTGCAACGCCCGCGGCCCCTTCGTCGCAAGCAGATCCAGTACCTCGTCCCGCCGCGGAAAGCTCTTCTTCGTCATGGTCTCGACTCGTCTCTTCCCATCAAGGGCTGCCATCCGACAGCCTCCGCTGGTTTATCAGATCAGCCTTGCCCGCGCGCCGCCATCTCGCCCACGACCGCGCCCCCCGCTTGCCAATTGGCCGCAACGGTATAAATCGCACTTCCCATGCGTCGCGCCTCCCCCCTCGCCGCCCTCCGCGCCCTGCTTCTCCTCGCACTCAGCGCGAGCGCCGCCTTGCTCTACGACTACACGCGTCCCATCCCCGCCTTCTGCGAGGCAGGGGCGGGCTGCGATGCCGTACGCTCCTCCTCCTTCGCCTACGTCCTCGGCATCCCACAACCTGCCCTCGGCTTGTTCGCCTACGCCTTCGTCTTCGCGGTCAGCCTCCTGCCCCAGCCGCGACGCCACCGCCTGCTTCTGCCACTCGCCTCCCTCGGTGCCCTGCTCGGCATCGCGTTCCTCGCCATCCAGGCCTTCGTCATCCAGCGCTTCTGCTCCCTGTGCGTCGTGGTCGACGTCTCGTCCATCCTCATCGCCGGACTCGCGTGGGCGGAGCGTCGCGGTGGGAGCCACGACGGCGCAGTGCCACGCGCAGCGTGGTCGTTGGTCGCCGCGATGGCAGTCGTGGTTCCGCTGCTTCTGGGGGCCGCTCAGCCCAAGCCCCCCGTGCCCCCGGCGGTCGCGCGCCTCTGGGTGCCCGGCAAGCTCACGATCGTGGAGCTGTCCGACTTCGAGTGCCCGTTCTGTCGCATCCTGCATCCCGCACTGAAGGAGGCAATCGAACCCTACGGTGACAAGGTGCATCTCGTCCGCTTGAGCGTGCCCTTGCGATCCCACCCGCGCGCTCGCGTGGCCGCCATCGCCTACGCCTGCGCCAAGAAGCTCGGCCACGGAGAGGCCATGGCGCACACCCTGTTCGAGGCCAAGGACCTGTCCGAGCAGGGATGCCGTGACGCCGCCGCGAAGGTCGGTCTCGACCCCGCGGCCTTCGATGCTTGCTTCTCCGGCCCCGACGGCGAGCAGGCCATGCTGCGCGATGCCGAGACCGCTCGCGAGATCCAGTTCAAGGGTCTGCCCACGACCTTCATTGGAACCCGTTCCCTCATCGGCGCACTGGATGTCGACGAGCTGCGGGAAGCGATCGACGCCGAGCTTCAGGGTAAGACATCCGCTCGCCCCTCCGTGCCCCAGGGCTGGATGTGGGCCTTCCTCTCGCTCGCCTTCACCGCCACCGCCCTCTGGAGCGTCGTGCGTGTCCGCGGCGACGCGAAGGCGTGAGGGCCCGTCGATCACCGCATTACTGCGGGGCCATTTGCGCGTAGTACGCACCCGCGGCGCCAGCGGCCCCGAGCAGCACCACGATGATCAGGATGATGAGGCCCAGCCCTGACTTCTTGGCGGGCGCATCGACCGCCCCCGGCTCCTGCGATGCCTGAGGCTGGGAAGGCATTCCCGGTCGCGGGGGCGCAGGCGACGCCGGGGGAGCCGGTGTCGACTCGAGGGCTTTCTCGAGGGACCCGGTGCCCGACGGCATGTCCTCGAGGGCGGACAGGTTGCCGACCTGCAGGTCCTGCAAGGAGGACAGGAGCTTGTCGTTGCCTCCCGACCGTCCGGGTCCGTACGGGTTCTTGATCTGGATCTCGGACTCCCAGTCCCGAACCCCATTGCCCTCGTGGGGCGACGGCGTGCCCGTCGGCGTGCTTCTCCCGCCCGGTGACGCCCCACTCTGCTCTTGGGGGGTCCCGAGAGAAGTGAACTCGAACAGGGCCTGCTTGATGAGCTGGTCGATGATGTTGGCGCTGCCAGGCTTCTGCCGCTGCCTCTCATCGAGCGCTTGCAGTACCAGGCGGGAGATGTCCCAGGCGCCCACGGGCTGACCGTGGTGGTAGAGGAAGCCGGTGAGGTCTTCCGCCAACGCCAATGCGTGCCCGTAGCGCTGGTTCAGGTCCCGGGCCAGCGACTTCAAGATGATTCGCTCGAGTCCCGGTGGAACCTTGTGGTTGATCTCCGACAGCGAGGGGATGTTCGCTTGCTGGACCAGCTTGACCGTCGCGTAGTCCGACTCCCCAAGGAAAAGCTTCCGGCCGGCCAGCATCTCCCAGAGGATGATGCCCACCGCGAAGATGTCGGCCCGCGTGTCCACCTCGTGCCCCATCGCGGCCTCGGGCGCGAGATACGAGAACTTGCCCTTGATGATGCCTGGCTCGGACTTCTCGAGCTGGTTGTTGGCCTTGGCGAGCCCGAAGTCGGTGATCTTGATCTCTCCGTACCGCGTGATCAGCACGTTCGGAGGCGACATGTCCCGGTGAACAATGCCGAAAGGATTGCCACGACCGTCCGTGAGATCGTGCGCGTAGGCCAGCCCCTCGCAGATCTTCGTGGCAATGTACACCGCAGCCTCGAGCGGGAACTGCTGCCCACGCTTGCGCAACGTCTCGATGATCGCCTTGAGGTCGGCGCCATCCACGTACTCCATCACGATGAAGTACGTGTCGTCGCCAAGGCCGATGTCGAACACCTGCACGACGTTGGAGTGGCTCAGGTGGGCACTGAGCCGGGCCTCGTCCAGGAACATCGACATGAACTTCCGCTTCTGGCTGAGGTGCGGAAGCACACGCTTGATGGCGACCTTTTTCTTGAAGCCTTCGATGCCGGCGCTCTCGGCGCGGAAGACCTCGGCCATCCCGCCCGCGGCGATCTTGTCGATGACCCGGTAACGCTGCTGATGTTGTCCGTCCGACATGTTGGTCGTGCGAGGCACGCTCCTGCGGGCAGGGGTGGAGCCGCTCATGGAAGGTGCCATCTCCAGGTTTGGTGGGTCAAGCAATCGAAGCGGGATCGGAGAACCCGTCCCAGGCTGACCGGTCCACCCATCCACGGTATGTGGGCCCTGGGCACACCTGAACGATCCTGTGTTCGATCATCCCACGCAGCCTCGAATCCCACGCCGAGCCTCGACCCAGCTGGGCAAATCCTTGGCTTGCCGCTCCCTCACCGTCGGGAGACCATCTCTCGAACGCGCGGAAAGTCGTCCTTCTCCACGGCCCCCTGGATGATGCAATGCACCTTGCCCTTGGGGTTGACCAGGATCTGAATGGGTAGCTCGGGGGAGGTGTCGATGCCCAGGTCCGTCAGCCAGGACGCACGGGTCTTGCCTTCCGGCAGCCAGAAGCTCGAACGAAGGCCCTCCGCCGGCTGTTGCTGAAGGTAACGCAAGAACTGGCGCTGATCGTCGTCCAGGGAGACGAAGGCGAAGTCCGTGGTGGCCTGCAGTTGCTTCTGCCAGGACAGCAACATGGGCATCTCTTCTTTGCACGGACCGCACCACGCGGCCCACAGGTTCACCCAGACCCACCGGCCGTGACCTGTGCGGATCTGCGTGCCCGGGGACTCCGCCCCCGGCGCTTCCCCGTGACCCACCTGCTGCGTAGGGAAGTCACGCCCGAGAGGCGCCCCTTGGCACAGCGTGCGAGGCACGTGAGCCTTGTGGGACGACGCGGCCGGCGGGGAAGCCGTGGGCTTCGGGTTGCCCGAGGCGACGATCGCGTCCGACCTCCGCAACGGTTGCACCTTCTTGCCGTCGTCGCAGGAAAACAGGTTGGCCGAGAGGCCCAGCACCAGCGTGGTCACAACCGGCAGTCGACCCATGAGATGAACGCGCTCCTGTTGATGGTCTCCTCGTCGCACTTGCTCTCGCGGGATCGCTTCCAGTCGCAGAACTCCTTGGGGAGCTGGGCGAACTCCTTGCCGAGCCACAGCATGCCCACCTGCTTCTCGAGATTGGGATCCTTGGTCATCTCGCTGATGTGGAAGAAGACGGAGTTGGCTCGCTTGTGTGACACCACCCGGTTGCGCTCGACGGTTCCCGTCTTCGACCCTCGTGCGACGATGAAGAAGTACCGAGCCCCCTGTCGGTCGAGCCAGCGGTCTTCGATCATCTGGTTGGCACCGGCGTCGAGACCTTCCTTGCCCTCGTCGAACATCACGATGCCGCCGCGGTCTTTGAGCGGGAGGAACAGGGCGTTGAAGTCGGCGTCGGAGATGGACGCGATGTTCTTCACGTCGGCAGGCTTGCAGCCGCGTCGGGAGCCGGTGCCAACCAGGCCGCACGCGTTGAGCACGCGCTGCAGGACCTTCTTGAACTCGGGCGTGCAGTACGACGCTTCCGCATGGGAAGCGACGGCCGCCTCGGGCGCCTTTTGCGGGTTGGCGAGCCGGTCGATGGCGGCGTCGACCTGGGACCGGACCCAGAAGGAGATGACGAGCACGAGCACGGCGCCGAGCGCGGGGCCGGCGATCCAATGGGGCTTCACGGCAGCACCTCCGGGGCGAGCTGCGCCAGAGTGAAGCGCAGGCCGAGGTCGGAATCTTCGTCGCAGATGCGAAGGTCTCCCAGGTACAGCTGCGGCGTGGACACGGGCAGCTCGTTGGTGACCGCGTACTGCAGGATGTTGTTCAGCCGGACGCTGGTCTGCTTGGCATCGATGCAAGTATCGATGGCCTCGCCGAAGTGGGTCCGCAGCCGGGAACGGAGGAGCGAATCGCCGGCCTTGGCGAGCGTGGCGAGCTCCTCTTGGTTGCTGTACATCCACTCGAGGGCTTCGCGGGAGCGCGGGTCGGCGCAGATGACGGCCTTCGAGAGGATGCAGCTGCCAGGGTGCAGCGAACGGTCGAGCATCCAGTTGCACGAGCTGTCCAGGGGCATGAGGACCAGCGAGGCATTCAAGTTCTCCATCGCTCCTTCGGTCACGAGCCGGTCGTGAAGCCCCTTGCACGTGGGACACAGCGGGTCAGCCACCAGCGTCGCATCCCGCTTGGGCGAGATCGTGGCGAGAGGCACGAGCGCCTTGCTCTTGGGCTGCGCGATCGTCCCGCAGCTCGCGAGCAACGGTCGGAAGTCCGGCAGTGCGTTGACGTAAATGATCGCCGGCACGCCCACGCATAGCCCGAGGGCGGCCAGCCATATCGCGATCGCCCCGAGGTTTCCCTGGGGCATCCCTTGCACGGGGGCGGAGGGCATCACCGGGGGTTGCGGGATCGTGCCCGCAGGGCCTGCATTTGCGGGCACCGACTCCGCAAATGCATCCAGGAAGGAAAGCCGTCGCAACTGGACCATTCCCCAGATTCCGGCCCCTGCCAGCAGCGCCGAAGCCACGTACAGGCCCACGCACGTCTTGCAGAAGACTCCCAGGCGAACGGCCGCGATGAAGGCCATGATGACCGACACGACCAAGGGGCCGAGGCTCGCGAACCCCATGAACTGGTAGGCGCGCTTTGACACCCGGGGACCGCCGACGATCAGCGCGACCGCGAACGCCGCGAAGAAGACATAGACGCCGAGCGCGAACAGGGACACGGGAACGCCCCCCCACCACGTGCCCCGAAACACGGCCCCGTACGCGGAGTACATGGCCGTCCGGCACGCGTTGTCCGCGTCGGTGGCGGCCGCGATCCCGGGGGTGAAGGAGCAATGAACGGCGTGTAGCTGCCGGTCGAGGTGCTTCACGTAGTCATAGGTCGAGAACCCGGCGAATAGCAGCCCCAACAAGGAGGCTACGAGGGCCAGGATGGCGGGCTTGCGCGATAGGTTCCACATGGCTGAGGATCCCGTTTCTTTGGGGCTCGATGGGGCGCGGACGCCTCAGGGGGCCGTGATCCGATCCACTCCGAGGTAGGGTCGCAGCGCCTGCGGAACGGTCACCGTGCCGTCCTCGTTCTGGTACTGCTCGAGCACGGCCACGACCGTACGTCCGACGGCCAGGCCACTCCCATTGATCGTGTGCAGCAGGCGCGGCTTCTTGGTCTGCGGGTCGCGGAAGCGGATGCTCGCGCGGCGAGCCTGAAAGTCCCCGAAGTTCGAGCAGCTCGAGATCTCCCGGTAGGCTTGCAGGCCAGGGAGCCACACTTCGATGTCGTACGTCTTCGTCGCCGAGAAGCCCAGGTCTCCCGTGCAAAGCGTGACCACGCGGTAGTGCAGCCCGAGGCGCCGGAGCACCTCTTCCGCGTGGGACGTGAGCAACTCGTGCTGCGCGGCCGAGTCCTCGGGAGTGCAGAAGCGGACCAGCTCGACCTTGTCGAACTGATGCTGCCGAATCAGACCCCGCACGTCCTTGCCGTAGCTGCCCGCTTCGCTCCGGAAGCAGGGCGTGTACGCCGCGTACGCCACCGGCAGACTCGCGCCCTCGAGAATCTCCTTGGCGTGCAGGTTGGTCAACGGAACCTCCGCCGTGGGAATCATGTACAGGTCGTAGGTCTCGTCGCCCGCCGACTTGCGGGTCTTGAACAGGTCCTGCTCGAACTTGGGCAGCTGGCCGGTTCCGCGCAGGGCCGTGTCCTTCACGAGGAAGGGGGGGAGCACTTCGAGGTACCCGTGCTCACGGGCCAGATCGAGCATGAACGCGGTCAGGGCGCGCTCGAGCCGGGCCCCAAGGCCCATCATCACCGCGAACCGGGGGCCGGACAGCTTGGCCGCGCGCTCGAAGTCGATGATGCCCAAGGCCGGGCCGATGTCCCAGTGGGCTTTCGGCTCGAAGGCGAACGAAGGCTTCTCCCCCCACGTGCGGATGACCGGGTTGTCCGCTTCCGACGCCCCCGTGGGCGTGGTCGCGTCCGGTAGGTTGGGCACGCCGAGCAAGATCTCCGTGATCTGCGCTTCGATGTCGTCCTTGCGCTTCTCCAGCTCCTTGATCTCGTCCGAAAGGGCCCGCAGTTGGTCGCGACGCTCCGCGAATTCGGGGGACTGCTTGGGGGCCTTGGACATCTCCTTGTTGGCCGCGTTGCGCTCGGCAGCCTTCTGCTCCGCGGCACCGATCGCCTCACTGCGCTGGGCTGCGAGCTGCGTAATGGGGTCGAGCGGGGCAACCGCCTGGGGGTTCCGGCGCGCCAATGCGATGCGGACTTCGTCGATGTGGTCCACGACGTAGCGTAGGTCGAGCATGGCGAGCGCCTAGCACTGCTCAGGGTTTTCGGCAAACGGAGGGAACGATGCAGGGGGTGCCGCAGGCATTTCCGAGCGCGTGCCGTTCGACTTGCTGGGTGGATCCGCTGGGGGTCCCTGTGCCGGATAGACAAAGCAACACCCCGTCTTCCTTGGCAATTTCAGAGGAAGGCTCGATGCATAGGCCGTTCGCGCACGTCCCTCGGGTCATGCCCGTCGCCCAGGGGCAGTCTCCGTCCGTCTTGCACGTCAAGGCCCGGCAGTCCGCTGGGTGGACCGCATGGGACTCCCCTTGGACCCAGACCTCGCATACCGCCATGAGTCTGGACGCCGCGTGCAGCACGAACGCGGCCTTCGCGCCCGCGGGCCGGCTCGCCGAAGGCTTCGCGTCGCCGCTGCTCGTGAGCGCACACGAGGAGCCCTTGCAGGTCGCTTCGAAAGAGCGTCCCTCGGTGTCCGTCAGGTGCACCTCTTGAGGTTTGGCGCATCCCAGCAGGACGACGGTCCCGAGGAGGCCCGCCCAACCCGGATACGCGAACGGTCTGACTTCCATGGGAACAGCCTACCAGAGTTGGGCCCAGAGGGGCCCCCGCCTCCTCGCGCGCGTCAGGTCGATTTGACGGGACGGGCCAACGCATGCCATAGGCTTTTCACCGCGCGCCCCGCGGCCCAGGACCACGATGGGAGAATCCAACCACGTCACAGAGCCGTCGTTCCTCGCAAGCGATCCCCCGCCCAACACCGGGGGCCCGCTGTGGAGAGCGATGGGCGGTGTGAAGACGATGCGGCCTCACCAGTGGGTGAAGAACGTCTTCGTCCTCGCCCCCGTCTTCTTCGCCAAGGACTTCTTCCACCTCGACCTGCTCGTTCGCGCGTTCGGCGCTTTCAGCGTCTTCTGCCTGCTGGCCAGCGCCGTGTACACCATCAATGACCTGGTGGACGTGGAGGCTGACCGCGCCCATCCCGTGAAGCGCTTCCGCCCGATCGCTTCCGGACGGTTCCCGGTACCTGCTGCCAAGATCCTGGCCGTGGTGCTCGTCATCGCGTCCCTCGCGGGAGCGGCCGTGGGCCCCCTGTGGTTCCTGGCCACCGCCGTGGGCTACTTCGTCCTGAACCTGGCCTACTCCTTCCGGCTCAAGAAGATCGCCTACGTGGACGTGGGGTGCATCTCGACCGGGTTCGTGCTCCGGGTGCTGGGCGGCGGTTTTGCCGCGGGGATTCACCTGTCCTGGTACCTGCTGGCCTGCACGGCCTTGCTGGCGCTGTTCCTGGGCTTCGGCAAGCGAAGGCACGAGCTGGCGCAGTCCTCGCGCAAGGGGGCCAAGACGCGCGCGGCGCTGGACGCGTACTCGGCCCGCGCTTTGAACGTCGCGTTGGCCCTGACGGCAACCACCACCGTGGTGACGTACGCCGCCTACACGCTCGACCCGGACACGCAGGACCAGTTCAAGTCCGATTGGCTCTGGTTGACCACGCCCTTCACGATCTTCGGTGTGGTCCGCTTCCTTCAGCTGATGGCCGGGCGTCCCAAGGCGGAGTCTCCCACCCAGGAAATGCTTCGCGACACGCTGTTCGTGCTCAACATCGTGGTGTGGGCTCTGGTGGCCTTCGCCATCGTGTACCGGGTCCGACCCGAAGTGGGGTTCTGACAGGGGGACGGCCATGCCAACGGGCGTTCAGAAAGTGAAGCAACAGGTCGGGGCGCTGTTCGCCACCCGGTCTGACCCGTGGACCGACCTCGGCCTCACCTTGCCCATCTTCACGGGCTACCACCTCGGCGTCGTCTTCCTGCCCATGCGCAACGCCGCTGACTTCGTCACCACCCAGCTCGTGCAGCTCGCGAGCTTCAGCATCCTCGCCTACATCGGCCTGACCCTCGCCCTCGCCGCTTCCTTCGTGGGGCTACTCGTGGCCCTTGGTCGAGGAAAGAAGCTCGTCTGGAAACGCTTCGCCGCCGTCATCGTCGAGGGCGCCGTCTACGCCGTGCTCATGGGCGGCGCGGCGCGCTACGTCGTGGGCTCCCTGCGTCTCGCGAGCGGTGGCGACGAGCACTCCTTCTTCTCGGGCCTGGTCATGTCCCTTGGGGCAGGGTTCTACGAAGAGGTTGCCTTTCGGGTCGTGCTCTTCGGCCTGGGGCTCAAGCTCCTGCAGCGGTTCATCAGCGGTCGCGAGGCCCTGCTGGTCGTGGGGTGGGCGGTGGTCACGGCCTTGGTGTTCTCGGCCTGGCACTACGTGGGCGCGTACGGGGACCCTTTCCGGCTCTCGTCCTTCGTGTTCCGTTGGGTCTGCGGCTTGGCCTTCGTGGCGATCTACCGGTATCGCGGGTTCGCCCCGGCGGTCTGGTGCCACGCCTTGTACGACATCTGGGTGCTGGCCCTCTGATCGAAGCCGGCGCAACGCCCGGCTGGACCCGGGCATCGATATCATTGCGTCTCTATTGCTCCCGCGGGGGTGGTTGCCATGCCATCCCCGCGGTCTTTTTGTCCGACCCCTCTGAGGTCAGAAGCGCCCCGTGCCAGATGAGAATCTCCATGAAGATGGAGAGACTGTGGACCCTTCCGGCGCTCCTTTGCTTCCGACCCGCGGTGGTGTAACCGCTGCAACATGAGCATCCCTTCCGTCGTTCCGCGGCATGTGGCGATCATCATGGATGGCAATGGGCGGTGGGCGGTGCAGAGGGGATTGCCTCGACAGGCTGGGCACAAGGAGGGCGCGAAGGCCGTGCGGGAGGTCGTGCGGGGTTGCCGCAAGGCGGGCGTCTCGTTCCTCACGCTCTACGCCTTCAGCCTGGCGAACTGGAAGCGCCCCAGTGCGGAGGTCAACGCCCTCATGCGGCTGCTCATCTTCTTCGCCGATCAGGAGGTGCAGGAATTGCGAGAGCGGGAAATCTCCGTCGGCGTCGTCGGCCGGCCCGAGGACCTGCCCACCGCCACCCGCAACGCGTTGCTCGAGCTCATCCGTCATACCGCAGGCGGAACGAAGATGCGGCTGTCTCTCGCGCTGAGCTACAGCGGCAGGAACGACATCGTCGCTGCCATGCAAGGCATCGCGCGTGAGGTGGAAGCCGGAACGCTCCCAGCTGCTGCCGTCGATGAGTCCCTTCTACGCCATCGCATGACGACGTGTGAGCTTCCGGACCCGGACTTGGTGATCCGAACGGGAGGGGAGTATCGGCTGTCGGACTTCCTACCCTTCGAGTCAGTGTACTCGGAGCTGCACTTCCCGCAGATCCTGTGGCCGGACTTCCAGGACCAGCACTTGCTCGAGGCGTTCGAGGCCTATGCCGGGCGGGAGCGACGCTTCGGCAAGACGAGCCAGCAGGTGGCGGAGAGTAAGTAACTATCCATGAAGGGATAGTTTGACTGGACGCGTGGGGGGGCCATGGTCGCGCTCGGTATCGCGTCCACTGTGGCGGCTCGCAAGCTCACAATTTGTCGAAAAATGAAACGAGTCCTGTGCACGCTCCGGTGGCGGACGGGGGACGCCTACCCGTCCGAGGCTGCCGTGCCGACTGTTGTCCCATGTCCCGATTCGGATGATAAGGCGTCCGCCCAGGAGCTCTACGACCGAGGCAAGACGCTGCTGGACGGGAGCCGAGTAGGGGAACTACCTGGCCGGCCCTTCGTCGTGCGGTGATCGATTCGGACACGCTCGCTGCGTGCCCGCAGGGGCTACAGAAGTTCCCAGTAGATGTCGAGGCAGGTGTTGGTGGCCTTGTCGCCGGTCAAGAAGCCGGCCTTGACCTTGTCGCCGATCTTGATGGGCGTGCGGTTGATCAGGTAGCCCTTGATGATCGTGCATACGCCCTGCACGAACACGTCGATCTGGTAGTAGGGCGTTTCGATCTCGAGGCCCGTGCCGCCGCGCTCGACCAGCGTGTACGTGTAGATGTAGCCCTGCGGGTTCTTGATCTCTTCCCACACCATCTTGGCGTGGCAGTCCGGGCAATCCATGCGCGGGGGAACCCAGAGCTCCCCCTTGCCCTTGTAGATGGGGCACTTCGGGTTGACGCACTTGGTGCCCATCAGCTTGCCTTCGGTCAGCCCCTGGAAGTAGGGCGTCAGCTGGCCGTAGGTGTGAAAGTGCGTTCCTTCCTTGCCGAAGCGCGGGAAGTGCAGCACCCAGGCGCCGTTCCTAACGTCGATCTTGGACGGGGTGGTGTTCAGCTTGACCTTCTCACTCATGGCGCACCTCCTACCAACCCTTCTCGAGAACGGCGCACGTCACGTGGCTTCCCACACCCGCGTGGGAGATCGCGAGCCCGCGCCTCGGATTCTTCACCTGCAAGCTCTTCCAGTCGTCGGGCTTCTTCTTCCCGTAGCGCTCCCACATCTTGGGGTCGCCGTGGAACTTGTCGTACTTGCCCTGCAGCTGCCAGAAGACCTCGTCGCACTGCCAGATGCCTGTGGCGCCCACCGCGTGCATCGTGCCCAGCAGACCGCCGGACAGGTTCGACGGGCACTTGCCCGGCTTGCCCGTGTGGGGGTTCTCCAGATAGCAGTCGCCTGACGTCACGTAGTCCTGCTCGCGCCCGTAGAGGGTCAGGCCGATGTCACCGTAGGTCTGTAGGTCCGAGATGGTGAAGGCGTCGTGGGTCTCGACGAGGTCGAGGTCTTCGATGGGGTTCTGGATCCCCGCCATGCGATAGACCATGTAGGCGGCGAATCGGGTGGCGCCGAAGCTTTCGAAGCCGGGCCAGCGGCCGTCGGTCTTCTTCATGTCCTCGTACAGCTGCTTGTAGTCCTCCTCGGTTTCGTGGGGCAGCAAGGGGATGCGCATGTGGCGACGGTCGCCGGTGCGCAGGGTGTCAGCGCCGCCGCAGATGGACAGCTTCACGGGGTTGTCGGTGAGCTTGTAGGCGAGTTCCTCGGAGCAGAGCAGAGCGGCGGAGGAGCCGACGCTCATGGCGCAGCACTCGAGGAAGCGCAGGGGGTCGGAGACGATGGCGCCCGCGAGGACCTCGTCGACGGTGTGTCGCCCGGACTGCTGGGAGAAGGGGGACATGCAGGCGTAGTAGCGGTTCTTGACCGCGATTTCGGCGCGCACGCGCTCGTCGACGTTGTACATTTCGCCGAAGCGCCGGGCCATGGGGGCGTAGTAGCTGGCGTAGTTGCGGGCCAGGCGGGTTTCGAAGTCTTTGCAGGCGGCGCAGGCGATGTAGTAGTTGCCCGTCCAGGTGATGACTTCGTCCATGCGCTCCCATCCGAGGACGAGGGTGCAATCGCTGTAGCCGGAGGCCACGGTGTTGGCGCCGGAGAGCATGGTGTAGCCGCCGGTGGCGCCGCCGGTCTTGACGCCCCAGTTGGGCAGCAGGTTGAGGCCGAGGTAGTCGTGCACCTTGGCTTCGCACAGGAGCTGGTCCTGGAAGTGGTCGGCGAATTCGCCGTAGTTGCACATGTTGATGAGGCCCTTGACCTCGAGGGGATCCATCTTGAGATCGTTTTCCTCGAGGAGCATCCGGAAGGCTTCCATGCACAGCTCTTCCAGCTTCTTTTCTGGATACCGCTTGCGGAAGTCGGACGTGCCTCCAGCCACCATGTAGACCGGCCGGGACCACTTCGGCACCCTGAGGTTGCCTGGCGCAAACTCGATCATGCTGCCCTCCTGAGCTGAGTGAGTGTTCCCCGTCGAGCGCCGGCCCGAAGCGGGGAATTCGTTCCATAGAAGAGCAACGGCGCGAAAGCTACGCCAATCGTGCGCAACCCGACCCGATTGCGCGGACCTCTCATCGCTGTGTGGACCCGTCCACCACGGTCATGCTTGAATCGCGAACGTGAAGCGCGAGACCAGCCCCCTGGACGACGACCGGATCATCAAGGTCCGTACGGGGGATCGCGTGTCGGAGCTGGAGGAGCAGCTGGTCAGCACGCGGCGCGTGCTGGAGGCGTTTCGGGACATCGCGAGCGCGCTGGCGGCCCCCGTGGACCCGGACCGCTTGCTCGGCTTGGTGCTCGAGCGTGCCTCTGACTTGCTCGACGCCGATCGGGCCACGCTCTACCTCATTGACGACGCCACGGGGGAGCTCGTCAGCAAGCTCGTGATAGGGGGCGGCGAGCAGACGATTCGCCTCGCGGTCGGGCAGGGGATTGCGGGCACCGTGGTGCAGGCCGGCAAGGCCATCCGTGTCCCCGATGCCTACGAGGACAACCGGTTCAGCCGGGGCTGGGACGGCAAGACCGGTTACCGCACGCGATCCATCCTCGCGGTGCCGATGAAGAACCACGTCGGCCAGACGATCGGCGTGCTGCAGGTGCTCAACAAGCGCAACGGCAAGACCTTCACCGACGAGGACGAGAGCTTGCTCGGCGCGCTCGCGACCCAGGCCGCGATCTCCATCGACAACGTCAAGCTCTACCTCGCCGTCGTCGAGAAGAACAACGTCCTCGCGCAGGTGCGACGCAAGCTCGAACGCAAGGTGGACTTCTTGAACCTGTTGTTCGAGCTCGAGAGTGCGATGGCGCGGGCGGTGGACCAGCGGCAGCTCGTGCAGTCTTTGCTCGGACTCACCGTGGCAGCCACGCGCACGAAGGCCGGGTCCGCGTTGCTGCTCGACCCCGACGGCCTCCACCACCCCGTCTTCGTCTACCGGCAGGACGCCCCTGGGGCGCTGGCCGAGCACACGATCGACCGCCCCGTGGGCACCTTCCTGCAAACCATCCGACAAGCGGGTCCGGTCTGCATGCACGACGTGCGTCGTCGCACCAAGGCGACCGCCGAGCTGTCGCTGATTGGGGTGCGTGCGCGTTCGATCCTGGCGGTGCCCATGCTCAGCGAGCAGGGCGAAGCGTTCGGGGCGCTGGTCTTGTACGACCGGGAAGACGGCTCCTCGTTCACGGACGACGATCGGGAGCTGTTGCGGCTGGTGGCGGCCAACGCGTCGACGGCCATCAGCCTGTTGCGGTCGCGCGAATCGCAGCGGGTGAGCGACCGGCTGTCGACGATCGGACGTTTGCTATCGAGTGTGCTTCACGACCTGAAGACGCCGATGGCGGTGATCAGCGGGTATGTGCAGCTGATGGCGTCGACGGAGAGTGCGGAGCAGCGCAGGAGCTATTCGGAGTTGGTGCTCAAGCAGTTCGATCACATCACGGCGATGCAGCGTGAGGTGCTGGCGTTCGCGCGGGGGGAGCGGACGCTTCTGGTGAGCAAGGTGTACCTGCAGAAGTTCTTCGACGAGCTGCGGGTGCAGCTGGAGCGGGAGCTCGAGGGGCGGGGGGTGAAGCTGGAGCTGGAGCTTCGGGACCGCGGCACGGCGCGGTTCGACCAGGCGAAGGTGACGCGGGCCTTGCACAACCTGGCGCGCAACGCGCTCGATGCCATGGGCGCGGGGGGCACGCTGCGCATCGTGGTCGACCGGGACGCGGAAGCGCTGGTGGTGCGGGTGAGCGACACGGGGCCGGGCATCCCGGATCAGATCCGCGGCAAGCTCTTCGAGTCCTTCGTCACCGCGGAGAAGACCGAGGGCACCGGGCTCGGCCTGGCGATCGTGAAGAAGATCGTCGAGGAGCATGGGGGGCGCGTGGACGTGTCTTCGTCTTCGCAAGGGGCGGAGTTCACGTTGCGTCTACCCCAAAGTTGAGTCGCGCGGACGTTCGAACACTCGAGACCGGCCGAGGCGCTGTGTAGTCGCACGGGCCCAAATGACCAGCGCGACACTTCTGTCCGGTCTCACGAATTGTGTGGACGTGCCGTCGTAGAATCTTTTACAGTTTTCCACCATGAGGATTCGTGTTGCGGGGGCCTGGCGGGCGCTGTTGGGTCTGCACCTGGTGATGCTGGCGGGTGGCGCCGTGATCGGGTGCGAGACCGGGCGACTGCTTGGCGATTCATGTACGAGGGACGACGAGTGCCTTTCGAACAGCTGCAGCGGAGGCAAGTGCACCAAGCCACTTGACCTTGGCAGGAGCCCTGCGCAAGGGGTCGATGCGGGGACCGGAGGTACGGGGGGGACTGGTGGCACCGGAGGTACGGGTGGCACAGGAGGCGCGGCGGGGTCCGCCGGAGAGGGTGGAACCGGAGGGGCTTCCGGCTCGTCCGGCGCAGCGGGTAGTGCGGGGGCAGCGGGGTCCGCGGGAGCCAGTGGGGCGGCGGGGGCCGGCGGCGCGAGTGGGGCTGCTGGCTCCGCAGGTAGCGCTGGCGCCGCGGGCAGCGCGGGAGCGGCGGGTGATGCGGGCTAGCGTCCTGTCGTCGAGGGACGTCTCGTGTGCAGGGGCGGTCCGGGGTGCCCATCCCCTGGCCATGTTTTCGGAGATTGCGCGAACCGGTCGATGGCCGGTCGCATCCAAGGAGAACCACGGTGCGGACTAGGATGAAACGATCCTTGCTGGCCTCGGTGGCGGCGCTGGGGGTGCTTTGCGCAACCGTGCCCGCCATGGCGGACGCACGAACCGAAGCTCGTACTCAATTCCGCAAGGGAATGGGCATGATCTCCGATGGGCAGTACGACGAGGGCATTGCGGCGCTCAAGGAGGCGTACGACACCCTCCCGCACCCGAACGTCCTCTACAACATCGCCCGTGCCTACGTGGAGATGGGGGACCTCGACAACGCCATCAAGTACTACAAGGAGTACGCGGCGACCAACCCGCCCGACAAGGAGGAGGTGGCCGCGGTCACCTCCGCCCTGGAGCAGCGGCTCGCGAGGCAACGGGCCACGCTCGCGGCCGCCGAGACTGCCGGAACGCCTGCCCCCGGAACGCCCGGTGCGCCCGGGCCCGGCACGCCCGCGCCAGGAACGCCAGGTGCGCCCGCACCCGGAACGCCAGGCGCGCCCGGGGCGCCCGGCACCGGTGTACCGGGTGCCGGTCCGACTGGAGAAGCCCCGCTTCCTGATGCCCTCAAGCTCGGAGAGCGTGAGGACGACATCTACGAGGAGTCCGTCGCCGCCGCTTCCAAGGGCGCGGCCCTCTCCCCCCTCGAAGCCCCCAACTCCGTTACCATCATCACCCAGCAGGACATCCGTCTCTCGGGCATGACCAAGCTGTCCGACCTGTTCCGCCGCGTTGCGGGCATCGACGTGATGGACCTCACCAACGGGTATGCGGACATGTCCATGCGCGGCTTCAACCAGCGCATGTCCAACAAGCTGCTCGTGCTGGTCGATGGCCGCTCCGTACAGAACGAGTTCTTCGGCAACACCTTCTACGAGTGGCTCACGATCGACGTGGACCAGATCGACCGGGTCGAGATCGTGCGTGGTCCGGGTTCCGCCCTCTACGGCGCCGACGCCTTCTCCGGCGTGGTGAACATCGTGACCCGAGCGCCGGGCACGGGGGGCAACTCCATCCGCATCGGCACGGGTCCCCTGGGAGAAGCGTACGGCTCCCTGCGAACCGCAGGGCGCTCGGAGAACCTCGCGTACCGCATGTCTGCGGGCTACACGAGGTACGCCCGCTGGAGCCGCCTGGCTCCCGACAATCGGGCCGACCTCGACGTCGCTTTTCCAGAGCAGAACCTGTCTACCGAAGCAGCCCGGTTTGACTTCCGCTCGGAGCGTCGTTTCTCAAAGGACGTGAATCTGAGCCTGTCCGGCGGCTACACCGACGTGTTCAACGACTTCTACGCGATCGGCGTGTTTCGCGGGTTTCAGAACCGGTCACGGTTGGGGTTCGTGCAGACGAATCTGAAGGCCCACGAGCTTTCTCTGCGCTTGTCCTATTCGTTTACCGCTGCGTTCGACAACCAGGCTTCCTGGGCCTACCAGTCCCAGACGGGGTACCGCTCGAACCTCACCACGGACATCGTGGACTCCGAGTTCGTGTACGCCGACGACTTCAAGACCGGCTCTCTCGAGCACGTCGTCAACCTCGGCATCAACTACAAGTACCGCAAGGTCGTCTCGACCTTCACGGAAGAGGCCAACGAGAACTTCTTCGGCTTCTTCGGTCAGGAGTCCCTGAAGGTCTCCCCACTGCTCACACTCGTGGCGAGCGGACGTCTCGACTACCTGCCCTACACCGAGAAGTGGGAGGTGTCGCCCCGCGTTTCCGTGCTCGTGCACCCGACCGAGCGCTCCACCGTTCGTGGTTCGTTCTCCACGGCCTTCCGCAAGCCGACGGCCCTCGAGGGCTACATGAAGCTTGGCGTGCAGTCCACCACGGGGTCTGTGCAGGCGCTCAACGACTCGACCCGGGCGGAGAGGGTCGAGCCCGAGCGCGTGCTCAACGCCGAGCTCGGGTACATCAACCAGGACATCGACTGGTTGGCCGTCGACACGGCCCTCTACTACAACCGCGTCACGGACCTCGTGGTGCTCGCACCGAACCAGTTCGTCACGCCCTCGGACCGCCTCGGCGATCCCCTCTTCGATCAGAACACGGGACGGTACGTCGTCGCCTTCTCCCGCTTCACCAACCAGTGCGCTGCCTTCAACGTCTTCGGAGGTGAGCTCGGCGCCCGCGTGTTCCCCGTCACCGGTCTCGACATCTTCGCCAACTACGCGCTCAACAAGGTGTCCATCGACCGGCCCCCAGGCTGCGACATCCCGGACGACGAGCGCACCTCCGCGCACAAGATCAACCTCGGCGTCCAGGTCCGAAGCAAGCCCGGCATCGACGGCGAGGTGACCCTCAACCACGTGACCTCCCAGGTGTGGTCGGAGCGCATCGTGAACGCGGCCGGTGACGTGGTCTCCCAGGACTTCCCCCTGGAGGCCTACACGCTCCTCAATGCGCGCCTCGGGTACCGGTTCCTCCAGGACCGCTTCGAGGTCAGCGCGATGGGATTCAACCTGCTCAACGACAAGCACAAGGAGCACCCCTTCACGCAAACCGTGGGGCGGCGCTTCATGACGTTCGCGCAGTACAACTTCTAGGAGTGAATCGATGCGCCTCTCTCGCTCTCTGATCGCATCCGCGTTGTTGGTCACCCTAGTCGGGGCATGCACGGACCCCCCCGTCGACGAGGACGTCTTTCCCCCCAAGGGAATCATGAGCGGCACCGTGAGCTACATCGGCCCGCTCCCCTGCTCCAAAGGCGGTCACGTGGTGGGCAACGCCATCCTGACCTTGTTCAACGAGAATGCCCTGCCACCCCCCACCGGACTCGGCCTCTCCGCACACCGCCTCGTCGTCGTACCCGGCGACGTGCTCTTCGCGGGCGTCGCTCACATGATCCCCAAGTCCGTCGACGGCAACCTGGAGTGCCCTCCCGAAGGGGTCAACGTACAAGTGAGCGCTCCCTGGATCGTCGGGCCCGTCGATGCGGGTGTGTACCAGATCCGTGCCTTCTTCGACTACGACGGCGACTGGCACGCGGCTTTCAAGTTCGCCAACATGGTCACCAAGGGGGACATCGCCGGCGGCGCCATCGCCAACATCACCGAGGCGCTCTCGGGAGGTCCCGTCAAGTACCAAGGCATCGAGGTGGGTCATCGCCGGGAGGACGGCTCCTTGTTCATCCCGGAGGACGGCTACCTCGCCCAGAACGTGGCGGTCCTGCTCGCGGCGCGCGTCCCGATCAATCGCCCCTACTTCCACGTCAGCGAGATGCGGGTGGGCGGCGATGCCAACGGCATTCCGCCCGCCATTCCGTTCCCCACCGACGACCAGCTGGCGATGCCTGCGGACTACCGCCTGTACAACGCGGACCCCTTGCAGGTGCACGATTCGCTGTATTGGTTCCGCTTCCAGGCGGGCCTGCCCGAGGCCGAGGTTCCGCCCGCTTCCGCCGACCCGTTCCTCTTCCGCTTGGGCGATCCCTTCCTCGTCCAGCGCTACGACGCCAACAAAGATGGTGTCATCGACGCCAAGGACCACATTACCGGAACCACGCTGCCCGTGACCGCGCTCGGCCCCGTCATCAGCTTGACCAAGCTCGACCGTGAAAACGACCCGACCAACCTTTGGCGCATCACGCAGAACTCGCCCCGCGTCCTGACCAGCCTCGTCGTCACGTCGCCGAACATGACGACTCTCGCGCTCGGGCTCATGGGCGCGACCTGCTCCGCGTCCCAGACCTGCGTGGCAGGCAGGTGCTGCACTGACGCGACCGGAACAGACTGCGTCGAGAACAAGGAGTGTTTCGACGTCCCCGTGCCCCTCGATTCCATTCGCGGGTACATGCGCCCGAGCGCCGTCTGCATCGAGAACGCGGCGGACGCGAAGTCCAAGACGATCATCGTCACCCCATACGAGTTCGACCTGCAAGACCCGCCCAAGCCGGTCGTGTCCGACGTGGACGCCACGCGCAAGGACATCGCCGAGCAGCTCAGTCGCGGCATCGATGGCGTGGAGTTCGTCTACGGCTGTCTGCCTCCAGGCAAGTTCGCGCTCAACGTCATCTATCCCTCCACGGGGCAAGCGTGGTCTCTGCCCAACGAGTCCGGTATCTGCATGCCGGGCGAGGCCCCGAGCGACATGAGGTGTGGAGATCGTGACCGCCTCGAGTCGCAGTTCCGCACGGTCGACATCGCACCGGCCTCCGACCCCGCCTACTGCAACTCGTTGCGCAAGCCGCTCAACGAGTACGACGCCGTCCGCGAGTACTGCCTCACGCCCAAGGAGCGCGCCGCCTACATCAACGGCACCCTCTGGGGCGGCGACCCGAACCCCCTCTGACCTCACAATCCCTTTCGGGATTGCATCTCGACGCGCTCGACAGCACGCCCACGTACCTGACCAACGGATGACGCGGTGGGGGCACCAGGCTGGCGAGGCGCGCAAGAAACTGCAGGGAGCCGAGCCCCTGCCGAGCGAGCTCAACCCATTCTCGAACGTGGTCAAGTTCGTTCCGAAGGGACTCGACCTCGTTCCGAAGGGACTCGACCTCGTTCCGAGGCAGGCTCACTTGACATGGGACGGAATCCCCTTTCGGATGAAGACCAGAAAATCGTTGTGCGAGTTTCCATATCGTCACTGATGTGTGCACCTGTCGCCCTTGCGAGATTGGCACCGACCTCTCAGGAAGGATCCCACAATGAGCAATCTCCCGCCTCTCCCCGATCCTGAGAAGATTCCCGCTGTCCCCGCTGGCGTGGCCGCTCTGCCCGGAGGCGAGCGCCAGGCGCTTCTGAAAGTCCCGGCCGACCAGCGTGCGGAGGTGGACCAGGCCATGCAAGAAGTCTGGGACCGCCGCGCCGGTAGGTGCCGGTCGGTAATTCGAACGCCTTTCGCAAGTCAAGACAAGCCGCGGGTCATGTCGTCATGTCGGCGTGAAGGCAGTCACGACGGAATCAGTGCGGATGGATGGTGTGAGTGCGATCGGAAGACGCACCGGTGCGTCGCCGCGCTTGCCCGCAGCGAACAACCCGGTGCCATCCGCACGAGCAGCTAGGCCACGGACAGCACGGGGTCGAAGTCCAGTTGCAGGTCCGGAGCGCGCGCGTGGGGCAGCGGTGGACTCGGCTGGTTACGGCTTACGATCATCATTGTCCATTTAGCGATCCAGACGCTTTGCCAACTCCGGTAGCGCCGCATGGTAGCCTGCCGCCACCGGAAAGGGAGGCCCCCCCCATGGACCAACTCACCTGTTGCCGTGAATCGTCGCTGACGGATGAAGAGAAGGCGGTGTTCGCCAGCGATCTCGCAAAACGGGGGTTGTGCCGCGACGTCTGGGACCTGTTCGGGGAATGGGTCATTCGATCAACCCCCAACGTGTGCTTCTTCTACCTGAAAGTGCGCAAAGACGCCGAGTTGGTCGGATTGGGCTTGCTCGTGCGGATCCGGCCGCTCGATCTGCGTACCTCGTATGCCCCGCTCCGGAGAAACGCGTCGCTGAGCAAGGTCGCCGCGGTCTTGTCCGCGGCGAGTCGCACCTGCATCTACGTATCCTTCCGCAACCTCATCACCAGCAACCTGACGAGACCGTTCTTCTTCCGTGCAACCGAGTTGGAGGACGACGTGATGACGGCAATCCTGCGTTGGTTGAAGGACCAACGCGACGCCGACCTGATCTCGATCGTCGACACCACGACGCAGGACGACGTCTTCGCACGAGAGGGCTTCGCGTCCTATCCGTCGTCATCCGAGGCGTACCTGGACGCAACGAGGTACGGCGACGTATCGGAATACCTCGCGGAGCACCGTAGCCTGAAGAAGAACCTCGCACGACGCAGGACGCGGGTGACGACGGAGGTTGCGTGGGGACCGGTGTCGGCGGACGACCGCGAGCAACTCCTGGCGTGCGTGGAGTGCTCGGCGGGGTTGAGCAACGTGAACAACCCCTGCCAGCGCTTCTTCGAGGACAACATCGCAAGCACAGAAGTGTTCACGTCGGACAAGTACCTGCACATCCGGATACGCGTGGACGGCCGGATCGCCGGCTTCCATGTCTTCCAGGTGTGCGGGTCGCAGATGGGGGGGGTTCTCGGCGGGTTCGACCGCGAGCACACAAGGAGCAACTTCGTGTACGAGCGCGTGATCGTGGCTTCGTTGGACTATGCCATCAAGGAGGGACTCGACCGGATCCACTACAGCCTGGTGGACAACCTGACGAAGCTGCGGCTGGTGGAGTCCCTGGAGCCGTGCAGGCTGTATGTTTATGCGAGCGGGGCATTGAACCGGAAGATGTTCGCGCTCACGTACAAGCACAGCGACATGTACAGCCTGTTCTTGCTGGAACGCGGAGGAGCAGCCTGAGCTGTAGACGCCGGATCGGTTGGGGTGTTGCGGTAGCGAGGCACCGCATCAATCGGAGGCCAGACGCCACCAGGGTGCCGCAAGAAGCTCTCCACATGCGCGTACACCACCATCGGATGCGAAGGCAGCAGGGCGACCGACGGACCGATCTCGTCGAACCCCCAGCCCCATCTCGAAGCCCGGCATCGGAACCACTGGAGGTGCGACCAGGCTACGTGGTCACGCCGACTCGACCCCGTGGCCAAAAACTTCCCTCCGGGGCGTGTTCCGATCGATACGCCAGGATAAGCGGAGAGAGGCTCCCGCCTTCTGGTTCTCGCTACCCGCCTTCGTGCCGTGCGTGCAAGGTCGTGGCACGCGAGATGCTCTTCGGAGACCCTCCTGTCAGCCACCAAAACCGAGCGGACCTACGAGGTTTTCCAGCCCAACGGCGGCGTGCCCATCAAGTCCTGGACCGTGGGCGTGCCCTTCGAGCCCGAAGCGCGCCTCTGACCTCACAATTCCTTTCAGTATCGCTCGTAAGCACTCACAATTGCCTAATTTTGAAGGCTATGTAGTGCTCCTTGTGACCGTATGCGGATGGTTGCGAAATCCGCCCCTCGCATCCGCCCGCCCCGTCTCCATTGCCCCTCCCCCGCCTCCCGTGCATCCTTTCGCCCCACGGAGGTTCCCATGCATCGATCGCTCTCGATCGTCCTCACCCCGGTCCTGTGGCTCTCCTCTTCGCTCGCCTTCGCCCACGGAGGGCAGGTCCTGTCCCAGATCCCCTGTCCCGTCGCAGAACCCATGGGCCTCGCCGCCGTCGACGACAACCTCTGGATCTCCGACATGGCGACGCGCTCCTTCGTCCTGTTCGACCCGGCCACCGCTCGCGTCCTCGAACGCCTGCCCTCTCCGGGGTTCCTCCCCACCGGCATCGCACGCTCGAACGACACCCTCCTGCTCGCCGACCGTCGCTTGGACTTCATCGCTCGTGTTCGCCCCGGAAAACAAGACCACCCGTCCCCCATCCCCTACTACGAACGCTGGGCCACGGGCATGACCCACGACGGAAACAGCCTCTGGGTCGTCGACGCGCGCGAGGCCAAGATCCATCGTCTCGACCCCAGCGACGGCACCACCATTGCGTCGTTCGACGCCCCCGACAAGCACCCCACCGGGATCGCCTTCGACGGCCGGCGCTTGTGGGTGGCCGATCATGGCAAGGACAGCCTGTATCGCGTCGACCCTGCCGACGGCACGGTCGTCACCATCCTCCCTTCCCCGGGACCCTACCCTTCCGCGCTTGCCTCACACGAGGGCACGCTCTGGGTGGCGGACTACCAGACCCAACAGTTGGCTCGCGTCGCACTCTCCGGGGACGAACCCTACCTCGAAGACCAACCACGCCATGTTCGGGCAAGCTACGAGGTCGCTTATCGCGTACGGGGCACGGGCACGGTGACCGGTCTCCGCGCGCACCTGGCCTTGCCCGAAGAGCTCCCCGGGCAACATCGTCTCGGCGACCTCACCTTCGACCCGCAACCCACCCGCTTCGAAACCGATCGATGGGGACAGCCCATCGCCGTCTTCGAACTGGGTGAGCTGAAGGCTGGCGAGACCCGATCGGTCCGATGGACCGCCGACTTCGCCCTCCACCGGGTTCGATTCCCGATCGACCCGGATCGGGTGGACGCAACCACGCTTCCCCCCGACCTCGATCGATACCTCGTCGATGACAAGAAGTACGATCTCACCTCCGAGTCGCTCAGCAAGCTGGTCGAAGACGTCACCCGTGGGAAGACGACGTATTACGCGCGGGCGCGCGCCATCTACGAGCACCTCACCCGCGTGATCAAGTACGACCGGTCGGGGGGGTGGAACAATGCTGCCACCGTGCTCGCGCGAGGCACGGGCAGCTGCAGCGAGTACGCCTTTGCTCTCGTCGGCATGCTGCGTCGCGCTGGCATTCCCGCACGCTACGTGGGCGCCATCTCCGAGCGCGGGGACGAAGCGAGCTTCGACGACGTGTTTCACCGGTGGGCGGAAGCATACATGCCGGGGTACGGATGGGTCCCGATGGACGCCAACGCGGGTTTCGGTGAGTCTCCGGCAGGCAAAGCAGAGTTCTTCGGGGGTAGGAGCAACCGGCACGTGGTCACCACGCGGGGCGGGGGCTCGAGCGAGTGGCTCGACTGGACGTACAACAGCCACACTGTGCACCAGGTGCGTGGCCACGCGACGCTCGAGGAGCAGAACGTCGCTCGCTACCGTCCTCTTCCGGCTGAGGAGGGTGCGCCAGTTGCCACGGCACCGCGCGTGCCCGCGCCGAAGCTGACCGATCCGGTCCCCGCCGGTTCGCACAAGGTTTCGGCGGACAAGATCGAACTGCCCGCGGGCGACCCCTGGATGGCCGCCATCGCCTTGCTCCTGGCCGCCGGCTTGGGTATCGCGGTGGGGAGAGGATTTCGTCGCTGATGCCCGCTTGCACCTCGCGCTGAGCCTCTCCGGATGGGAGTCCCGTCATGACCGATGTCAAACCCTTCGTGATCCGCGATTCGTCGCCGCCCCAGGACCGGACGGTGTCCGTGGTGTTCGTGGTGTCAGGGCTCGAGCAGGAACGTCCCGGGCCGGGCCTGCTGCAGCCGCTGGGATCCACCTGTCTGTTCGATCGCATGCTCTCGTGTCTGGAGCGAGTCTGTGAGGCCACGCAGCGGGCGGTGTGGTTCGACGACGCGACGCTGGTGGAGCGGTTCGAGAGCGCGTCGCGTCCCGGGATCCGGTTGCTCGCCGCGCCGCCGGACCGATCCCTGCGGACCGGAGGTCCGGATGCGCTGCTGTCGACCCACGTGGCCCTGTTCGATGGACGTCACCCGTTCCTTCGTCCCAGCACCATCGACGAAGCGGTCCGGTTGCTGCGGCTGCGAGGAGAAATCGAAGCGATCCAATCGTCCGTACGGGTTCGGGGCCCCCTGTATTCCCTCACAGGAATACCCGTCGCGGGCACGACCGGAGCGGAGATGCTTCTCGCCTGCCACGCCTTCTCCATCTTGCCGTCCAGCCACATGGCGACGGGTCGTGCGCTGACCTCGCCGCCCTTCGCGTTCGAGATCGCGAGCTCGGAAGCTTTCCGGGTGGAGTCCGCGTTCCTGCACGAGATGGCGGGGGCCTTGATCGACGCTCGCGCCAAGCCTGCCACTCAGGGTTCCTAACTCGCCGCGCGCGTTGTGAAGACCCTCATCATCTTGAGGACCAACGCTCCGAAGCCACTACCCAATCTTCTCGTTGACCTCTGTCTCGCATCGCATGCAGATGCCGTGCGTGGGGGGACCGAACCCCTGCTCATTGAGGTACTCGGTCACGCTCTTCCAGTAGCCTTGACCGTCGCGGATGTTTCCACACCACGCGCACACGGGGAGCAGGCGCTGGAGTCGATCCATCTCCGCCGTCCGATGTAGCGCGAGTGCCGCCTCGGCCTCGACGCGCGCGTGAACGTCGACACAACTCCCGATGAACCCGGCGAACACTCCGTCAACGTAGAACGGCGCCCCGCGGTCGAAGAGCCAGCGGTACTCACCGTCATGTCGTCTCAGCCGGTATTCCATCTCGAAGCTCTCCTCACGTTCGAAATGGCTGGCGTAGATCTGCAGGCACCGATCGAAGTCGTCGGGATGGACGCCCTCCGCCCATCCGTTTCCGATCTCCTGCTCCATGGCACGGCCTGTGAAAGCGAGCCAACGTTCATTGAAGTGGTTGCAGAGCATGTCGGTGCCCGACCGCCAGATGAGGATCGGAGACTGTTCGACGAGGGTCTGATACTCGGGACCGGTGAGACCGTCAGGGGCGGCAGTATTGGCCATGCAATCATCCATCGACAGGTAGGGGAACAGGAACGACAACCACGACCGACCCAACAGTGTGACACCCGCTCGCTCACCGTCAACCACGGGAAAAGCTCTGCAGCCGCTAGCCGATAGGAAAACCGAACCTCTTTCGCAAGTCAGGACAAGTCTGGACTCGCACCGCGAGCCAAGCGCGAACGCATGGACGACGGAACCACTTTGCGTTCGATCGCGGCCTCGGAAGCGTTCCGGGTGGAGTCCGCGTTCCTGCACGAGATGGCGGGGGCCCTGATCGACGCTCGCGCCAAGCCTGCCGCTCAAGGTTCCTAGCTCGCCGCTCAGTGCTTGTTCGGGATGAAGAGAATCAACACCATACCCGGCACGGCGGCGAGGAACGTGAACGCGAAGTAGGTCGAGAACCCCAGCCACCCTGCGAGGAACCCGCTCGCCACGCCGGCGACGGTGAAGCTCACGCTCATGAGCGCCGTGAGGATGGCCATGTGCGCGGCCTTGTGAGCCGGGTCGCAGCTTCGCATCAGGTACACCATGAACACCGCGGTGCCGAGGCCTTCCCCGAAGTGTTCCGCCGTGATCACCAAGGTGATGATGCCGAGGCCGACCCCACCTGTCGTTCCGACCCACGCCAGCAGCGCATACAGCAGATTCAGCGTGTTCTGCGCCAGCACGAAGGGCCAGATCCACCGCTTCAACCCGTGCCGCGAGATCAGCCACCCCCCGAGGAAGGTCCCTACGAAGGACGCGATCACCCCGAGCGTGCCGTTCGCGAACCCATACTCGTCGAGCGACATTCCCAGGTCGTCGCGCAAGAACGGCCACTTCATCTTTTGCAGAAACGACTCGCCGGTGCGAAAGAGCACGACGAAGGCGAGCACCAGCCCGACCTTGGGTCGCGCGAGGAAGTCGACGAAAGCGGCGCCGTAGTACGAGTTGGAAGCCGCCACGCGCCGCTTGATCGGACCCAGAAAGGCGAGGACCACCAGCAGGGAAGCCAGCAACGCGAGCGCAATCCACCCCGGAAGCGAAATGCGACCGATCAGGGGGGCTCCTTCGACGGTGCCCCTCACCAGGCCCACGATCGGATCAAGGACTCTCCACTGCCTTTGCGCTACCACCGCGCCCGCGACCACAGCCCCCGCCATCAACACCCGCGGACGGAGAACCTCGCGAATCAGGGCGCGAAACGGTTGTTTGCGTCGCTCGACCTTGGGGAGGATGCCCCAATGCAGCGCGGTCATCGCGAGCATGATCGCTGCGGTGGCCAGCAACCCTCCGGTCCACCCCACCCAGCCGATGACGATGATCAGCGGGCCTCGCACCACCAAGCTCGAGACCTTGTACGCCATCGCCCGGTAGCCCACGAACTTCGACTGCCCCTTGTCGTCGAGCCCCTCGAGGTAGAAGCCGTCGATCGCGATGTCATGCGTGGCCGACAGGAACGCCAGCACGAGAAAGCTCGCTGCGATCGCTCCGAGAAGCTGCTTTCCGCTCGCGAGGAAGGCGAGCACCACGAGCATCGCGGTCAGGGCAACCTCGACGCCGATGAGCCAGCGCCGCTTGGTCTCGTAGTGATCAAGGAACGGCCCCCACAGGAATTTGAGGTTCCACGGGAGGTGAAACAGCGCCGTCAGGCCGATGGCCTGCAGGCTGGCGCCCATCTCCTTGAACAGGATTTCCGCGAGGTTGTTGACGATGCTGTAGGGGAACCCTTCCCCGAAGTACGTCGTGGAGACCCACACGTGCGGACTGGACAGGCCACGCTTGCCGCGCTGCTCGTCCGAGGGCTCTTGGGTCGATTTCACACGCTGAGCGCTAACACACGTGCGCGATCAATCAGACATTTCCAGCGGGTTCACGCGGTCCGAGGCTTCCTTGCGGTGGGCATGAACCAGCTGGCCGCAGCTGCTGCGCAGCTCCGTCTCCTCCGGCAGCCCCACGCTCACGATGCAGTCGAACCCCTCCGCATGCAGGGCCGAAACCAGCGGAGCAACCCGCTCCTCCTGCCCCGGCTCGAAGGTCGACCGCAGCCCCGACGCCACCGCCCGGTCCGTCGGATTCAGCGGCGTCAGCTTCACCAGCACCTTCGACGGGTCGAACACCTCCGCCATCACCCGCGCCGAAATCGGAACCCCCTCGGCCATCGCGAAGTTCAACGTCACCTTGCGGTCCTCGTCCCGTACGAAGTCACGAGAGAACGAAGCGATCTCCCCCAAGCTCCACTTCGGGATCGGGACCATCCCGTCGCGGACCACCTCGTCGGTCGATTGCACCGAGATCTGAAGCTGGAAATGCCCACCGCCGTAGTGGCGGTCCCGTAGCTCGTGCATCCGCTCGAACCACGCGCGCGCGCTGCGCGGTGCCGTCGTGGCGAGGCAGGGCATTAACCCGGGAGCCACAACCACCTGCGGCAGCCGATCCAGAACGTCCAGCACGGCAGGGTTGAGCGCCGGCTCTCCCATTCGCGCGAACTGTACCTTGAGCTTCGCGCAACCCAATGCCTCCGGTCCCGCCCAGTCCGAGAGCACCAGCTCGATCTGCGAAAAAATCTCCGACGCCGTCAGGTTGCCGTCAAAGCTCGTCCCCGCATCGCACATCGGGCATCCCACCGCGCAGCCCAGCTGCGTCGACACGACCACCACCAGCTTCTCCGACCTCGGAAGCGCTGGATCCACGGCCCCAACGCACTCGACCGTCGCCCGATCATCGTCGCGAAACCGCACGAGGTAGATCTGCGCTAGATCCGCGCGACCCGTCACCGCCAGAACCTGCATCCCCGCTATTCGATCTCGCACCATCATCCGGCTCCTCTTGCCAGCAGCTCCACCGCTGCCACACACCCATCGCCCAGCGCCGCCATCACATGCCGCGCACGACGTCCCGTCGCATCACCCACCACACGGACTCGCTCGGGTCGTGCGGCCAGCACCTCGCCTAACCCCTCGACCATCACCGGCTTCCGCCCGATCGCGGCCACCACGGCCCTCACTCGTACGACCGATTCCTCTTCGCCCTGCCGAACCATCAGCCGCAGCCCTCCCGCGTGCAGGGTGCCCCGAACCACCTTCGCATTCTCGCGCACGACGACCCCTTCCTCGCACGCTGCCCGTACGAGCCACTGCGGGGCGCGCGTCGCGCCTCGACTCAGCACCTCGACGCCCACGCCCTTGGCTCGCAGCCATCGCGCCTGGTCCATCGCCACGTCCGATCCGCCGATGACCGCCGCGCGATCGGGGATCGCGAGAGAGCATGCGCTCACGGCGTCGGGGAACAATACGTCGACCCCTGGGTCTTCCAAACCCGAAGACAGCCCGTCGATCTGCGGAACCAATGCCTGCGTACCCACCGCCACGACCAGCGCCTCCACAACGTGACACGTCCCGTCGCTGGTCGCGATCTCGATCGAGTCACCGATCGGCGCCACGCGCGTCACACGACCGGGCCGAACCATGACGTCCCACCGGCGAAGGAAATCCTCGAGATGATCTGCGACGACGGGTCCTTCGACGCGATCCGGAACGAACGGGAGGTTGCGCACCTCGTGGGCGATTCGGATAGTGCCACCCGCGCGCCCGCTTCGGTCCAGCACCAGCGGTCTGAACCCCTGGCGTGCGGCCTCCGTAGCAGCGCCGATGCCCGCGGGTCCGGCCCCGATGACGCCGAGTCGCCAGCTCATGCCATCGCTCCGAGCATCTTGACCACGTCGTCCGTTGTCGCCAACCGTGCGAACGCGTGGCTCAACGCGTGGAGCGAGGACCTGTGCAAGGCCGCGGGACGGGACGCACACGCATCGTGCACCACGACCACGTCGAAGCCATGCATGAAGGCGTCGCGCGCCGAGGTGTCCACGCAAATGTGGGTCATGGTGCCGGCGATCACCACGGTCTCGACGGCGTGCTGTCGCAGCCATGGGTCGAGGTCGGTCATGCGAAAGGCGGAGTAGTGCTCTTTGCGAAGGACGAGGTCCTTTTCGAGGGGAACGAGGGCGGGGTCGAGCAGGGAGGCATCGGAGCCTTCGAGCACGAAGGTGGACCACCATCTGCCCATGCCGGGCCCGCAAGGAGGTGTTGTGTGGGCGTGCCGGGTGAAGACGATCGGGCGGGCTGCTCTTCGAAACGCGTCGACCAAGCGGCCGGCCTGGACCACGGCAGCGGGGGCGTCTCGCACGAAGGGTGGCTGCTCGGGGTCGGTGAAAGCCCGCTGCAGGTCGATCACCAGCAGAGCAGAGCGGTGCAGGGCCCGATGCAGAGCCGACGGGTCGCTGTGACGAGCGAACGGATGGGCTTCGGCTTGTGTCAACGGGGCACCCGGCGTGGCCTGCTCGTAGTCGAGTTCGCCCATTCGTGCAACCGGCTCTCGGGTTGGTCCATGGGTCTGTCAGCCATCGCCATGGAATCGACCTCTGCCCTCGTCTCGGGCCGCATCGCGCGAGGTTGGTGACGGGCTTGGCACCTGGCACCTCTGGCACACCGGTTGCTCCTCTCGCGGGCATGCACGCCAGCCTCTTCTCTCGCATCGTGGCTTCCCTCGGCTCGGCCGCGGTCCTCCTTGCAGGAATCTCGGCACCCGCGGCAGCCGAGCCCCCCACCTCGTCCCCCCGCGTCGATGCGCTCTCCTTGCCACGTTGTCCGGTGCCGTCGCGCGTGATTGCCATCGTGTCCACCCAGGGGCGGGATTCTCTCGCCGTGCTTAGCGTCCCCGGGGGCGACGACGCCCGATGGCAGGCGTTCGTACGCGTCGGCGACCGGTTCTCTGGCGGATCGGTCGGTCACATCGGCCAGGACCGCGTCTGGCTCCGAGCCGCCACCGGATGGTGCCAAATTACCCGGACCCTTCCTGTCACGCAGCCTACCGACGCCACACTCGCTGCTACGACTCCTATGCCGCGGACGCCTGAGAAGGCCGCGCGCGTGCCGTCCGACATTGCGTCCTCGATCCGCGCCACCGGAGACAACCGGTTCGAGGTGGACCGATCCGTAGTCGACGGGATCGTCGAGCAGCGCGCCACCTTGCTTCGCGGGGTGCAGGTGGTTCCGAAGACCGAAGGAGGCAAGACCGTGGCCGTCGGCCTGCGCGGTGTGCGGGACGGAAGCCTGCTGCACTCTCTCGGCTTGCGAGATGGCGACGAGCTCCATTCCATCAACGGGTTCAACATCGCGGACCCGGAAGGTGCCTTGACGGCTTACGCGAAGCTCAGGACCGCCGACCACCTGACCCTATCCGTGGTGCGCGGAGGCAAGCCGATGTCGATCGACGTCGACGTGAAGTAGGGTTGCCCATTCCCCATCAAAGCGGGTCGGGGTAGAATTCCGGCCGCTTTCCTCGGTGGGCCCGGAAATCGGGCGAGCCGGTCGAAAGCGGGGAAACGGACGGCGTGCTGTCGGCATCCAACCGCTGACCATTCGGGAGGAGCACGTTTCCCGCTCGTAACGGATCTGACAACGTGTTTCAGACCTGGACCATCCATTGGAGGAAGCCATGAACGTCTCGACGAAGGAACTGCAGGAGAGCTTGGTAGCGGAGCTGAAGAACTGGCAGAAGGCGGAGGGGACCTCGGCCAACCAGATGGAGAAGCTCGGCAAGGCGACCAACCATGAGCTCATCAAGCTGGTGGCGGACGTGATCCATGCGGACTCGCTCCGTCATGCAAAGGTCCAGCAGATGGTGGTCGATTCGATCGAGAAGGGCGCCCATGCTCTGTCTCCGGACGACCTCGCGAAGGTGTGGGACATCGTCGAAGAGCACATCAAGACCGAACAGCACATGGTGGCGAACGTGCGCAAGGCGCTCGACTCGATGAAGGGTCGGAAGATGGTCGTCCAGCAGTATCTGCTTGAGTACCTGCTGTTCGACGAGGAGAAGCACGACCTTCTGCTCGAGAAGCTCGAAGGCATCAAGAAGGGGATGTACCCCTACGGCTGATGGGTTCGTCGTTGGGGTTGGCGTTTGCCGCCCCCTCGAGCGCTCCGCCGGAGCGCTTCAGTTTTCTCGATAGACCATGTCGTCGTACACCACCTCGAAGTGAAGCTTGTGAGCAGCTTCCTCGTTGGCGAGGTACAGGAATAGGTCGCGAAGCTGCGGGTCATCGCAGGTCGTCGCCATGTCGGAGTACATGCGGTAAGCGGACTTCTCCTTCTTCATGGCGATGATGAGCGCGCCTTGGAAGGACAGCTCGGCGGTGGGGTCTACCTCGACCAGGTAGTCGCTGATTTTGAGGTCCGTCACGTCCTTGCGGACCAGGTCGAGCTTCTTGCCGTCCAGAATCGACTGCAGCTTGGCCTTGTGGCCTCGCTCCTGGTTGGCGAAGTCGCGCAGGGTCTCCTTGACGTGGGGTTCGCTGACCTTGCCGGCCAGGTCCGTGTAGAAGTCCACGGCCTCCTGCTCTCGCTGGATGGCGAATTCGATCATCTCCTTGAACTTGTCGTTCGTCATCGTCTCCTCCACCTTTCCCCGGGCGACGGGGCGGGCGACCGGGTCCGCCAAAATGGCAGAATCCGTCGTGCGAAACCATAGCCCTCCCCGGCCCGAACGGCACCCCCGATCGAAGGGAAGAACCGAGGCAAAGGCTGGCCAAGCTGACTCGATGCGCTAGGTTGGCACCCCATGCGTGCGAGATCGTTGCCGTGGCTGCTCGTGCTGGCGAGCCTGGCCCTCGCCTCGGCGCCCTGGGTTGCCAAGGCGCACGATCCGTTCCTTGTGGTCCCACCCGCGGACGTGGTCGACCGAGCCCCGGCCTATCGCTACGTCAACATGGGCGAGCAGCAGGCCATCGAGGAGCTGGACCGTCGCAAGATCCTTTACCAGCGGGTGGAGCCCCACGGTGCCGTGAAGACCCCGATCCGGCTCACGGGCAGGCTCCACGGGGTGCACATCCACTCTGCTCTTCCGGAGCACGAGCGGCCCAGTACGCCTTTCGAGATCTGCGACGCGCGTTTCGCGCTAGCCCTCGACGACTTTGCCGCGCAGCTTGCGCGCCGTGGGATCGTGGAGCTGATTCACTACACAATGTATCGACCCTCCGTGGCCCCTGCGGTTGCCGCTTCGAGCGCAGCGTGGACGGGAAGCTCAGCGAAGCTCGGTCCTCCGGAGCACTGGGCGGCCGCGAGTGCGAAGAACGCGGTCAAGCCCGCCGACCGCGCCAAGAAGAGCACGACCCGAACCACGCGGACGACCCGGCGGGGAAAGAAGCCGAACAAGCCCGCCGCCCCGCCCCCGCCTCCCCCGCGTTTGAACACCAGCCAGTCACGCCACCCCCTCGGCCTCGCCATCGACCCCGGCGCTTTCGTCAAGCAAGACGGCTCTGTGCTCAGTGTCGCGTCCCACTTTCGAGGCAGAGTCGGCGCCCAAACCTGCGGTCAGGGCGCCTCGCCCCCGAGCGATCCGCGCGCTCGCGAGTTGTGGGACATCGTTTGCGACGCGTTCGACGCCAAGATCTTCACGTACGTGCTGACCCCCAACTTCGATCAGCCCCATCAGGACCACTTCCACATGGAGATCAACCCCGGCGTCCGCTGGTTCCTCTACCACTAGGGGTCGATCTGCCCCATACTGCCTCCCTTGACGGTCTCACGGGACCCACGGGCCACACGAGTGGGGCGATGCACCTTCCGATGCCAGGTCCAGGCACGAACGGCTACACGCTCACGGCTCGCAATGGCTCGGATGTGAAACGAAGCAACGCACGAGGCCAATCGGAGGAAATTGATGGAACTCGACGATCTCGTAGGCAGCCTGATGAAGCAGTTGTACCGGGTGTCCAACTCCGAATCGGTGGTGGGCAAGCCCATGATGTTCGCGGACTCGGCCGTCGTGCCGCTGTGCAAGATCTCCGTGGGCTTCGGAACGGGCTCCGGAGACGTGTCCGGTGAGGCGAGCAAGAAAGGCGGTGCCGTCGACATCGGCGGAGCCGGCGGCGGCTTGTCCGTCGAGCCGCGCGCGTTCGTCGTCGTCGGCAAGGGAGGCCATGCGCAGATGCTCTCCGTCCGCCGCGGCGCACGGGCCATCCTCCAGCGCGCCATCGACGTGCTCCCCGAAACCATGAACCAGGTCCTCCCCCCGAAGGCGAAGGAAGAGGACAAGTAACCAAGGGCGCAGGACGGTATCGCAGGAACTCGTGCAGTGGGCAGCCCTCGCCATCGCCGTTGTCATCGTCACCTCGATCGTCGTCGTGACCTTGGCTCCCGTGCGACTCGAGCTTTCCGTCAAAGGTCACGGAGAGTTCGGAAAGTTCTGGGCCCTCGCCATGGGCGGCCAGATCCTCTTCGTCACGGTCAGCCTCGCCGCAGCCCACGGCATCGACAGCATCTTCCAGCTCCACGTCTTCGGCCGACGGGTCTTCCACGTCTCCCCCTTCGCACGGAGAGTCGTGGACAAGATCGACGAGCACAAGCCGTCTCTCGAAGTGCTCGAACACAAGACGCGTCGCTTGCGCAGTCAGGTCGAGCGCTGGTTCGACCTGGACGACCTGCTCGTGTTCCTCGTGGACCTGCGACATCGCGTGCGCATGGAGCGATTCAACGGTCGCCTCTCGTACGCCACGCCCGATCTGGCGATCACAGGTATCCTCTCGGGCTCGCTCTTCACCTTCGCGGGGTTGTTGTCGCCCTTCGGCAACTTCGTGGTCGAACCCTTATGGGTGGACGTCGCGAAGGCCTCGGGCAACCTCGAAGTTGCGTTCCGGTTCTATCCCGGCAGGATGGTCCTGGACGCCATCACGTTCACGTTCAAGAAAATCAAGCTGCGGCAGCGCACGCGGTCTCGACCCGCACCCGCGCCGCCATGACCATGGGAGGGCATCATGCCCGGTAAGCTCGATCAAGTCGTTGACCATCTCCTCGACGGTATGCACCAGATCTCGAAGATCGAAACAGTCGTTGGCGAGCCGCTCCAGGCGGGCGACGCCATGCTCGTTCCGATTCACCGGCTGCGCGTCGGCTTCGGTGTCGCCTCTGTCGGCGCTGGCGGACACGGCGAGACCGGCGAAGGCAATTACGGAGGTCGCGGCGTAGGCGGCGGCGTTCAGGTCGAACCCATCGCGGTCGTCGCCATCGCCAAGGACGGCAAGCCCCGCCTCATGGCGATCGATGGCGAACCCGAGCAGATGGTCGGCCAACTCTTCGATCAGGTCCCCGACCTGCTCGGACGCATCCTCGCCCTCGTGACCCGCAAGCGTCACGAAGAGCCCGCCACCGTGCGCTTCGAGTCTGGCGAGCCTACCAAGGGCGAGCTCCCCGAAAAGGAAAACGAGTAGGCCGCTTCCTCTCGCCATGCTCGAAGGCGCTTGCATCGCCGTCGTGGTCCCTGCCCACGATGAGCAGCCGTTCATCGCGCAGGTCCTCGATTCCATCCCATCCTTCGTCGACCACGTCGTCGTGGTCGATGATGCCAGCACAGACGGCACCGCCAGGGTCGCCGAGCAGCACCGTGACCCACGCGTTCACGTCGTGCGCCACGCGATCAACCGGGGCGTCGGTGCTGCCATCGCCACGGGCTACCGCCTCGCGAGGGATGCGGGGGCGCACGTTGTCGCCGTGATGGCGGGCGACGGGCAGATGGACCCGGATGACTTGCCGTCGGTCCTGCGACCGGTGCTCGACCGTGTGGCGGACTACGCCAAGGGGGTTCGCCTCGATCATCCCGAGGCCTCCCGCATGCCCGCGTTGCGACGGCTCGGCACGGGCGTCTTTGGTTGGGCTACGGGCAAGGCGCTCGGGTTGCAGTCGCTATCGGACAGCCAGTGCGGGTACACAGCCATCTCCACGGATGCGATCGCGCTCCTCGACTTGCACGACTTGTGGCCGCGCTTCGGCTACCCGAACGATCTGCTCTGTCAGCTGCGTTTGCGTGGCTTGCGCGTGGCCGAGGTGCCTGTCCGCCCTGTCTACGGTGCAGAGCGCAGCGAGCTCAAGCCACGTCACTCCCTCGTGATCGCTTATCTCATCGCGCGCGGGGCCTGGCGCGTTCGCTACGCGTCCGGTTCCCGCTCGAGCTCTCCGCGAACCGAGCGCCCCCTGCTTTCCCTGTAGCTGCCGGCTTCACGCCAGCGCGCGGTCCAAGACTTCGTCGATGTGGCGCAGGGTGTGCTCGAGATCGAAGCAGCGGGCCAGGGTCTCCTCGCCGAGAACCCCTAGCACTTGCTCGTCTGAGAACAGGTTCTCGCGGAACGTGCCGTCCCCCTCGATGGCCTTCATGGCGTTGCGTTGCACCATGACATAGGCCTGCTGTCTGGGTTGTCCTCGGTCCACCAGGGCCAGCAGCACGCTCTCGCTGAAGAACAACCCCCCCGTGCGCTCCAGGTTGTGAAGCATTCCCGCCGGGTAGACCACCAGGCCTTCGACCAGCTGGGTTGCTCGCTCGAGCATGAACGCGAGAGTGGTCGTGGCGTCCGGCGCGATCATGCGCTCCACCGACGAGTGGGAGATGTCACGCTCGTGCCAGAGCACCACGTTTTCGAGGGCGGGCGTGACGGCAGCGCGCACCACGCGGGAGAGCCCGCACAGGTTCTCGCTGAGGATGGGGTTGCGCTTGTGGGGCATGGCGCTCGAGCCCTTCTGGCCCGTGGAGAACTTTTCTTGGGCTTCGCGCACTTCCGTGCGTTGCCAGTGCCGGACGTTGGTGGCCAGACGTTCGATGCCTGCGGCCGCGAGGGCCATGGCGCTGAACAGGGCGGCGTGACGATCTCGGGCCACCACCTGGGTCGAGACGGTTTCTGCCACGAGGCCGAGGGCATCGAGTGTGCGTCGCTCGATGTCCGGGGACAGGTGCGCGTAGGTGCCGACGGCGCCGGCTATCTTCCCGGTTCGGACTTCCTCGCGTGCGACGGCGAGGCGTTGTTGTGAACGTTTCATCTCGGCGAAGTGGCCGGCGAGCACCAAGCCGAAGGTGACGGGCTCGGCGTGGATCCCGTGGGAGCGACCGATGAGCAGGGTGCCGCGGTGCTCTCTCGCGCGTCGCGACAGGGCGTCGAGGAGACGATCGGTGCGCGCCAGGAGGGCATCCGTGGCTCGGGTGAGCAGCAGGGCGAAGCTAGTGTCGAGCACGTCGCTCGAGGTCATCCCGCGGTGTAGGAACCGAGCGGGGGGACCGGCGAGCTCTTCGACGTGGGTGAGGAAAGCGATGACGTCGTGGCGTGTGGTCTTCTCGATTTCGTCGATGCGGGCCGGATCCGGTTGCAGGTCGAGGTTTCGGATGGTTTCGGCGGTGCCGGGAGGGACGAGCTGGTCTATCTCCATGGCCTCGCAGGCGGCGAGCTCGACTTCGAGCCAGGTGGCGTAGCGGGTCTTGTCGGACCAGAGGGAAGCGAACTCGGGCGGGGTGTACCTGGGGATCATCGGGGTTCCGGATGCCTGTGGTGCTGGGAGGGGTCAAGAGATTCCGTCCCGAGGGAGCGGAGGAAGGCTCGCGCAGCCACGAGAAGGGCCATATTTCGAGGGGGAAACCACTCCGTCTGCCATGTAGGATTCCGATTGGTGTTCAACGTACACGCGCACACATTTCGGCATTGAATGCGGCATATTTCATTCGTGAAAGACGTTCGGACGTATTGATGCGCAACTGCTCGATACTAGGGAACGATTCTGTGGCATGAGACATGCTCTCTATGAAAATCGCAGCGTCGGTCGTGACTATCGTCCCCCCCGTCCCTGACGTTGCCACTACTATTCAACGCCCGGTAACGTGCCCCCCCCCGTACCGGGCGTTGCCCTTTTTGTCGTTCTCGGTTCCCCCTGGGACTTCGCGTACACGTGTCTACATCTCATCCCTGGTAGGCGTTTATTGCATACATGCAATCGTCTCGCCCGTCCCGTCCCGTCAACTATCCAGAACTCCACGAAGTTGCCCGTGGCACGAGCCGTGCTAATCTACAGGGTGCAGCGTCGGTCGAGACTTAGCCCCCACTGTCCCTGACGTTGCCACATCTTTCCAACGCCCGGTAACGTGCCCCCCCCGTACCGGGCGTTGTCCCTTTTGTGGGTCTCGAACCCGATCGGACCCGTTACACCAGCCAGTCCCGCTGTTCGATCTTCTGCGGGATGTACACGTCCGTCACGAAGCTGATGTCCTTGTTCGACAACGCTTCGATCTCCATCTTGAACCCCGCCTTCAACAGGTCCTTGATCTCCGTCTGCCATTGCTTGGCAGCAAACCAAGGGTAAGCGAGCATCTGGCGGGCTCGGTTCTCGTCCTCTTTCTCAAGGGTGATCCTCACGTCGCTGCTGAGCCCGAAGCTCTTGTAGTCCCGCGAGCGCAGCCCGAGAAACCGCGCGCTCGGTACCGCCATGCGCATCGACTCGTACGCGAGGGAAATCGACCCCTGCTTGATGACGCTGTAGATGTAGAGTCCCCACGGGTCGTTGTCGACGAGCACATACAGCGGGATCTTCAGCTCGCTGTGCATGCGTTGCAGCAGGCGACGGACCCCCCGGGTGGCCTGTCCGTTTCCGGTCACCAGCATGCACTTGTGTTTCTTCCAGAACTTGTCCTCGTTGAGGCGGTGCCAGACGGCTTCCTTCTCCACCAACAGGATGTACTCCGCCTCGCACTTCTTGAACTGGATCATGTGATCCTCGGTGATGCTCGGAATGCTCCACCCGCCGGAGCCCATCCGGCCGAGGTTGATGGTGTCTCCGGCGTCGACGATCACCATGGGGCCCACCATGGATCCGCGCTTGGCCGCGAACAGGTGAAGCTCTTCTCGCAGCGCATCGAGGGACACCTCGAGATCTTCGATGACCGGATCGCTCTCGGTCTGATCGTCGAAGGTGTTCTCCCGGGACCCCTTGATGGTGTGCTTGGTCATGTAGAACAAGTCACGGATGCTGGTGGTTTTGCCGCTGTCGAGCAGGTCCTTGCACGCCGCTGCGACCAGAAAGGTCTGCATGAACTTCTTCGCCATGCTCAGGTTGAAGAACTCCCGGTTCTGGCGGCGGTCTCCCAGCTCGATCAGACGGTGGTCTTCGTTCCACGCCACGTTGGACAGCGCACGAATGGGGATCTGCACTGTCGGGTTGTCGCGTTTCTCGACCTGACGAAGGGTCTCTGCCGCAAGCTTCTCGATCTTGCGGATGGTTTTTCGGGCTCGCTGCTCGCGGGTCTGGGTGATGGCCATGTCGCTTCTCGTTCAGCTGACGAGGTCCAGCTGACCGTCCTTCTTGGCGCGTCGCTGTTCCGTTCGCGGGGGCGTGGGACTTGGAGCCGTGGGGGGCTCGTCAGGGGTTCCGTCGTCGTCCATCGCGGACGCTGCGTCGGATGGGTTCGCGGGGCCGCTGGCGGGCGAGTCGTCCTCGGTCGCGTCGGCCGGGGGGAGCATGCTTGGCGCCGGCGGCACGGATTCGGGCCCGGGCTCGGGTTCGGAGGTGTCGATGTTCACGAACGAAGGCAGCGCATCCAGCAGGGATTGGGTGATGGCTTCCGTTTCGCGGCTGGTGATCTTCGCCAGGCTCGCTCCCAGCTCCGGGATGTAACGCTCGAAAAGGCTCCTTCGCTTGAGCTCGTTCTCCGTGCGGTGGCGAGCGCGCAGGTGCGCGGCGAGCCGTCGGCCGGCCTCCTGGATGGCGAGGCGCATCTCCCGCAGCAACTCCGGGTAGTGCGCGACCGCCTCCTTGGCCTCGCTCGTGAACGGGACCCATACGCTCGCCAGGTGCAGAACCACGGCGAGCGGGCCGATCGGTAGCGACCCTCTCGGCTGCGACAGCTGGTAGGCCTTCCAGTTGGTCTGGTAGACCGCCTCCGTGGTGGCGCACGCCTTGGGCTGATACTGCAAGGGCACCCGATTCGCGAATCGCATGATGTCCGCAGGGTTGTCCCGATCGAGCTTGCCACCGTAGGCAATCCCGCACTCCACGACGAAGGGGTTGCCTCGGTAGACCGCGGGCGGTCGCGTGACGGCCGTGAAAAACTCCGCATCGAAGCGTCGCCTGAGCCCTGCGATGATCAGATCCTCGCCGATGGGCACCACGCAAGAGGCAGGGGGCGCCATGACCCGCACCGTGCCCAGGGCGCGGTGCAAGGCCTCAATCTTCTCGGCGTCGAGCTGGGTGGCCCTGGCTGTGGGCGAGATCCCCGCCTGCTCGCAAACCTGCTGCGCGATGGAGGCCGACACGCGCGAGAAGCTCTCCACGAGCGTCTTCTTCACCGACTGCCCGCGCGCCTCGAGCATCATGCGGATGAGCAAGCCCAGCTCCACTCCGTGGGGGTGCGGCTTGATCTCGAGGGGCTCCCGAGGCAACTCGTGAGCGGCTCGATCGAACACGATCGGCTCGGCCATCTTCGGCAACTTGTACACGAGCGACATGTGCGGGTTCGCGATCACCGTCTGCTCGAGGTACGCGTCGATGCTCGTGCGGCCTCCTCGATAGGTCCCGGACAGCTCCAACTCCACGCGGGTGCCGTGGTCAATCTCCTGCCAGTCGATCTCGATATCGGACAACACCTCCGGCTTGTTGTGGCGGGTGTCGATGCGAAGCTCGATGCGCCGGGCCATCCTTCCCTTGCCCGTCTTCGACAGGATGAGGACGGGCTTTCCCGTGGTGAGCTGGGCGTAGAGCCCCGCGGCGCTGATGCCGATGCCTTGCTGGCCCCGGCTCTGTTTGAGGTGGTGGAACTTCGAGCCGTACAGCAGCTTGGCGAAGATCTTGGGGACCTGGGCCCGGACGATTCCCGGCCCGTTGTCCTGCACCGCCACGCGGTAGCGCCCTTCCCCCACCTCCTCCACCTCCACGACAAGGTCCGGGAGAATGCCCGCTTCCTCACAGGCGTCCAGCGAGTTGTCCACGGCCTCCTTGATGGCGGTGAGCAAGGCCTTGGCGGGGTTGTCGAAACCGAGCAGATGGCGGTTCTTGGTGAAGAACTCGCTGACGCTGATGTCGCGCTGGCGGGAGGCCATCGTCTCGGCCGTGGCGCGGCGGCGGGGCACGCGCTGGGCCGGAGGTTCCTCTCCGGGGTCGACGTCCGACGGCGCGTCGTCGTCCGAGGATGGTTCGACGGACGCGTCAGTGGCCTCGGTGGAAAGCTCTTCGCCGGTGTCCGTGGAGGGATCTTCGAGCGAACCCAGCGACAGGGAGCGCTGACCGTCGTTCGGGTCGGGGTTCCGGGGTCGATTCATCACAGCGTTGACCTACGCGGCACCCTGTACATCTGTCAAGCATCGTGCCGCTCTGGATCGGCCTGGGCGGCCGGGCTTGGGGAATCGACACCATGCCACGCGCGGCGTGCAGTGCAAGGCTGGAATCCTGCTTCAGGTCGACTATGTTCAAGCCCCGTGCCCGCGCTCTACTCGTTCGTTGCCCTGACGTTTTGTATCGACGCGAGCAAGCGCGTGCTTCTCGTCCAGGAATCCAAGCCTGACTGTCGCGGTCGATACTATGTCCCCGCGGGGCGAGGAGAAACTGGGGAGGACCCGCTGCGTCTCGCTTGGCGGGTCACTCTGGAGAAGACCGGGTTGGAGGTCGACCCCTTCGGTATCGTGGGGATCGAACACAACCCGCCCATCGGGCAGTACCCGGGCCAACTGCGCGTCTTCGTCGTTGCCCAAGCCTTGGACGGCCTGCCCAAGCGTACCGAGGACGAGCACTCCATGGGCGCGGTCTGGGTTCCCCACGAGGATGTGCGGGGTCTGAAGCTTCGGTCCGAGGACTTCCTCCCGTGGCTCGACGACCTGATCCAGGGCACGCAACCGCTGCTGCCTGCGGCTTTCTGGCGCACGCTCGGCGGCCCTCGCTGAGGCCCAAACTATCGCGCTCTCCATTCGTGACAGGCACGATTTCTCCCGAAACCTTGGCTCCCGAACGCTCACCTGACGTGGTAGGGTTCGCGCCATTCTCCAGGGGAAATTGCCGATGAAGATACACGAATACCAAGCCAAGCAGATCTTCGCCCGTCACGGCGTACCGATCCCGAAAGGGTATCCCGCCATGACCGTGGACGACGCGGAAGCCGCAGCCAAGCGTCTCGTCGAAGAAACCAAGAGCCAGGTGATTGTCGTCAAGGCGCAGATTCACGCTGGCGGCCGCGGCAAGGGCGGTGGCGTCAAGATCGCGAAGAACGGCGTGGCCGAGGCTCGCAAGCTCGCTGAGCAGATCCTCGGCATGCAGCTCGTGACCCACCAGACCGGTCCCGAGGGACAGAAGGTCCGCCGTCTTTACATCGAGCAAGGCCTCGCTATCGAGCGCGAGCTGTACCTCGGCATGGTGGTCGATCGTGAAAAGCGTCGGGTCGCCATGATGGCTTCCACCGAGGGCGGTGTGGAGATCGAGAAGGTCGCTGCAGAGACGCCCGAAAAGATCCTGACCGTTCACGTCGACCCTGCCGTCGGCCTCACCGGTTTTCAGGCGCGTCAGCTCGCCTTCGGGCTCGACCTTGCGAAGTACGGCAAGGAGACAGTGGCGAACTTCGTGAAGCTCGCGATGAAGGTCGCGACGGTCTTCGTGCAAGAGGACTGCTCGCTTTGTGAGATCAACCCGTTGGTCGTCACGAAGCAAGGGGCTGTGGTGGCGCTCGACGCCAAGATGAACTTCGATGACAACGCCGACTTCCGTCACAAGGTTTGGGACGAGCTGCGCGACGTCGACGAGGAGGACCCGGTGGAGCTCGAGGCCAAGAGTGCGGGCCTGAGTTACGTGTCACTCGATGGCAACATTGGCTGTTTGGTCAATGGTGCGGGGCTTGCGATGTCGACGATGGACATCATCAAGCACTTCGGAGGCGAGCCTGCGAACTTCCTGGACGTGGGCGGGAGCGCCACGGAGGAGGCGGTGACGAAGGCGTTCCGCATCATCCTCAGCAGTCCGAAGGTGAAGGCCATCTTCGTCAACATCTTCGGTGGGATCATGAAGTGCGACGTGATCGCTGCGGGTGTCATCGCGGCATCGAAGCAGGTGGGCCTGCAGGTGCCTCTGGTCGTCCGTCTCGAAGGCACGAACGTGGAGCTGGGTCGCAAGATGCTGGCGGACAGCGGTCTGGCAATCGAGAGCGCGATGTCCATGAAGGATGGGGCGCAGAAGGTCGTTGCGGCGGCGGCGAGCAAGTAGAGGTCGAAGATGGCAATTCTGGTCAACAAAGACACCAAGGTCGTCGTCCAAGGCATCACGGGCGGGGCAGGGTCATTCCATGCCAAGCAGTGCATGGAGTACGGCACGAAGATCGTGGCTGGCGTGACGCCCAACCGAGGCGGTGAGATGTGGGAAGGCAAGGTCCCGGTGTTCAACACCGTGTCCGAGGCCATCAAGAAGACGGGTGCGGACACCTCGATGATCTTCGTTCCGCCCCCTGGCGCGGCGGACGCGATCATGGAAGCGGTCGAAGCGGGAGCCAGCCTGGTGGTGTGCATCACCGAGGGTATCCCGACGATGGACATGATCCAGGTGCGTCGCTACCTGGAGGGCAAGCCGGTGCGGCTGATCGGGCCGAACTGTCCTGGCATCATCACGCCGGGTCAGTGCAAGATCGGAATCATGCCCGGGCATGTGCACAAGCCCGGCCACGTGGGCGTGGTGTCGCGCAGCGGCACGCTGACCTACGAGGCGGTGGGTCAGCTGACGGCGCTGGGCATCGGTCAGTCCACGTGCATCGGCATCGGCGGGGACCCGGTCGCCGGAATGGACTTCATCGACGTGCTCACGGAGTTCAACGACGACCCGGACACGCACGGCGTGATCATGATCGGCGAGATCGGCGGCAACGCGGAAGAGCGTGCGGCCGCGTGGATCAAGGCGAACATGAAGAAGCCCGTGACGGCGTTCATCGCCGGTTCCACGGCGCCTGCCGGCAAGCGCATGGGTCATGCGGGCGCGATCATCGCGGGCGGCAAGGGGACGGCCAAGGACAAGGTCGACGCTCTGAAGGCGGCAGGGGTTGCCGTTGCGCCCACCCCGGGTGACATGGGAGAAACGCTCAAGGCGATGCTCTAGCCCCAAATCAAGCGCTACGCGCTGTTTTCTAAGGGGGCTTTTGCAAAGCCCCCTCGCCGCGCTCACCGCGGCTCACCCCAAAACAGCCCCAAACCCAAGCGCTACGCGCTGTTTTCTAAGGGGGCTTTCGCAAAGCCCCCTCGCCGCGCTCACCGCGGCTCACCCCAAAACACCTCGCCTTCGGCCCGGATAGCCCCAAACCCAAGCACGGCTCAGAACAATTCAGGTAGCGGTCGCTAACTCGAACGACTAAGGAGGCGACGCGAGCGTCGGACTTTGCGCCTTGGGTGCGGCAACCGATGGCTTCAACGAGCATCCAATTGTTCCTTCGGAGGTTCTCATGGCACTAGAGCGCACCTTGTCCATCATCAAGCCCAATGCGGTCGAGGACGGCTATGCTGGGGCGATTCTTGCCCGTTTCGAGCAGGAGGGGTTTCGCATTGTGTCGATGAAGATGCTGCACCTGAGTCGACCACAGGCGGAGGGGTTCTACGCGGTGCACAAGGAGCGTCCGTTCTTCCATGACCTGGTCGCGTTCATGACGCGGTCCAAAGTCGTGGTGATCGCGCTCGAGCGAGAGGACGCGATCCGGAAGTACCGTGAGGTGATTGGCGCCACGGACCCGGCCAAGGCGACCGAGGGAACGGTTCGCAAGCTGTACGGGAAGAACCTCGAGGAGAACGCCGTTCATGGGTCCGACGGGCCGGACACGGCGGCTTTCGAGATTGGCTGGTTCTTTGCGTCCAACGAGCTAGCATAGGGAGCATCCGTGGGGGCAACCAACGCCTTTGCGCCGACAGGTCGGTGGGGGATGGCACAAGAAGCAAAGAGCCAGGCTCGTGAGGCGGGATTCGAAGCCGCGCAAGGGTTCGTGCGGGATGGCCTCGCGAGTCTGCGCAACCTCGAGCACCTGCTCAAGTCCCCGAAGATCGGGCCACGTGCGCTCGAGAGGGTCGTGGCCGAGATTCAGGGAGGAAGCCAGCCGCTCGGTGATGCCTTGGTGCTGCTCATCGAGCTTGTGCGCAGTCGCAGCACGGGACTCGACGTGTCCAGCTTGCTCGGGTTCACGCGCGACAGCGTGAGCTTCTTGGACGACGCCATCGCGCAAGCGGCCAAGAGCGACATGGGCGCCAAGTCGAGGCTTCGTCTCGAGGCCCAGGTCGTGCGTCTCGCTGCGGACCTGGACGCGCTCCGAGACCTCATCGACCTGCTGGATGCCGCCACGTCCGCCATTCCCAGCGAGCTGGACTTGAACGCCCTCGCGACGGAAGCCCTGGCAAAGCGTGCGCCCGCAACGCCGAAGCAGCCGGGGATCGTGCACGTGTCGGTGACCCGCGCGAAGGAAGGCTCCACGGTCGTGGCGGATGCGCGGGTGGTCATGCCGCTGATGGCCGTCGCGTTCGGCTTGGCGGTGGGTCAGGGGACGAAGCTGTTGCAGGTGTCGGTGACGCTGGATGACAAGGGAGAGGCGAAGGTGACGTGTGGGCCCCGTGTCAATGGCCACGCGGCTGCGGTACCGTGCGTCCTGCCCCGTGTGATCGTGCCGAGCCTGGACGTGGTGCGCAGCGCCTCGGCCCTCACGGGCGCTTCGCTGTCCTTCGAAGAAGCGGAGGCACGCGTGAGCTTGGTCATCCCCCCCGGCCAGGTCTCTCAGACCGTGGTCCGATCCAGCTCCAGGTTGGAGCTGTAGGGTTCGTCCCCGACCTTGTGGGAAGACGCCGGTTGCTCGACCGGCAGTCGGTGAAGGAGCACGTCATGGAACTCGTTGCGGCAAGGCCGCTGGTGGAAGAGGCCTTCGAGGATCGTTCCCGGTTGCAGGACCCGATCGTTCGGATGGCGATCGAGCGGGTCGTCGAAGCGTTGGACCGGGGCGAGCTGCGTGTGGCGGAGAAGGACGAATCAGGGCAGTGGGTGACCCACGTCTGGGTGAAGGAGGCGGTGCTTCTGTACTTCAGCGTTCGGGGGATGGAGCGCACGGAGGCGGGGCCCTTCGAGTACTACGACAAGATCCCGCTCAAGCGAGGGTTCGAGCAGGCTGGCGTGCGCGTGGTGCCGCCGGGTGTGGTTCGCTACGGCGCTTTTCTGGAGCGGGGCGTCGTCGTGATGCCCGGCTACGTGAACATTGGTGCTCGCGTGGGGGCCAGGACGATGGTGGACACCTGGGCGACGGTGGGAAGCTGCGCTCAGGTGGGAGCGGACTGCCATCTGGCGGGAGGCGTGGGCATTGGGGGCGTTCTCGAGCCCGCGGGAGCGCGTCCGGTCATCCTCGAGGACGGTGTTTTCGTGGGGTCGCGCGCGGTGATCGTGGAGGGCATGTTGGTGGAGAGCGAGGCGGTGATCGGCGCTGGTGTAGTGCTCACTGCGTCGACGCCGATTCTGGATGTATCGGGGCAGGATGTTGTCGAGCATCGTGGGCGTGTGCCGGCGCGGAGCGTGGTGATCCCGGGGGTGAGGAACCGCGTGTTTCCGGCGGGGGAGTTCGGCGTCCCGTGTGCGTTGATCCTCGGGAAGCGGAGCGCGTCCACGGACCGCAAGGTGAGTTTGAACGCGGCTCTGCGCGAGTTTGCCGTGCAGGTTTGACGGCGCTGGGGGCGATGCTATCGCCCACCTGAACCTACACACCCTCTTGAGCGCGAAGCCGGTACGGACACCTTGACGCAAGGGTCACTTCGGCGACATGGTCGTTGTCGATGAGCCAGGATCCTGAGCTTCGCAAGGTCGCCGAGAAGCGTGTTGGACGGATGCTTTGTGGCAAGTGGCATCTCGACAAGCTTCTGGACATCGGGGGCATGGCGGCCGTGTACGAGGCCACGCATCGCAACGGCAATCGCGTGGCGGTGAAGATCCTGCATCCGATCTTCCCGAGGACGTCGAACGTGCGCGAGCGCTTCTTGCGGGAGGGTTATCTCGCGAATCGCGTCAGCCACCCTGCGTCGGTGACGGTGCTGGATGATGACACGTCGGAGGACGGGGCTGTCTTCTTGGTGATGGAGCTGCTGGAGGGGCAGTCGATGGAGGCGCTGCTGCATCGAAGCGGGGGCGTGCTATCGGTGCAGCATGTTCTTGCGATAGCGGACCAGACGCTTGATGTGCTTGCTGCGGCGCACGCGGCGGGTGTCATCCATCGGGACATCAAGCCAGGCAACCTGTTTCTGACGCGGCAAGGGCAGGTGAAGGTGCTGGACTTCGGTCTTGCGCGGCTCAAGGAGGCGGACCCCAAGATGCAGCTCACGGGGGTGGGCGTGGTGATGGGAACGAGCTCGTACATGCCGCCGGAGCAAGCGCGCAGCAAATGGGACCTGGTGGACGGTCGCACGGACCTGTTCGCGGTGGGGGCGGTGATGTTCCGGTCTCTGTCCGGACGTGTCGTGCACGAGGCGGACACGCCGACCGACCGGCTGTTGGCGGCGATGAGTCAGCAGGCCGTGTCGCTGGGCACGGTGGCGCCCCACCTTCCGAAGGTGGTGGTGGAAGTGGTGGACCGTTCGCTGAAGCTTGCGATGGACGACCGTTGGAAGGATGCCAGGACGATGCAGTTGGCGGTGCGGCAGGCCTTCGCGATCATGACCGCACAGGGTGACGTTGCCACGCAGGCCACGATTCAGTCCGCCCCGCAGGGTTCTGACGCATCCGACGGAGAGAGCATCGTTGTGGACGTGAGCATGGGAGACACAACGGCACCGCAAGCTGGTTCGATGGTCATCAACGTGGAGCTGGGCGTGGACGACATGATGTCGCTTCCGCCGCACCTGGTGGATCGACTTCCCGAGGTCTCCGCCTATCTCGTGGAGGAAGTGCTCACCGAAGCCGATCTGCACATCCAGAAGGACGACGGGAAGGACGACTGAGCGGATTGCGCGCGGGTCGTTGCGAGGAGTGTCATGGATCCGCTCGCAGGCAAGCTGCTCTGGCTCTGCTCGATCCCTTCTCCCACGGGAGGGGAGGGAGCGTTGTGTGATGCCGTGGTTCAGTGGCTTGGCGGGGTGAGGCCCGACCTGACGATGCGCAGGTATGGCAACTCCCTCGTGGTTCCTCTGGGTCCTTCGGGCGCGCGCTGGCACGTCGTGCTGGCAGGGCATCTGGACACGGTGGTCGCGATGCACGATGGGCCCGTGCGGGTGGAAGGGGACCGTCTGTACGGACCCGGGGCGTCGGACATGAAGGCCGGCGTGGCGTTGATGCTGGACCTCGCGGAGACGCCCGTGAATCACTCGGACGTCGCGGTGACGCTCGTTCTGTACGCTCGAGAGGAAGGTCCCCTGGTGGACAACGAGCTCGGGCCCTTGCTGGACCAGGACCCTTGCTTGAGAGCGGGTTCGGTGGACCTGGCCGTTTGTCTCGAGCCCTCCGACAACGCGTTGCACCTTGGTTGCATGGGGACGGTGCACGCCAAGGTTTCCTTCGAAGGAAGGTCGGCGCACTCGGCGCGGCCCTGGCAAGGGGACAACGCGATCTACAAGGCGATTCCCTTGCTCGAGAGGCTCGCTGTGCACGAGCCCGAGCCATCGGAGCTGGACGGTCTTCGCTTCGTGACGGTGGCATCGGCGACGCTGATGGCGGCGGGGACGGGTCGCAACGTGATTCCGGCCACGTGCGAGGTGAACGTCAACTACCGGTTTGCGCCGAGCATCACGGTGGCCGAAGCGCGCTGGCGGGTGGAGCAGCTCGTGGGGGGGCTTGGGTCGATCGTGTTCGTGGACGAGGCTCCCGGCGCGCTTCCGCAGCGCGGTCACTGGATGGTGGAGGCGCTGGAGAGGTCCGGCGTGACCCAAGTCGCGCCCAAGCAGGCGTGGACGGACGTGGCGCAGTTTTCCTCCAGGGGAGTACCGGCGATCAATTTCGGTCCGGGGGAACCCTCCCAGGCGCATCAGCGCAACGAATGGACGAGCATTTCGGCTTTGTGCGAAGGCCGGAGGCTGCTGCGATCGTGGCTCCACGGGTTGACGATTCCCGGGGAAGAACGGTCTGGGACCTGAGGTGAATCAGGTCCGCGCCAGGTGCGTGGAATCGTCGTCTCGCAGAGCGTTTTCGTTTTTCTTCCTGCTGGATCTGTGGTGAAGGGCAAGGCGGCATGCGACTGGCGCACCTCATCGGCCCCGAGATTCACGACCTCCTCCGTGATAACCCGGAGGACGTGCGGGAACTGCTCGAGGAGATTCACCCCGAGGACCTGGCGGACGTCGTCCTCGAGCTCGACGATGACGAGGCAGGGGCCTTGCTTCAGCGTCTGGCTCCCGAAGCGGCCGCCGACATCTTCGAGCGTCTTCCCGAGGGCCGGCAGGAAGCACTGGTCGAGAAGATCGGCCTGCTGAAGGTCGCGCGCATCGCCACGGAAATGTCCGCGGACGACCGCGCTGACTTCTTCTCTGCCCTGCCCGACAACGTGGGTGAGCAGCTGCTCCAAACGCTCGAGCAGTACGACCCGGAGGCCGCCGAGGAGGTCGAGGAGCTCACGCGCTGGCCCGAGACCTGCGCCGGCCACCTCATGACCACCGATTACATCGAGACCCATCGCGAAGCGACGGCCGACGATGCGATCAAGGAGGTGCGCCGCCAGGGAAAGGACGTCGAGCTCATCAACTATCTGTACGTCATCGGCCCCCAGGAGCGGCTCATCGGCATCGCTTCGTTGCGTGACATCCTCATCGCGGACCCCGCGGAGCGCATCGAAGAGATCATGGTCGAGAACCTGATCTCCGTCACGCCCGAGACCGACCAAGAGCAGGTCGCCAAGCTCATGGCGAAGTATGACATGCAGGCCGTCCCCGTGGTCGACAGCGCTGGCGCCTTCCTCGGCATCATCACCATCGACGACATCGTCGACGTCATGACCGAGGAGCAGACGGAGGACGTCCACAAGCTCGGTGGTGTTCAGCCGATCGAGAACCCGTACTTCGAGACGACCACCTGGACATTCATCAAGAAGCGCGGCGTGTGGCTCCTCGTGCTGTTCGTTGGCGAGATGTTCACCGGTACGGCGCTGCGACACTTCGATCACGTGATCGAGTCCGTGGCTCAGCTCAGCTACTACGTTCCCTTGCTCATCTCGACGGGAGGCAACTCGGGAGGGCAGTCGTCGACGCTCATCATCCGGGGGTTGGCGGTGGGCGAGATCCAGTCCGGGGATTGGTATCGCGTGCTGGTCCGGGAGATGGTGCAGGGGATTGTGCTCGGGCTCATCCTAGGGGTCATCGGCATGGGGCGCGTGCTGTTGTGGGGGGATGGGTGGAGCTTCGCGCTGCTGATCGGGATCGCGTTGGTGTCCATCTCGGTCATGGGATGCACGGTGGGGGGTATGCTCCCGATCATGATCAAGCGTGTCGGGATCGACCCGGCGACGAGCTCGGCGCCGTTCATCGCGAGCCTGGTCGACGTGTTTGGGATCCTGATTTACTTCGGGCTGGCGCAGGTCATTCTCGCGCAGGTCATCGCGCAAGCCGGTCACTGACGTTTTTCTAAGGGGGCTTTCGCAAAGCCCCCTCGCCGCGCTCACCGCGGCTCACCCCCAACGCCTCGCCCTCGGCTCGGATAGCTACCAACCCAAGCACGTTCTTCGAACAGTGCTTGATTTGGGGCTAGCGCAGTGCCACCAGCAGGGCGACGAGGATGCCCACGAGCAGCACGACGCCTGCGACGATGGGCCATCGGGCTTGGGTCAGCAAAGCGCGTCGTCGAGCGCGTGCAGCTTTGGTCTTCTGGTCGTGCTGGAGCTTAGCCATGCCCGCGGCGACGTCCGCGGCGTTGAACATTTCGACGTGGTCGTCGTCGTCTTCGTCGTCGACGGTGCGTGGGGCGGGTTTGGGTCGGGGCGTCGTGGCGGAGGGTCCGGTGCGGCGCGCGTGGCTGTGGGGTTTACTGCGAGGCTTGGGAGGGGAATCGGGATCGGCGTGTTGGGCGAGGGCCTGGATGTGCTGATCTACCGCCTCTCTCACGCCTTCCGGGAGCTCGGTCATCACTTGGGTGGGCTCGTTTTCTCCGATGGTGCTCGAAAGGATCCCGCTCGAGCGAGCCGGCTCGCGCGGGACGGCGCGCGGCGGAAACAGCGCCACGTACGATGAGTCCGACAGCGCCGCGGGAATCGACCCGCACAGGATCGCCAGCGTCGCAGCCATCTCTTTGGCCGAGGAGAAACGGTCGTCGGGGTTGCGCGCGCAGGCTCGCAAGAACCACTGGTCGAAGCCCTCCGGAACGTCTGCTGCCAGCTTGGAGGGCAGCGGAGGATCCGTGGCGCAGATCTTCACCAGAAGATCTCCGAGGTTCGTAGCCTCGAAAGGCCGTCGGCCCACCAGTGCCTCGAAGGTGATGACGCCGAGCGCCCAGAGATCCGTTCGGTGGTCGATCCGCCGATCCCCCTGCGCCTGCTCGGGGCTCATGTAGTAGGGCGTTCCGAGCACGATGCCGGTGCCTGTGCGTGCGAGGCTGACGCCCCCCACGGCCTTCGCGACACCGAAGTCGAGGATTTTGACGACTTCGGCCTCCCCCTCGTCGTCCGCGCACAGGTAGATGTTGTCCGGCTTCATGTCGCGGTGGACGATGCCCCGCTTGTGCGCCCGAACCAGGGCTCGGGCCACCTGGGTCACGATGGACGCGACGGTGGCTGGGGGCAGGCGGCGGACGCGGTCGAGGCGGGAGCCGAGGTCCTCTCCCTCGAGCAGTTCCATGGCGATGTAGGGGATGTCTTCCCAGATGCCGAAGTCGAAGATCTGGACGACGTGGGGAGAGCGCAGGGCTGCTGCAGCGCTAGCTTCCCGCTTGAAACGCGAGACGTAGTCGGGGCGATAGGCGAGGTTGGGGTCGAGCACCTTGATGGCGAGGGGGGTCCCCATCTGCAAGTGCACACTTTCCCATACGTGCCCCTGGGATCCTTTTCCCAGCTCACGTTCGAGACGGTACTTGCCTGCTACGACTTCACCGCGTTTCACGGCGTTCCTCGCGGACAGAGTAGACGCAATCGCCCTGGGCTGCCCAAAGAATGGCCCAACCAGGTTCGGGGCCGGCATCGATCGGGGTCCGGGAATGCTGTTTCCGCCGCTTCCGGGGCGGTCCTCACCCCGACCGCGTGGAACAGAATTTGACAGGCGACGCAAACACGCGACAAGCTCTCAGGTCCCGTAGCGAGAGAAGGTCGTTCGCCGATGTTGCCCCTGAGTTCCCTGCTTCTGCAGCGAGGTGTGGCCACCCTCGCCGAGGTGGAAGCTGCGCTCGCCAGGCAAACGGAATACGGCGACGACTTGGTGACCAATCTGCTCGAGGTCGCAGCGGTCGACGAAGCCAAGCTCGTGGAGGTGGTATCGGACTGCGAGGGCATGCGTGCTGCTGTCTCGGGCCCGCTACCTGATCCGGAGCCAGCGGCGTTGCGGGCGGTGCCCGCGCCGATCGCTTCACGCGTTCCTTTCCTGCCCCAGCGTGTGGCGGGCGACATGCTCGTCGTGGTCGTTGCCGAGCCCATGCCCCCCAGCATGGAGCAGGAGCTTTCCTTCGCTCTAGGGATGCGCCTCGAGCAGAGCATGTCCCTTCGCTCCCGCGTCCATCAGGGCCTCGCATCCGCTTATGGGCTTCCCTTGCACCGACGACATGCGCGCATCGTCGCGCGTCTCGATGGGCGTGCCGACCCCTCCCCGAGTGTTGCGCCGCCTCCCCCCGTGCTCCAGTCCCTCCTGCCTGCTCGCCTGTCCCACGGGCCGGTCGCTGCGGATCCCGCGCTGGACCCCAAAGGTTGGAGCAGGCCCAGCAGCACGCCTCCTCAGCCTCCGCAGAATCTTCCCCGCATGCTCGGGCCGCAGCCGCGGGCGCGCCGTGGCCCCTTCGAGCTTCTGGCTGCTCAAGAGGCGCTGGAGGCTGCGAACGCAAACACCGAGGTCATCGCTGTCTTCTTCGATTTCGCCAAGCAGTTCTTCGAGTACACAGCCCTGTTTGTCGTGCGCGACGACCTTGCGGAGGGGTTGGCAGCGGCAGGTCCCGGTGTGAGTCGTGAGCGCATCCGTGGCATCGGTGTTCCGTTGGAGCTTCCGAGCATTCTGTCTCGCGCTCGCGACGAGAAGACCCACGTACTGGACGTTCCGACGGGTGAGGGCATCGACGCAGTGCTTCGACAGGACTTGCAGCGTCCCATGCGGGCGCGCGTGCTCACGGTCCCGCTCGCGGTTCGCGGGAGGGTGGTTGCGCTGCTGTATGGCGATGATGGCCGGGCGGACGTGGACTTGAACATGGTGGGTGATGTCCTCGCGCTGGTGCCGCTCGTCGGTGCAGCGCTGGAGGGCCTGATCCTTCGACGCAAGCTCGAGGCGCGAGCCGAGGCGAGTGGGGAATCGAAGCCTCCGGACGAGCAGACGCCTCACCGCAAGCGCACGACGCTGACGGGGCTGCATGCTCTGGCGGCCGACGCGCCCCCGGTTGCACTTCCGCCGGTTGTGGTCCCCTCGGCGGACGCGGGGCCCAGAAGGCCGACGACATCGCCGCGGGTACCGGCCGTTGATGTGGCCGTTTCGCCGGCGGCGGCCAGCGTGCGGTGGGTGCCAGTCGCGGAGAGTGAGCACCGGGATACCGATGCGCCCCTCGTGTCGCCCGTGGCCCAGAGTGTCCGCTCGCATTCCGAGACCACGGGTCCGGAGCCTGACTTGCCGTCGCCCGGCACATTGATTGGGCTCGGGCCGGAGGGTCGTTCGGGGAGCGTGTGGGATGTGGATTCTGAAGGCACGCCTGTGCCTTGGACGGGTTTCCCGGAGGGAAACATCCCGGATTCGATCGCATCCGCACCCACGCTGTTGTCGATTGGATCGGAGCACGAGGAATCGCAACAGGAACTGGTAGCAGAACCAGGGCAGCCGGTAGTGGAGCAAGAGCCGCCCCAACAGGAGCCGGTCGAAGGGCAAGAGCAGGAGCCGGTCGAAGAGCCGGTCGAAGAGCAAGAGCAGGAGCCGGTCGAAGAGCAGGAGCCGGTCGAAGAGCAAGAGCAGGAGCCGGTCGAAGAGCCGGTCGAAGAGCAAG
>CAZAWR010000026.1:0-23072 GCA_964488865.1 uncultured Polyangiaceae bacterium | reverse complement strand
CAGGAGCCGGTCGAAGAGCCGGTCGAAGAGCAAGAGCAGGAGCCGGTCGAAGAGCCGGTCGAAGAGCAAGAGCAGGAGCCGGTCGAAGAGCCGGTCGAAGAGCAAGAGCAGGAGCCGGTCGAAGAGCAAGAGCATCCGGCAGCGGAGCAAGAGGAAGAGTCGGAGCCGTCGTCGGGGCAGCGTGAGCCGGTTGCTGAGCGTGGGCAGGAGCCTGTTGCCACGCGGCAGGAGAGTGACGAGACGGAATCCTCGGAGGACGAAGGCCCGGTCCTATCGGTCAAGGAGTCGGACGAGGACGACGAAATGATGGAGGCGGTTCTCGCTGAGCTTCAGCGTTCCCCCGCGCCGGAGCCGGTGGAAGAGTCCCCATCCGCGCATGTGGTGGTGCAGGAGCCGCGGGAGCCTCCGAAGAGCCAATCTCCGGCGGACATGGGCCTGCCCTTGGTAATCCTGAACATTGGCAGCGAGATCGACGATCTTCTGGACCGGCTGGAGGCCAAGGGAACGACAGAGGAGGAAGCGGAGGAGGTCCGGGCTGAACTGCGTTCCTTCGGACAGGGCTGGATTGAGCCCGTGCTGGGCCGATTTCCTGGGCGGACGACGGAGGTCGCGGACCTGACGACGGGGGAGTTGCCCGCGGTTTCGGGGTACGGTGCGCTGCTGCGGTTTGTGGTGGAGCAAGGGACCGTGATTGCGCGGAGCCTCCTGGAGCGGACGTCGCATCCCGACCCGGAGGTTCGGGTCTGGTTGGTCTTGACGCTTGCGGAGATCGGGGGAAAGGAAGGCCGCGAAGCGGTATCCCAGGCGCTCTTCGATTTCGACGGTCGCGTGCGGTTGGCGGCCAGGCTCGTGCTCCGTTCGGTGGTGGGGCTGCGAGCCTGGGCGAACGGAGTTCGCTCCCTGGTTCGGAGGGCTGCGGCGGAAGAGGACCAGCCCGAGCGGCGCGTGCTTGCGGTACAGGCGCTCGGCGAGATCCGAGAGGTGTCGTCGGTCCCGATCTTGATGGACGCGCTGGGAGCGGACGACCCCGACATCCGGCAAGCGGCCGAGGAAGGACTGCGATCGGTCACCCGTCACTCGCTTGGCGAGGACCCGGACGCGTGGCAGACCTGGTGGGAGAAGAACTTCCGTCGCGCGCGGTACGACTGGCTCGTGGATGCCTTGGCGCGCGATGACGAAGCGCAGCGGGAAGCGGCGCATCGTGAGCTGATCGAGATCGTCGGCGAGGACCTGGGGTACGACGCAAACGCATCGGAGGACGCTCGGAGCGAAGCGCTCAAGGCGTACCGCAAATGGTGGGACGACGAGGAGCGTCGAGCTTCGAAGCGCAAGCGCAAGGCGCGCGAGACCTAGATGTTCAGTAGGTGAGGTCGAACGTCTCGTTTTCGTGGGGGACGACGGCCTTCTTCTTCCGTAGTTCGAGATGGCCCTGGAAGGCTTCGCTCTGGTCTTCGTCGCCGTGCACGAGGAAGTGTTGTCGGACTTGCTGTCCGCAGCTATCGGTCCACCACAACAGCTCGTCCCGATCGGCATGGGCCGAGAACGCGTTGAGCACTCGCACCTGGGCGTAGAGGTCCCGTTCGACGCCGAAGATTCTGACCCGCGGACGTCGCTCCACGATGCGCCGCCCCAACGTGTGCTGCGCCATGTAGCCGACGATCACGATCGTGTTCTTGTCGTCCTCGACGCTGTTTCGGAGGTGGTGGACGATGCGGCCGCCTTCGCACATGCCTGAGGCGCTGATGATGATCATCGGGCCGGGCTTCTCGTTGAGCTGCTTGGACTCGTCGACGGAGTTCACGAAGGTGAGCATGTCGAAGCCGAACGGGTCCCCGTGTTCGTCATCGAAGGCGATGGTTTCCGAGTCGTAGCATTCGGTGTGCTGTCGGAAGACCTGGGTGAGGTTGATGGCGAGGGGGGAGTCGACGTAGACGGGGATGGAGTCGAGGCGTTTCGACTTCCGCAGCTGGTTGAGCGCGAAGACGATCTCCTGGGTGCGCTCGAGGGCGAAGCTCGGGATGATGATCTTGCCACCACGCGCGCGAGCGGTTTGGATGACGTCGAGCAACTGGTCCTGCATCTGCTCGGACGGGGCGTGCATGCGATTGCCGTAGGTGGTCTCCATCACGACGTAGTCCGGGTTGCGCGGGGGCACGGGGTCGCGCAGGATGGGCATGTTGCGGCGCCCGATGTCGCCGGAGAAGGCGACGCGTCGGCGGTGTCCGTTGAGCTTGACGTCGACGATGGCGGAGGCGGACCCGAGGACGTGTCCCGCGTCGATGAAGCGAGCGTTGACGACGGGGGACAGCTCGAAGACCTCCTCGTAGTCGTGGGGGACGAAGCGCTCCATGGCACGCTTGACGTCTTCTTCGTCGTAGAGGGGTTCGATGTCCTCCCAGTCTGGATCGTCGGCATGTTTCTCGTTGAGCCAGCGAGCGTCAGCCATTTGCAGGCGGGCGGAGTCCTTGAGCATGGCCCCACACAGGTCGGCGGTGGCGTTGGTGCAGTGGATGTTGCCGGAGAAGCCGCGCTTGACGAGGGTGGGGATGTTGCCGCTGTGGTCGATGTGCGCGTGCGTCAGCAGGAGCGCATCGGCCTCGACCGCCTTGAGGGGAAGGTGCCGATTGCGGTGGACGGACTCGTGACGACGGCCCTGGAACATGCCGCAGTCGACGAGGAACCCATGCTCTCGGACGTCGAGGCGGTGCATGGAGCCGGTGACGGTCCGAGCGGCGCCCAGGAAGGTGATCCGAAACCGATCGTCCTTGGCCATGAAGGGGAGACCTCCGGTTGAGAAGGGACGGAGTGTTGTACCCTGGATCGGGGGAGGAATCCGCCGTCCTGGACACGTCACGGATCGGAATAATTTGGGCGTGGCGGCCCGTCGCGATGGTTGACGCCGCGAAGCACAGTCTCTCCCATGGCCTGCGGACAACGGGAATGGTTGACCCGCAACCCCACCACCGTAGGATCCACCTCCGGAGGGACCCATGGAACTGCATGTCGTCAAGCTCGAGAAGCCCGAAGAGATCAACCTCATCTTCGGCATGTCCCACTTCATCAAGACGGTCGAGGACCTGCACGAGGCCTTGGTCACCGCCGCGCCCGGCATCAAGTTCGGGATCGCCTTCTGCGAAGCTTCGGGTCCGTGCCTCCTGCGCCACAGCGGAAACGACGAGCAGATGACCACCCTCGCGGTCGCGAACCTGCGCAAGGTCAACGCTGGACACTCCTTCCTGGTCATGCTCTCCGGCGTGTTTCCCATCAACGTCATGCACGCGGTCCGCGCCGTCCCCGAGATCTGCAGGATCTTCTGCGCCACCTCCAACCCCGTCGAGGTCATCGTTGCCGAGACCGAGCAGGGGCGAGGCGTGATGGGGGTGATCGACGGCTCCCCCACGGTCGGCGTGGAGGACGAGGAGCAAATCGCCAAGCGCAAGGGCTTCCTGCGCGCCATCGGCTACAAGCTCTAGCCCCGCATGGACTACGTCGGCGCGATCTACCGGCCTCCCAGCGAGGCGGACAGCTTGCTGCTGCAGGTCACGGTCGGGTGCAGTCACAACCGGTGTACCTACTGTTCGATGTACTTGGAGAAGCGGTTTCGCCCCAAGTCATGGGACGTCATCGTGCAGGACATCCGGGAGGCAGCCTCGATCGGACCGCGTTTCCGCCGGGTGTTCTTGTGCGACGGGGACGCGCTCATCCTTCCGACCGAGCGGCTGACTGAGACGCTGGAAGCGATCCGTCGCTACTTGCCTTGGGTCGAGCGGGTGAGCGCGTACGGAGACACGCGCAGCGTCCTGCGCAAGCCCGTGGCCGACCTCGAAGCGCTGCGACGTCTCGGCTTGGGGATGGTGTACCACGGGGTCGAGTCTGGAGACGACGACGTGCTGCGTGCGGTTCACAAGGGAGGCACGCGGGCGCAGGTCGTGGAGACGGCGAACAGACTTCGGGATGCGGGCATCACGCATTCCGTGATCGTCATGCTGGGACTTGGGGGCGTGGATGGTTCTGACCGACACGCGCGCGCCACAGCGTCCTTGCTGTCCGAGATCGGCCCTGCCTACGTTGGCGTCTTGACCACCACCGTGGTGCCGGGAACGCCCCTCGCGCTGGCCGAAGAGCAAGGCTCCTTCGTGCTACCGAGCAAGTTCGACATGCTCCGCGAGCTTCTGACGATCGTCGAGCACGCGCGGTTCTCCCAGTGCCAGTTCTCGTCCAACCACGCGTCGAACTACCTGCCCGTGCGGTGCATGCTCCCTCGTGACCGGGACCAGGTTCTGAAAGCGTTGCGCGAGGTGGTGGAGGCGGGAGACGAGCGTGTGCTTAGGCCGGAGTGGTCGAGAGGTTTGTGATCAATCCGCCGGCATGTCGGGGGGGGCCTCGCGTACCTCGATGGGCTCGTTGGTCTCGTTGGGCTCTGCGGGAGGCTCTGCGGGAGGCTCTGCGGGAGGCTCTGCGGGAGGCTCTGCGGGAGGCTCGACCGCGAACGTGCTCGTCGGGGGAGGGTCGGGTGGCCCCGCCTCTTCGCTAGGAGGGTCCGGCGGCGCTCCGTCGAGGTCGGCCTGCACGGCCGGCGGCATGTCACGGACCTCGATCTGGTTCTTGTTGCAGCCCGCAACGGCAGCCCCCAGCGCCACCACGGCCGCGACCCGTGATGCCGTGCTCGGCTTGCGCACGGGCAACGGGGAAGGCGCCCGAACGGTGGTCGCCGCCCCATGCATGTGGACGCGCAACACCCTGTCTCCAACCTGAACGACGTCCTGATCGAGCAGCACCACCGGCTTGTCGAACGGCACGTCGAGCGAACGCTTCCTTCGCTCGACCCGGACGGGCGCGGCGCCTGTCGGACGATAGAGAATCAGACGGTCGTCGCCGGAAACCCAAAGCTCGCACGCGATGTCGTCGCCACTCTTCCACAGCACGGTCCCTTGCGTGGAAACGCGCAGACCGGGTTGGCGTCCGGGCAGCGCCACGCAGCGCAGGAACCGATCCCCTTCCGCAGAGGACAGGTCTTCGATGCAGATCGCACGAGGGAGAGGCATGGGCATGTTCCTCCGAGGGAGAAGCCTCACACATCCGTTCGACGAAGGTTGGCTTGCCGCTGCACGACGGCGTCGAGCGCTTCGTCCCAGGGACCTTCCCGGGTGTCGGATTGGATCGCCACTTCGTGTGACCACAGCTGCGCGCCGCCTTCGCGGCGCTTGCTGCGAACCACCGTGGCCGCCCCCTTCACGGGTGGGTTCACCCGGGAGCCGAGCAGCACGCGAACCTCGACCTTCGTCCCCGTTTCGATGGGCTCCTGGGTCAGCAGCAGTGCACCGGAGTCGCTGACATCGTCGACGAGGGCGAAGATGGACCAGTCGTCACACAGGAGGGCAGCTGGGATGTTCGCCGCCTGTCGCGTGGATGTCCGCCGATCTACGGGCGGGGGGACGAAATCGTCGGGCATGATCAGGTCCTCCGGGACGGGGTCGAACGATACCACGAACGCCCAGCCGTCCCGCGACCAACCGTGCGAGGCAAGCTGTCTACCGGGATTCCACCGCCCTGCAGCAGCGGACCCCCAGTGAGTAGTCCCAGTAGTTCACGGGGTGGTTCTTCACGATCGACGCGCAGCCGTCCTTCTTCGAACGTGAGAAGAAACCCCCGAGGAACATGCCTTTCTCGTCGTCCACCCACTCGTCGAGGTTCCCCACCATGTCGTAGACGGCGTCGTTGCCCCAGCGGCTCGCGCAGTTCTTCATGTCCCCGGTGGTTCGAAGCAAAGGGCCTTGCTTGTCTTTCACCTGGTTGAGCCGGGGGTCGAGGTGACCGGTCGTGACGTCGTCGTGCAGGGCGCCCGCGGGGTGGGTGAAGCGGAAGATGTTGCAGGAGCCTTGCTGGTACTTCTCGCCGTAGGGGAAGGGCTGGTTCGAGGCGCCGCGGCAGGCGTGTACCCATTCGTCTTGCGAGCAGAGCCGCTTGCCCGCGTTCTCGCAGACGGCGCGAGCGACCTTGCCCGACAGGTAGCCGTGAGGGACCTCACCCGGGCGCGAGACGGCCATGGGCACGACGTTGTCGGAGAGCTGCCAGTCGGGCAATGGGGGCAGGGGCATGGCGCGCGCTTCGGGGCTACCCACTTCGGATCGTTTCTTCTGCCAGGTATCGCGGAGCGACTTGGCGCTCTTGGGCACGGGCGAGTAGTACGGCGAGAGTCGTTTGCCCGTCTTTTTGTCCTCGATGACGGCCTCCCAGCGATCGATGCAGTACGGCTTCTCGGCCGGGATGAGGACCATCTCAGGCGGACAAGGAGTGGACGGTTTGGGGGGCTCTGGCGTCTCGAAGGGTGCCGACGTTGTCGGGACCGCCACGGAGGTGGGGGGTGGTGGATCGGAGGAAACGACCGAAGCCGCGTCGGGGGTTGTCCCGGGCGGTTCGGAGCAACCGGCGACGCCGAGGCAGGCGGTGAGCGCGGCGACGAGAGTCGGAAGGGTGCGGGGGCGTGGCATGGGAAGACTCCGTGAGCTGGTGCTGCGGCGTGCTTTTTTCTTGGGAAGACCCTAGACTCGCCACGAGGATCCCATGTCTCTGAGAATCGACCAGGACCACTCGCGCTTTCGCGCCATCGTGCGCGGCAAGATCCGCGAAAACCTCAAGAAGTACGTCTCCCACGGCGAGATGATCGGCCGCAAGGGCAAAGACCTGGTGTCCATCCCGATCCCGCAGATCGACATCCCCCGCTTTCGTTTCGGCGACAAGCAGACGGGAGGAACAGGGCAGGGGGAGGGCCAACCGGGTGACCCCGTGGGTGGGCAGGAGCAAGAGGGAGAGGGTACGGGCAAGGCGGGCAAGGACCCCGGTGAGCATTCCCTCGAGGTCGAGATCACCCTCGAAGAACTCGCCGCCATCCTCGGCGAAGAGCTCGAGCTGCCGGCCATCGAGAACCGCGGCAAGAGCAAGATCATCAGCGCCAAGGACCGGTACACCGGTATCCGACGCGTCGGTCCCGAGTCCCTCCGTCACTTCAAGCGCACCTACCGCGAAGCCCTCAAGCGCATGGTCGCCAGCGGCACCTTCAACCCCAACAGCCCCGTCGTGGTCCCCATGCCCGACGACAAGCGGTATCGCTCCTGGAAGACCCATCACGAGCCGGTGGCCAACGCGGTCATCATCTACATGATGGACGTGTCCGGCTCGATGGGGGACGAGCAGAAGGAGATCGTCCGCATGGAGAGCTTCTGGATCGATACGTGGCTGAAGAGCCAGTACAAGGGGCTCGAGAACCGGTACATCATCCACGACGCCGCCGCGCGCGAGGTCGATGAGAACACCTTCTTCCGCACCCGCGAGTCCGGCGGCACCATGATCTCGAGCGCCTACAAGCTGTGCTCCGAGATGATCGACGCGCACTACCCCGTGGACGAGTGGAACATCTATCCGTTCCACTTCTCCGATGGCGACAACTGGTCGATGGACGACACCAACCTGTGTCTCGACCTGCTGCGCAAGTCGCTGCTGCCGAGGGCGAACATGTTCGCCTATGGCCAGGTTGAGAGCCCCTACGGTTCCGGGCAATTCATCAAGGACCTGAGGACCGCGTTCTCGTCGGACGAGCGGCTCGTGACCAGCGAGATTCCGGATCGCGACGGCATCATGGCGAGCATCAAGGACTTCTTGGGGAAGGGAAGGTAGGGCCCATGAGCCAGTTCGCTCTCAAGACCCAGCTACCGACGTATCTCGCCCAGCAGCAGGAGCGCATCGAGGGGATCGCCCGTGGCTACGGGCTGGACCCGTTTCCCACGATCTTCGAAATCCTTGCCTACGATCAGATGAACGAGATCGCGGCCTATGGCGGGTTCCCCACGCGCTATCCGCACTGGCGCTACGGCATGGAGTACGAGCAGCTGTCCAAGAGCCACGAGTACGGTCTCTCGAAGATCTACGAGATGGTGATCAACAACACGCCTTCCTATGCCTACCTGCTCGAAGGCAACTCCCTCGTGGATCAGAAGCTCGTCATGGCGCACGTGTACGCCCACGTGGACTTCTTCAAGAACAACTTCGCCTTCCGAGCCACGGATCTCGATGCCGCCGGCAACCTCACGGACCCCATGGCCCGGCCCGACCCCTACAAGCCCAACCGTCGCTGGATCGACAAGATGGCCAACCACGGGGCCCGCGTCCGAAGGCACATGGAGCGCTACGGCGTGACGGTCGTCGAGCAGTTCATCGACACTTGCCTGTCCCTCGACAACCTCGTCGACCCCTGGCGCCCCTTTTCGGGACGACCGGTGGTGCGCGGAGAGGACGATGAGACTGCTGTCGAGGTGCCCCGCCTGCGCTCGAAGGACTACATGGAGTCGTTCATCAACCCCGTGGAGTACCTCGAGGAACAGAAAAAGAAGCTCGAAGACGCCAAGAAAAAGAAGCGGACGTTTCCGGAGTCCCCCGCCCGCGACGTGCTCGACTTCCTTGTCGCGCATGCCCCCCTCGATCGATGGGAGCGGGACGTGATCGAGGTCATCCGAGACGAGGCCTACTACTTCATCCCGCAGATGCAGACCAAGATCATGAACGAGGGCTGGGCCACCTACTGGCACTCGCGCTTGATGACCGAGAAGATCCTCGATGCTTCCGAAATCATCGACTACGCGGACAACGCGTCCGGTGTGACCGCGACCTCGGGCAAGCAGCTCAATCCCTACAAGCTCGGCGTCGAGCTGTACCGCAACATCGCCGAGCGGTGGGACAAGGGCCAGTTCGGCAAGGACTGGGACGAGTGCAACGACCTCGAGGACAAACGGCACTGGAACATGCGCTTGGGGCTGGGTCAGAAGAAGATCTTCGAGGTGCGGAAGATCTACAACGACGTCACCTTCATCGACGAGTTCCTCACGCCGGAGTTCGCCATCGAGCACAAGCTGTTCACCTTCTCCTGGTCGGAGCGCAACGGCCGGTTCGAGATCAACTCGCGCGAGTTCCAGGCCGTGAAGGACAAGCTCCTGTTCCAGCTCACCAACTTCGGCAACCCGTACATCTACGTGCAGGACGCCAACTACCAGAACCGCAGCGAGCTTCTCCTGCAGCACCGCCACGAAGGGTCCGACCTGCGTGCCGACTACGCCCGAGAAGCCCTCCGCGCCCTGTTTCGCGTGTGGAAGCGCCCCGTCATCATCTCCACCATCGTCGACGAACGGCCCGTGTTCCTTCGCTTCGACGGCAAGGAGCACAAGTCCGAGGATGCTCCGAAGCAAGACTGACGCCCTGGGTCGTGCGCTGGGGATCGCCTGGGTCTTCGCCCTGGCCGCCTGTGCGCCGACTCCCCCTGCGAGCGAGCCCACGCGCACGGTCGCCGCGCCCGGTCTCACGCCGGTCGATCCACCGACTTCTACCGTCGATTCCACGCCGGATGCGGAAGCTCCGGACGCGGGAGAGGCGGAGGCTGGGGCTTCGGCGCCGCCGCCCGCCCCGGTCCCGGTGGGACTCGCTCGGGGAACGGGCACGCCTTCAGATGAAGCCCTGGCTGCCGGGGATGGGGCCTATCTCCAAGACCAGTGGGACCTGGCGCAGCAGGCCTACGCCCGGGCGGCGAGGCTTTCGCCGCGAGACCCGGCCCCTCTCGTTGGTCAGGTCCGCGTTGCGCTCGCCAAGGCGGATACGCCCACGAACCACGCCGCCGCCCCGCGCAACCCGGCGCTTCGCCAGGGCGTGACGAAGCTCCGACAGGCCTTGCGTCTCGATCCCGCCTACGGACCCGCTCACCTGGAGCTCGGGCGCGCCCTGCTCGTGCTCGACGAGTCCGACGAGGCTCTCTCCGCGCTTCGACGCGCCGTGCAGTTGTTGCCTTCAGACCCGGAGGCCCACTCCGCGCTCGGTGTGGCTCTGCTCGCGACCGGCAGAGGGCAGGATGCGGTTGACTCCCTGCGGAGAGCCGTCGGGCTCGACCCGGGCAGCGTGGACCGCCAGACGAACCTCGCCACGGCGTTGCTTCTGCGAGGTCAAGCGCAGGAGGCCATTCGGGTGTTGGAGAAGGCCGTGGTTCTCGCCCCTTCGGATGGGCGCATTCGCACGGATCTGGGGACGGCCTACCTCACGCTGCAAGACCTTCGAAAGGCCATGCCGCACCTCAGGAGTGCGGTCGAGCTCGAGCCCGGGCGGGCGACGTTCCGGTCGAACCTCGGCTACGGCCTGCAGCTCTCGGGGGACCACGCGGGCGCCATCGAGCAGTATCGCAAAGCGATTGAGCTGGACCCCAAGCTCGGGAGTGCGTGGATCAACCTGGGTACGGCCCTGGCGCAGACGGGCCAGCGGCAGGAGGCTCGCCAGGCGTTCGAGCGGGCGATCGCGCTGGACCCCACGGACCCGAGACCCCGCTCCAACTTGCAGGAGCTCGACGAGCTCGAGCGCGATGCTTCCGCGCCGTAGCCTGGTGTCAGCGATGCTGTCCCAAGGACACATTTTTGTGCTATCCAAGCCCCGACGCTTGCGCGGTCCCATCGGGAGGTTACGTTCCGCTCACCATCGGCCGGTGTCGGATTCGGCGCGAGGCCAGTAACCCCCCATCCGCAACACGAACGAAGACCCAAGCAAGGAAAGCCACTCGCATGATCAACCTCCCCGACCCTGGCCTGTACCGCACCACCAAGCCCTACCCCGGCCACGAACAGGACATCCCGGAAGGCGCTCTCGTGTACGTCGGCAAGAACCCCGATACGGGCGTCACCTTCGTCGTACGGCCCGGCTCCAATCGTCGCAACCGGTGGTTCTGGGGCGAGCCCACCATCCCCCTGCGCTCCACGGTCTGGGCACAGACCCTGAAGTCCCTCCCCGCCGAGGGCTTCTACACGCTCCCCCAGGACGTCGAGGTGGGCGACGGTGGCAAGTGGATCAAGAACGCCATCGTGCAGCTCGGGTACAACCGCGAGGGACAGGGCATCATCTTCGTCGCCGAGCTTCGCGATGAAGAGGAGCGCAACATCCTGTTCTTCTCGGACCGTGGCATGGTCGTCGACGATTCCCTGCTCAAGCGTCTGACCTGGGCGCCGATCCTGCCCGTCACCAAGACGCAAGACTGAACCTCCTGGGGCTCTCCCCCTCGCAGCAACTTCCCGAGAGGAACGATGAGCGCGAAGAAGAAGCGCCCGAAGAAGCCTGAGGGGCACGCCCCGAAGACGACGGAAGCACCGTTCTTCCGCCCCTTTTCCGGTCTGCCTTCCCAGCCGCTTCCGAAGCCCGCCGAGGGTGCCGCGAAGGCCCCTCCCAAGCCTGTGCGCAAGGCCCGCGGCGCGCCAGCGGCGCCCTCCGAGGCCGAGGATGCGACCACCTTCGAGCGCTTCATGGCCGGTGTCGAGCCCCTCGATTCCTCCAAGGCCCGTCGCGTTTCCAAGACACAGGCCGAGGTCGATTCGAGCTTCGCCAAGCGAGCCCAGTCCTTCGCACGAGAACGTGAGCTCGCCGATCAGGAGGCCCTGCACAAGCTGCATGCTCTCGTGCAAGACGGCAGCCGGTTCGAGATTGTCGACGACGGGCGACGCATCGAAGGCAGGCGGCGAGGCGCCGACGGTGGCGCGATCCGTCGCATGCGGGACGGGGATGTCTCGGTGGATGCGACGCTGGATCTGCTCAGCATGCGTGGCGACGAAGCCCGACAGGCGGTCGATGCCTTCGTTCGGGACCGGCGTGCGCGGGGGGATCGCGTGGTGGTTCTCGTGTACGGTCGGCGCCCGGGGTCATCGGGCGGACAACCCTTCTTGCGCGGTGAGGTCGCGGCGTGGCTCAGCGAAGGCGCGGCGTCGAAGCACGTGTCCGCGTTCCTGTCGGCGCCTCCCGAGTTGGGTGGGGAAGGCGCGATGTGCGTTCTTCTCGCGCAGGTGTCGGAGAATCATCGAGGCATGCGATGAGGCGTGTTCCGCTGCTGCTGGGCGGCTTGTTTGTCGCCGTCCCCCTCGCATGCGCTCCTGTCGCTCCCCCGCCTGTGGTGCCCGCTCCCGCGGTCGCGCCGCCCACGCTCTCGGATGCGGACTGGGGCCGCTTCCGGTCCGAGCGGCAAGGCCTCTCGATCCCCTTGCCGGAGGGGAAGCTCTGGCGCATCGACGACCATTCGTCCAGCTGGCTCGACGCCGTGCACCCACCCACGCAGTCGCGTGTTCGCGCGCGTGCGTGGCTCGAGCCCAAGCCTGTCAACCAGGCCGGGTGCCAAGCGGAAGCCAGGCGTTTCGCGCCCGACCTTCCCGTCCCCTCCGAAGGGTCGGTCGTGGACCAGTTCGAGTCGTCCGACATGTTCGCCTCCGGGTTCGCTTCGCGCGTGGTGGTCGGGATCGACGATGCCGACCCGAAGTCTGGCGAGGTGGGCGGCTATGTGTTGGCCGTCGGGGTGGAGGGACGACGCTGCATCGCGATGGTGTTCACGGCGCGCGGGACCGGGGCGAAGGGTGAGGTGCTTGGAGAGCGGCTGGGGCTTGGGACGAGGATCGTCGAGAGCACGGTGTACTTGTCGCGGCTGCCGGGTGAAGGTCCGCTCGAGCCGGTTGGGTCGCCTGTTCGCCCCGAATAGGCGGTGGCCCGAACCGCGCTATTGCGAGAAGACGCCTCCGGGGGTGTTGTCACAGGCTTGCTTGGCGGTCGCCTTGGTCCCTGGCGGGTACGAGTGCGTCTTGTTGACGATCCCACCGAGCTCGGTCTTGGTGCAAGTGCCCTGCACGCCCGCGGTCGGGCAGGCGGTGTCGCTCCACTTGCCCGCGGCCTGACACGCCTTCTTGACGATCTCCGTGTCTCCGGAGCCGTAGTAGTCCGAGCAAGCGACGCCCATGATCATGCAGCTGCCCATGAGCTTGCCGGGGGCTCCCGCGGGAGCGGTGGTCGTTGTGGTTGCCACGGCCAGGGGATCGGCCGGGCTGCCGGGCGGCTGTGTGCTGCTCGCGCCCGAGCTGTCCGCATCCTGCTTGCAGCAGCCGATGATCGCGATGGACATGACGAAAGGAAGAAGACGAGAAGCTGTCACGGTGTTGCCTCCTGGGCGAGGTCGCCATCTTGAGCGCAGCGGGTCGGTGCGAGCAAGTTCCCTCGTGTGCCCCACAACGCAGGAGGCTCGCGGCCATCTCTCACGATTCGCGGCAGCTTCTTCCCGAAGGTCGATGTCGCGGCGCCACACCCTGCCGGCTCGGTGCGCGCACGAACTCCAGAAGCTGTCGCACGTAGGGGTCCCGCGCCATCTCTTCGGCCACGGGACCCTGCGGGTCGACCCTCGGACCCTCGAGGGCAAAGAGGGCGCGGAAGGCGGCGTGCAGAGCCGTCATCGATGCATCCGGCAAACCACGACGCTGAAGGCCGACCCGGTTGATCGCACGGAGCGTGGCGCGATCCCCCGCCGCCATCAGAAACGGCGGGACATCTTTCTCCACCATCGCATTGCCCGCGAGAAATGCGGAGTCACCGACGCGCGTGAACGGTGCCACTGCGACATGACCTGCAGCCACAACCCAGCTGCCGATCTCGACATGCCCCCCGAGCAACGTCCCATTGGTGAGCGTCACGTGATCGCCCACACGCGCGTCGTGTGCGACGTGAGCTCCGGCCATCAGGAGGCATCCGGACCCGATGAGGGTCGTGCCTCCTGCTGCCTTCGTGCCTCGATGTACGGTCACGTGCTCGCGAATCACGTTGTCCTCGCCCATCTCGAGGCGCGTGCGTTCGCCCGCGTAGTCACGGTGCTGCGGGTCCCCGCCGAGGGCTGCGAACGGGTGCACGACGTTGCGCGCGCCCATGCGCGTGGGGCCTTCGACGACGACGTGAGCGATCAGGCGCGAGTCGGGGCCGAGCTCCACGTCGGGGCCGACGACGCACATCGGGCCGATCGACACACCGTGGTGGAGAATGACCGAGGGATGGACGACGGCGGTGGGATGGACGTCTGGCATCAGGGGGCGCGGTCGACGATGGTGGCGAGCAGCTCGCCCTGGGCGCAGACGGTGCCATCGACGCTGGCTTCGCCGCTGAGCTTCCAGACGTTGGATCGGTGGTGCATGACGTGGCATTCGAGGTCGAGGCGGTCACCGGGGACGACGGTATGGCGGAACTTCGCCTTGTCGATGCCGAGGAAGAACATGAGGTTGGTGGTCGGGTCGAAGGGTTCGGAGGCGTAGGCGAGGATGCCGCCGATCTGGGCGAGGCACTCGAGGATGAGCACGCCGGGCATGATGGGGCGTTGCGGGAAGTGTCCCTGGAACCAGGGTTCGTTGAAGGCGACGCACTTGTGCCCTCGGATGCTCTTGCCCGGTACGACCTCGTCGACGCGGTCGACCATGACGAACGGGAACCGATGGGGCAGGATCTGAAGGATCCGGTGGATGTCCAGCTGAACGGGGGATTCCTTGGGGCTCACGATCGTCCTCGCATCATTCTCGCGACGGCGCGAAGCCAGCGCAAGCGGTCGACGGCGGGGTAGCCCGCCACGGTAGCGTGAGCAGGGATGGGGCCGATGACGCCCGAACGTCCTGCGAGTCGTGCGTGGTCACCGATCGTGGCGTGGTCGGCGACGCCGACCTGCCCACCGATGAGCACGTAATTTCCGACAGTGACGGAGCCGGCGAATCCGCACTGTGCGGCGATGATGGTTGCCTCACCGATCTCGACATTGTGGCCGACGTGAACTTGCGCATCGAGCTTGCACCCGCGTCGCAAGCGTGTGGGCTTCAGGGTACCGGCGTCAACCGTGGCGAGGGGACCGACCTCGACGTCGTCTTCGATGACGACGCCGCCGAGTTGGGGCATGCGGATCATCTGGTCTTCGGGGCCGTGGGCCCAGCCGAACCCGGGTCGTCCGAGGACGGCTCCTGCGCCGACGATGACGCGCCGGCCGATGGATACGGAGCCGTAGATGACGGCGCGGGGCTCGATGACGGAAGCATCCCCGATGGATGCCCCGGACAGGACGACCGCGCCGTGACCGACCGTGACATCGGCGCCGAGGGTCACACCGGGTTCGATGACGGCGTGGGGGCTGATTGTCGGGTTTTGCTTGCGGGCGAAGGTTTGGGCGTCAAGCACCTGAGCCAAGGCGAAGCGAGCGTGCGGGTGCTCCCACCGGGGGAGGTGCGGGACTCGATGGGCAAGCTCCGGGGACACGAGGACGGCTCCGGCGCGTTGCAGGCTCTTGAGGGCGCGAGGCTGGAGGATCGGGACGAGGGATCGGTCGGTCGCGTGCTCGGGGGCCGCGATGTTGCTCACGATCGTGTCGGGGCTCGACGTGGTGCCGCCGAAGTTCGACGTCAGCTGCGCGAGAGTGTGAGCGGATCGAAGAAGAACCCCGGGTGTCGTGGGCTCATCGAGGGACGCCATGGGGCACCCGGGTGGGGGCTAGCGTGACCCTGCGGGGGCTGGCGCTTTCTTGGGCTCTGCTGCGGGAGCGGAAGTTGCGGGGGCCGCCGCGCCGGCACCTCCCGTGTTGTATCGCTGGATGACCCGGTCGGTGATGTCCAGATCGGTGCGCGCGTAGGGGACGGCGTTGCGCTCGAGGATCGCGTCGTAGCCATCCTGCGCGGCGAGCTGGCGGAGCACGCTGACCACGCGGTTGAGGATGGGCTGGGTCATCTTGTTCTGCTCCTTCTGGAGCTCCTTGTTGAATTCCATGAACACGCCCTGCAGCTCCGCCATGCTTTGCTGCCATTCGGCCATTCGGCGATCGAGAGCTTCCTTCGAGAGGACCTTGGCCTGCTTCTCGATGTCGTCGCGGGCGCGCTTGAGCTCGTCTTGCCGGGCGTCGAGCTCGTGCTGGCGACGGTCGAAGAGCTTCTTGAGGGTGGCTTGGGCGCGGAGGCCGTCCTCGGTTTCCATGACGGCGCGCTGCATGTCGACGACGGCGATCTTCATCTGTGCGGCGGCGACAGGTGCGGTCAGGAGGAAGAGGGACGCGAGGGCGAGGGCGAGGGCGAAGCGGAGTCGGTTCGGGATCATGGTGGGGAACCCCTAGCCTTCGTGCGACGGCCGGTCAAGCGGCCGGGGGCGGCCCAGATCCGGAGGCACGGTGCGTGCTGCCCTAGCCAGAGTTCCCGAGCTGTCCCGGCTACACCCATCCCAGTCTTCCCCGCCGTCGGGAAGGAGCCCTCTCACGCACCCCCCACCTCATGGGTGGCAGTGCACCTTGCCCTTCGCAGAGACGGCGGGACGCGCGCGGTTCCCCATCGGGGGGGCTCGGGTGTGAATCCTTGGTTACGGCTGGTCGGGGAGCAAGGTTCACGGTGCGGGGCTCGTCGGCCCGACTGTGGCGTTGCTTGGCGTGATCTGTCAGGTTTCGGTGGCGCGTCCATCTGGCACGACGCTTGGAAGACGGAGGGTGGGCGTGTCCCAAGGAGGTCCGTATGCCTCGGTGGTTTGTTGTTGGCTGTGTTGTCGCTTCCGCGGGTTGTGGGGTGGGGCTCTGGGGTTGTGGGAGCAACAACGAGGAGATGATCTGCGACGACGACGGTTGTCGCATATGCGACGCGTATGGCTGTCGTCCTGCGGCTCCCGGGTCGGGGGGGACGGCGGCCGGAACGGGAGGCACGGCTGGCACGTCCGGCATGGGGGGCACGGCTGGCACGTCCGGCATGAGTGGCGCCGGTGGAGCCGGTGCGGACGCCGACGTGACGCCGATCTGCGACCCATCCACGGCGCTGTGTCCGTGCGGGCCGGGTGGCACGTGCGACGACGGGCTTGCGTGTCTCGACGGGGTTTGCCTGTCGCCATGCGAGTACAGCTCGGAGTGCGGAGCGTCGCGGATCTGTGTCAATGGTCGATGCGTGGTCGGATGCGACGCGACGGTTCCCTGTCCCGATGGGTATATTTGCGGAGGCCTTGGGACGTGCGAAGTGGACCCGGGGACATCGGGGTGCGGCGGCAGCAACCCTTGTCCCGGGGGCCTTCTGTGCGTGGGAGGAGTATGTCAGGGAGTCTGTGAAACCACGGATGATTGTGCACCGGGAGAGGTGTGCAACGGCGCGACGGGGACGTGCATGGCGGACCCACAGCCGACACGGCCCTGTGCCGAGGACCCCCTGGTCTGCAATGCGAACCAGGTCTGTGTGGACGGGTACTGTCGCTATCCGTGTACGGAGGGTACGTCGTGTCAGCTGATCGACGCGCGGATTCCGGTGTGCGAAGAGGGGATCTGTATGAGCCAGGCGGAAGCGAACCCGGAGTGCACGAAGCAGGAAGACTGTCCTAGCGGGCAGGACTGTGTCTCGAACGTGTGCAAGTAGGCCGGATTGCGGCGGGGATTCGTGGCGGTGCGGGCCCAAATTCGCGACGGACCCGCCACTATTTTCGTGACACTCATCGACAGAATCGGCCTCGTTTCGGGCGATCTGGACGTATTGATCCGTTAGGAGCGAACGCCACGTCGGCCTACGCGATGCGCCATCGTGAGAACGTCACGAAATCGTGAATCACTTACGTGAGGGTTTTTGCTACAGGAATTCGCCTATGAATTCAATGCGTTAAACTCATGGTCGCGAGCTCTCGTGACTAATGACGCGAGAGGGTCGCTAATGCTTGATCCCCCCCCAAACGGCACTATGGTGACTCCGAAGAGCGGTTTCGTGACGAGGGGAAAACGGACCGCAAATATCGGAGGTCTTGATGACTGAGTCGCTCCACAACACGAATAGCCCCACCAACCTTAACCCTCTCAATCGGCAGGCTCGAAGGCTGTCACGCGCCCTGGCGGGTCGACTCGCCCGGTACCGCGAGATCATCGATGCTGCCCAGAAGAACGGAAAGTCCTACGTATCTTCTGACTCGTGCGGACGTGAGCTGCACGTCGACGGAACCCTCGTCCGAAAGGACATGGCCTGTCTCGGCGTCGTCGGGAAACCTCATGTGGGGTACCCCGTGGCCGAGGTACTCGCCGCTTTGGAGCGGCACGTTCACGAGCAGACCCAGCGCGCCGCCGTGCTCGTTGGCGTCGGCAACATGGGAGCCGCCCTCGTGTGCTCCGGGACCCTCGAGCGGCACGGCGTGCATCTCGAAGCGGTCTTCGATGCGGACCGTGAGAAGGTGGGTGGCACCGTGGGCCGGCACGCGGTCGACCCCATGCACCTGCTGGAGGACCGCATCAACGAATGTGGCGCCAAGCTCGGCGTCGTGACGGTGCCTGCCGAGTCCGCGCAGTCGGTGATCGATCGGATGGCCGCCGCGGGCATCCGCGTGATCTGGAACTTCGCGCCCATCCGTCCCCAGATCCCGAACGGCGTTCGGGTGCTCAACGAGCACCTGGCCGAGAGCGTGGGACGCCTGTCTCGCTATCTCGACGAGTCCGAGTCGAAGGTCTTCTGACCCTTCAGGGCTGATCGCCGTAGAACATCAGCCGCAACCCCACCACGACATCATCGCGCGCGTACCAACGGCTCCAGTTGTGCTGGAAGCCGACGTAGGGGCCTCCTGCGAAGTGGCCCATGCGAAGCGCCTCCCAGAAGGCTCCGAGGCCGACCGTTGACATGACCCCGGAGTCCGCCACGTCGTCGTCGGTCTGCTTGTCCTTGATGGTCGAGGCACCCGCGCCGAAGTCGGCGGACAGGCCGATGTCGCGATAGATCCCGCCTTGGCCGTACAGAGGAAAGGTCTCGAGGTGGAAGACGAAGGTGGACACGGGGCTGCTGTAGTCGCCGCTGGAGAAGTTGGCGAAGGACATTCCGAGTCCGAACGTGAACCAGTCCGTGAGCGCGCCGCCGAGAAACGGGGTGAGGCGATAGCCGAGTCCGAGCCCCGAGTCCTGCTCCAGCGCCGCGTTGTCTCGCTCCGCCTTGCCGCTCGGGTTGCCCGTCGCCCACCCCAGCGTGGGCCCTGCGATGACCCCAAGCACGAACCCCCCTCGTCGCTCGGTGACGACGACGGGAACCGCGTCGGGGTCTTCTGTCGTGGGGGCGGGTTCGGCCGCTGGTTGGGCTGCGGCTGCGGGTGCGGGTTCGACGGTGTCCTGAGCGAAAGCCGGTTGAGCGAACGCGAGCATGCAGCCCGTGCACACCGCAGCGCAGAACGGAGTCCTTGATCGCATCGTCGCGTCTCCGCCTCGGCTTGGGCAGAAGCTTCGGCATCGGGGGGGGAAGAACATGACCACGGCTGAAAGTGGCCCCGCGGCGGAACCGGGTCAAGAGGGATGCCGCGAAGCCACCGTCGCGCGCATCCCCAAATGACAACCGCCACGCGTTGGCGTGGCGGTGAATGGTGGAGCTGAAGGGTGTCGAACCCTCGACCTCTAGAGTGCGATTCTAGCGCTCTCCCAACTGAGCTACAGCCCCAGTGGTTCACGAAAATTCTTCGTCGAAGCGACGCGTGACACTAGCCAGGGCCTGCCGAATGTCAAGGGCTTCGCAGATAAATCTCCATCACCCGCAAGTGGTGTCAGCCGTCGACTCCTCCTGCACACCTCGGACCACGAGTGCCGTTGACGGCTGCGCGCTCGTGGTTACTTTCGTTTTCGCAGCCGCGGCGCTTCGAATTAGCCCTGCGCCACGCGGCAATTCAGCGCAAAGCTAGCCAGAACGAACGACCCCCCACCCAGTCCGGGGCCGGCTCGTCGGCAGACCGTCATCCGTGGGAGGAAGCATTCATGGGCAAGATCATCGGAATCGACCTGGGAACTACCAACAGCGTCGTGGCTGTCATGGAAGGCAAGGAGCCCAAGGTCATCGTCAACGAGGAAGGTTCACGCCTTACCCCGTCGGTCGTGGCTTGGGACGACAAGGGCGAAATCCTCGTCGGCCAGATCGCGAAGCGCCAGTCCGTCACCAACCCCGAGAACACGGTGTACTCCTCGAAGCGGTTCGTGGGCCGACGCTTTGTCGAGGTCGAGCACGAGCGCTCCCGCGTGCCTTACAAGGTCGTGCAGGGACCGAATGGTGATGCATGGTTCGACGTACGCAGCAAGAAGCTCGCCCCCCCCGAGGTATCCGCCAAGGTGCTGCAGAAGCTCAAGAAGGCGGCGGAGGACTACCTTGGGCAGCCCGTGACCGAGGCGGTGATCACCGTCCCGGCCTACTTCAACGACTCCCAGCGCCAAGCCACGAAGGACGCCGGCAAGATCGCCGGGCTCGAGGTCAAGCGCATCATCAACGAGCCTACGGCCGCGGCCCTCGCCTACGGTCTCGACCGCAAGGCGGACGAGGTCATCGCCGTCTACGACTTCGGCGGCGGCACCTTCGACATCTCGATTCTCGAGGTCGGCGACAACGTCGTGCAGGTCATCTCGACCAACGGCGATACGCACCTCGGCGGCGATGACTTGGACATCCTCGTCATGGAGTGGCTCATCGAGGAGTTCAAGAAGGAGACGGGCATCGACGTTTCGAAGGACAAGATGGTGATTCAGCGGCTCAAGGATGCCGCGGAGACGGCGAAGATTGAGCTGTCTTCGAAAATGGAGAGCGCCATCAACCTGCCGTTCCTCACGGCGGACGCGTCGGGGCCGAAGCACCTCCAGAAGACCCTGTCGCGCGCGAAGTTCGAGCAGATGATCCGGCCCTTGGTGGATCGCACCTTGGCGCCCGTGCGCAAGGCTCTCGCGGATGCGAAAAAGCGGCCCGAGGACATCAACGAGATCGTCCTGGTCGGCGGGTCCACCCGCACGCCGCTCGTGTACGAGTCCGTCAAACAGTTCTTCGGCAAGGAGCCGCACAAGGGCGTCAACCCCGACGAAGTGGTTGCCATCGGTGCGGCCGTGCAAGCAGGCGTCCTCGCGGGTGACGTCAAGGACATGGTGCTGCTCGACGTGACGCCGCTCTCTCTCGGGGTCGAGACCCTCGGGGGCGTCATGACCGTGATGATCCCGCGCAACACCACGATCCCCACGCAGAAGAAGGAGATCTTCTCCACCGCCGCGGACAACCAGCCCTCCGTGGAGATTCACGTGCTGCAAGGGGAGCGCACCGAATCGCGGTACAACCGCACCCTCGGGCGCTTCCACCTCGAGGGAATCATGCCCGCCCCGCGCGGCATTCCCAAGATCGAGGTGACCTTCGACATCGACGCGAACGGCATCCTTTCCGTGGCCGCCAAGGACATGGCGACCAGCAAGGACCAGCGCATCACCATCACGGCCAACTCGGGCCTGAACGACGACCAGATCCAGAACATGGTCTCGGAAGCGGCGGCCAACGAGGCGGAAGACAAGCGCAGGCGCGAGGAGATCGAGCGTCGCAACCGGCTCGACAACATGTGCTATCAGCTCGAGAAGACGCTGAGCGAGAACAAAGAGAAGCTGCCTGCCAACGACGTGTCCACGCTCCAGGGCATCATCATGCAGGGCAAGGAAGCGGTCGAGAAGCAGGATGATGCCTTGGTGTCGGAAGCGCTGGAGAAGCTCGAGAAGGAAGCCCATCGCATCGCGTCGGTGCTCTACCAGCAGTCTGGGCCGCAGGCCGGGGCGGCGGGCGGGCCTCCCCCGGGAGCCTCGCCGGACGCACCCCCGGATGACAGCAATGGCGCCAAGAAGCGTCAGGACGTCATCGATGCGGAGTTCGAGGAGTCCAACTGACCCTGGGGTGACCGTTCCGGTTGCCCTTTTTCACCTAGACCGGCTTGTGTCGGTCGGCTCCCGCCGTGGGGGTGGCCGCGACCGAAAATTGCGGTTTCACCCCTTGCCCCATCAATCCTGAGGACTTGAGTCGGCAATTTCTCGTTCGACGAGGGTTGGGGTGGCAGCTACGCTCCACCCCAACATGAACGGCAGCATTCGAACGGTCTTGGGCGCGGTGGTGGTCTCGGTTCTCGTGGGGCTCGTTGGCTGTGGTGGCGACGACTCCGACGGCAGCAACGGCGGAGGCGCTGGGGGAGGTTCGGGCGGCGCCGCGGGCGATGCCGGGACGGGCGGTGACGCTGGGCTCGGGGGCACGAGCGGGACGGGCGGGACAGCGGGTGAATCGGGTGCGGCCGGCGTCGGCGCTGGCGGTACGGGCGGCTCGGGCGGCTCGGAAACGGGCGGCACTGGCGGCACGGGCGGGGGTGAGCCCCAGACGCGCATGACGATTTCCGGTGATGCCACGTGGACGGTCACGTTCGACGCGGACGCGCAGGCCCAGGGGGCGACCAACTGCGAGTACACGCGCCACTACGAGGGAGTGCAAGACCAGTCGCGCCCGTGGGTGTGCGCGGAGTGCGAGGTGATCTTCCGCACGACGGTCACGATGCCGGTGGGGTTGGACGACTGCTACAAGCAGGTGTCGGAGTTCGACCCGGTCGAGGAGGAGTGGGTCGGTTACGGCAACGGCACCTGGTACCGGAGCTACGGCATTGGTGCGAGTGGGCAGGGGACCGCGGCCGTGACGGCGGGCGGGGTGACGTATTCGAACGAGGTCAAGGACCTCGCTGCGGACGTGATCGGCGCGGGCAAGATGGAGTTCGCGATCGCGGGTACCTTCACGACGGGGCAGGAGGACGGGGACCCGAACCACGGGTGGGTGGCGCCGGCCACATACGCGTGCTCCTGGGACAAGGCGGACCCTCCTGCCTACGCGGGGCCGTACACGCTGGTGGAGGGAGCCACGCTCCCCGACGGTGTGTTCCGCGATGCCTGTGACGAGCCGTACCGCATCCACGATGCGAAGGGCGCGTACATCGTGCTCTTCATGTCGGCGATCGATTGTCCCGCATGCCAATCCATGGCGGGTGACGAGCCAGGGTTCGTCGAGGACATGAAGGCCGCGGGCATCGACGTGCGCACGATCACGTTGATGGCGCCGAGCCTGGACGATCCCTTCGGGGACACGTCGAAGGCTCAGCTCGAGTACTGGCGTGACAAGTTCGACATCACGACGCCGATCGTGGCGGATCGTGGCTTGGGTGTGACGATGTTCCTGCCCATCTACGAGGACCAGCTTGGCTACCCGTCCTGGGTCGTCGCGGACCCCGACTTGAAGGTGCTGCGTTATGGAACGGGCCTCGATTGGTTCACGATCCAGAACACGATCACGCTCGACGCGAACTAGACCCAAATCAAGCGCTTCGCGCTGCTTTGGGTCTAGGTTTTTCTAAGGGGGCTTTCGCAAAGCCCCCTCGCCGCGCTCACCGCGGCTCAATCGAGTAGGCGCCCCCAGTCGCCCAGGGGCGCCTCTCACAGAACC
>CAZAWR010000025.1:63881-105405 GCA_964488865.1 uncultured Polyangiaceae bacterium | reverse complement strand
CCCAATCCGCCTTGCGCTTCGCGCTCGGCCTTCGCTTGATTAGGGACTAGTCCCATGCCCGTGTATGTCATCCTAGCCACAGCCGCCACCCAGCAGGGTTGGATGGCGAGCCTCGTGGAGACCGCTTTCGATCCTCAGTGGAACCTCGATCATCGAGGCCTCATCTGGGTGACCGTTCTGGTCGTGCTCTTCCTGTCTGGCGTCGGCCTTCCCCTTCCCGAAGACGTGCCGTTGACCATCACTGGGTTCACAACCTACAAGCAGTGCCACGACCAATTCATCTTCTCCCAGTACCTGGCGTCCTTCGGGATGGTCGTGACGGCCATCCTGGCAGGAGACCTCGTCGCGTACTGGATGGGCCGCAAGTACGGGTTCGGTCTTCGCGATCGCGCCAAGTTCCTGCGCCGGGCCCTCACCGATGCTCGGATTGCGAGGGTACAAAGGTGGTTCGACTCCTACGGCAGCTTCACCGTGTTTCTGGGTAGGCAGGTCGCGGGCGTTCGCTTCGTGACCTTCTTCACCGCGGGAACCATGCGGGTGAAGCTGTGGAAGTTCGTGTTCTTCGACTTCGTCGGCTGCTTGGTGACCGTACCGGTCTGGATGACGCTCGGCACGCTGGCTTCGCACTACGGGGCCGAGTGGCTGCACCGCATCGCTGGAAGGGTCGGAGTGGGCTTCGTGGTGGGGGCTATCGTCGTCTTCCTGCTCTTTTTTCTGTACGTGAAGACGCGCGAGCGCAGGGCCGCGCGCCAGGGAGCGGGCTGAGACGAGCCAGAAGAATTCCGGGTCCGCCGAGAGGAACGCTCAGCGCTCCGAGAACGGGAACTACGACCGAAGCTTGTTGGGCTCAGGGTCATCGACATCGCCATCGCCAGGAACGTCGCGGATGCCCTTCTTGAAGTTCCTGATCCCTTCGCCAAGCCCTTTGCCAAGATCCGCGATGCGCCCCGAGCCGAAGAGCAGCACGGCCACGAATGCGATCATCAGCCACTCAGTGGGTCCAACGCTTCCCAAGGGTCCTCCTCGCCTGACCCCGAACCATCTTGGCTGGCGGGATCGCTTCAGGCTCTCTCTGGTCCTCCTACCATCTCCCTCCAAGCCGAGCAAGCTACCCTAGGCGACCCGGATCAGGCGCCAAAGCTTCCGAGTCCCTGACCGGAGTCGGCGCCCGTCTTTGCGGTGCTGCACACGTCTTGCTCGGAACGTCTTTGCGCATCGGCCAGCCCTGGAACGCGGGGGACAGATGGGGTACGGGAAGCAAGCTCCCGTGCTCTTCAACACCCTGTCCTACGCCTGGTTCTTCATCGTCGTCTTCGTCGCCAGCTGGGCGTTGATGCGACTCCGGTCGCTGCGGCTCGTCTTCCTCCTGGCTGCCAGCTACTTCTTCTACGCGCAGTGGAGCTGGTACTTCCTGCCGCTCATCTTCCTGTCCTCCACGATCGACTACTGGCTGGGCGCAAGGATCGCCAAGTGCGAAGACGCTCGGAAGCGCAAGCTGTGGCTGATCGGCACCGTGGTCGTAAACCTCGGCTTTCTGGCCATATTCAAGTACTGGAACTTCGGCATCGACACGGTACAGGCCGCGGCGGGCGCGCTCGGATGGAGCGTGGCCCCCATCTACCTGCGCGTCGGTCTGCCCATCGGCATCTCGTTCTTCACCTTCGAGTCCATGAGCTACGTCATCGACGTGTACCGTGGCACGACCAAGCCGTGCGACAGCTACCTGAAGTACCTGCTGTTCGTCGCCTTCTTCCCCCACCTCGTGGCTGGCCCCATCGTGCGTCCACGGGACCTGATCCCACAGTTCGAGCGAGATCCGGTCTTCGACGAGACCGAGGCTGGACGGGCAATGTTTCTCATCGCGATGGGGCTGATGAAGAAGATCGTCATCAGCGACTACCTGTCCGTCAACTTCGTCGACCGTGTGTTTCAGCAACCCTCGAGCTACTCGGCGCTGGAGGTGCTCGCCGCGATCTACGGCTACTCGGTGCAGATCTACTGCGACTTCTCCGGGTACACGGACATCGCCATCGGATCTGCGGCGCTATTGGGGGTGAAGTTCCCTGTGAACTTCAACTCACCCTACAAGGCCGTCAACCTGCAGGACTTCTGGAACCGCTGGCACATCTCGCTGTCCACATGGCTTCGCGACTACCTGTTCTTACCTCTGGGCGGGTCGATGGGAAGCACGGCCAAGACCGTGCGCAACTTCATGATCACGATGCTGCTTGGGGGGCTGTGGCACGGCGCATCGTGGACGTTCGTGTTCTGGGGCTTCCTGCACGGTCTGGGTCTGTGCGCCACGTTCCTATGGTGGCGGTGGCAAGAATCACGGGGCCTGACCCGCAAGCGGCGCAAGAAGATGCCGACGTGGCGACGCGTTCTGGGCGTTGTGCTGACCTTCCACTTCGTCAGCCTCACTTGGGTGTTCTTTCGGTCAGAAACCTTCACTTCGGCATGGGCAATGCTCAGCAGGCTCACAAGCTTCACGACCTACCATCCGAATCTGCATGGTTGGGTCGTGGCTGCACTGGCGGTCGGCTTGCTCGCACACTACACGCCCACCAAGCTGTACGACTCGCTCCGTACCGGCTACGCAGACCTCCCCTTCTGGGCCCAAGGTGCAGTACTCTTCGCGGTAGCAACGCTCCTACGGGAGGCCGCGACGTCGGCAGTCGTACCGTTCGTCTACTTCCAGTTCTGATTCAATGGGCACGAACCCTCGCTCGCGTGGAGTGGCAACGCTCGATGTTTGTGGTACAGACCGAGCTGTTCGTGCTCAGGGCTCACGAGCGTCACCCCGAGCACATGCCATCGGGCCGTCTTTGGATCTTGCGTCCCACCATCAGCAGGTTTCGACATGGATGAGCTTCAGAAAACAATCGCCGACTACATCGAGCGCGAGTACCTGGATGAAGACATAGATCAGGAGATCGGTCTCGACACCCCCCTGATCAGTTCCGGTATCGTCGACTCGTTCTCCATGGTCTCGCTTCGCACGCACTTCGAGAAGAAGCACCACGTGCGCATTCCCGACCACGAGGCCACGCCGGAGGCGTTCGAGACCGTCCGTCAAATTTCCGATCTGCTTCGCAAGCACAGCGCCAAGTAGCCCCGACAGGAGCGAAAGATGCCGATCACCGCCGACGAGAGGAGCCGGCTTCGAACCGAGCTAGATGCCATCCGCGCCGCTGGACTCGCGAAGGAGGAGCGGACGATTCGCTCGGTTCAAGACGCTTGGATCGACGTCGAGTACCCCGCAGGCGCGGCCTCGCGCAGGGTGCTCAATCTTTGCGCGAACAACTACTTGGGCCTGTCGAGCCACCCCGCCGTGCTCGCGGCGGCCCACCGAGGGCTCGATGCCCGCGGCTACGGACTGTCCTCCGTACGGTTCATCTGTGGGACCCAGGACATTCACCGCACGCTCGAGCAGCGCATGTCCGCGTTTCTCGGCACGGAGGACACGATCCTGTTCGGCTCTTGCCTTGACGCCAACGCCGCCATCTTCGAGGCAATACTCGCGGAAGCCGACGTCGTCATCGCCGACCGGCTCGTGCATGCCAGCCTCATCGATGGCATTCGGTTGTGCAAAGCACGGCAGGAGTCTTTCAAGCACGCTGACATGCAGCACCTCGAGGAGAAGCTGCGCGAAACCCAGGACGCTAGGTCCCGCCTGATCGTGACCGACGGCGTCTTCTCGATGGATGGCGACATCGCACGGCTCGGAGAGATCTGTGCGCTGGCCGATCGATACCGCGCCATGGTGCTGGTGGATGACTCCCATGCCACGGGGTTCATGGGGGCAACGGGCCGCGGCACGCACGAACTGTGCGGCGTGATGGGGCAAGTCGACATCATCACCACCACGCTCGGCAAGGCGCTGGGCGGGGCATCGGGCGGGTGCGTGAGCGCGCGCAGCGAAATCGTGGAGATGTGCCGTCAGCGGGGGCGGCCCTACTTGTTCTCCAACACGGTCCCTCCCGTCATCGTGAGCGCAGCCATCGAGGTACTCAACCTGCTCTCCTCCACCACGGAACACCGGGACAAGCTCGCGCGCAACACCGTGCATTGGCGACGCATGCTGACCGAAGCCGGGTTCGATCTTCGTCCGGGTGAGCACCCCATTGTGCCCATCATGCTCTACGACGCGAAGCTGGCCTCGGACATGGCGCGCGAACTGTTCGACGAAGGAGTGTACGTTGTAGGTTTCTCGTTTCCCGTGGTGCCCAAGGGTCAGGCCCGCATTCGCACGCAAGTTTCGGCTGCGCACGAGCTGGCGGACCTCGATCGTGCGTTCGAAGCATTCAAGAGAGTCGGCGCCCGTCACGGCATTCTGGGCAAGAAGAAGAAAGACATCCTGGAGAGGTTCGGCAGCTAGGGAGTGTTTGCATACTCTCTCCTCGTGCTCTTGCTCGTGCTCGTGCTAGCCGCTTGCATCGATGCCATCGTGGTACGAGGGCTACTGGAACCAGGGCGAGCGAGGACGGGCAAACGCACGGTTCACCGGATCGTCTCTATGTCGCGCAAGCTTCGCTCCGACCTCAGCCCCCAGGAGCGGATGTTCCACGGTCGCATTGGCGGATCGATCACGAGCACGAGCACCGCTGTCGCTGAGCACGAGGGGTATGCAATCACTCCCCAGTTCCACGCCCCTCGCACGCTCGCCCCGCGGTCCGACAAGACAAGGAATGCGACCACGATGACGTGCAGCACCTCGCCATCGTGGGCGTGTCAGGCTGGCACCTTGCGGGAAACGCGCTGAAGCCGCGTGGCTTCACGCGGCCCGCCGCTGGTCCTCGGCCCGGCGGATGATACCGACGGCGCGATCGCCGATTTCCTCGAGGTGGGTGATCGTGTCGAGCACGGCCAGGCACTGGGCACGCTGGCTGCCCTCCTGCTCCATCGTCTGGACGTACTTGTTGCGAAGCTTGCGGCGTGTGGTGTCGATGAGGTCTTCGATCTCCTCGCCCACGGCAGCGCTTCCCACTCCTGTCAAGTAAGCGCCCACGTGTTCGAGGGAGCGGTCCACGTACTCGTAGAGCACGCGAATGTCCCGGATCTCCTCGCCGGCGAACGGGGTGCCGGCAGCGTGGATGCGGCGTGCGATGCGGACGATGACGGCGCAGTGGTCGCCGATTCGCTCGATGCGATGGGTGTTCTGCATGAAGTCCGTGAGCTGGCGCGCCGTGGCTTCGGAGATGGACCCTTGCCCCAGGGCGGTCAGATACGACAGGATTTCTTGCTCCAGCTCGTCGACCTCGCGCTCGATGGCGAGCGTCTTGTCCACCATCTTGCCGAGGTCGTCCTCCGGATGGGAGACGATGAAGAAGGCGTCCGTGAGCATCTTGCGCACGAGGGTCGTCATGTGCTGCATGGCCTTGCCTACCTGGACGACGTTGATCTCGGCGCTGCCGATGCGGGAGGGTTCGAGGTAGCGGGCGCGGGCGGGAGCTTCGGCGCCGGTCTCTGGGACGAGGCGCGTGACGAGCCGTTCGAGCTGCCGCACGAATGGGAGCATCAGCGCGGTGTTCGTGAGGTTGAACACGGTGTGTGCGGCTGCCAGGTGGGTGGTGACCACACCGGCGGCGAGGGCCACGGCGACGGGGTCGCCCTGCAGGGTCTTGAAGTCGGTGCTCGGGTCCCCAGGGATGAGCCAATCCACCACGGGCAGCCAGTATATGTTCATGAGCGAGACGGCCCAGACCACCCCGATCACGTTGAAGATCAGGTGGGCGATGGCAGCGCGCTTGGCAGCAGGCGGGGCGCCGATTGCGGCAATGTTGGCGGTGGCGGTGGTCCCTATGTTTTCGCCCAGCACGAGGGCCGCGGCTGCCGTGTACGGGATCCACCCCATGGCAGCCAGCGTCAGGGTCATCGTCATGGTGGCGGAGCTCGACTGAAGGATGATGGTGATGACGGTGCCGATGACCACGAACGCGAGCGTGGACACGATCCCGCCGTCGGCGAAGTTCGTGAGCCAAGCGAGCTGAGCCGGGTCCGAGATGGTCGGCACCGAGTCCTTCATGAGGGACAGGCCGAGGAACAGGATCCCGAAGCCGACAAGCACTTCGCCCCACAGCTTCACGCGCGCGTTCTTCATGAAGCCCATGGCCACACCGAACGCGATGGAGGGCAGCGCAATCGCCGAGATCTTCATCTTGAAGCCCACGAGCGCGACGATCCAGCCGGTCATCGTGGTGCCGATGTTGGCGCCCATGATGACCCCGATGGCCTGGGTGAGGGTGAACAGGCCAGCGGAGACGAAGCTGACGACGATGACGGTGGTGGCGGAGCTGGACTGGATGATGCTGGTGACGGCGAGACCGGTGAGCACGCCGCTGAAGCGGTTCGAGGTCATCTTCGCCAGCAGCGACTTCAGTCGCTCCCCCGCGACCTTCTGAAGCCCGTCGGACAGGAGCTTCATGCCCAGCAGGAACACGCCGAGGGAACCGAGCACCGTGAGGATCAGGACGACGGTAGAAATGGCTGCCTCCGCACGCGGGACTCACCGCTGGCCGGTCCGGCGCAAACGCGGTGAGGTGTGGGGCGAGTCCGAGGGACCCGCCAAGAGACGCGCACCCTCTACCACACGCCGGAAGATCCAGGTCCCCCAAAACCGACGCCGTCGTGTGACAGTTTGGTGACAGACCCGGCGCACTCGAACGCCAGGTCCGGGTCGCCGCTCGAGCACCTTCCTATGCGGCGCCGGGCTCGGGGGCCGTCTTCTTGCCCTTGCCCATGATGCGATTGCTGATCCACACGTAGAGACCGAAGCCCACCAGCAGCGTGGGGACGAGGTAGATCAAGTTGGCGCTGATCTGGTCCTTTCCGGTGTGGACGAGGTCGGCATAGGACATGGACGCGGTGTGAGCGCCGATGGCGTAGCCCACCGCCGTCAGAACGACGACCCAGATGCCCGCGCCCAGGCCCGTCCAAAACGTAAACGAGCCCAACTTCATGTTCGACAGCCCCGCCGGGATCGAAATCAGCTGACGGATGGCCGGCAGCAATCGGCACACGAACGTGGCGCCGGCTCCGTACTGCCGAAACACCTCCTGCGCCCGCTCGAGCTTGTCCTTGGGAAGGAAGAAGTACTTCCCGTACCGCTCCAGGACCGGGTACCCGAGCCGTTTCGCGAGGAAGTAGTTGATGTAGGCGCCGGCGAGCGACCCCGCCGTGCCGGCGAGCACCGCGACCGCCGCGTCGAGCACCGGGCTCCCGAAGGTCAATCCTCCCCGGGCGGCGAGGAACCCCGCCGGGATCATGACAACCTCGCTCGGGAACGGGATGAACGAGCTCTCGATCGTCATGAAGAAGAGGATCAGAAAGAACCCCCAGACGGGGGCATAGGCGGCGAACGTCTCGATATGGGAGATTAGGGCCTCGGTCATGCGGCGGGGGCTAGCACATCGCTCCCGCCCTGTCGACGGGGTTCAGCCCGAGGACTCCCCCACCCCGCTGACCCGGGAGATCCTCTCGCGCGCTTTGACCTCCTGCGTCTTGCTGCCGAACAGCGTGTACATGACCGGGACTACGAAGAGCGTCAGCAGCGTGGCCACCGTCAGCCCGCCGATCACCGCCTTCGCCATGCCTGACCAAGCTGCGGCGCCCTCGCCTATCTCCAGGGCGAGGGGCAGCATCGCGAGAACCGTGGTCGCGCTGGTCAAGACGATCGGACGCAGGCGAATTCGCGCCGCGATGGCGATGGCTTCCAGCCTCTCCTTGCCCTCGTCTCGCAGCTGGTTGGCCGCGTCGATCATCACGATTCCGTTGTTGACCACGATGCCCACCAGCATGATCACGCCCACCAGGGACGAGATGTTCATCGTGCTGCGCGTGATCGAGAACATCAACACCACACCTATGGCCGCGAGCGGAACGGTGAAGATGATGATGAACGGCTGCCGGAACGACTCGAACTGGCTCGCCATCACCACATACACGAGCACCACGGACACCAGCAGCGCCCATCCCAGATAGCGGAACGAGGTCAGGAAGTCCTCCGCCGTGCCTCCGATCACGTAGCTGAACCCCCTCGGCCAGGTGTAGGTCTTCAACACGTCGTCGACGCGGCCGATCGTGCCGCCAAGGTCCTTCGCGTGGGACTTGCCTTGCGGGTCCGTCCACTCATCCTTCAGGTAGAGCTTGATGGTGGTGATTCGCTCCTGGTCGAGCCGGGTGATGTCGACCGGGCCCAGGCCGACCTCGACCTTGGCGATGTTGGCGAGGGGAACGACCTGCCCGCCCGGTGTGGCAACCGGCATCCGCCGTAGCTCCTCGACGTCGAGCCGGTGGGGCTTGGCGTAGCGGACGACGATGTCGAACTCGTCGCCGCCCTCGGCGTACCTCCCGGCGGTCCTTCCCATGAAGTAGGTCGAGATCACGTTGCCCACCGCGGCGGTCGAGATTCCCAGCTCCGCCATCTTCGTGCGGTCGAAGGTCACGCGGACTTCGGGCTTCTGGTCGTCCATCGAGAACGTGACTTCGGCGAGGTCTGGCATGGCGCGGAGGCGCTGGGCCAAGTCGAGCCCCGCGCTCCGAGACGTGTCCAGGTCGTGGCCTCGGATCTCCACGGCGATGTCGCCGTCGCCCATCATGTTGAAGGGCATCGACACCGTCGGCTTGATGCCTGGCATTTGCCGGAGCTCGTGGCGGACGCGCTCCTCGAGCTGCGCCTGGCTGAGGGAGCGCTCCGAAGGTGGGACGAGGGGAACACGGAGGAGGCCGGCATGCACGCCCTTGGAGAAGATGGCGACGAAGCCCTTGCCCACCCCGACGTCGAGGGCCACCAACTTGCGCGTCTCTTCAGGGACGACCGCCTTGACGTGAGTCTCGGCCTCCTTGACGACCTTGTACGTCTGCTGGAGGTTGTTGCCGATCGGGGTTTCGACGGTCACGAACAGGAGGGACTGGTCGTCCTTCGCGACGAACTCGGTGGGCAGGAGCACGGCGAGAGCGCCCGTGCCGAGCAGCGCGCCGACGAGCCCCACGCCCGTGATCCATCGGTGGACGAGCACCCAATCCAGGACCTTTCCGTAGCGCGTCTGGAGTCGGGTGAAGGGGTCGGCCGCCGCGGCCTGCTTCATCAGCTGAGTGCCCCGCGCGCTCCCCAGCAGGCGAGAAGCGGCCAAGGGGACGAACGTGAGCGCGACGACGAGGGACACGACGAGGGAGAAGCAGATCGTGACGCTCATGTCCTCGAAGAGCACCCCCGCGATGCCTGGAACGAAGAGCACGGGCACGAACACGGCGACCGTGGTGAGGGTAGAGGCGGTCACCGCCAGGCTGACCCCCTTGGCTCCATGAATGGCCGCATCCCAGGCGTTCATCCCCTCCTGTCGCAAGCGGAAGATGTTTTCGAGCACCACGATGGCGTTGTCCACGAGCATGCCGATGGCGAGGGCGAGGCCAGCCATGGATAGCGAGTTCAGGGTCATGTTCGCCTGGTCCATGACGGAGAAGGTCGCGACCACAGAAAGGGGGATCGCGGAGGCGACGATCAAGGCGCTGCGGAGGTTGCGCAGGAGAAGGAGCAAGACCACGAAGGTGATGCCGATGCCCATCATGCCGGTCGACGACAGGTTGCCGAGGGACTGGTTGATGAAGTCGGCCTGGTTGAAGATGATCTTGAACTCCAAGTCCGCCGCCACCGATCGGCTCAACTCCGGCAACGCCTCGATGACCCCCTCCGCGGCCTTGACCGTGTTCGCTCCCGATTGCTTCCGAATCAGCATCCACACCGTCGGCTGATCGTCGACCTCCAGGATGCGCTGGCTCTCGTAGAAGGAGTCCGTCACCTGGGCGACCTCCTTGAGCCGGATGGGCACCGGCCCGGTGTCCGTCGTCTTCATTCCGACGACGACCTCCCCGACCTCCTCGACCTTGGCGTACTTGCCTTCGGTTTGGATGGTGAAGTCCAGCGTTCCTTGCTCGAGGGCGCCGCCCGGGACCTGGGTGTTCTCTCGATAAACAGCGCCAATCACGTTCATGACGTCGAGTCCGAAGGCGGCGATCTTCGTGGGGTCGAGCTCCACGTGAACCTCGCGCTCGAGCCCCCCCGCCACCTCGGCCGAGGCGATCCCGGGGAGCCGTGCGATCTTCGGCTCCAGGTCGTTCTCCGCAATGCGCCGTAGCTCGTCGAGCGGGTACGGCCCCGTGACGTTCAGCATCACGACGGGTTGCAGCGACGGGTCGAAGGCGAAGACGATGGAGTCGTCGACGTCCTCGGGAAGCGCGGCCTCGATCATCTCGAGCTTGCGTCGGACGTCGGTCTCCGCGACGTCCATGTCTTTTCCCCAGTCGAACTTGACCTCGACCAGGGAGATGCCTTGCTTGGAGGTCGAGCGAATCTCCTCGACGTCCTTGACCGAGGCAACGGCGCCTTCGAGCGGGCGGGTGACCAGGGTCTCGATGTCCTCGGGGCTGGCCCCGGTGTAGTTGGTGATGACAACGACGGTTGGGAGAGTGATGTCGGGATAGAGGTCGAGCTGAAGTCTCGAGAGGGAGAAGAGCCCGAACCCGATGATGACCAGGAAGGCCATCGTGAAGGTGACGGCGCGACGGACGGCAAGGGCAGAGATGCTCATGGTTGTGCCTCGCGGGACCTACTCGGGCTTGGCCTCGACGATCTCGACGCGCTGCCCGTCCAGCAGACCGTGCTGTCCCCGAACAACGATCCGGTCGCCTTCCGACAGCCCTTCCAGGACCTGGAAGAGTGCCCCCTTGCGCGCGCCGCAACGAACGATGCGCTGGCGCGCGATGCCTTCGGCGTCGACCACCATCGCCTTGCGGATGACTTCCCCCGGCTTCTGCTTCGCGAGAACGTCGTTGTCGAGGAGCAAGGCCGGCTCGGGCGCCACGATCACGCCCTTGCGCTCGGCCACCACGATCTCCGCCTTGCCGAACATCCCGGGCTTCAGGGCACGCTGCCCCGTCTTCGGGTCCGGCGCGTTGTCCAGCGTGATCTCGACCCCGTTCGTCCGCGTGGCCGGGTCCATGTACGGAAGCACCCTCGTCACCTTGCCTTGGAACGGACGCTCCGGGTGCGCGTCCACGCGCAGCACGACGTCCTGGCCGACATGAACCTTCGCCACGTCCGACTCCACCAGACGGATGTCCACCTTCAGCCGGTCCACGCCCAGCACACGGCACAGCGGGATCTGGGGCGCCGCAATGTCTCCCCGCTCCAGCATCTTGCCCGCGATCACCCCGTCGATGGGCGACGTGATGTACGCGTTGCCCGCGGTGACGGCCAGCTGCCCCCGCGCTGCATCGAGGGACCTGCGCTGCGCCGTGAGGGTCTTGTACTGCGTATCCAAACGGTCGAAGGCCGAGGTGGCGACCGCGCCGGCGTCGAGCAACCCACGGGTCCGCTCGAGCTCCGATTCGATGTTCGAGATCTGCGCGTCGACCCCGTCGAGCTGCGCCGCCATGTTCGCCAAGCCCTTGTCCATGCCGTCGCGCCGAATCAGGGCGATGCGCTCCCCACGCTTGACCTCGTCGCCGTCTTCCAGCGGGAAGTCGAGAATGCGGTCCGGGATCGTGGAGAAGATCCTCACCTCGTTGTAGGCGCGCAACGTGGCCGGATAGCTGATGACGTCTGTGATGTCGGCACGTCCCACGGGCTCCACCCGAACGGGCTTCGCCCTCTGCCCCGTGTCGTCCGCGGAACCCTTGTTGCAGCCAAGCGTCACGGCCAGCGAAAGCACCGCCATCGCGAGCCACACGAAGCGCACCGTCCTCCCGGCCTTCATCACGTCACCTCCTCAGGGTCCGGAGCATCCCCGTCCGACCGGGTGAGCACCGCCAGGGCATGCAAGAGAAACTCGCGCTCGACGCGAACGTGGCGCCAAGCATGGTCCAGCACCAACTGCCTGCCGACGGCAGGGGTGTCGCAAGAAGCGGAACCAGGGTCGATCGAGAGGGCAGACAGTTGCTCGAGCCACCCCTCCACTTCCAGCAGGCGGGCTCGCAGCCGGGCCACGGCCTCGTCGTGCGGGGCATGGGCGATGAACGCGATTCCCACCTGAAACGGGTTCTTGACGGGGCGAAACGAGCCCAGCAGGTCGAGCACGCCCTTGGTCAGCGCCTCGCGGCCCGACGGGTTGACGGAGTAGATCTTCCTTGTAGCGCCCTGGCCTTCGTGTTCGAGGCGGCTCTGGATCTGCCCGCCGTCCTCGAGTTGGGACAGGACGCGGTAGATCGAAGAGAACCCGATCTCGGTCCACTCGGTCATGTGGCGTTTTCGGATTTTGTCTTCGAGGCCGTAGGCGTGGATGGGTTCCTCGGCGACGAGGCCGAGGAGGGCGATGTGTTTCGCGCCGAGGGTAGGGCTTGCGTGGGGGCTCGCCATGAGGGGATACCTATCACTCCCAAATATTGCTTGCCACGGATATTCTTGCTCAAGAATATTGGCAGAGGTTTGGCGCGACGCGACGTTCGCGAGGCGCTGCATCTCACGGCTCGCGAGCAACGGGTCGAGCAAACGGGCCAGAATTGGGCCCTGATTTGCTGGGGTCGTGGTAGAGATGGCTCACCAACGGGCTGAATGTGCTTGGCGGAAGTGTCTCCACCGAGATGTCAGCATCGACCGGGAGCCGGATGTGGCGCAGCGGGAGCAACATTGGGGTAGTCGGGTCGGAGTGATCCTCGCGGTAGCGGGATCGGCAGTGGGGCTGGGTAACTTCCTGCGATTCCCTGGCAATGCGGCCCAGAACGGCGGCGGCGCCTTCATGATCCCCTACTTCATCGCCCTGGTGCTGCTCGGCATCCCCATCGGGTGGGCGGAGTGGACCATGGGCCGCTACGGGGGGCGGAAAGGCTTCCATTCGGCGCCCATGATCCTGGGCGCCGTGGGCAAGGGGGCGGTGCCTCGTTACCTCGGCGTCACCGGCGTGCTGGTCCCCCTCATCGTCTACTTCTACTACGTCATCATCGAGTCCTGGTGCTTGCAGTACGCCTACAAGTACTTCACGGGAGGGCTCGGGATCCGGGGTGCCGCTGTGGCCGATCAGGTCGCCGCGTCCACCGCAACCTTCGCTCAGGTCACCGCGCAGAAGGCCGACGGCGCCGTGTTCCACACCGACCACCTGAGCGTGCTCGTAGCCTTCGGCATCACCTTCGCCATCAACCTGTACTTCGTGCACCGAGGCCTCTCCCGCGGTGTGGAGCTCGTGTGCCGCTACGCCATGCCCATCATGGCGGTCTGCGCCTTCGCCGTGCTCATCCGCGTCCTGACCCTGGGGACCCCGGACCCGGCCCACCCGGACCAGAACGTGACCGCCGGCCTCGGCTTCATGTGGAACCCCAACTTTTCGAAGCTCACCGACGCCAAGACCTGGATGGCCGCCGCAGGACAGGTCTTCTTCACCTTGTCCGTCGGCTTCGGGGTGATCATCAACTACGCCTCGTACCTCAAGAAGAAGGACGATGTCGTGCTATCGGGGTTGACGGCCTCGTCGACGAACGAGTTTTTCGAGGTGGCGCTGGGCGGGATGGTCACGATCCCGGCCGCGGTGATCTTTCTGGGGCTGGAGCTTGCGCAGAAGACGACGGGCGGGACGTTCAGCACCGGGTTCATTGCGCTTCCCGTGGTGTTCGCACACATGCCTGCGGGCCTGCTGTTCGGCGGGCTGTGGTTCTTCATGCTCTTTCTCGCTGCGATCACGAGCTCCCTGTCGATGCTGCAGCCGGTTCGGGCCTTTCTCGTGGAGAGCTTGGGGCTTGGGGAGCGTGCGGCTACCGCCGTGCTCGGCACCGTCACCTTCGTCGGGTGCGCCTTCGTCCTGTTCTTCTCGAAGGACCTCGTGGCCCTCGACACCCTCGACTTCTGGGTGGGCACCTTCGTGATCTTCCTGCTCGCCGCGCTTCAGCTCATCGCCTTCGGCTGGCTCTTCGGCATCGACAAGGGTTTCGCCGAGTCCGAGCACGGCGCCCTCATGCGCATCCCCCGCGTCTTCAAGTTCATCATGAAGTACGTCGCCCCCCTGTACCTCATCGTGATCTTCGTCATGTTCTGCATCCAGAACGTCCCGGGCTACGTGAAGTCCCTGTCGGGCAACCCTGTGGCCGTCTACTCCTGGGCGCTCATCCTCACTGCCATCGTTGCCATCGTTGTGGTGACGTGGTTCGGGGCCAAACGACTGCGAGCCCGTGGCATGGATGTCGACGGAGAGAAGGAGATCTAGGTCATGACGCTTGGTGGCTGGATCTTCATGATCGTGTCGTTGTCCGCGGTGGGGACCTTGGTGGGAGCCTGCTACTACAAGATTCTCACTGCCCCGCCCCAGACCCCGGACGATCCCTCGGAGGAGTGAGCCGCTCCCCACACCAACCCCGCCCACGCGGGGATTGCACCGAGTCCGTCACTCCCCTTCGAGCATCAGCCAGGCCGAGCTGAGCGGAGCAACGTCGAAAGCCACCGCGTGGGTTCCAGAGCTGGAGGTGGAGGTGCCCAATTCGTGCGGCGTGAGGTCGTTGTTCTCGTCGAGCACGACGCAGCGGATGCGGACTCTTGCGCTGTGCAGCGCGCTCACCCGTAGGCTGACGCTGCGCGGCGCGCGTGCCAGGCTCGCTACCAGCAGCGACGCGGCTCTCGCGTCGGGTGAGCGGAGCCCCAGTGCGAAGAACGAGTCGTCTTCGGCCACTGCGGTGGTGCAGCGCTCGGGCGTGAGCGCGGCAACCTGGGAGAGCAGGCGCTCGTGAAGACCGAGGGCGTTGAGGCGCCCGGCCGGGCCGAAGTAGCGCCCGTAGCCGCCCGCGGCGAGCGGCGCCCGGTAGCCGGGCGGGAAGGCGCGGACGTTGGCGCGGTAGTAGAAGCTGCCGCGCACGACGCCCTGCCACCCGATCTTGCAGGCGACCGCGTAGGCGGCCATCGCGCTGCCATAGCGGCGCTGGTCCGGGTCGGTCGCACGTGCGACCTTGTCCGCGCCGAGCGAGAGATGGTCGCGCAGGAAGTCGCCCGCGAGCCACTCGGTATTCCAGAGTTCGGTCGCATGCATGCGGTGGACGTCGAGCAGCGCGCGTATCTCCTTCGCCAGGCGGATGTTGCCGCGGGGCGAGACGTCGCGACCGTAAGTATGGAAGCTGAACGCAGGGAGGGACTTGCCCGCACCCCTGATGGCGCGGAGTGCGGCGTCGAAACGGGGCCGCCATGTGGGCCATTCCGATATGGACAGGGGAATGCCGGGTCCCACTGCGCGCACGGGTGTGCCGGCGTGGGCACGGTTGTACGCGTCGACCGTTTCGAGAAAGTGGAGGAACGCCGGGAGCAAGCGCTTCTCGTGCCCCGCGTGGAAGCCGCCAAGGCCGTCTGGTTCGTTGACGAACTCCGCATTGCGCACGGAGTAATCGAAGCCCCCGGCGAAGCCGTTGTTGAAGTGCTCCAGGCAGCGAGTCACGACACGGCCCCACCGCGATAGGTTCTCGGGTGCGCGCCCGCCCAGGTTCTGGCCGACCCATCGGTCCGATCGACCCACGTCGTAGGACGACTGCCAGAGGATCTCCGCGCCTGCTGCATGCGCGGCCCGTACGTGGCGATCGATGTCCTCGAAGCGGTAACCGGCCGCCGACGCCGGGTCGGCGTTCTCGTCTGGGAAAACGCCAGCGAGCGTCAACGTGTTCGGGGCGCAGTCCTGGGGGAAGCGCGACCTCGCGATGCGCGCCTCACGGAACTCCCGGACCAGCTCGGGCTCGCCGTCGACAATGGCCGCGGGCGAACCTTGGACGCCGGAAAGACGATCGAACGCCCCGACGGGCCGCGATGCGTCCAGCTCGACGATGGCGGCAGCGTCCCCGGGCGACGCCATCGACGACGAGCGGCTCCGGCAGCCTAGGAACGCTGTGGCTACCGGCGCTAACACAACCTGCGAGAAGGTTCGGCGTGAGACGGAGTGCACAATTCCACAGCATACCCCGGTCTTTCGAAGCGAAGGCGAGGCGTATTGGGGTGAGCCGTGGTGAGCGCGGCGCGCGCTGGCTCGCGCACTGGCCCCGTGATACGACATGGCCCGTGTTTTCCCGGATCTGGTCCCTCCTGCTGCTGGTTGCTGCGACCCCGGCGTGCAGCGGCGCGAGCCCCGTCGCATCGGTGAGGACCGAGCCTGGTCCGGGGGTACCTGAAGAGGTGGGCGTCGCCGCCGCGATCGATGCGGGTCTCGATGCCATCGCGGACGCGGCAACCGACACCGACGCAGCGCTCGGCGCACAAGATGGGGCCCAAGACGCTGCAGCGGACGCAAGCGATCTGGACGCGGGGGAGCCCGAAGAGGTCTGGTGCCCTGCCGGCGTCGAGGTGCTCCCCGGCACCATCTGCGCGGTGCTGCCCGACCGTGTGCGATCCGACCCCGAGCCGACCTTGGTGATCTTCCTGCACGGCGTGACCGACGTGGGCAGTGGGTGGCAGATCGCTTTGATTCAAGGGATGTCTCGCTACGCCGAACACCAGAACTTCGCGTTGCTGGCGCCCCGGGCGCCCCGCCAACCGGCGCGGGAGGGCCAGGCGGAAGCATACGCGTGGCGCACGTCGAACCTGTCGCCTGGCGGCGAAGACGCGCTGCTCGACAGCTGGATGGCGGCCAAGACAACGCTCGAAGGGCGGACGGGACGCCCCTTCAAGCAGGTGTTCGTGATGGGGTTCTCGAGCGGTGCGTACTACGCTTCGTCCCTGGCGTTGCGTGGGAGACTGCCGGTGGAAGGTTACGCGGTATTCGCGGGTGGCTCTGCGCCCTATTCCAAAGCGATGGTATCGAAGGTGAAGCCACGCGTCCCGATCTTCGTGGGCTACGGCACCAAGGACCGGGCGGGCAGCCGCGACGCCCGCGGACTGGTGGCGGCCTTGCGCGCGGTGCACTGGAAACACCGGGCCATGGCCGTGAGCGCGGGCCACACGATCACGACCAGGCAGTTCACCTCGGCGCTGGCCTACCTTCGTCAGGAGAACGCGCCCGCGCCGCCGCCGTCCCAACCATCCACACAGCCATCACCCCAGCCGCGTCGGGGCTCGAAGCATCGCGTGCGGCCGCGAAAGTAGCTCCTACGGGGCAGTACGTGGTGAGATCAGTCCGGGCGGCGGTTCCGACGAACCCGCAGGAGTCCCAGACCGAGGAGCGCCATCAAGCCACCTGCCGCGCTTCCGTGCGCTGCGTTCGGAACGCTACCGATCGCGCATTCGAAGGTGCCTTTCCCGTCGGCATCGCCCTCGCAACTGCCGTTGTCGCAGGAGCCGCTGGCGTTGATGCTGACGTCGAGGGACACGTTGAACTCGTCCCTGAGCTCGTCCGCGCACGCCTGGAGGTTACCGGCGGTCGCGAGGAACTGGCCGTCGCAGAAGATGGCAGCGCCCGTGGTCGTGCACTCGGTTTTGCACTCCTCGACCACCTTGGTCTTGCACTCCGCGTACAGGCTCGACTGGCACGAGACCTGGCAGTCGATGTTCGCCTTTCCCTCGCAGGAGCCCGAACAAGCGACCGCGCAAACGGGCTCGCATGAGGGCTCCGGGGCGGCGTCGCACTTGGCATGGCAGTCGACCGAGCAGCACTGCGCACAGGAAGAGCGGCACTCACCTTTGGGACTGTCCCCGCACTCGGCGTTGCAGCCTTGCTGGCAGTCGGACATGCACAGACCCATGCAGTTGGGCGGCTCCGACGGCTGCGAGGTGCATGCGGGCACGCAGCTCTCCTCGCAGGTCGAACTACACGACGCCTCGGCTGTTGCGGAGCAACTGCTTTCGCACTGCGTGGTCAGCCGAGCTGCACAGACAAGCTCGACGGAGACAGGCTCGCACTTCTGCACGCACGTCTCGGTGGGCACGACCTCGCACGACCCTGCGGCCGAGGCCTCGAGATACACTCCGCCGCACGCCTCGAGGTTGGCCTGCGCCGGGTTCACGAAGCCGAACGTGGTCAGCAAGGCGGCCACGCCGACGGAGATTACCTTGGTTTTCGTGTTCATGAGACCCAGCATTGCAAGAGGTGTGCTAGACCCAAATCACGCGCTCTGCGCTGCTTGGGGTCTATGTCTACTTGGGGGGCTTTCGCAAAACCCCCTCGCCGGTGGCTCACCCCGAAACGCCTCGCCTTCAGCTCAGCTAGCCCCAACCTCAAGCACGTTAACGCGAGCCTTCGAGATCTCGCCGGCAGACTCGCAAGCCGCAAGCCGTCCTTCGCGCGGCTTGTCCCTTGTGGTCGGAGGGGACGTTCGGACATCAATATGACGGGGGGTCTCGCGCAAATCGAAGGAGCCGGTGGAGGCGCGGAGAGGTGCGCGCCTTTGAAAGCTGCTCACCGCACCGTGACCCAAACCCCGTCGCGCTGGATGTCGAAGTGAAAGTGCGTCCGGTGCGCAGCGTCATAGCTAGCGGGACTTTCGCACTTGGCGACCAGAAACGGCACCGCATGCGCATGAAAACCAGATGATTTCGGCATTCGATACCTGCATGAACAAACGAATCGCCGGTCCATTGAAGCACGAACGTCACTGGCGCCGATGTGCGCGTGTCGTTTTCGCTTCACTTGAAGGGCGAAACCCTGCCCGAGGCCAACTGTTCGTTCATCCATGCAAACTGAACGCATCTGGCTTGATTCTAAGCGCATTCGGTTCGACGCTGCGAAAGTCCCGCTAGGCGTCAGCATGTGGTGGAACACTCCTGCCCGCGCCACGTCGCACACGATGTTTCGCAACAAGACGCCCGCCGGGCTGCGCTCGGTCATTACTGCGTCCGGCCCACACGAAGGCGTCCCTGGCTTCCCGTGGTAGTCCGCCTCCACCCGCAGCACGGTCCCGTCGCGCAGGTCGAACCGAACGATGTCGATGGCAAGAGCGTAGGCGTGCTGGCTTGGCGTCCGACCGCGCTGCCCCCGGAAACGCGCCTTCGGGCGGTACGTGTTCCCGTAGTAGACGTCGGTGACGCCGTGGGACGCGAGCACCTTGGCGAAGGCATCGAGCGCCAGAACGAGCCGGCAATCCATGACGCTGTGCTTGCTCTTCGGCCCCGGGCCTCGGAAGGTCACGCCGCGCAGCGGGCCATCCACACGCATCGGAGTCGCCACCCCAGGCGCCCCCCCGGCAGGCTTGACGGGTAGCTTCGCCGCGCGAACGCGATCCCGGCACGCACGCGGGGAAAGGTTCGCAATCTCCCTGGCAGGAGCGTCCCGCCGATCCACAGAAGGCATCACCCCCTGATAGGGGGCAGGATCCTGGGGTTCGGACGCGTCCGATGCGTCCCGATCCTGCGCGCCGTCGGCAGCCAGGGCCATGGGAACGCCCGCGTCCACGGACTGCACGGGCGCCACATCGGTTCCCGCATCCACCGCCAGGGTCTGGGGCCCAGCCGGTTGCGGCCACACCGCACGCGGCGACGACGCCGGGTCGGGCACACACCCGGCCGAGCCAGCCAACGACAAGCACAGGAGCGTGGAGCGGAGGGTCACCGGCACCATGCCGAGGTCAAGTCGCCCTGCGGCGCCGCCCCGCCAGCACCAGCCCAAGCAGCACCAGCGTCCACGCGCCAACGGACGGAGCCGTCGCCGTTCCCGCCGCGCGGCAGCCACAACCACCGTCGTCGTCGTCCCCTCCCGGCGGCGTGCCCGCCTCCGCGCCACCTTCCGTGCTCGCCTCAGCCCCTGCGTCCGTCCCGCCATCCTCCGCAGGCTCGGACCCGGCGTCCGGTTCGGCATCCGTCTCGGCGTCCGTCTCCCCGCCCTCGGGTTCGTCCGCGTCCACACCGGCATCGGGCACCGCCGTGTCGATGCACCGTCCCGTGGAAAGCTCGCACACGATGTGGTCCCAGCCCGGGTCCGTTCCCCGGCACTGCGAGTCCTTGTCGCACTTCTTGTAGCAGGTCCCCGCGCGCGGCCCCGCCTGCTCGCACACGTAGTTCTGCCGGCAATCGCCGTCAAACGTGCAGGCCTTGTAGCAGAACGACCCGTTCATCGTCGCGATGCACTTGCCGCTGTCTTCGCACTGGGCGTTCGTGCTGCAAGCATGCGTGCAGTACCCATCCGGGAAGCCCATCCCGTCGGACAAACAGAGCGAGGACGCCCCCTTGCACTCGTCCGAGATGCACGGCGACCCCGGTAACCCGTCCGTATCGAGCACGCAGTAGCCGTTCGTGAAGTCGCACACCTCGTCCGTGGGGCAGTCGACGTTCGTCGTGCAGCGGCGCAAGCAAACGCCGAGCACGTCGTCCGTGCACACCGTGTCGGTCTGCGGGCAGGGGTTGTCGTCGTTGCAGTACGGTGCACATCGACCGACGAGGCACGCGGATCCGTCGGGGCACGGCCGGTCGTAGCAGGAGTAAGTACACACCCCGCGAACCTTGCCGGAGTCGGGGCAGGTCCAGTAGGTTTCGGCCCCGCACTCCGTGGCATCCGTGCAGAGCAATCCCACGTTCGACACCGCCGAGCACCCCTCGTCCACGAACCCGTCGCAGTTCTCGTCGAGGTGGACGTCGCAGTCGTCGCTCGCGGCGGGCGTGGCGCACGCCGGGTCGCTCATGCCCTGCAAGGACAGCAGGGCACGGTGGGCGTTCACGCGGCCATGGCCGTACAATACGCTGAAGCCCTGCGCATCCCAGAACCCCTCGTCGGCGTCGACCTTGTCCGCGGTCTGGTTCAGGATCTCCCTCACCTGGGCCGCGGTCGCGTCCGGCTTCACTGAGAACATCAGGGCCGCCACGCCGCTGACGACCGGAGCCGCGCTGGACGTGCCACCGAACGCCGAGGTGTAATCCCCCGCGAGATCCCCAGCTCCAACGATATCGAGGGAGATGATCGACGGGGTGATGCCTTCGTCGTTGGTGGGGGCGGACACGTCGAGGAAGTCGCCGAAGTTCGAGTAGGAGGAGCGCTTGTCGCGGTGGTTCGAGGCGGCGATGGCCATGACGTTGGGCTCGCCCGTGCGCAGTTGGCCGAGGTACTGCGTGTCCGCGCTGTCGTTGCCGGCGGCATACACAACGAGCACGCCGAGCCCTCCCCTGCCCTGCCCCGCGTACTGGATGCCTTGAAGCTCACCCTGGGAGACGGGGATGAAGAAGGTCCCAGCGATGGAAGGGCCCCAGGAGTTGTTGATGACGGAGACGCCCGCGTCCACGGCGTGCTTGAAGCCTCGAAGCATCATGGTGTCCGTGAGAAAGGTGCCGCTCTCGATGAGGCGCACAGGAACGATGCGACACGCAGGGCACACGCCGACCATGCCTTCGCCGTCGATGGGGGCTGCCACGATACCCGCCACGGAGGTGCCGTGCCCAGCCATCATGTCCTGGGACAAGGGAGGCGGCTCGGCGGAGGGGGTGTTGGTGATGGCGTTGTAGGGCTGCTCGCACTTGCCCGCAAATTCGGGGTGAGTGCAGTCCGTGCCCGAGTCGAGAACACCCACGAGGGTGGTCGCGAGACCCGTCGTCATGTCCCATGCGTCGGAGATGCGTGCGTCGGCAAAGGCCACACCTTCGATGGGGGTCTGCGATCCGGCGCGGGTGACGTTGTCGCCGGTGTTGCGGTGAGACCATTGCCTGGCGAAGTACGGGTCGCTCGGGACGAGGTAGGGGAAGGACTTTCGCTGGAGTTCGGGCACGGCCTGATGGCCTGCGGCAAGCAGTTCCCGCGTAACGGTGTCGATCGAGAACGCGCCCATCGGAGCGCCCACTGCGATGCCGTGCACCGCGTCCACGTAGTCCACGAGCTGGAGTCCCATGCCCGCCAGCTTCGCCTGGGCCTTCGCAGCGCCTGTGCCCCTCGGTAGGTAGACCCAGATGCGCCCCGTCGAGACGTGCATCGCATCACATTCGAAGTACACAGGTCCCGTGCCCGTCACACCCTGGACTGAACGAACGTGGGAGCTGACGGCGTCGAGGTCCGCGGACGTGAGGGCCTGCCGTGTCGTGTGCTCGAGCGACAGGACCATGGCGTCGCGGGCAGGGGAAGCCGACCGGACGCGGATGGTGGCCGACGCGAGGGCATGGCGAAGCTCCGCCTCGGTCGCGCTTCCGAACACGGCCAGCTTGGCGTTGTTCTGGAGGTAGACCGCGGATTCCCCGGGGCGCGCCTGGGTCACGGGGACGAACGGGCCGGCGGCTTGGGTCGTCGAGGCGAAGAACACGGCGACGAGGACGGAGCTAGCAAACAAGGGAAAACGGCGCATGGGGACCTCGGGGTAGTGGGTGTGGGATAGCGGAGAACGGGGGAGGCTGAAAGGGGGAACGGGAATGTGGACAGGCATGGGGAGTGAACTAGGAACACGCTCCACGGCCTCCGGACGCGCAGTGCTAATCTGGTCGTCCATGCTGCAGCTCCTCACCCCACGCCGGTTCAGCAGGAGCATGCTGCCCGCCGTTGTCCTGTGCCTCCCGGCCGTCACCGCCGGATGGGCCGTCGCATCCTTCGCGCAGGGGCCCAACGAGCGTGCCCAAGAAGCAGGCCCCCTCGTGATCGCGACAGGGAGCGCCTCGGCGACCGCCACGGTCGTTCGCGACCCACCTCCGCCACCTCCGCCACCTCCGCCACCTCCGCCACCTCCGCCACCTCCGCCGCCTCCCGCGCCGGAGCGTGCGCTCGAAGGACCTCAATGGCTCGCCAGCGGCGCCGCCGGCCCCATGGCCCCGATCGCCTTCGGAACTCGCGCCGGTGCTTACGAGCGAACCTACGTCGGGCTTTCCTTTTTCACATCCACGGGACGCATCCTCCACCTCGTCCCGGATCGGTCAGGCCTGCTGGCCGAGTTTGGGTGGCAGTATGCCCTCGCCGACGTGCCCCTCGCCATCTACCGGACCGAGCTCACGGCGATGCTGGGGTATCGCGTACGTCTGGACGGCGGCCACGGGCTGTACGCGACGGGCGGCGCCCAGGGAGCGGGGGGAACCGCTCTCAAGCTGTTTCACCCCTACCTTCGCCTCCCCCAGGCGAGCACCGGGTACCTCTGGACCGACGGGCAGGCCGCCTTTCAGCTCGGCGTCGTGGCTGCGCTCGACATGGTGGGCAAGGTCGCCGTGGGCGAGGCCACACAGCTGTCGCAGGACCCTGAGTACGACCTCGACTATTACGGTGTCTCCTACAGCTTCCGTCCGCACGTAGGCGCCCGCGGCGCCGCGATCTTCGAACCGGTCTCGGTCTTCGCGGAAGGAGGCAGGACCGTGCTCGCCGGGGGCAACGACGGGGACGCGATCGATAGCGTCTCGGTCACGGCTTGCGGGGCGTTGCCGACGTCCGAGCTGCCCTGGGGCGGATGCGTCTTCGTGAACCTGCTTTGGACCCAGTTGCGTCGGAAGGAGCCGTTCGAAGGTCCCGTCGTGGAGGGGTCTGCGTGGTACGTGGGCGGCGCGCTGATGTTCGCGAAGATCGGGCCGCTCGAGTTCGACTGAAGCCGACGCGCTACACCGCGCTGAGCATGTGGACCTTCATTCCACCCGTCGCCTCGACGCGAAACCTATTGCTGTCGCGCGCCACGAGCAGCGCCTCCACACCGGGGAGCAAATCGACCAGGCGCATCGTCGCGACGGTTCCAAGCACGCACGCCGCCGTGGCGAGGGCGTCCGCCTCCATCGCGCTCGGAGCCACCACGGTGGCGCTTACGACGGAGTGGACGGGCTCGCCGCTGCGCGGGTCCAGGATGTGAGTCACCTCACGGCCGTCGACCTCGAATCGCTGCTCGTAGGTCCCACTGGTGGCGACGGCTTGGCCTGGGGCGAGCTCGATGCGCGCGAGCAGCTCGTCGCCGCGGAGAGGGTGGCGCACGCCGACCTGCCAGGGCGCACCGTCCGGTTGGGCACCGACGCTTCGCAGGTCGCCGCCGACGTTGACGAGGCCGTTAAGGTCTGCTGCCCGCAGGACTTCCGCGGCCCGGTCCGCCGCGTAGCCCTTGCCGATGCCGCCGAGATCGAGACCGAGCCCGTCGGCGCCGAAGGCGACCCCACCCGGGGACAAGTCGACCCACTGCAACCCGGTCTGCTTCAAGCTCGCCCCGAGCAGGTCACGGCCCGGTAGGCGGGTCGGCCGGCCTCCACGGAATCCCCACGCACGCATCAGGGGTCCGACGGTCGGGTCGAAGGCCCCATCGGTCAGGCGATGGATCGTCCTGCACTGCGCGAGCACCATCGCCAAGTCGGTCGAGACGGGCTGGCGGGCGGAGGCGGCGCTCGCATTGACGCCGGACAACTCGCTGCCGGGTGAGAAGACCGTCATGCACCGTTCGAGGCGGGCGATCGTGGCAACCGCCTGTTGTACGGCCGAACCAGAGGCGCAAGGCAGCGTGAAGTCGAGAAAGGTGCCCATCGCGGCGAAGCGAGCGACCTGGAGCCTGGACTCGCCGACGAACGGCCCGGGCCAGCTGCCTGACGAGGCGATCGCCGCCCCGACGGCTAGGCCCCCTGCCCCGATGAGCAAAGCGCGGCGCGAAACCTTCACCTCGGTCGATCCTGTCTTCATTGCATCCTCGTCGAAGGCGATGGGCGTTGCGCCCCGCCGTCATCCGAAAGGGCACTCACCTGCACCCGAAAGCGCCCGCTCGGCGCTCCACGCGCGTCCCGCACCCGCCGATCACGCCACCAAACCGCCACGCCCCCCAAGCCCAAACCGATCAACGCGAGCAACGCACTGAGCGCATCCTGGCTCGCTTCCAGCCCCGCACGACCGGCCAAGACAACTCCGAGCAGGGCTCCGACGAGCAGGCCGGCCACGGGTACCCCGTAGACCCACGCGCATGCGGCGAGAAATGCCCCGTCTCCCACCTCCACCGTGACTGTCTGACCGGCACGCGCGCCAAGAGAATCGTGCGCAATCACCTTCGCCGTCTTGACTCCGAATCCCATTCCGCAAGCACCCCTGGCGTGGCAGCTGTCACAGGCTGCGCTGCGACGGACCTCGACGACCACCGCCCCGTCGCTGCGCCGTTCAAGCACCGTCCCGCGTTCGATCATGCCGTGCCCCCACTCGGGTTGGCCGTCGCGTTGTCGGGACCAGACTTGGCCTTACCCCGCTGCGCGGCCTTCTTCGCAGCCTCGGCCGCCTTGCGCTCAGCCCCAAGACGCCTTGCTTCCTCCTTGACCTCAGGGCTCGCCTCGAAGCCAGGGGCAAAGTGCATCACCTTGGTCTTGCAGACATCCAAGCAAAGCCCGCACATCCGACACTTGCCGTCGACGCGGTGGGGAAGGTTGCCCTCCCACGCGAGCGCGTCGTAAGGGCACGTGCGCACGCACAGCTTGCAGTGCAAGCAGCCGACCTGACAGACCTTGCGAACCAGTTTGGGGGCAACCTGGTTGCCGCACCCGACCGAGAGCCGCTCGGGATACGGGTGCAGCATGAGCGCCGCCTTGGGACAGTCATTGACGCACTTGCCGCACCCGGTGCACTTGTCTTCGTCGATCACGGGCAGCATCTCGTCCGTGATCCGGATGGCGTCGAAGACGCAAGCCACAACGCAATCGCCCAGCCCCTCGCACGCCTGAGGACACTTCTTGGTGCCTGCTGGAACAAGGAGAATGACCGCCTTGCAGCTGACCATGCCTATGTAGCTCGCCCGCGCGAACGAACGCTCGCGGCCGCCGTGGCAGCGCAGCCGGGCGACTTGGCGAGCTTTGGCCTCCACGACGATGCCCAGGATGTCGCCAACCGTCTGGGCGATCTGGGCACCACCGGGGGCGCAGAGAGTCGGCTCCGCCTTGCCGGCAACCACCGCCGCGGCGAATCCCGAGCACCCAGGAAAGCCACAGCCGCCGCAGTTCGCCCCTGGTAACGCGTCGGTGACCTGCTGCACGCGCGGGTCCTCCTCGACGCGGAGGACGCGGGACGCGCCGGCGAGCAAGGCGGCGGCCGCGGCGCCGAGGCCACCGAGTGCCCCAGTGCTGATCAGGATGGTGTTGACGTCCACGATGCTTCTCTCCTCACATCTTGACCAAGCCTGCGAACCCAAGAAAAGCCAGGGAAAGGATGCTCGCCGCGACCAGGGTGACGGGCATGCCGCGCATCACCCGGGGCGTCTCGGTCGTAGTCTCCATTCGCTCACGGATGCCCGCAAACAGGACCATCACCAAGCCAAAGCCGAGCGAGGAGGCGAGCGCATAGACCAGGGTCGTGAAGAAGGAGAAGTCCTTCTGAACAGCGAGCAGGGCGGCCCCAAGGACCGCGCAGTTGGTCGTGATGAGCGGCAGGAAAATCCCCAGCGCCTGGAACAAGGCGGGGGATACCTTCCGAATGACCATCTCCACAAACTGCACCAGGGCGGCGATGACCAGAATGAAGACGATCGTCTTGAGGAAGACCAACTGCATGGGCACGAGCAGGAAGCGATTCAGCACCCAGGTGAGCGTCGCCGCGACGGTCATCACGAAGACGACCGCCAGACTCATGCCGATGGCCGATTCGATCTTCTTGCTGACCCCGAGGAAGGGGCAGATCCCAAGGAACTGGGCGAGGATGAAGTTATTGACGAACACCGCCCAGACGATGAGCTGCAGGTACTGGCCGAAGGTGAGCTCCATGGTTCAGGCCCTCCGCATCCAGTGGTTGATGCCCGCCATCAGCAACGCGAGAGTCAAGAATGCACCCGGGGGAAGCACCATCACCAGCACCGGACTCGCCTTGAAGGCTGCACCGAACACGATCACCTCGAGCGGGGTCCCGGTCAGAATCGTACCGTTGCCCAGGATCTCTCGAGCGGCCCCCATCAAGACCAGAGCGAGGGTGAAGCCGAGTCCCATCCCGAGCCCGTCGAGCACCGAACGCCACACCCCGTTGCGCGAGGCAAACGCCTCGGCGCGCCCGAGGATGATGCAGTTGACGACGATGAGCGGGATGAACACCCCGAGCGCCTGGTGCAGCGCGAAGACGTAGGCCTCCATCAGCATCTCGACGATGGTGACGAACGAGGCGATGACGACGATGTACGCCGGGATGCGGACCCCCTTGGGGATGAAGTCGCGCAAGAGCGAAATCACGGTGTTCGAGCAGACGAGCACGAAGGTAGCGGCCAACCCCATTCCGATACCGTTGAAGAGGCTGGTGGTCACGGCGAGCGACGGGCACAACCCGAGAGCGAGGACAAAGAGAGGGTTCTCGCGGAGCAGCCCTTTACGAAACTCCTGGACGGCTGTCACTTCAGCCACGAGGACCTCCTTGCGCGAGCTGGGACGGGGGGGCGGCGCCTGTCAGTTGCGGTTGGTACTGAAGAAACAGCTCGACGGCCCGGGTCGCCGAGCGTGTGGCGGTGCGGCTGGAGATGGTCGCGCCCGTGATCGCATGGATGCTGCCGCCGTCCTTGGTCACCAGCAGTCCGCCTTCGGGGATTGCGATGCCAACGAACTGGGAGGCAAACGCCGGCTCGGCAAGTTTGGTGCCGAGGCCGGGGGTCTCCTTGTGAGCCAGCAGGCGGATGGCATGCACCTTGGCGTCGGAGGTCACCCCGACCATGAAGGTGACATCGCCCGCGAAGCCATCAGTGTCAGTCACCTTGATCGCCGCGCCGACGAGGCGGCCGGACGCGAAGGCCGCGTACATCTCGGGAGCCGCCGGGTCGGCGACCGCGGCTTTGACCGCCTCGGCGTCGGCCAGCGTCTCGAACTGGGGCAACACCGTCTGCACCGCGGCCAGCGTGACCTGCTTGCGTGCGGAGGCGATCGGCTCGGCGGTCAACTCGTTCACAGTGGCGAGCAAGCCAGCGGCCACGGCGCAAATCAGGGTGAGCACACCCACGTAGTGCAACGTGGTCTTCATGCCGCCACCTTTTTGCTCGCGCCCAGCGCGCCGAAGGGGCGCGGCCGCACGTACCGGTCGATGAGCGGGGTCATGCCGTTCATCAAAAGGATGGCGAAGCTGACGCCTTCGGGATAGCCGCCCCACAGGCGGATGACCGCGGTCAACAACCCGCATCCGACCGCAAAGATCACACGGCCCTTCGCTGTGCCTGGCGAGGTCACCATGTCGGTGGCCATGAAGATGGCCCCGAGCAGCAAGCCGCCCGAGACCAAGTGGGTCAGCGGCGAGGCAAAGGCCGATGGGTCGACCAGCCAGGCGACGGAGGTGATCGCCAATGTGGTTCCGACGAAGAAGGTCGGGACCTCCCACGTGACGATCCGTTTCCAGAGCAGCACCAGTCCACCGAGGACCAGGGCCACCGCAGAGATCTCGCCGATCGATCCGCCCTCGTCGCGCACCAGCAATTCACCCGCTTCGGTCGCGAACTGACCGAGCTGACCGACCTTAATCATCCCGAGGGGCGTGGCCTGCGTGATGGCCTGCAGATCCGCGCCTGGCGCGAGCAGCCCTCGTTCACCGGGCTTGAGCCAGGTGGTCATCTGCACCGGCCAGGAGATGAGCAGGAAGACCCGGGCGGTCAGGGCGGGGTTGAAGATGTTGCTGCCGAGACCGCCAAAGGCGTGTTTGGCAATTGCGATCGCAACCAGGGCGCCGACGAGAACCATCCAGGTTGGCGATGTCACCGGCAGGTTCATCGCCAAGAGCACGCCGGTCAGCGCCGCCGACCAGTCGCCCAGGCTTCCCGGATTGCGGAGATAACGCAGACAGAGCCACTCGATCCCGACGCAGGCGGCGATGGCGAGCACGTAGACCCGCAGCGCCTCCAGGCCGAAGAACCAGAGTGAAACGAACACCGCGGGCGCCAAGGCCATGACCACCCACCGCATGATCTCGGGTACGCCCTGCTCCGCGACCACGTGCGGCGAGGTGCCGACGACCAGTCCGGTCGCGAACTGCTGGGCCGGCGGCTCCGGCGCCGTGGCCTCAGACTGATTGTTGCTTTCGCTCATGAAGCTTCGCCTTGCCCAGCCGGATCTGCTGAACCAGCCAGCGATGAGAAGGACAGATGTAGCTGCAGGTGCCGCACTCCATGCAATCCGTCACGTGGAGCGCCCGCGCCGCGTCCAGGTCACCCAGCTCGACCCACCGCGCGATGTCGCCGGGCTGCAGCCGAAGCGGGCACGCCATGACGCACCGCCCACACCGAATGCATGGGCTCGGCACGACCGAGCCGATCTCCTTCCTGGACAGGAAGACGAACCCGGACGTCACCTTGACAATCGGGACTTCGAGATCCGCCATCGACAGGCCCATCATCGGACCGCCCATGATCACTTTCCTCGGTGGCTCGAGCAGACCGCCAGCCTGTTCGATCACGTCAGCCACCATGCTGCCGACTCGCACGCGATAGTTGCCTGGGTTCTTGACCATCGAACCGCTCAGCGTGACCAGCCTCTCATAGAAAGGCTTGCCCTCCATCACCGCGCGCGCGATGGCGGCGCACGTCGAGACGTTCTGGACGACGCAGCCCGTATCCATGGGCAAGCCCGGGGGCGGCGGCACCTCACGCCCCGTCAACGCCTGGATCAACTGTTTCTCCCCTCCCTGCGGGTACTTGACCCGAAGGACCACGACCTCGACCTGCGAGTCCGCGGCGAACACCTTGCGCATCACCTCGGCAGCGTCGAGCTTGTTGGCCTCGATCCCGACGTAGACCCGGCGCACGCCAAGGATCCGTTGCGCGATGCGCACGCCATGGGCGATGACGTCGGGCTCCTCGAGCATCGCCCGGTGATCGCACGTCAGGTACGGCTCGCATTCCGCGGCGTTGATGATCAACGTGTCGATCGGCTTGTCCTTCGGCGGGGACAGCTTGACGTGGGTCGGAAAGCCCGCGCCTCCGCTTCCTACGATTCCCGCGGCTTGAATGAGAGACCGGAGCCTGTCCGGCTCGGCCTCGACATAGTCCGCGGTGAAGCCGGCAAGCCGTTCGGGTTCCGGCGGCCAGCCCTGCCCCGCCGGCGCATCGGCCAGAGCCTCCAGCGTCACCGACTCGCACTCGTAGCCGGCTGGGTGCAGATGCTTGCCGATGACAGTCACCTTCCCGGCGATCGACGCGTGCACCGGCGCTGACACGTACCCGCCCGCCTCCGCGATGACCTGTCCCTCAGCTACCTGATCACCCACCTTCACAACGCAACGAGCCGGCGCGCCGACGTGTTGACGCAACGGCAGCACAACCCTCGTCGGCACCTCGAGCGGACGGCTCGCGCGACCGCACGTCAGATCTTTGTGGTCGTGGGGATGAACCCCTCCGCGGAAGGTTCGCCTCATTGCTCTTTCCCAGAGTGGCTGGCGCGGTCCTTGGGTTCCGCCCTCGCCCGAACTCGAATGCGTCGAGGATGTGTGTTCGCGACCGGTCAGCTGCCTCGCACGAACGTTGGCATTCAGTCTCGCTACGCGCCCACTAACAGCTTCCGTCAGCAGACGTCAACCCATGGACGTTGATCTACCGGGAAGCACGACATGCCATCCGAAGTATTGCTACACAACATTCATGGTGATTGCGGTCCATCGGGATCAACGATCGCATACGAGCCATGTCACGATCCCTCTCCGCCCCTTGACGCAGATTCCACATCGTGATCCTTGGCGTGCAGCCGCGGTCACGCGCCCAGTCCCCACCCACAACTCCCCCCGCGTCCGTCGTCTCCGGCTCGACCGTGTCCCACGCGACGCGGAACGACGGCGCGCCACCCGAACTCGCCTTCCGAAGGTTGCTCCAGCTCCGCCTCCCGCTCCCTCCTGCCCCCGCGCCGGAGGGTGTGCTCGAACGACGGCAATGGCGCGTCGTGGAGGGGGCCGCGTGGTACGTGGGCGGCGCGCTGATGTTCGCGAAGGTCGGGCCGCTCAAGTTCGACTGAGGCGTGTTGCCATCGGCACCTGCCCAACGCCTACCCACAGCGATGTGCGGACAGGTCGCATTGCTCGCCCGATTCGCATTGCTCACTCACCGTGCATTCCACGCAGAAGCTTCCTGTTGGCAAGCACCAGGGCTCGCTCTCCTCGTGGCAATCCTGGTCCCCCTGGCAGATCTGCGTGCATCGGCCCGTGGCATCGCACGCTTCCTCTTCCCCGCAGTCAGCCTTACTCAAGCATTCGACGCAAGTCCGCTGCCCGGGCGAGCACCGCTGCTCGTCACCGCAGTCGACGTCCTGCAGGCAGTCTACGCAGCTGTGACTCTCCGGCTCGCAGAAGCGTTCACCGCAGGTGGTGGACGACACGCACTCCACGCAGACCCCCAGCTGAAGATCGCACTCGGGGTACGGCGACATACAGTCGCTTGGGCCGACGCAGCTCGGCTGGAGCAACGCAGCGTCGCTGGATGCATCGTTGGCCGAAGGAGGCGAGTCCGGGGCCAGGTCGATCAACCCATCGGTTCCACAAGCGATCAAGAGAGGGAATGTGCCGATGACGAACAGGAACGCGGGCGAACGCATCATCTTCCACCTGTCCCGCCCGATGCCGGAGGCATCACGATGTCTCGCGCCTCGTCGCTGGCGAACCCTCCCGGATGCTCGGCCATGTACCGTCTGGCTTCTCGGGACGCGGCATCACTTCTTCCCAAACGAGCCAGCGTCCGAAATCGCTCGACGCGAGCGTTCTGGGCGAGTGGCGATCGAGGGTATCTCGCCAGGAACTCGTTGAGCAGCGCGAGCGACCGCTCGTCTTGCCCCGCACGCGCAGCCTGCATTGCCCTCTGAAGCGCGGCGTTTTCCTCCGCGAGGCTGCTGTGGGTCGACGCGATCGCCGCAGGCCCTGCTGGCGTCCCACCCGCGGTCACGGGCCGAGGCCTTTCGCCGCCATCACCAACGGCCCCCCCGTCTTCAGCGATCGAACGAACACCTTCCCCCGTCATCTCGGGCGCATCGCTCTCCGTGTCCCGTCGCTCCGCCAGCCCGTCCTCAGACGACCAGGATGCACTGGCATGCAACATCGCAACCCCACCGCCGTGAAGCACAGACACGACACCCTCGGTCACCTGAACGTCCGTCCGGATCCCGCCATCGCTGTTCTGAACCCTCACCGAGAACTGCGTCCCGTGCACGCGAACACGCGCATCGGGCGTCACGACCTCGAAGCTGGCCTCGGCACCAAGTTGGGGTACCGTCGCCTCGATGTAGCCGGCAGAAAGCGTCACTTCATCCCGCGCCCCCGTCGTCCCGCCGAGAGAAAGCTGCGTCGAAGGCCCGATCCACAGTCTCGTTCCGCTCGCAAGGCGAACCACGGCGCGCGCCCCTTCTGCCGTGTTGATCGCGTCATCCTTCGAAAGCGCCCGACTCATGGCAGGGGCCTCCCGACCGTCGTGGGTCACGATCACCGAGCCATCGGTCGACTCGACCCTCATGGCTGCGAGTTCCGATTCTCGTGGAGCGCTGCCAGATCTCCACGCAGACCACCCCATTCCCACGATCAAGACCACGGCGGCAGCGAGCGCCACCACGGCGGCCACTCGATGGATTCGCCGACGGCGGGCTTCGCGCAGGGACGCTCGGTCGATCGCCATGGCGAGCTTCGGAACCAAGCGCTCGCGGCGGCGAGCAAGCTCACCCTGCGACTCCACCTCGACGACCCCGGTCGCCAACTTCCGCAACGCCTTCGACTCTTGGGCCTCGCGTCTCATCGCTCGTCCTCCTGAGCCGGGATGTCTTCCCCCATCCGCTGCTGAAGCTCCCTGCGACCGCGCACCAGTCGCGATTGGGCCGCCGCGATCGAAGCGCCCGTAAGGACCGCGATCTCGGCGAGGTCGTAGCCAAGGCCGTCGTGCAAGAACAGCGTTGTCGCTCGCAGTTCCGACATTTGGGACAGGTGGGACCGCACCCGGTCGAGTTGCCGTCGCGTCCCCGCTTCCCGCTCCACGTCCCGTCCCCCGGCCCGCGTCCGCGTCGCATCGTCCAGATCCGTTTTGTGATCGACCACGCGACGTTCGCGCGTTCGGGACCGGAGCACGTTGAACGCCACGCGCGACGCCAGCGTCGACGCCCACGCGTCCAGACTGCAGGTACGGCCGAACCGACGGCGAGAGAGCGTCATCACGATCTGCTCGAAGGCGCTCTGGACGAGATCCTCGTGTTCCGCCTCTCTTCGACCCAGGACCCGAACGAGGGTGCGATCCACCGTGGGGAGAAGCCGGTCGTAGAGCAACCCGGCGACATGGGCGTCGCCCTCTTCCACCGCACGAATGAGCTCTTCGTCCGACGGGCCCGGGGCTGGCTCAGAAGCCGTTCCTCCTTGCACGACCGCGAGGTGGGGACGACTACGTTTCATGGATGGCCACGCCACGATCCATAAGTAACCGGAGGCCGAATCGCCAGGCACTCACCGTGGCTCCGGCGTGAGGGACCATTGCAGACCAAGCCAGACGAGCGCGGTCCACCTCGAGGACTTCCCGGCCTCCTCGCCACGCACGCGAATCTCGGCACCCCGCCAGAACTGCCTGGCGTCCACCCCGGCGCGGAGCGAAAGCATCTCGTTCGCAGGCCATCTTGCAAGCACCCCGAGCGCTACTCCGGGATCCCACTGACTGCCAGAATCCGTCGGCTCCGATTTCGTGGATGCTGCCATGCGTTGCAGGACGATTCCCCCTGATGCACCGAGCTCCAGACCGCTCGCGACATCGGGCATGTACAAGCCGGACGCTGCAGCACTGGTCCACGCGACGCTCAGGTCCTGCCTGGTCCCCAAGCCGACGGAGTGATCGACACTGCCGAGGACAAATGCCGGACCCCAGACCCGGTGGGCCGCGTCGAGTTTTCCACCAACCCGGACACCGCCTGAGCTCAGCCCGGGGCCAACCAGCGCGGAGACGCCGAGGTTCGCGTCCGATCGCAACGTCGGCTCCTCCTTCCGTTGCACCGGTGCAGCAGGGAGCGGAGGCTTCGGCTGCGGCGCGCTCACCCACGGCTGGACCTCTCCCACCAGAGAAGCCACCGTGAGCCCGGCGGCTCGCCACCGCTCCACTTCTGGGTCCGAACTGGAGAACGATAGCTCCCTCAGCACCCACAACGGCCGCCCTTCGCGCTGGACACCGACCTCGATGCGAACGTCGAGGCCGTTCCACACAATGACCGCGGTCGCTTGCGCGGACGACGCCTCGAGCGTGTCAGCCCGCGCGCAAATTCCCCGGCGGAGAGCCACGGAGCAGGAATCGAGCAGCGCATCAGCAAGAGTGGGGGGCGCGTCTGCCGGAGCCAGTTCGACGACGACGACGACCGGAAGCATCTGCAGACGTTAGCATGGGCGAGGGCGAAGCGGTCACGGGCACGCCGGGGCGTCCTCGAGACAAATGAGGCTGGCTCCCACGTCGCAGCATCGCGGGTTGTTTGCCGACTCGTTGCAGATGCTGTCGCACGGACAGGTCGTGCACGGCGAGGCGGGACGGTAGGTGTAGCAATTGCCGTCGATGCAAAGCTCATCATTGGCGCACACTTGACCGCAATCGCCACAGTGAAGCGGACTTGTCTCCAGATCGAAGCAACCCATCAAGTCGCCCGGCACCTGGCAGGCTTCCAGACCGCCATCGCACCCGCCCGAAGCACTTGCGCAGCTTCCATCCTGGCAAAGTTGATCGGTGCCACACTCCGTGTTGCAGTCACCGCAGAACCGCGGGTCGGACTGCATGTCGACGCAGTTGCCGTTGCAGTCGGTCAGCCCCGGGCGGCACGCACAGGTCCCGCTGCTGCAGACCTCCGCATCTCCGCATTGGGTGTCGCACCCGCCGCATCGAAGCGGGTTATTCTGAAGATCTTGACACTGTCCGTTGCACATCGTCAGCCCGCCCTTGCAGGCACAATCCCCGTTCGAGCAGACTTCGTAGTCGGGGTCACACTGGTTCCCGCAACCGCCACAATTGTCGGGATTCGACGTCGTGTCGATGCACGAGCCGTTGCACCAAGACGTTCCCGCTGCGCATCGGCATTGGCCTTGGAGGCAAGCCAAAGACGCATCCGAGCAGTTCGCGTCGGTGAGGCATTCGACGCAGAACTCCTTTGCTGTGTCGCAGTGGGGGGTCGGAGGTGAGCAGTCCCCGCTGGACGAGCAAGCTGTCACGCCTGCGGAGCCGGTCCCGCCTGACCCGGCGGAGCCCGCAGAGCCTCCGCTTCCCGCAACTCCCGTTCCCGCAGAGCCCGAAACGCCTGCGGAGCCGGAGCCCCCGACCGCCCCGGTCCCTGAGTCCGCAATGCCCGCGCTGCCCGCAACTCCCGTTCCCCCAGAGCCCGCGCTGCCCGCCCCTCCCCCCGTCGCAGGCGAACCGGTACCTGACATCTGGAATTCGTTCGAGCTACCGCAGCCCCACGCCGTCATCGAGAGCGCTGACACACACAAGGCCCAAGAAAGCAACTGCTTCATGACAATCTCTCCGTGATGTTCCACGACCGTCGAACCGACTCAGCCCCCTAGGCGAAGCACTCGACAACACCCCGCCAACGCCAGCCCCCTCTCGCCACCCTTCGGAGCAACCACATGGGCGGGGGCGAAGCGGTCACGGGCACGCCGGGGCGTCCTCGAGGCAAATGAGGCTGGCTCCCACGTCGCAGCATCGCGGATTGTCGACCAACCCGTCGCAGATGCTGTCGCACGGACAGGTCGTACACGGCGCGGCGGGCCGGTAGTTGTAGCACTCGCCGTCGATGCAGAGCTCGTCATTGGCACACACTTGACCGCAATCGCCACAGTGCAGCGGACTTGTCTCCAGATCGAAGCAACCCATCAAGTCGCCCGGCACCTGGCAGGCTTCCAGACCGCCATCGCACCCGCCCGAAGCACTTGCGCAGCTTCCATTCTGGCACAGCTGGTTGGTGCCACACTCCGTGTTGCAGTCGCCGCAGAACCGCGGGTCGGACTGCATGTCGACGCAGTTGCCGTTGCACTCGGTCAGCCCCGGGCGGCACGCGCAGGACCCGCTACTGCAGACCTCCGCATCTCCGCACTGGGTGTCGCACGCGCCGCAACGACGCGGGTCATTCTGCAGATCCCGGCACTGTCCGTCGCACATCGTCAGTCCGTCCGTGCAGGCACAGTCCCCGTTCGAGCAAACTTCGAAGTCGGGATCGCACTGGTTCCCGCAACCCCCGCAATTGTCGGGATCCGACGTCGTGTCGATGCACGAGCCGTTGCACCACGACGTTCCCGCTGCACAGCGGCATTCGCCTTGGTCGCACACCAAAGACGGATCCGCGCAGTTCGCGTCGGTGAGGCACTCGACGCAACGATAGGCATCGACATCGCAGTACGGTTGATCGCCCGAACAGGTCGAGTTGTCGATGCAGTCGACGCATTGGCCCGTGGAGGCACAGACCGGGTTGCCCGTTCCCTCGCAATTCGCGTTATCCAGGCATTCGACGCAGAACCCCTTCGCGGTGTCGCAGTACGGGATCGGTGGTGCGCAATCACCGCTGGACGAGCACGCTGTCACGCAGCGGTTGGTCGCCGGGTCGCAGGCAAGGTTCGGATCTCCACAGTTGGCCGTCGTCAGGCACTCGACGCAGTGGTTGCTGGTGGCGTCGCAGTACGGGTTGTTCTCCGAGCAGTGCGTGTTGTCCACGCACTCGACACAGGTGAAGGTGTTGGTGTCACAGGCGGGGGCGTCGCCATCGGTGCAGTTCGCGTCCCCGAGGCACGCCACGCAGACCCCCGCAGAAGTGTCGCAGTAGCGGGTTGGTGCCGAACAGTCCCCATCCGATTGGCAGCCCGGTGCCGACCCAGCCGAGCCTGAAACGCCTGCGGAGCCCCCGACCGTCCCGGCTCCTGAGCCCGCAGCGCCTCCGCTTCCCGCAGAGCCCCCGGTTCCCCCAGCGCCCGTTCCCCCTGAGCCCGCGCCGCCGTCGCTGCCCGCCCCTCCCCCCGTACCGGGCGAACCGGTCCCTGACAGCTCGGAATCGTCCGAACTACCGCAGCCCATCCATGCCGCCATCGAAAGGGCTGACACGCCAACGACCCAAGAAAGCATCCGCTTCATGACAAACTTCTCCCTGGTCTTCCACGACCGTCAATCGTCTTCCGCCTGAGACCCCACAAGGTCCCTAGTCTCGGCAAACCCCTTCCTGCACCTCGCACGTTCCTCGTTCGCAATCGACGTCCGAGAGACACTCCACACATCGAAGCGCCACCGCGCAATACGGCTGCTCACCACCGCAATCGGCGGCGCTCCGACATTCCACGCACCGCCCTCGCGTCGCGTCGCAAACGGGCTGATCTTCCCCGGAGCAATTGCCGTCGCCCACACACTCGACACACACGGACCTCGTCGGATCGCAGTACGGCCTCTCCGAGTCCGCAGAACAGTCGCCGCTCGTGCTACAGCTCTCAACGCACCGATGGGTGAGCGCGTCGCAGGTCTCCTCCGCGTTTCCGCAGTTGGCCGGCGCCAGGCACTCGACACACTCCCCGTCCTGCGGACTGCAATACGGTTGGTCCCCACCACAGTCGCCGTCGCCGCTGCACTCGACGCACGCGTGCGTCTTCAGGTTGCACACGCGATCACCGTCACAGTTGGCGTCGCCCAGGCATTCAATACAGAAGCCTGCCGAAGTGTCGCAGTACGGTGTGGGCGGGGAGCATTGCCCGTCGCTGCTGCACTTCGTGAGCGAGCCCGAACCGGTCCCGCCTCCTCCGATCGGCACCCCGTCTGAATCCCCATTGGAGCCGCAGCCAGCGCAAAACAACGTTGAGAAACTTAGACCGAATGCAAGCGCGAGCCAAAAGTTTCGAGCCATGTTGTCTCCGAGTCCTTCACCTTCACGGTGTCGATGTGAGATCGGTAACCAATCGGCTCGATTGGCAGGCAGCTCAGAAGCAGATTTCTTCGTAACCTGTGAATGGCGTTCGAGGGGTTGACATCACCCACGCGGGACGCAGGGATTCGACGCGGGTTGAGAGGAGGCGGGACAGCGTTACGCGGCCAGCCGCACCTCGAAGGTCCCCACCCACAACTCTCCCGCATCCGTCGCCACCGGCTCGAGCGCCGTGATGCGGTCCGGATCGGAGGAGTGACACGTCGGTGGCTGGCACGAGTCGTTCGGCCCGAGCAGGGGATCTCCAGCGAAGTACAGTTGCGTGGTCAGCGGCAAGAACCCGGGTGAAGACACGATGAGGTGCACGTGCCGTGGCCGGTTGTCGTAGTGACCGGGCAGAATGCTGTCGAAGGAGAAGCGCCCGTCGGCGTCGGTCTTGACCTGGCCCCGGAGCCGATAGGTTTGCTCCGCGCTGTGATACACGCCGCTCGCGTCCGCATGCCAGATGTCGAGCACGGCGCCCGCGACGGGCGTGACACAGTCGTCCGCGAGCACGGTGCCCACGATCCGGATTCGCTGCCCCGGTTCCTCGGGGCCAGCAATCTCCGTGCGGAAGGGCGCCCCGGGCCTGTGGAAGGGACCGAGCGCATCGCTCCCGGTGGGCTCGCACGACGGTCCGGACTCGAGGGCATCACCTGGGCTCTCGACATCAGCACCAGCATCCTCCGGCTCGAAGACATCAGCGCCCGGCGGGGCGTCGCCATCGGCGCCCGCATCGTGCGGGGCTGCGGGGTCTCCCTCGAGGTCCGCGTTCCCCCCGCAAGCACCGAGCCCGACCGCGGGCAAGGCAGTGGCGAGCCAGCCCAGCCACACACGACGGCCGATCCCCAAAGACTTCGTCCCAGCCTTGAAATTCCCGTCCATCTCGCGTTCATGGGGCCGGCGGGCTTCACGTCAACACGGTTGACCAACTGGACTACCCGGCCCGGCTCAAGGTGTATGGGCAACCGAGCAAGGAATACGGAACCCCGGCTGTACAGAAGTTTCCACCGCTTCAGCTCACGGACGAAGGCGCGGCCCTGCTGGCTGCCTACACCACGGCACCCGTTCCGAGCCAGAACGACAACCTCTGGTGCTGCAGGCAGCCGCAAAGGACGGGGCCATCACGCTTCAGGCGAATGAGGGCGAAGTCCTGGAGGCCCCACACGCGACGGTCGGCTGCAGCCTGACGGGGGAACCCATCACCTTGGCGGTGTCCCCCCTCGAGCTCACGCCCGTCTCGTTCGTCCCCATTGTCGAAAACCAAAACCTGACCGTCACGTCGCAAGCGCCCTGACGCGGGCAGCCCCCTGGGAGCGGCAATCCGGCTTGGCATTCTGGGGTTGCCGCCCGACCTTGCTTCGCGTAGGGATGGCCGGTTCAGGGGAGATTACACGCATGAAACTTCGTTCAACCATCCATGTTCTCGGTAGCGTCGTCGTTGGCCTTTCGCTCTTTGCGTGCGGCTCGGACGACGGCGGTGAGTCGTCCGGCGGTTCTGGGGGAGGCGGCGGTGACGGGCAGTGCACGGATTGCTTGGTTCCCCCTGCCCCGCCCGCGGCCGGCGTGCCGGGCGACGGCGACGGCACCGTGCTCGCCCTCAAGAAGTGGTACTTCGGTGACACCACGCGCGCGGGAGCATCGGACCCTGCCGCCTGGAAGAAGTTCGGCTACGACCTCGACGGGCTCAAGTCCACGCGTACGTCCTCGAGCCACTGCAAGCTCGTGGAGGGCGCGAGTGATTCCGTCAAGACCGACGGCGACGACGGCATCGACAACTCGTTCGGACCGAACCTGCTTCCGATCCTCGTGGACGTCACCCCGGACTTCTCCACGGCGATCAACGACAACATCAACGCGGGCGTCTTCGCGATGATCATCGGCGTCGAGACGGTCGGCAGCGGGGCGGACTACGTCAACCTGCCCGCCGCGATCTACTTCGGCGCGGACCGCGAAGCTGCCCCGGCCTGGGACGGCAACGACGTCTGGCCGCTGTACTGCGACCTGCTCACGGACTGCAAGGACACCGGCACCACGCAGCTCGAAGGTGGAAACCAGTCGAAGGTCAAGTTCCCCAACAGTTACATGAGCGGCAGGACCTGGGTGTCCGGACCTGGGTCGAACGTCACGGTGACCTTGGCGGTCGGCGGCGTCACATTCTCGATCAACATCGCGAAGGCGGTCATCACGGCAGACGTGGCCGCGGGCAACGGCTCGGCCACCAACGGCGTCATCGCGGGCGTCATCGATTCCGAACAGGTCGTGTCCACCGTCGCCCAGATGGCAGGGCGCATCAGCACGGGCCTGTGCGACGGCTCCGCGCTCGACGGCGTGAAGGCCAGCATCCGCAAGGCGTCGGACATCATGAAGGACGGGACGCAGGACCCGAACGCCACGTGCAACGGCATCTCCGTGGGCCTCGGCTTCGACATGCAGGCGGTCAAGCTCGGCGAAGTGCTCGACAACACCCCGCCCACGCCGGACCCCTGCGACAGCTGAGTTCTTCTACCCGCCAACCCAACCGCAGAAGGCGCAGAAGTGACATGACGGGGGAGCTGGCCTTGTGGGTTCTTTGCTCTCTGTGACTTCTGTGGTGGCTCCCAGCCGCTACCCCCCCCTATCCGTCGGTACGCCCCGCGCAGCAAGCGCCGCCTGCAACACCTCCATCCCCTCGACGCTCTTCGCCCACAGCTTGAAGGTCTTGCCGTCGTCCCGCCGGACGGTCAGTCGCCAGTCCTTCCGCAGCAACATCACGATGCCTAGCACCACACTCACGCCGTTCGTGATGCCCAAGACGATCAGCACGATGGCCAGGATGGGCGACTGGCTCTCCAGCGTGAGGTGGCTGCCCGCGATCCGCGGATAGGGGAAGTCCGTCTGGCCGAAGAGCGTGAGCACACGCAGCCGATCCGGAAGCAGGACGGCTCGCTTGGCCGCGAAGTACGCGGTCGGAAGGAGAACCACCTGGCAGACGAACGTGAACACGATCGCCAGCGACACGACCGTTCCGATGGGGTCAGTGGCCACCGCGCCGAGCGCAAGGCCGCCTGCCCCTGCCAGCGCCAGCCCGAGCACGTCGAGCAACGTCGTGATCCAAGTCTTGTACCGAACGGGCGTCTCGCGCGTCTTCCACCGCACGAGCACGTAGAAAAGCAGCGCAAGCAGCGGCACCGGCGCGCCATACGGAAGATACGGGTGCGAAACCAGCAGCGGCACCGACATCTTCTCCAGGTCCCAAGACTGGGCCTCCGACACCCGCAGGGTGCGCCGCTCCGTGCCTTGCTGCAGCACAACGTATCCGTGGTGCTTGGAGACCAACGGATGATCGTGCGGCAGCACCTTGCGCCGTCGGCCTCCCTCGTCGGCCGGTTCGAGCAGCACATCGTCGTGCACCGCTCGCCAGCCGGGGTCGGTCACCACGTTGGGCATCCACAGCCTGTCGCCCGCGAACTGGGCCACGGGTTCCCGGGTCGAGTCACGCTCGTAGTCCCCACCCCAGTCCACAACTTCCGCCACCCACAGCCGCTCGGGCTCGAACGTGATCAGGGCCACACCAGCCATCAGAAGCCACGCTGAAACGAGCCTCCGCCCCACTTCGAGGAAACGCCCGTTCGGAGAACGCGGAACCTCGGCCACGACCTCGACAACTTGCGGCGTGCGCCGGGGCGAGGTCGCAGGGGGCGCCTCGTCGGCACCGGGGGACAGCCACGTGTCGGGGGACGCTTGCGAAGGCAAGGGCTGCAGCGGCTGAGCTTGCGCGGAGGCCTGAGCGGGTGGCTGCGGCTGCACTGCGGCCTGCCACGCAGGCTGTTGCGCGACGGGCATGGACGCTTGCGGTGCTGCCGCTTGCGGGCTCTGCTGCCACGACGCCTGCGCCTGCGGCGATGAGGGCTGCTGCAAGGGCTGCTGCAAGGGCTGCTGCAAGGGCTGCTGCAAGGGCTGCTGCAAGGGCTG
>CAZAWR010000025.1:27308-63781 GCA_964488865.1 uncultured Polyangiaceae bacterium | reverse complement strand
CTGCAACGGTTGCGGCAAGGGCTGCTGCAAGGGCTGCTGCCAAGGAGGCTGTGGTTGCACAACCGGCGCGGCCTGGGCAGGAGCCGCGTTCGCCGGCTGCCCGCACACACCGCAAAATCTCGCGTCGGGTGGCAACTGCGCCCCGCATGACGTGCATTGCGTCTGGCTCATCGCGCCGCGCCTCCCGCAACCTCAGCGGCCGCTTGCTGCAAGCCGTCGACCCGCTTCCAGGTCCGCCCGCCGTCCGACGACCTGTGGATTCCGACCGCGTCGAGCAAGATCAGCGAACCGTCGTCTCTGCCCACCAGCTTCTTGCACCCGGGCCGGTCCGTCGACCGCGTCTCCGGGCGCGAGCCGTTCGCCGCGATCATCATCACCTCAGACCCCACGGCCAACGCTACGGCCCCATCCGCCATCACCGCCACGCACTTGGGATTCCCTTCGAAAGACGCCAGGTCACGTTTCACGCCGTCCTCTCCGACCACGTGAACGCCCGCGGAGGACCAGTTGTTCGACCCCACCAGGGCGGTGCGCTTTCTTCCCGCCGCCACGCGGCAAACATCTCCCGAAGGAACGTCGAGCACCTTCCAGGTCCGCCCCCCATCCTCCGAGATCCGCGTGCAGCCTTGAAGGATCCGGTTGCCGGAAGGATCGGCCGCGAGGTCGGGCGGCATCACGCCGCGCATCAGGTCCCCCGGAACCTCCGCCCACGAAGCCCCCATGTCCGAAGAGATGCGGATCCGCTGATCGTCCGAAGACATCGTGAAGGTCGACGTGAGAAGCTCCCCTTTCGCGTTCACGACCAGCCCGCGCAGGTCGATCCCCTGTCGCGCCACCGGGACATCCTTCCACGCACGGCGCGACTCCTCGAAGAAAAATAGATCGCGCAACGTGGCCGCAAACAGCCTGCGATCCGGAGCCACGACCAGGAACACGACCGAGCTGTCCGCTAGCTTTCCGTGGGGCGCCCACCCACCGTCCTCGGGCGTCAATCGAAACACCTCCCCCGAGAGCATGCCCGCGTACATGGGCCCTCCGGGGTTCGCCGAAATCACGGTCACGGTGGGCGGCTCAGCACGGACGTCCGTGAAGCTCCACGTCTTGCCCGCGTCCTCGGACCGATACAGGCCGTTGCCCCAGGTCCCCGCGAACGCACGGCCCTTCGCATCCGCTGCGAGCACTTGCACGTTGTCCTTGCCCAGGGCCCCCTCCTGGCGTTTCCACGTCCGCCCCGCATCCGCCGAAACGAAGAGCCCGAGCCGGCACCCAGCCAGCACGTGCGTCTCACCCACGGACGCCAACGCCTGCACCTCCAGGTCCTCGAGCCCCTCGCTGGAGCTCGTCCACGTGACCCCCTGGTCCGACGATCGGAACACGCCGCCGCCGTACGTCCCCGCGAGCACGTCGCTCTTCACGGGCGCAAGCGAGGTGACCTCGGTCGTTGCCAGTCCCTGAATCGACGGCGCCCATGTGACGCCCCCGTCGGTGGAACGGAAGACACCCTTGCCAAACGACCCGGCGAGAATGGACTTGGGCGCGAGCTCGAGCATCACCGTCACGACCCCGGCATCGAGCTTTCGAGCTACGTCGAGACCTGCCACCGCGCCGCGACGCCTCGCCACCCAAACCGACTCGGACGTGCCGAACAGGTCGTAGGGCTCACCCACGCCCTCCCCGACGCTCGCCCACGTTTCGCCTTCGTCCACCGACCGGAACACGCCGCGGTCCGTCACCACGTGGACGCCGTTCTTGCTTCGCGCGATCGCGCGCGCCTTCATCGGTTCGTCCCCGGTCCAGATGGCGACACGGGACCACTGCTTGCCCCCGTCGCGAGAGATCGAGAGCGCGTCGTCCGCCACAGCCAGCATGCGATCCCCCGAGAGGGGCTCGACATCGCGGACCCGGACCGACGGGTTGACGCGCTCCTCGGCCTTCGGTCTACGTTCCCCGTAGCTCTCCGTCCAGTAAGGTTTGCGTCCGCACCCCGCGAAGACGAGGGAGGAAGCGAGCGAGACCCCGAGAATAATCCGACCCCTCATGCAAGCCCTCCGAACCTCGCGCGGCGAGGACCAGGCGACGTCACACGGTGGCGCTCAACGAGCGCACGTCGATCTCGAGCTTTTCGCTCTCCGCGACGCCGGCCATGCCCTTGCGCACGGAATCGACATCCATGGCGCGGGGCAAGTCCGCGACGGCTCGAAGGCGAAAGAGCGGGGCTCCCGAGAGCGGGGCGGGATAGCACTCGGTCTGGAGGGAGACGATGTTCACGCCGAGGCGTTCGAGCGCGGCGGACACCGCGTAGACGATACCTTCGTGATCGATGGCTTCGGCGGTCACGCTGACGCGCGCGGGTTTGGAGCCGTCCTGTCGTTGCGCGGTTTTGCGCACGACTACGTGCATGCCAAGCGCCGTGAGCGTGTCGGTGTCAGCCTCGAGCCGAGCCACGTCCGCTTCCGAAGCGGACACGAGGATCATCACCCCGAACTCGGATCCGAGGGCCGCCATGTGACTGTCCTCGACGTTGCCCCCGCGCTCCCGGATGTACCCGGTGACCTGGGCGACCCAGCCCACCCGGTCCGGCCCCAGAGCCATGAATACGACCTGATTCTTGGCGTTCATCGGGGCGCATGGTGCCACATCTGGCGCGCCAGCGCATCCGTTCTGGGGGCGGGCGGGCGGCAGGCGATCAGCCGTCAGCCCACAGCGATCAGCCGGTCCGACGCCCGGGTGTCTGTAGGGGTCAAGATGGGCAGTGCTGACTCACCCTGAGAGGGGCGAACACCAACTCAGAAGCGGTAGCCCAAGCCCGCGCTCACGCGGAAATCCCAGGAGGTCTGCGCGTCGACGACGAAGCGGCTGTTGGCCTGGTCGACCTCCACGCGGTCGAGCCATGCTTCTTCCTGGCCGAGGTTCTTGGAGGCTCGCAGCTCGACGGGGAGCTCGAGGGCTGCCAGATCGATGGTGAGTCCCAGACCGCCGGTAAGCATCGTGTAGTTGTTCTTCTCGGCGTGCAGGGGGTCTCCGGTGACGGTGCCGTTGCCCTCGACCACCTCGAGGCTCGGGTCCGCGGACGAGACGCGCACGAACTCGGGGCCGAGCAGGAAGAAGAGACGACCGAAGGGGGTGGGCACGTTCGCCTTGGCGAGCACGGGAATGCGCCAGCTCGTGATGTCGATCCTTTCTCGAACCTTGATGGTCTGGTTGTAGGTCACGTCGCGCTGCAGGACAGACATGTCGCGGATGATGTCGAGTTCCAGGCTGAGGAGCTTGATGAAGCGCGCTTCGAAGTACACGCCGCCCCCCCAGGAGAACCCGCCACCATTGCCGGCGAACCCGACGGCGTCGTAGTTGCCTGGCCGGTCCGACGGGGTGGTCCACAAGCTGCCGCCGGCCATGAGCTTCACACCGGCGGAGGTGTCGACCACGTCGGCCCGCGCGGAGGGCGCCGCGAGAAAGACTGCGCAGAGGGTAGCGGCTGCGACGGAAGCGGAAACGATGGAACGCATGGGACCTCCTGCAAGTGCCGTAGACGCTTTCAGGTCCGGGTGGAAGCCCGGACTCGGTCCCCAAATCCGGAGCCATCGGAGTTGGCCGCAGATTCCGCAGAGAGCCGCAGTTGGTTTCGTTTGGGACTACCCGAGCCAAAGGCGAGGCGTTTTGGGGTGAGCCGCGGTGAGCGCGGCGAGGGGGCTATGCGAAAGCCCCCTCAGAAGAACCTAGACCCAAAGCAGCGCGGAGCGCTTGAGTTGGGGCTAGGGCGGATGTGGCTGGCTGCGTGGCGACAGGTCGCCTCGCCATTCGCAGAGCAAGATCCAGAGGTTGCTCTGTCAGCCCGTCGCTTCGCTGCGAAGGAGCGGTCCACTCGGTGGAGGCTTGTTTGCGTGGGATCACGCCGCGCGACGGCGTCGACGGAGCAGGGAGGCAACCAGACCGGCCACGAGCCAGGCGAGTCCATGGTGCGAGGAGGCAGCGGGGACGGAGCACGAGCAACCACCATCGTCGCTCGATTCCTCCGCGGGGAGTCCTCCGGACGCACCGCCTGTCCCCGCGGTGCCGCCGGTCGACCCACCGGCCCCGGCCGTCGCACCGGTGCCTGAAGCACCACCGGTGCCTGAAGCACCACCGGTTCCCGCAGTCCCGCCGGTTCCCGCAGTCCCGCCGGTTCCCGCAGTCCCGCCGGTTCCCGCAGTCCCTCCCTCCCCAGCGACTCCCGCTGTTCCCGCTGTGCCCGCTGCGCCTGCCGCGCCAGCCGCACCGGCTGATCCCGCTGTACCCGCAGCGCCACCGCCTCCGTCGCAGTCCTCGTCCACGTCGTCCACATCCCCGTCGCAATCGTTGTCCACACCATCCACACAGCTCGAGTCGCCCGCAGGGCCCTCCGTCGACGCCTGCGCCGGAGTGCAGTCCTCCACTCCGTTCACGCACGTGCTCTGCGCTTGGCACACGCCCACCCCACAGGTGGACGCGACATAGCTCTCGTCCACGACCCCGTCGCAGTCATCGTCCACGCCATCGCACGCGATCTCGTCTCCGCTGGTGGCCACGCACGCGTATTCGCACCCGTTGAGGTAGTTTCCGTCAAGGTCCACATACCCCGCGGCACACGAACCGATCCCACACACCCCCGCAACACACGCCCCGGTGCCATTCGGCGGCGCGCACACGTTCCCGCAAGCCCCGCAGTGGACCGCATCCGTGAGGTGTCCAGCCGTCTCGTACTCACAGCCGTCCACAGCCTCGCCGTTGCAGTCGTCGTATCCCTGCTTGCACCAGTCAATCTCGCAAGCCCCGTCGACACACTGCCCGACGGCCTGGAACGGGTTGCAGACCAGACCGCAACCTCCGCAGTGGCCCTCGTCCGTAAGGAACCCGGCGGTCGCGTACTCGCAGCCGTCGGACGCAAGCCCATTGCAGTCGGCCCACCCCGTGTTGCAGGAGGCCACGGAGCACACGCCTCCCGTGCAGCTGCCCGTGGCGTTGGCAGGGGCGCAAGGCAGCGAGCATCCGCCGCAATGGTCGAGGCTGGTGAGCGTGTTGGTCTCACAGTCGCCCGCAGGAGCGACGCAGTCCTCGGTGCCCGTCGGACAAACCGCCAGGCCGCAAACGCCCGTCAGACACGTGTACCCCGGGTCGCACTTCGTCGCGCAATCTCCGCAGTGGTTCGGGTCCGTCGCAAACCCAGTCGTCGCGTACTCGCAGCCGTCCGCCAGCAACCCATTGCAATCGGCCCACCCCGCGTCGCACGTACCGACCGCGCAGGCACCGCCCACGCAAGCCCCGGAGGCCTTGGGGGGATCGCACACCACTCCGCACGCACCGCAGTTGACGGGGTCGCTCTGCATGCCGGAGTTGTCGTATTCACACCCCGTGGCGTAGAGCCCGTCGCAGTCGCTGAAGCCCACGCCGCAGCCGGCCACACCGCACACACCGCTGAGGCAGCCCGCGACACCGTTGTCGACGTCGCAAACGTTCCCGCACGTGCCACAGCTATCGACGTCCCAGAGGAGGTTCTGGTTCGGGTTCGGGTCGTCGGGACAGATGTCCACGCTGTCGAGGATACCGTCGCCGTCGGTGTCCGCGTCATAGAGGGTGGATGTGGTGTTCGACGGCAACGTGAAGTCGTTGAGGCCCACGCGATAGTCGAGGTTGGCGGTGTTCTCGTAGACTCCATGTCCCGATAGGGTCACCGTGAAGGACACCGTGCCGGACTCACCGGCACCTAGATTGTCGAGGTCCCACGAGATGGTGCCACCGGATAGGGTTCCGTTGTCGCTGGCGGACACGAAGGAGGATCCGGGTGGCAGATCGTCCTCGAGCGTGGCCTGGAGCGCGATGCCAGGGCCCGCATTCCAGTAGCTCAGTTGGAAGGTGACGGTGCTGCTCGTCGTGGTCCCGGGCGCGGTCTTCTCGACGATGATTTGGGGTTGGCCGGCCATGGTGGCGCACTGCGCCTCGAACAGCGAGTTGAGGAAGAGCCTCGTGCCCTGCGTCTTGGGGTTGGCGGAAACAGGCAGCTTCACTTCGTATTCGTGGCCGCCGAGGTAGCTGACCTTGCCGAGGCTGTTACACACCTCCTGGTTCGGCGGACAGGTCCCGTCCAGGTAGCCGGTCATCCACACGTCCCTGACCCCCTCGGGGGTGCCCTTCCCCGTGATCATCGTGATTCCCCCGGCCTTGTAGCTGCCACCGGGAGGCAAGGAATACGACGGTTCGCTGCCGCCCACCGTTTGAAAGGCACCGTCGAACTGCGCGTAGGGAGAATCCTGATTGTAGAAGTCGAGTGTGGCCGGCTGCGCGGCGATCTCGAACCCGTGCGTGGTGAGGAACAGCCCGTTGACCAGGTCGTCCTCGTACGCGTTCACCGCTTGGCACTCCGCGAAAAAGTGCGTCGGGAACTGGAGGAAGGAGCGAACCTCCGCCACAACCTCGGGGTTGTCCCGTGCGTCGTTCACCCCCCAGTGCATCGACATGAACTGGCAGTAGACCGGGTCCCCGTCCTGGTCGAAGAGCTTGCCGTCCCTGTGATTCGTCGTGGTCGGTCCCGCCACCTCCGTCGGGTCGAGCATGTCCGGGCTCGTGTCCGCCCACAGGAGGCTGAGGGTCGAGTCGGGAATGCCCGCCGCCTGCACGTACTTGCGCGCAATCTTCTGGTTGCCGTCCGCGAACATCGCAATCGTGGGCGCAACCACCAACCGACGCGCCACCGGGGCTTCGAACTGCGCGGAGGCCTCGTGCACGACGGTGACGTTGGCGGCCTGCCAGGCGGCAATGATGGGCTTGGCTTCGGTAGCGAAGGTCGACCGAATGACCCACGGACCGCCACGGTAGCCGTGGGCATTGATGACCTGGCCCCCAGGATAGGCCGTGGCGTTCGCCGTGAAGTCCACGCCAAACGTCCCCTTGCCGCTCCGGATGCACCAGTTCACAGGGATGTGGTTCCGGAGCAACTGGTAGACCAAGCCGTAGGCCTTCAGCATGCCCATGTCCTGGTAGGTCGTATCCATCGGGATGATGATCGACCCGGCCTCGAACGTCTCCGCCCGCGCCTGCGACGCCGCCGTCGCCACCACCCCCGCCGCGAGTGCCGCCACCAGGTACCTTCTCATCGCTGGACCTCCTTGACCGACCGCCGGTGCAACCTCGAATCGTACCACGCCGACCACACGTTCGAACACCTTCGTCGCCCGGTTGACCAGGACCGACCCGACCGATACCCTTTCTTGGATGGACGCCCGAAGGCCGCCCGCAGGACCGGTCGCGAGACCGATCCTCCTGTTCGCGCTGTCGGTCGCATGCTCCCTCGACACCCAGGGCCAAGCCTCTTCCCCCACGGACGGTTCCATCGAAGACGCCCCCGGCGCAGGCGGGACCTTCCTCGACGCCGCAGGAGGCTCTTCCGCCGAGTCCAGCACGGGGGGAAGCGGAGGCACGTTGGCCGATGCAGGGGCAGGAGGCTCCGAGACCGGAACGTCCGGAACCGCAGGTGCCGCGGGGCAATCCGGCGACGCGGCCCCGCCGTGCGTCGCGCTGGGAGAGGGCGCCTGCACACAGGCGGAACAATGCTGCGGGTTCGACCCCAGCGCGGTCCCCGCCCTCTCCTGCAGCAAGGATGCGCTCTGCTGCATGCCCGTCAAAGGAACCTGTCTCCAGGAGGGGCAGTGCTGCGGCAGGGGGACCTGCGAGAACGAGAGGTGCTGCCTTCCCCTGGGAACCGCTTGCTCCTCCGGGGCCGAATGCTGCGGCGCGACGCCGTCGTCCACCCCGGTGCAGTGTGGTTCACCCGCGAAGATCTGTTGCTCGACGGTCCAGTCGCCGTGCTCCTCGCACGGGGACTGCTGCAGCGGCATGTGCAAGAACGGCTTGTGCGGATGCCTGTCCGTCGGGGCCACATGCAAGAGTCGGTGGGAGTGCTGCACTTACAACTGCGAGCAGGACGTCTGCTGCCGCCCCGCGGGACGCCCCTGCACCACGCCCGACGAATGCTGCAACAAGGCTTGCGCGGGCGGCTCGTGTCAGTGACTTGGTCCCTCCATCGGGACCGCAAAGAACCGAAGATCGTTGCCCTGGACTGAACCTCACATGGGTGCGGTGGACACGCTCTCGCCGTTCACCTTCAGCCGGTACATCCACAGCTTGCGAGAGCCGACCTCCGGACCGACGTCCGGCGCGAGCCATCCGTGCATGTAGATGAAGAGCGTTCCGTCCTCGGCCTTGACGAAGTCGGCCCCTCCAGGGCCCAGCATGTCGCCCTTGCTCCCCAACCACGGCGTCTCCTTGCTCTTCTTCGTGCAAGGACCGGTCGGCGCATCGCAGATCGCTCGCCCGTTGGCGTACTTCGCGGTCTGCCACCGGAACCCCGAATACAAGAGATGATAGATGCCGTCCTCGTGGATCATCGCCGGGTTCTCGAGCACCCCTCCCGTGCTGTCGAACTCCCACGAAGGCTCGACCTTCGCCCGGGTGAGAAGCAAGTGCTCGTTGAAGGTCAACTGCCCGTTGTCGTCGAGTCGCTGGATGAACGCATTGCCCGACGGCATGTCGGCGGTGTCCTGGCGCCAGAGCAGGAAGTCCTTGCCGTCGTTGTCTTGGAACACGCTGGGGTCGATGGACCAGTGCGTCGAACGGCACAGGAAGGGCGTTGTGCTGTTGTCCACGAACGTGCCGGTGATCGAGTTCGAGACGGCGCGCCCGATACAATGCTGCGAGGTGGGTCCCTTGATCTCGGAGGCGTAGTACAAGATCCACTTTCCGCTCTTCGCCCGGTAGACGGCCGGCGCCCAGAACCCAGCGTCCGCCTTCTTCCATGGGGCCGTCTCGAGCGCCGTGTCCGCCGTCGTCCACGTCACCAGGTCCTTCGAGGACCTGCGGCGGACCGTGCTGCCGGTCGCAAAGGTGTAGTAGGTGTCTCCTTTTCGCACGATGTACGGGTCGGCCCACTGTGCGTCGAACACAGGATTCGATGGGACTTTGCAGCACGAGACACAATCCGAGGAGGCGAGCTTGAACAGGCCCGCGCACTCCGCTGCGGTGCTGCCGCACCGATTGCCTCCGGCTTGTTGGCAGGTGGGAAGCGGCGCGCCACCGGAACCACCGGAACCACCGCTCCCCGCGACGCCGCCCGCACCACCGCTCCCTGCTGCGCCACCCAGGCTTGCCCCGCCGGGGCCGACACCGGATGCCCCCGCGGAACCACCGGTCGAGGGCCACCCTGAAGCCCCGGCGCTCGCGTCGACACCGCCACCACCCGCGGCGTCCACACCCCCCGCTTCGGGTTCGTGCAGCGCTCCCCCGGCTGCCTCCGTCTCCGACGAGCCAGAGCAAGCAAGCGCAAAGCCCACGGAGACCATCAGCAGCGCTGCGGGATGGTGATCAGACTGCATCTGGTCAGACTACACCGACCAGCACTTGCTCCGCACCCATCCCGAACCCCAGCAAGTCCCGGTCCGTCCCAGGCAACCCCATCAGCTGCAACCCCACCGGCAACCCCAACACGTCACGCCCCACCGGCAACGACAGCGCACAGAGCGAGAGTAGATTGCCAATCGACGTGTTCCGCAAGGCCAGCAGGTTGCATCGACGATAGGTATCCAGGTCTTCGAGGTCCGCCACGGCGGGGGGCGAAACGGCCACCGTAGGCGTCAATAGCGCGTCCACCTCCGCCATGCGCGCCCACGCCTCGTGCGCCAGATCCTCGAAACGCTTGCGACGTTTGATGTACTCGGTCGCTGGCGTGGACGACGCCGACCGGATGCGATCCTGCACGGCCGGGTCGAGACCAGCGACCCGATCGGGCAACGCCTCCGCCAGAAACGCCGCCACCTCGACCCCCGCCAGCCCGCCCTGCAGGAAGATCGCGTACGCCTCCTCGGCCTGCGGAAGGTCCACCGGCACCAGCGTCGCCCCGGCACGCTCGATCGCGCACAGCCCCTCGGCGAACGCCTCCTCGATTCCCGGGGACAGGTCCTCCCGGAACAACCGCTCCGGCACACCGAACCGGCGTCCCTCCAAGGAACGCGCGGGCACGGGGTCGCGTCGTCCGAACCCACCCTCGATCGCCTCGAACGCGAAGGCCAGGTCCCGCACACTCCTCGCGAGCAGACCCACGCTGTCGAACGTGAAGCTCAGCGGCACCACGCCGTCCGTGGGCCAGCGCCCCACCGACGTCTTCAACCCCGCCGTGCCGGTCATGCTCGCTGGAATGCGCACCGACCCGGCCGTGTCCGTTCCGAGCGCCAGCAAGGCGGACCCCTCGACGAGGCTGACGCCAGCCCCGGACGACGACCCTCCCGGCACGCGATGGGTCACGAGATCCCACGGGTTCCTTGGCGTGCCCCAGTGCAGGTTCGTGCCGAGACCGCCAAAGGCAAGCTCCACCATGTGCGTCTTGCCCATCACCACGCAGAGCTGCGAGCGGACGCGGGACACCACGCTGCCCTCGGTCTCCCAGCAGGCTGGCAACCGGCGGGCCGTCCCCGCGAACGTGGGCCACCCACGCACCCCGAACAGGTCCTTGAAGGACACCGGAATGCCCTGCAGCGGGCCCGAATCCATGCCCGCGCGAAACGCATCGTCCACCACCGTGGCCTGCCGCCTCGCCCCTTCGGGGTCCCAGGTTTTGTACGGCCCCAGACGGTCGGAAGAGGCTTCGCGCCCCGCCAACGTAGCCTCCACCACGTCCGTGCAGCGACGCGTCCCCGCGCGCAGCTCCCCCGCGATCACGCGCAGGTCCGGCAGCGAGGCAGCCGTCATGACAGCGACGTGAGCTTGTCCCGATGACGCGCCTGGGAGGCGTTGTAGTCCGCCTGCGAGAGGCCCAGCGACACGGTCAGCTGCCTCAACTGGGTGACCTCGGGCAGGCTGATCTCGCCGTCGGCCGCGGCGAGGTCGACAAGAACGTCGAGGATTTCGACGCGGACGTGGGGCTCGGTAAGCTCTTTGAGCTCGCGCGTGAACGCATGGCTGTGAAGCGTGGACAGCTCCGCGAGATGGCGACTCAGCACGCCGCAGATGGCGTTCGTGGACTGGGGCGTCATGCCGTGAATCCGCCCAATGGACGTCCTCACGTGCTCGACCTCCTCGGGGGCGAACACGCGGTCCGCATACGCCACGGTGGCGAGCAGCCCGGCCACCGCAGTGACGATGCGCACCGTCTCCTCGTCCGCACCCGCCATCTCGGTCACGACGGCTTGGCGCAAAAGGGAAGCGGCGTCTTTGGGGGAAAGGGGTTCCTGTTTCTTGCTGAAGATCGGCATGGCATCGCGTTCCAGAAGGGCCGCATCATAACGCAGGTTCGCAGCTCCGTCAGCGTTCCGTGCGCTTCACTGGTTGCAGGCAACCCACGCGTTGGTGAGGTCGTCGCAAGCCGCGGGCGTGCCACTGAGCACCGGAATGTTCGACGTGACCGGTCCTCCAGTACAGCTGATCAGCTCCGGGTCGGCGTAGTCCTCGAGACACTTGCACCAAGCATCGAGCGTGGCGATGCAGTCCGCGTCGCCGCCCAGCGCGTAAGTCAGGTACGCGGCCTTGCACTGGTCGAGGGAGTCCGCGGGACAATCCCCCGCGACCTCGACCTCCCAGGCACAAAGCTCGAGGCAGCTCGGAACGCTGACGGTGCCTCCTCCCGAGCCACCCGAGCCACCCGAACCGCCCGAGCCACCCGAGCCGCCTTCCGCGGTAGCGACAGGAGGGGCAGCCATCGATCCGCCCGACCCTCGCTCGGGCTGGGGATCGGGTTCCCCCCCGCAGCCACCCAACACCACGCAGACCACCAAGGTTTCGCGCCAGCTCCACATGCGGCCATGGTATCGAAGCGGCCGCATCAGAGGAAGAAACTATGCAGAAGGCCCTCGATCCCCTGACCGCGCTGGTCCTTGCGCACACGGCGGTGGCAACACCTCGGCTGTGCCCTGCGATCCGACTGCACCTGATCACGCCGGATCAACCGCTATGGCGCGCAAACCAGGCACAAGTCGACGCGACCGGGCTCGAAGACCCGTTCTGGGCCTTCTGCTGGCCGGGAGGCCACGCCCTCGCGCACCACCTGCTGCAACACCCCGAGATCGTGCAAGGCAAACGCGTCCTCGCCTTCGGCGCTGGGGGCGGTGTCGAAGCCATCGCCGCGGCCCAGTGCGGCGCGGACGTCATCGCCTGCGACACGGACCCGGTGGCCGTCGCCGCCCTCGCCCTGAACGCTGCGATCAACGGGGTCAGCATCCTCACCACCACGGCGGATCTCCTCGGGACCGAGCAAGGCCCCTGGGACGTGGTCCTCGCTGGCGACGTGACCTACGAGCGAGAGCTGGCGAGGTCGATGCGGGCCTGGCTGACGCACCTCTCGCGAAGAGGCGTGCTGGTGCTCGTCGCCGACCCGCGACGCGGCTTTCTCGAGACGGACGGCTGGGTCGAGGTGGCGTGCTACGACACGCCCGCGGACGACGACTCGGACGGGACGAGGCTGGTGCCCACGCCGGTGTTCTCGATTCCGCGGTGACGAGCCCGCCCCCCGGGTGCCCTTGGACGAAACCGGTGGCCTGTGGTAGCTACGCCCCTCCGCGAACGCCTGCCACGAGGAGCCGAACTTGGGAGCCATCAAAGGAAACGTCAGCTACACCCGCCTGTACGTGTGGGGCGAGCTGGAAGGGGCCTTTCACGACCGGTTCATGCGGTCGATCAAGAACCGCGTGTTCGAGCCGCTCGTGGCACAGGAACCGGACGAGGAGCACAGCGGGTGGGTCTCGATCGCGGACCCCTTCGACCTGGACCTCTCCCGCGACAAGATCTTCCTGAACAACTTCCTGAACCTCTCCCTGCGCATTGACCGCTGGCGCTTGCCCAAGCCCGTGTTCGACGCCCACTTCGCCGAGGCCGAGCGCCAGCACCTCGAGCGCAAGGGACGTGAGCGGCTTGGACGCAAGGAGAAGGAAGAGCTTCGGATGTTCGTCGCGAAGCGGCTCCGCAAGCAGGTCATCCCGGCGATGAAGGTCGTCGACATGTCCTGGGACCTGGACGCAGGCCTCGTCCGCTTCTGGAGCAACTCCCCCAAGATGCACGAGCGGCTGTTCGAAATCTTCGAGAAGACCTTCAAGCTCAAGCTGGTCCCCGAGAGCCCCTACGCCAATGCCGTTCGCGTGGGCATCTCGGAGCCCCAGGCCCTGTCGCTCCTGCGCCTCGACCTGAGCAAGTTCCACGGACCCGACGAGAGCGGCCTGCCCCGTGTCCTCCGACGGCCCCAGCTAGAGGGAGAGGAAGCGTAGCCATGGATCTTCTGGATGCCGTCGAGTCGGGCCGGTTTCTGGGACGAGAGTTCCTCATCTTCCTGTGGTTCGAGAGCGAAGTGCTCGAGGGGCAGTTCGAGATGCCCGACGGCGAGCGCTTCGAGCTGTGGCTGGAGAATCAGCTCACCCTCGAGTCCGAAGCCGCCGAGCAGGAAATCACCCGCATGCGAGGCGCCGCTCCCAGTGCCACCAGCGAAGCCCACGAGGCCCTGCGCCGCGGCAAGCTCCCCATCCAGGCTCGCATCCGCATCGACCGCGGGCAGCAAGCCTTCGGTGGCGTGATCAACGCCAAGACCCTGAACGTCTCGAGCGCCTTGCTCCCCCAGCTCATCAAGGAAGAGGAAGAGGAGCGCTTCTACGAGCGCATGTACCTCATCGAAGAGCTCGAGAAGATGGTCGACGCCCTCTACGAACGATTCCTGTCCGTTCGCCTCTCCCCCGTCTGGGAGACGAAGGTGCTCCCCATGATCCGCCGCTGGGTCGTGGACCCGTCGCAGGTGGACGTGAAGAAGTACCGTGCGGCGCGCGACGAGGCGACCCCGCTCGGCGGCGCCAAGAAGGCAGGCTGGGTGATCGAGGGCGGCGAGATCGAGTAGGCACCGCGTCCCCGCCCGGAGAACCACAGAGGACGCAGAAACCACAGAAGGGGTTTCGGGGTTGGTCCGGAGGTTGGCTGGGTGAGTGACGCGACCCCGCGTCTGAGCGTAGGCCGCGTCCCCGCCCGGAGAACCACAGCACCGAAGGCACAGCGGGCACAGAAGGGGTCGGTGCGGGAGCAGGACTGATTGGCGGTCGGCGCCGGGTTCGCAAGAACCTCAGGCCATTCATCAGTCTCTGTTCGCCTTCCGTGTTCTCAGCTCCTAGTTGATGTCCGCCATCCGTCGATCGTCGGTAGCAGCGACGTCAGACGTGCCCCGTCGCTGAAAGGTCAAGGACCGATCAACTCGACGTCGACCCGCTGCAAGCGAGCCCCCACGGGGTCCTCCCCCGCTTCAAGACGGAACAGCTCCGAGGCCGACGACGGCAACACGTCGGGCCTCCCCACCCCAATCACCAGGGTCCACCGTCCCACGGGCGTGTCCGCAAACAGCGCCTCCCGTGTGCCCGAGATGCGCGCAGCGCCGTCGGGGTCCGTCTCGGCGGCCGGCGTCCAGGGACGGACGTCGTCGCCTTTTCGCATGGCGCCCCGCACAACGATGGGACCCTCCGTGCGCGTGGCCGGACGAAGCACGACCTCCAGCCGCGAGCCAGGGGCCAGCTTGGGAACCTCCTGGACCGTGAGGGCACGGACACCGCTCTCGCCCCCCGACACGACCAGGTCGTAAGACGGCAACCCAGCCGGCCCCGGCGAGCGAAGCAGCATCAGAACCGCGGCCGCGGCGGCCAGGGCCCCGAGCGAACCCGCGGCCCACCACGCACGGCGCAGGGGGATGACCTTCGCCTGCTCGACGCGAGACGCGCCCGCTTCCGCCAGGATGGCGTCCACGAAGCGGTCCTTGGCCTCGCCTCCGATCGGCTGGAAGGCCTCCAGGGCCTCGTCGGCAAACGCTTCGCCTTCGATCTGTGCAGCGTCTTCCCTCAGTTCCTCGCGTTGCGGGCCGCGCAACTCGCCCGCGGCCAGCTCGTCCCACCTCGGGTCCCGGGCGGGGTCTTGCTCGCGAGCCAGCGCTCCGAGGGCTTGCAGGAGGGGATCGTTCTTCACGGGCTCACCTGGTCCGTACGCGGCGCGACGGATGAATCTGACATCACCTCTTCGGCGATCGCCCTGACCTGCTTGCCCAGGCGGGACTTCCACGCGTAGACGGCGTCCGGGGTCATGCCGGTCAACTCCTGGACCTCCTCGACGCTGTGCTCTTCCACGTAGAGCCAAAGGAACATCTGCATCGCGCGTTCGCTGAGCCGGGCGCGGAGCCGCGCGAGAATCTGGTGAAGGGCTTCCCGTGAGGCGCTGACCTGCTCGGGGCTTGCTTCGGCGAGCGAGGGCGAGTCCAACCCGTCTTCCTCGGTGGGCTTGTCCGTCCAAGGGTTGCGTCGCTGGCTGCGAAGCACCGAGCTCACCTCCCGCTCCGCCACCATACCCACGAACGCGGCCAGCGGGAGTCCCCGCGCCGGATCCCATGCTCGAAGGGCTCGCGCGTCGTCCGCGAAGAGGGCCACGAACACGTGCTGGCAGAGGTCCTCGACCTCCTGGCGAATGTCACGACCCGCGTGCCGATGCCGGAGCAGCGTCCTGGCGACCCGGGACTGGATGGGCGGCGTCAGGGCGTCGACGAACGCCCGCACGGCAGCGCGGTCACCCGCGAGGGCGCGCTGCAGCCGATCGGGGGTCAAGGGGGTGACGCCTCCCATCAGCGCGCAGGCTAGTCCCAAATCAAGCACTGTTCAAAGAACAGTGCTTGGGCTTGGGGCTATCCGAGCCGAAGGCGAGGCGTTTTGGGGTGAGCCGCGGTGAGCGCGGCCCTTGGGGCAACGAACCGGAGCGCGGGCTCCTCAGGCCACGCCAGCGTGGACCTCGAACGGGACCTCACACACGTGCAGGAACCAGTAGGGCCTGCCGTGAGCGACGACCAACTCGAGCGTCATGTCCGCATCGAGGGGATAGACAGACTGCAGGTGAAGGGCGCCCCCTGTGGGGCGGTCTTCCCAGGGCGAGGTGCTGGGCTGGGTCATGCCTCTGAGATGCAAACAGGAGGACGGCCGTTGTCTCCGTTCTTTGCGGCCGATGATTCGGTGTGGACAGGCATGGGAAGTGGCTGACAGGATCGATGCCCGTGCTGGGATCGGGGCCCGGCACCCGTAACCCGTTGCTTTCCCATGAAATGTAAGGTTTGGGGTTGCTTTTTCTCCAGGATGTGAGACGAACAGGGGCGATGGAGGCGGGGTTCCCCACAGCGAAGCCCTCGAAGCCGACGCCCCCTGGAGGCACCCTCGGCTGGGTCGGGTCCTATCAGCTCGTGGAGAGGCTTCCCTACCAGGGCGGGCCCATCGAGTACCTCGCCCGCCAACGCGGCCCCTTCGGCTTCGAGCGAAACTGCCGGCTCAAGCTGGTTCCCCTGCACGATACCGACCGACGAGCTGCCCAGGCCGTGGCGCGAGAAGCCAAGGTGGTGCTCCGCCTCGACCACCCGAGCATCGTTCACGTCTACGACCTGTTCGAGCACGCCGGTAGCCTCGTGCTGGTGATGGAGCACTTCTCGAGCCTGAGCCTGGCGCGCTTGCTCGAGCTGCTCGCCAAGCAACGCAAGCAGCTGGCCGAGAGCGCCGTGTGGCACGTGGCGCACCGTCTGTTCGACGCACTCGCTCATGCGCACGGGGTGATGGATGCATCGGGAGGGTCGACGCCCATCGTGCACTCGGATGTCCGACCGGGAAACATCTTGCTCGCGGCGGACGGCCGTGTCCGGCTCGCAGGCTACGGGTTCGCGCGTCTGGGGGACGAGGAGGCCACGGCCGGAGGCCAGATCGGGCACGGCACGTCGTACGTGGCTCCGGAGCAAGTGCAGGGGCGGAGCTTGTCGGAACGCGTGGACACGTTCTCCGCGGCCTTGATTATCTGGGAGCTGCTGACAGGCCGTTCCGCCACGCCCGAGGGGCTGACGGACGTGGAGCGACTCCGGTACCTGTCCGTCCGGGACCTGGACCCGCTGCGGGCGTTGCGTCGGGACGTTCCTCCGCTGGTGACGACGGCGCTGGACGCCTGCCTGGTGGTGGACCCGGCGGAGCGTGCGATTCAAGCGGAGGAAGTGGCGGGCTGCATCGCGGCGGCCATGGATCTCCGATCGGGTGAGCGGGCGCTTCGTGATGCGGTGGTCTCGCTCGGGGCGATGTGGGAAGGGCTGGCTGCGGGGGACCCGTCGTCCAGCTCTGCGCCGCGCGTGGGCAGGAGCGTTCCTCCTCCATCGGTGAAGCGGAAGCCCGCGTTTTCGGTGATCCCGCCTCCCGCGGCGGTTGCCGGCGACGCGTTACCCGCGTGGGACGAGATCACCCGTGTCCCCGAGGCACCCAAGACGAGGGTGGTGGACCCCCCACAGCGCTCACCGTCTGCCACGATCGTCTCCCGGAGCGAGCCTCTTCGGCCGCTTGCGGGAAGCCTCGCCCCGTACACCGCGAGCACGCAAGCAGAGCCGCCACCGGAGCCCGTGCGCAGGCGACGAGGCGCACCTTCCTGGGTCATGGCCCTTCCCCTCGCCATGGTGGTGGGGATCGTCACGTTCGCCGCGGTCGGCATCCTGGCGCCGTCGCCCACCAAGGCTCCCGCTGCTTCCCGGGTGGCTCCCGCGGTGTCGGCGGCAACCCAACCGGCCACCTCACAGGTCCCCATGCCTCCCCCGCCTCCCGCGCGCACCACGGCGACGGCGAGTCCTTCCCCCGTGGCGGTTCGGTCCGCTCCCGTCCCGCGTGACCGCGCCGTGCTGGTCGTGCAAGCGCCCCCGGAAGGGTGGGTCTACGTCCAAGGCGCGATGGCCGGCAAGACGGGCGCGCCGATCGAGACCGCTTGCGGCGCGCGCTTCGTCCGTGTGGGAACCGAAGTCGACGCCCGTGGCATGCACGGCGTGTCCTGGCTTTCCTCGGGCCAAGGCGTGCTGCTCCGATGCGGGGAGCGACTCGTCGTCCCTGCCACGCCGCGTTGAACAGGTTCACCTTGAGATGGCGCCCTCGACGCATGCATGCCGGGAAATACGTAGCGGTCACGCGTGTTCCGTGAGCCGTCGGGCCGTCTCCGTGCCCGTGCCCGTGACCGGATGGTGAGGCTCGGATGGGACGTTCGAGTGGCATCCCATGATGGAGCGAACATCCGACGGAAGCGACCCCTGGACGGTACACATCCGCACCCGTGGCGGCGCGACATCGTCGCGCTTAGCTTCGAGCACGGCAACGCCGTGCCATGGGCCCAGATCCGGAGGCACGCCTCGCCTTTCGATCAGGGTTGCACCCTGACGCGCCCTCTGGGCTGGCTCCTGCTCCTTACCGCCCTCGCGGCATGCCAGAAGACTCCCCCTCCCCCCTCCCCCTCCCTGTCCGTCGAGGTTGCGGGTTGCACTAACCTTCGCAAAGGTCCTTCCTGCGCCTTCGAACCCGATAGCCCCCTCCGGGTCTGGACCGAGACCGAGAACGACGCCCACCTGTCTCTGTCCTTCGACAACCGCCCCCCGCTTGACGCGCCCCTTCGCCCCGGGGTCCTGTCCACGCTCGTCGTCCCCCCCGACGCGCGAACCCTCCACGTCCGCGCCCAGCGTGGCGAAGCCACCACCACCAGCTCGATTGCCCTCACACGGTTCGACGAGCCCGCGCCGATTCGCGAGGCCAACCGCCTCCGGGGGGAAGGCAAGCTCGACGAGGCGGAAGCCGCGCTCGCCCCCGCGCTGAGTGACCTCGATCCGCAGCGCAAGACACAAGCCGCCCGCGTCCTCGCGCGCATCCAACGCGCCCGCGGAAAAACACAAGACGCCATCGCCTTGCTCCACGCGTCGATCGAGCACGAACGCCAGACGGGCAACGTCTCCGACGAGATGCAGGACCGCTTCGCCCTCGCCTATACGCTGCTCTACGGCCTTCGCTCCTTCTCCGAAGCACGCAAGGCCCTCGACGACGCCGCCCCCGTCGAGTCCCTCCACCCCGAGAGCAAGGTCACCGCCAGCTACTACCGCGGGCTCATCGCGTACGAAACCGGGGACCTCCGAACCGCCCTGCGGCTGTTTCGGGAATCCGCGCAGGGCGCCGACCGCCTGGGCATGACCGACCACCGGCGCGACGTCGTGCAATTGCTCGCGGACCTGCTGTCCTCGCTGGGACGCTACGAGGAGGCGAGGGAGCAGGTGCGGTCCCTGGTGAACCTCGTGCGAGGCACGCCGCCCTGCCAGAGGGCGATCCTCCTCAACAACCTCGCCTGGATTGCCCTTCGTACGCCGGAGCCGGAGCGAATGGGACCGGACCGCGCGCTCATCGACGCGCAGTTGCGGGAGGCGCTGGGCTTGTTCCACAAGGAGTGTCCGCTGCCCGGGGAAGCAGGAAACGTGGCGACCAACCTCGCCATCGCCATGTGGGAGCGCGGCGACGCGGTCGCCTCGACGCAGTTCCTGAAGGAGGCGCGGGAGTCGAGCCCGACCCCGGACCCCCGCAACGCCTTGTGGTGGACCACGATCGAGGGGAACCTCGCGCTCGAGCAGAAGCGCACGCGGGAAGCTTTGGGCCACTTCACGCGCCTCGAAGACCTGGGCGCCACCTCGTCCATGCCCGAGGCAAGCCTCGAAGGCGCCCTGGGTCGTGCGAAATCCCTCGCCCAGCTGGGAGATGTCGCCCAGGCGCGAACAGCCTTCGCCCGCGTCGACCAGTTGCTCGATACCTGGAGCCTCGAAGTTCCCCTCGGCGAGGGGCGCGGTACGTTCCTGCAACGGCACGAGCGCGCGGGCCAGGCGCGCATTGGTTTCTTGCTTGCCACCGCACTTCGCGCACCCAGCGACGCGCAGCGAACCGAGCTCCTGCGGGAAGCCATCGACGCGTCTCGCGCCAGCCACGCACGCATCGTTCGTTTCCTTCAGAGCCCCGACCGCATCGCCGCCCTGTCCGATCACGACCGCAAGACGTGGGAGACGACCCTCGCGGCTTATCAAGACCGCCGCGCTTCGCTGGCCGCCGAAGCCGTCGAGGACTGGCGACGCCCCAAGGACGAGCTCGCGCGCATCTTGGCGACGCGTGAAGCCGCGCACCGGGAGCTTCGCACCGCCCTCGAGGCCACGCTCGCGCGTGTGAATGCGGCGATTCCGTCCGCGCAGGTGGACACCACGATCCCCCCGGGGGAGCTCCGCGTCCACTACGTCAGGGGCGAAGAAGGCTGGGCCGCGCTCACGAGCGGCGAGGCTCACGTGGCGGTGCACGCGCTCGGGGACCTTCCCTTCGACGCGGACAACCGCACCCTCGGCCAGCGGCTGCTCGTCCCCCTCGCGCGCGAAATCGCTTCGGCCACGCGCATCCGCATTGCCACCCACGGCCCCCTTCGCAGCGTCGACTTCCACGCCTTGGACCTCGATGGCAAGCCCTTGATCGCGCACAAGCCGGTGGTCTACGCCGTGGACGCTCCCCCGCGAGCCGCACAGGACACGGCGACTCTTCGAGCCCTCGTGGTGGGCGATCCACGGGGCGACCTCGGGTCCGCACGCAAAGAGGCACAGGTCGTGGCCGAGAGCCTGCGCGCGAAGGGCTGGACCGTTCGCGAGTCCCTGGGGACCGCGGCTACCCTGGAGGCCGTTCGCGCCGCCATCGCGTCCCCCGACTTGCGGCTCTTGCACTACGCCGGACACGGCGTGTTCGAAGGTCACGACGGCTGGGAGAGTGGTCTTCCCCTCGCGTCCGGATCCTGGCTGACCATCGGTGACGTCCTTGCGTTGCCCCGCGTGCCTCCCCAGGTCGTGCTCTCGGGTTGCGAGACGGCCAAGGGCGCATCTTCCAGCGCGCCAGCACTCGGCATCGCCCAGTCGTTCGTCGCGGCGGGCGCGCGGGAGGTGGTGGCGGCCACACGTCCGGTGGACGACGCGCTTGCCGCACAGGTCGTGTCACGCGTCATGGCCTCCCTGGACGCATCTGCCGATCTTGGGACCGCACTAGCGCAGGCCCAAGCTGAGCTGGCGAGAGAGCGGCCGGAAGCGGACTGGGCTACGTTCCGTGTGTTGGTTCCTTGAGGGGTGCAGCTACCGCACGGCAGAAGCTTGTGGAACTGCGTGGCACCCATCGTGCAAACGCTCTCCTCGTGCCCGACCTTCACGGGTCGGACCACGAGGGCATTCGCTTGAGCGCATGCGCTGCCCATCAAGATGACTTAGACCACGGTCGGAATGGAGGACTTCGGTGTGGCGTTCCTTCTTGCACTCCTGGTTGGGGCCCTCACGGGTTACCTCTGCGCGGTCCCCCCCGGCCCCGTGAACATCAGCGTGATCCGCAAGGTCGTGCGTAACCAGGCGCGATCAGGCATGCGGATTGGAGCAGGTGGTGCGGCCGTCGACGCGTTTCTTTGCGTGATCGTCGGACTGGGCATCGGTTGGTTCGGGGCGTTCCTCAGCCAGCCCTTGGTTCGCCTGGCGCTGGCGTTGTTCCTGGGCGCCTACGGGGTGAAGCTCGCGTGGTTCGACCGACGCAAGAGCGTCGCGGTCGACGCGTTGGCGACAACGCCCGTCCACCCGGAAACCAAGACCGCCGACGTTTCCCTCGGCGCCCTGCTCGGCGCCGCCAATCCCTTGGTCATCCTCAACTGGTCCATCATGATCGGGATCCTCGTGGCACACGGCGTGATTCAATCCTCCGTCGCCGGGACCCTGGGATTCGCCACCGGCGTGGGGATTGGGGGCTTCGCCTGGTTCTGCTCGTTAATCTGGATCCTCCGACGCTTTGGGGGCAGTCCGATCGTTCGCTGGTGGGGCCGATCGACCGCGCTCGCCGGGGGCGCCTTGGTGTTGCTCGGGGCCTACTTCACCTTCGAGACCCTACGACAGATGTGAAGCCGTTTCGGGAGAGCCGTTGCCTGCGGTGACTGCCTTGTTGTGGAGGCGTCTACAGTACCGTGCCGCCGCCCATCGTGCAGGCGCTCTCGCGGTCGGCCTGATCGCCTTCGTAGTAGTGGGTCACAGCCACCACGCCGCTGATGCTGAACTGACAACGCACGATCGCGCCGCTCTTGCACGCGGACGTCGACCAGACTTCATCGCAATCGGACTGCGCCTCCGTCGCGTACGCGACTTCGCGCAGGCGAACCTGGCAAGAGAGAAGGCGGCAGCCCTGATTCCTGGGCGAACCTGTTCTCGGCTTTACAGGTCTGCGTACTTCGGGACGCCAAAGGTGTCGCATTGGCGCGGGTCGCCGCTGTCGAAGCCGCGACGGAACCAGCGAACGCGTTGGGCGCTGGTGCCGTGCGTGTAGTTCCTGGCACTCGATTGCCCCAGGGCGTCGTCGCCAATGGCGTGAGCCGCGGCGACTGCCTCCTTCAAGTCAGCGTCGTCGATCTTCAGCGAGGCTCGGGCGGAGTGACCCCAGACGCCTGCCAGGCAATCGGCCTGCAACTCCACGCGCACCGAGACCTGGTTCTTGCTCTCGCCGGCGGGCTTGAGGCTGGTCGAACCGATCAGGTTCTGGACGTGATGGGCGACCTCGTGCGCAATCACGTACGCTTGGGCGAAGTCTCCGGGGGCTTTCAGCCGCTGCTCCATCACGTCGTAGAAGGTCGGGTCGATGTACAGCTTGTGGTCGGCGGGACAGTAGAACGGGCCGACGTCCGAGGTGGCGCTACCGCACCCCCTGGTCGAAACACTGTTCGAGAACACCACGAGCGTGGGGTCCTGGTAGGCGGCAGACGCGCGGCCGTAGTTCGGCAGCGTGCCTTGCGTGAACTGCGCGGCCCACACGTCTTCGGTGGAGGCCAACACGGCGCGTGAGAAGTCGCAGGCCTTGCCGTTGGCAGCCGTAGCTTGGCATACGCTGCCCGACGCCCCAGGCGCAGTCTGGCCGGGGCCTTGAGAGCCGCCCGAGAGCACGCTGAGGATCGCCTGCTTGACGCCGGCAGGAGCGAGCAAGTACCCGCCGACGCCGATCACGCCGACGACGACCGCGCCCTTCACCCCGATCAGGCGCACGACCGACATGAGCGCGTTGATCGGCAGACCGCCACCGCCGCCACGCCTGCCGCCTCCGCGATCCTCGAACTTGCTGGACCGACGCTTGCCGCCAATATCCATGACCCCTCCCTGCGTCCTCCCAGGTAGCCCGAGCGCTCCAGCGCGGCAAAGGAAACCCGCCGACGTCTCAAGTACCGGGGTCAACTGGAGTCGGCACGCAAGTTCGGCGCGCCGTTTTGGCTCCTGCAGCCCCTTGCCGTCGATCGAAGCGGTTTGACAAGCGGTCTTGCCTCGTCCGGCTTGGTCCGAGGGTTGCAACCCCGCAACGTACCTCAACCGCCTGGAGAGAACCATGCACATCTCTTTTCCTCGACTCACCTCTTTGTTGTTCATGGGAGCCTCCCTCGCGCTCCCAGGGCTGGCGAACGCTGACCAAAGCGTAGCCAACTCATCCGAAGTCAAAGCATCCGGGGTCATCACGCTTTCGGAAAGCGCCCGAGTCTCGCTGGAGCCCGGCGCGGAGCTAGAACGTATGCGCAGCGTACGGCTTCCGCTCCCAGGCGCGAGCTCGAGTCGGGTTCACCAGATCCGCCTGAACCGCGGCACCGTGCAAATCGAAGTTGATGCCGAGCCGCTCGACCTGTTCGACGTGCGTGTGGTCGGCGACCGGCTCGTGGAAACGAATGAACGAACCTCGGAAGGGCCCGTGTTGGTGCGCACACCGGGAGGCGATGTTGCCATCGTCGTGCAGGGTCTGGCGACGGTGCGGGTGGTGGACGGCCGCGTCACTGTCGTTAATCGGAGCGGCCGGACGCTGGTGGGTACCGCGCAGTCGGTGACCTCTCTTCCCACGGGACAAGCGCGAGCGACGGGGTGTGAAGGGCCCGAGCTCCGTCCCCTGCTCGAGGCCCCGCGCTTTGAGCCGGGACAGCGTGTCTGGGTCACCACCGGAGGCGCCAAGGCGCAGCCACGGTCCGTCGCTTGGCTGCCCTCGGACAACGCCGTGCGCTACCGTGTCGCGCTTCGCCCCGTGGGCGCCCCAACCCCCGCTCTGCAGTTTCACGCCGAGGGCCATCAACTCGGCGACTCCGTTCCCGCGCTCCCGCCGGGACGATACGCCATGCAGGTTCGCGCCATCGACGCATGCGGCATCGAAGGCGCATCTTCCAAGCTGGAATCGCTTCGGGTTGTGGGCGTTGGACTCCCGCTCGGCGCCTTTGTCGACGAGAACGGTACGATCCGGATGGAAGCCAACAGCCGCGTGCATCTGAGCTTCGCCGACGGGCTCCTCGCCGGGTCCCCCGGCGCGAATGTCTGGCACGCTGCACCCGATGAGGTGGGAATGATTCGTGGGGAGCGTAGAACGGTGTCTGTTCGCCTCCCGGAAGGCGAGCCCGCCAGCTTTCGGCTAGCGCCGCGTGACTTGCACGCGTCGGTGGAAATGGGGCCCCAGAACCCGATGTGGCCGCAGCAGAGCATCGACGTGACCGTGCGTCTCGAGGGGGGAGGAGGCCAACCGGCGCCCGGCTGGCTCGAGCCCATCGCGAAGGTCCTGCTCGGCACCGAGCCGTTGTACGTGCAGTGGAAGCGAGAGGGCAACACGCTGCGCGCAACGATCCCCCCTCAGCCGAGGGAGTGCCCCTGTGTCGTCCGCGTCGTCGTGACCGACCAGTACGGCTTGTCCTTGGGCCGAGGCTCCGTCGAAGTGGCGTCTTCCTCCCGTCGGGTGGTGCGCCCCGATGCACCTCGAACGATCGCGTCCCGCACGGTTACCCGGCGTTGGGAATGATTCCCACAAGCCTGTGCTGCGCTCGGATGGGAAGCACGACTCACACAGTCGGCACGATCGGTGTCGCGGGCTGCTCTTCCTTGGAAGTCCCGGGGGATGACCGCCAATCGGCGAGGGGCGCGAGAAGCCGCTGCGCGATCTTGGCGGCTTGCGGACCACCGGCGTCCGCGAAGGCCACCACCTGCACCACATAGCTGCGCAGGGCTTCGCCGAACGCGTCGAGTGCCTTGCGAACCTCCGGGGGGTCGGAGAGCTGGGGCTTGCTCTTCGTGATGCCCAGCGCCTTGCCGTAGGCCTCATGCGCGTTCTTCAGGGCGGTCACGAACGCCGACCCGTTCAGCTCCTCGAAAACCCCGGCGAGCTTGCGCTCGGTCAGGGCATCGATGCGCATCTGCGAATCCGCCCACTGCAGCTTGTAGGGAAGCTGCGTGAACTTCAGCCCCTCGGGGAAGAACGTCTCCCCGATGCGGCTCGCCTTCGCCGCCAACCCCGGCGCGAGCTCCCCAGGCAGCTTCGTCAGCCCGCGACACCAGTCGTAGATCCCCGAATACACGGAGTCCAGGACCCGGTCCGCCTGCTTGGCTTCTGCCGAGTTCTCGGCCGGCGCGGGGAGGCACTCACCCAGCACAACCCGGAGCGCGTCGTGCGTGACGACGACGCGGTCGAAGGCCTGCGTGACGGGCGGAGTGACTTCCGCGCCCTTGGCGGCCGTGCGCAGCTCCTCACCGAGGGTGTAGGCGCCGGATCCGCTGAGTTGGGGGAGGGCGACGAGGGAAGCGGGATCGAAAGTTCGGCTCATGGTCTTTCTTCCTGGTTGAATCGTGAGTGCGAGGACGGTTATCACACGACCCAATGTAGGGCAATAGGGATCAGGGTACCCTGCGCCGTCCGTCGGCTCCCCGGAGAGCAAGAGCCCAGAGTCCCGACCCGGGGAAACACGGTTCGTCAGCGGATGAGGCGAGGTCCGGACCAGCCCGCACCGCTCTTCCGAGCGTTGGGTTGGGGTCCCGACCACCCCAAAGCGCTCTTCAAAGCGTTGGTTCGGGGTCCGGACCACCCCGAAACGCTCTCCATGTCGATTTTTGAGGTCCCGACCACCCTGGAGGCCCGAGTCTTGCCAGGCGACGGCTGGCAGCTGCCCCCCTTCCGCGTCGTGAGCACTTACCGGGCGGGCAATCCGGTCATCGAGAGAAATGTGGATCGGAGGGCGAGATACTTTTGTCTAAGACGAACATCGTATGAGTGGGAGCACGGTGGACCGTCGGTATCCGAAAGTCCCCGGCCTGTCGCGAACCAAGCTTTACAGCGATCTATCGCTCACGGAGTTCAACATGGCGAATGCAACTCGTTCTTTTCGTAGCGCAATCATGCTTACTGGCATCACCGCAGCCTTCTCGTTGGCTCTCGTGGCTTGCGGGAGCGACGACGACTCCCCTTCAGGGATCGCAGGATTTGGCGGGTCCGCAGGGTCGGGAGGAAGCGCCCAGACCATGAACGCCATGGTTCGCATCGTCCATGCCTCGTCCACCGCCCCTGCCGTCGACCTATACGCCAAGGGCAATTCCTCACCTCTGGCCTCCAACATTGCCTACGGCTCGGCGACCGGATACCTCGAGTTGCCAGAGGGAACCTACGATCTGGAGATTCGCGCTGCGGGCGCTTCCTCGTCCGATCCCCCTGCCTTCGAGGTCAAGGGTCTGAGCGTCATGGGCGGCAAGAAGTACTCGGCGATCGCATCGGGCGACCTCGGCTCCTCGGACCCTTCGAGCCAATTCCGCGTGATTCCCCTGATGGAAGGCTTTGAATCCCCGGCGTCGGGAACCATCCGTGCTCGCATCGTGCACGCAAGCTTCGACGCACCGACGGTCGACCTCGACGTGGGCAACGACGACCCGGTGAACCCCGAGCTCTCTGGACTCGCACGGTTTGGCGAGACGGGCGAGACTGGCATCGAGTTGCCGGCGGACACCGCCCTTCAGGTCGGGATCGCCGCGGGCGGGGCCACCGTGACTTCCTTCACCACGCCGGCGCTCGCTGAGGGGACCGAGCTCCTGATCATCGCCATGGGCGAGGTGAGCGACATGCCAAGCGACGAGAGTGGATTCTCCCTCCTAGCCGTGCTTCCCGACTCCACCACCGCGCGCATCAAGCAGAACCCGTTCGTCTACGCCCTGCACGCCTCGCCCAACGCGCCGCCCGTGGACATCTACGCGGGCGAAGCCGAGGTCTTCGACAACGTGCCGTTTGGCGCCCTGGGACGCATCCAGGTTCCTCCCTCCTCGTACACGCTCGACTTCTACGGGGGCGTGGCGGGAGTCACACCGAGGCCCGAGGCTTCGCCCGCAGCTTCGGCGACGACGCCAGAGCTCGCGGCCGGAGAGACTTATGTCGCCATCGCGACCGGGCTGCTCGGTGGAATGGGGACCCAGGCCTTCCAGCTCTTCCCCATCGCCGAGGGCTTCGAAAAGCCCATGATGGGCGAAGCTCTCCTGCGGGTCGTCCACGGCTCGCCCGACGCCCCCGCGGTCGACATCGGCACGGTGTCCTCGACCGGCACGCTCGATGCCAACCCGCCCATCGTCAACGCTGCTTTCCCCGCCGCCACGGACGAGGCTGGTTTGCCCCTTCCCGCTGGGCTCGACCTCACCTTGGGCGTGGCAGCCACCGGAACCACTGCGACCGTCGCTGAATTCGACGTCAAGTTCTCCGAAGGCCAGCGACTCGTCGCCGTTGCGGCCGGCTTGCTCGCCCCCGCCTCAGGCGAACCTGGGTTCCAGTTGCTCGTCATCGACAAGACTTCGACGAGCATCCTCGAACCGTGGAGCGTCGCCTCCTCGAGCCCCAATCCCTGATCAACCGCCTACCTGCCAGAGAAGGCGTCGTCGCGGGAGCGGCGGCGCTTTCGCCCATGGGTTCAGCTGCTCAGCACCACAGCCATCGCGTCCGCCACCAGCATCCCTCGCTCCGTCGGGATCACGCGATCGTCCGTCAGCGTGATCAACCCCTCCGCACACAACGCATCGAGCGCTGAACCATCCACCCACGCTCGGGCAATCCCCTCCGACGTCCGCAGGCCGAGCACGATTTTTTCGGATCGCACCTGCTCCTCGGTCAGCGTCTCCTCGAACGCGAGCGGTCGCTGTCCCGCGCCAATACGTTCCACATAGTCCCGAACGGACCGCACGTTCGCCCAGCGACGCCTGCCATCGAACGAGTGCGCCGCGGGCCCGAGCCCAAGGTAGGCCACGTGGTGCCAGTACTTCGTGTTGTGACGGGACCGATGGGCACGGGTCCTCGCGAAGCTCGACACCTCGTAGTGGTCGTACCCGGCCCCCGCGAGCCTTCCCCACAGCGCCATCGCCTCGTCCGCCAAGGCGTCCTCACTCACCTCGCCCACCACCCCGGCTGCCACGTCGCGCTGCAACTGCGTCCCCGATTCGAGCGTGAGCGCGTAGCAAGATAGATGCTCCGGCGCGAACGACAGCGCCCGCTCCAGCGAGCGCATCATTTGGTCCAAGTCCTGGCCTGGAATCCCCCAGATCAGGTCGATCCCCACGTTCTCGAACCCCGCAGCCCGTAGGTCGTCGAGCACGGCGCCCGCTCGCGCCGCATCGTGGCGACGCCCCAGGAATCGCAACGCCGCATCGTCGAAGGACTGCACGCCCACGCTGGCCCGAGCGATCCCCATCGCACGCCAGCGCTTCGCCCGATCCCGGTCCACGTCCCCCGGGTTGAGCTCGATCGTGATTTCCGCGTCCTCACAAAATCGCAACACCCGACGAAGCGCATCGATCAACGCGTCGATCAACTCATCCGGCAACGCGCTCGGCGTGCCGCCCCCGAGGTACAGGGTATCGAACGCGCCAAACATCGGTTCGAGCAGGCGCGCCTCACCCACCACGGCATCCACCCACGCGGCCATCTGGTCGTGCGAGGTCTCGGAGAAGAAGGCGCAGTAGCGGCACTTGCTCACGCAGAAGGGCACGTGAACGTAGCAGCCCGGCGCCACGGACGACGCGGGCAACGTCAGTCCTTCTTCGAGTTGAGCACCGCCACGTAGGCGTTCTGGGGGATCTCGACGTTGCCGACCATCTTCATGCGCTTCTTGCCGGCCTTCTGCTTCTCGAGCAGCTTGCGCTTGCGCGAGATGTCACCGCCGTAGCACTTGGCGGTCACGTCCTTGCGGAAGGCGGGGATGGTCTCTCGTGCGATGATCTTGCCGCCGATCGCTCCCTGGATCGGCACCTTGAACATGTGACGCGGGATGACGTCCTTGAGCCGTTCGCACGCGTGCGTGGCGCGCTCCCTCGCGCGTTCGCGGTGCACGACCATGGACAGGGCGTCGACCTTCTCGCCGTTGACGAGGATGTCGAGCTTCACGAGGTCGCTCTCGCGGTAGTCGATGAGGGTGTAGTCGAAGGAGCCGTAGCCCTGGGTCAGGCTCTTGAGCTGGTCGTAGAAGTCGAAGAGGACCTCCGCGAGGGGCATGTCGAACAGCATCTCGACACGTCCCGGCCCGGGGTACCGCATCTCCGAGTTCACGCCCCGACGCTCGATGCACAGCTTCATGATCGAGCCCATGTAGTTGTCGGGCGCAAGGATGCTCGCACGAATGTACGGCTCCTCCGAACGCGCGATCACGATCGGATCGGGGTAGTACGTCGGGTTGTCCACCGACACCATCGACCCATCCTGCAAGTGGAAGTGGTACTCGACGCTCGGGGCCGTCAGGATGAGCGACTGGTTGAACTCCCGCTCGAGCCGTTCCTGTGCGATCTCGAGATGCAACAGACCCAAGAACCCCGCACGGAACCCCTGCCCCAGCGCCGCCGACGAGTCCTTCGTGTACACGAGGGAGGCGTCGTTCAAGGTGTACTTCTGCAGCGCATCGACCAGGCTCGGGTAGTCGTCCGAAGCGACGGGGTAGATCGACGAGAACACCACGGGCTTCGGCTCCCGGAACCCGGGCATGGCATGTTCGACGGGCGCGTCGGCGAGGGTGATGGTGTCCCCCACGCGCGTGTCGGCGATCGTCTTGATGCCGGCGATGACGTAGCCCACGGCCCCCGCGGGCAGCGTCTTGGTGGGCACGCGCACGAGGCGGAACTCACCCACCTCTTCCACGCGACGCGTCAGCCCGTTGGACATGAGCAGCAGGGTGTCGCCCTGCTTGACGGACCCGGAGAACACGCGGCAGGCGATGACGGAACCGCGAAACGGGTCGTAGCTGGCGTCGAAGATCACGGCGCGCAAGCGGTCGTCCTCCGGCGTCTTGGGCGGCGGGATCCGCGCGACGATCGCCTCGCGAAGCTCGTCCAGCCCTTGCCCGGTCTTGGCGGACACGAGCACGGCGGAGCTGCCATCGAGTCCCAGCTCCTTGTCGATCTGCGAGCGGGCGGCGTCGATGTCCGCCGACGGCAGGTCGATCTTGTTGATCACCGGGATGACCTCGAGGTTGTACTCCATCGCCAGGTACAAGTTCGCGACGGTCTGCGCCTGCACGCCCTGCGTCGCGTCCACGAGCAACAGCACGCCCTCGCAAGAGGCGAGCGCGCGGGACACCTCGTACGTGAAGTCCACGTGACCGGGGGTGTCGATGAGGTTGAGCAGGTACTCTTGCCCGTCCTTCGCGCGGTACGGCAAAGAGACGGTCTGGCTCTTGATCGTGATGCCTCGTTCGCGCTCGATGTCGAGGTTGTCGAGGATCTGGTCGCGGAAGTTGCGCTCGGACACCAGGTCCGCGGCGACGATCAATCGGTCCGCCAGCGTGGACTTCCCGTGGTCGATGTGGGCCACGATGCTGAAGTTGCGTCTAAATTTCATGGGGCCACCGGCGACAAGGGACGCAGAGCCTGCCAGGGTTCGGCGGAGGGTCAAGACGAATCAACGTCTAGGGGCGGATAGGGGAGATGAACTAGGAGCTGAGAACAAGAATTCGAACACGGAATCGGGAATGCGGACGCAGGGACAAGGCGCGGGGCCACGCCTTCCGTCTTGGCTCCGGGCTCCGCCAGCCGCAGCCGAGGCTCGCCCGACATGAACTGCGCTCCGGCCATTCATCATTTCGTGTTCGCGTTCTTGTTCTCCGCTCCTAGTTGATGTCCGAGCATCCGGCCACAACCGCCCAATCGCTTCTGCAGCTTCTGTGGTTGCCCGCCGAGCTCGGTCCCCGATTCCGCCGCTGTCGCACCGGAACGTCCATGTAGGAAAGTGACCTCGGTGGTGAGTTTTTTGGTCAGAACTCGAGCGGTCTTGGCGTACAAGCCACTGAAGACCGCCAGGCTCCCAGCCCCGGTCGCTCCCACCCCTCGAGAGGCGCCATGTTCGAGACCACCGCTTGCTTCAGGCCCCTTCTGGCGACCGCCACCTTGGCCGCCGCCTTCGCTGCCGGCTTCTCCGCCTGCAGCCCCGCCGACTCCACGGACCTGGACGACTTCGCCGACGAGTCCGCCACCGTCGACCATGCCTCCACGGAGCTCAGCTCGACGGGACGCAGGTACATCACGAACCACCCGCTGATCGGGTGCAAGGCGGTGCCGACTCCCTGGGTGGCCCGGCCCCTCTTCCAGTACCCCGGGGTAACCACGCCGCCCGCCCTCTCGCGCTACTGCCTGTACACCTTCAACCACGTCAAGCGCCCCAGTGCCACGCAGAAGCAAGCACTCTTCACCGCCGTGAACGCGGGAGTGTGGATGGCCTACGGCCCGGTCATCCCCGTCGAGGACCCCGTCGTGATGGGCCCCCTCGGCTTCGCCCAGGAATCGCGCGAGTTCTTCCGACAGACCGTGCTGGATCACGCGGGCGCGCTGCCCCAGCTTCCCGTGGGACAGCAGCTCCCTCTGAAGACGCGCATCGCGTTCCCGGACACGTCGCCGGAAGAGACCTCGGGCTACATCCCCGGCGGCCGAATGGATCACGGCTCGATCCTCGCCTCGCTGGCACGCGACATCTCCAGCAACCCCGCCCAGAAGCTAGTGCAGGCAACCCAGGCAGCGCACATCACCACCGGGATCGCCCTTCCCCAGGTGGACAACGACGTGGAGGACCTCACCCAGGGCGGCTACTTCGGGACCCGAGGTCAGCTTGCCGAGGCGATCTACCGCGTGACCGCCGCATGGCGCGCCAAGGCCGAGGACCCCACCAACCCGCAGCCCCGCCTCGTGGTGAACCTGAGCGTCGGATGGGAGCCCACGGACGGCTGTTCGACGGCAACGACAGGCTCGTCCCTGCACGTGCCGGGTCGGGCCGTGTTCGATGCCATCACCCACGCGAACTGTCTCGGCGCTGCGGTCGTGGCAGCCGCGGGCAACCACCCAGGCCACGATTCGTCGGGTGCGAAACAGACGAAACCGACCGAGCCGGTCTGCCCCGCGGCATGGGCTCAGCTTCCCGCACCGACGCTCCTCCAGTGCCAGAAGTTCATGGGCAACGACAAGTACTTCGGCTTCATGGTCCCCTTCAAGGCGCCCATTGCGGCCACCAACCCGCCGGCCGCAGGCGTGGACAACCCGCTCCTCTTCGCCGTGGGAGGCGTGGACTTCGGCCGTCGCCCCATTACCGAGACGCGCGCCAAGGGATTCCCGAAGCAGGCCGCCGTCGCCACCCACGCGTCCGCGGGCCCCGCGGGCTCCGACTTGCCTGCAGCAATCACCGGAACTTCCGTGAGCGCGGGTGTCGTGTCCGCCATCGCCGGCACGGTGTGGGCCTATCGCCCCGAGCTTACCGCCCCGGAGTTAATGGACATGGTGTACGCGACCGGAGAACCCATCGGTCTGAACTCCGCCTTCGGGACGCAGCAGCCCACCACGGTCCGCGCCGCCTCCCTCTGCCATACCCTGGCGCAGGCCTGCGCCCCGAACAACCAGGGCAACGTGCCACCCGCCTGTCCCCTCCAGCCCCTGACCTGCACGTTCCCCACATGGTCCGTCGACGCCAACCCACCGATGCCCCAGCACCTGCTCGACCTTCTCGCGGAGTTGTTCAAGCTCAGCACGCCCGTGCAGTCCGAGGACCCGTTCGACGGGACGGTCGCCCAAGAGCTGTATCCCGCCGCTTCGGTCCCGCCCTGGGTCTACCCACAACCGCTCCGGCCCCCTTGCTCCGCGTGCGCCTTCGCCCTCCACCGCGACATCTCGTCGCCGGTGCTCCACATCCAGATCGACCCCAACTTCGACCAGAGCGTCAGGCTCGAAGAAGCCTCGCTCCTCGTGCGCACGGGTCTGACGTCCTCCATGACCCTCGGCCTCGGAGCCGGAACCCTCACACGGGGATCCCAGGTCACGATCAACTTCGGAACGCTCGCGCTCCCCAGCACCTCCTCCGTCTACATCTCCTGGGTGTCACGCGACGCAAACCAGCGCCCCGCATCCATCACCGAGCGAATCCTCGTCACGCCTTGAGCCTGAATCACCCCGGCGGATCGGCCACCGCGATCCCCGCCGCCTTCAGGTTCGCCAGAAACGTCGCCCCCACCGTCGACCCCTTGCGATAGAACACCGCGGGACTGCCGAGCGGCGCCTGCACCGTTCCCATCGTCCCCTTCGCCACATCGCCGAAGACCTCGCCGGTCCAGAGGTGAACCCACTGGCCCGCAGGGAAGTACGTCTCCTTGTCGTACGGGCAGTACGGATAGGTCCAGCACTTGTTCTTGATCGGCGCCACCAGGATCTCGCTGCCCAGCAGAAACTGGTCGTCGGTGCGGTGGGCCCTTGTGTCGTTGGGGTAGTGGAGCATCAAGTGCCGGACCACCGGCCACCCCTTCGAATGGGCTTCCTGGAACAGTTGGCTCCGGTAGAAAGCGAGCGCCTTGTACACCTTCGACATCCGGGCGAAGTGCGCCATCGACTCCGGGTCCGTGTACACCTGCGCGTTCGCGGCAGGCTGGTTGCCCTCGTGCGTGCGGAACGCCGACGTGAACGCGCTCATCTCCGCCCAGCGCATCAGCTGCTCCGGCTCGCGGCTGTAACCGAGCCCCCACTGGCTCAGCGACGTGTACCCGCCGATGTCCGAGTGGTTCAGGGCGATGCCGGACAAGCCTCCGTTGATGAGGCCGCGCATCGCGCTGACGAGACCGTCGTACTCGTCCCAGGTCGTGAGCTGGTCCCCCTGCCAGAGCAGCAAGCTGTAGGCGGGCGTACGCGTGTGCCCGGCCCGGTTGAACAGCATGATGTCCCCGAGGCGACCCGCGTCTTCGACCGCCTCGCGGTTGAGCCGCATCCAGTCCACGGGGTACTGGTTGTGGTAGGACGCCGCGCTGACCCCGGAGGCAAGCACCGCCTCGAAGGGCAGCGCCTCGGCAAAGTCCACCATCCACCCCGAGCAACGCCCCGTGCCCATCACTTCCTGCTGCAGAATGTCCTTCATCCAAGCCCACGCCGCGGGGTTCGTCAGGTCGAGCAGCGCCACGTCGAACGCCGTCACGGGGATCTTCAAGATGCCGCCTTGCGCGTCGTGCACGAAGTAGCCCCCCGCCACGCCCTCCTCGTACAGGTCGCGCGCCACGGGCTTGGCGTCCTCGGGCACCTCCACGAACATCGGGTTCACGTAGCAGAGCGTGCGGATCCCCCGAGAATCGAGCTCGTCCACGAACCCGCCCCACCCGGGGTGGTACGTCGGGTTGCTCACCCAGTTCCAAAGAACCTGCTCGCCAATGTACGTGACCACCTTGCCAGACCACGTCTGGTTCCACACGCCCGCGACCTCCACCCCGTGAGCTTGAAGCTCGTCCACCAGCTGCAGGCTCGGCTCCGTGCCCTTCGCCAGCGCCACGACGGCTCCCTCGTTCACCCAGTCCGGCAGCGGCGGCATTCTTCCCGCAAACTCGGTGAAGCGCTCGATCAACGTGAGGGGATCGTCGCCCCTCAGGATGCGCCCGTCCATGCGATCGGCGTACAGGCGAAGCTCGATGACCTCGTCCTGGCGAAAGTCGAAGACGCCCACCTCCGTGTTCTCGAGGAAGAGCGAGCGGTGCAGGCTGGTAAGGTAATGCGGGGCCGCGTAGTAGGTACTTGCCTCGCTCCCACCGGAACCGGGGGACACGGCGTCGACCGCAGGCGTGATCACCGGGTGCCCGCGCCCCACGCCCCCCTCCTGCGAGAGCACGGGAATCTGACGCCCCTTCAGGTTCAGGGTAGCGTGCGGGACCTGCTCGCCCATGCCGTAGACGCGCTCGTCCGCCTGCGAAGCCACGCGCAACGTCACACGATCGAAGGCGGGATCGAGGGACCGCACCCTGAACCCCAGGTGTCCTGCCTGGACCTCGAAGAACGACACCTCGAACGTGGTCGCTGCGCAGGGGGCGATGCCGTCGACGAAACCTCCGCCGATCACCAGAGTCACTCCGTCGTAGGTGAGGTGTTGCACCTGCGTGGCGGCACAGGTCGTGACCGGGCTGTCGGAGATCGAGAAAGAACCCTGGTGCTCTTGCACCTCGAACTCGGTCTCCGCCACGCCCACCCAGCCGCCCACCTTCGGGACGGAGAACAGCGATCGTCCCGGCGAGGCAACATGGGTGACGTCGGGCCGCCCTTCCTCGTCCAGGGAGACCCGGAAGTCACCCAGCGAGAAGACCCCAGGCCAAGTGGCCGGCGGACTGTCGGCTTCGGAGGGCGTATCCTCGGCCACGTCGGGCGTCGCATCGGGGGACGAATCCGGCGTGGAATCAGGCTGGTTGACGTCGGCAGCGAGGGCATCCGTCCCCGCGTCGGTCGCCCCAGGACCGGAGGACGACGAATCCCCGCAGCCCGCGACCCAAGCGAGAAGGATCCCCAGGAGGCAGGGTCTCGCGGTTCGAGACGGCACGCTCATGATTCTCGAAACGTACCTGAGGGAGACGTCGGTTGCCAGCGCGACTTTGCACCCCCATGAGATGGGTGCGAGTCAAATCGTGGCAGCGTTCAGGGTGCCGCGGACCCGTCGCCCACGTCGACAGGAAGGCAGCAGAGGGCCGGTGTACCGGTGCCATCGGGGTTGGTGGAGCAGCCCAGCGCGAGGCTCGAGTGAATGATGTCGTTCCCGCCCGATGTCAGCTCGGTGGTCCCATCGTCCAGCGCGTAGCCGGGCAGGCACGTGACCGTGAAGCCGGGAACCGTCGAATCCTGGAAACCTGCCGCGCAGACTCCACCTCGTTGGGCGCACTGCGTCGGCGCTGTCGTCTCAGGAGCGGCGTCCTTGTCCCCAGACACGGTGGACTCACTCTCGGAGCCGCATCCGGCGGCAGGGATGCACAGCAGAAACGCGACCGTCATGGCGATGGGGGAAGGGAGACGCATGGGGAATACCTAAGCACAGAGCCCCGCAAGTGGGTACCCAGTGTCGTGATCGGGGGAGCAGGCGCGAGCGAGCGTGACCGTCGAACGATCACGAGCACGGGCCCTGTCTGCGGGGCGACCCACCCAAGCTCGGATTCGGTTCGCTGGATCAGCGGGCGGACTTGCCTTCGGCAGGCTTCTCGGCAGGCTTGTCAGCAGGCTTATCGGCAGGCTTATCGGCAGGCTTATCGGCAGGCTTATCGGCAGACTTATCGGCAGACTTATCGGCAGGCTTATCGGCAGGCTTATCGGCAGGCTTATCGGCAGGCTTATCGGCAGGCTTATCGGCAGGCTTTTCGACAGGCCTCCGTGCCTCTGCAGCCTGCGGACCTGGCCCATTGGCTGCCGGTGACTTGCCTTGGTTTGCCTTGTCCGCCGGCTTGTCCGCCGGCTTGTCAGCACGCTTGTCACCGGGTTTGTCGGCAGGCTTGTCGGCAGGCTTGTCGGCAGGCCTCCGTGCCTCTGCAGCCTGCGGACCTGGCCCATTGGCTGCCGGTGACTT
>CAZAWR010000025.1:0-27208 GCA_964488865.1 uncultured Polyangiaceae bacterium | reverse complement strand
CTGGCCCATTGGCTGCCGGTGACTTGCCTTGGTTTGCCTTGTCCGCCGGCTTGTCGGCGGGCTTGTCGGCGGGCTTGTCGGCGGGCTTGTCAGCGGGCTTGTTGTCGGCAGGCTTGTGGACAGGCTTGTCGGCGGGCTTGTCACCGGGCTTCCGTGCCTCCGCCGCCTGCGGGTCTGACCGACTGGCCGCGGGTGACTTGCCTTCGTTTGCCTTCGCCGCCGGCTTGTCGTCGGGCTTCCCTGCTCCCCCTCGCGACTCTGCGGCGGTCGCGACCTGCGTGACGGGCGCTTGCGAAGCGGGTCCGCCGGCCTGTTGTCCCTTGGAGCTCGCCGCAACCCCGGTCCCCGACCGCGTGGCCGCCGCACCCGTCTCCCCTTCGGCTACGACCTTGTGCTTTCCCCGCTTCGACCTGCCAGGCACCGCCACGGGCGGTTCGTTGCGCTGCGGCCTGCGAACCACCGGGTCTTCGCCGTGCGGCTTGATCGAGATGTGGAAGTGATCGTGATGGTCCGCGTCGTGGTCGGGCGTGATGAACTCCCGCCACATGCCCCTCGCCCGCAGGCGACAGGCCACGTGGTTCAGCGGCCGCACCGACGAACACGGGTCCGCGAGCCCGCGCTCGTAGTCGTGCGTGAGGCGCAGGCGCTTGCCCCCGGCCGTCACCTCGTGGATATCGATCGCCAGCCCCCACGCGTGGAGGCTCATGCGCCCCACCCGGCTCATCCGGTACGAGTAGGCCCCGGAGTAAAACACCTCCGTGATGCCCGCGGCGAGAAAGTCCGGCCCCACCCAGGACAGCGCCACCGCGAGACGGCAGTCGCAGAGAAGCGGTGCGTTGTGCAACCCTCGGTACGTCACCCCGCCCAACGCCCCGTCCACGAGCACCGACGTCTTCATGCCCTTCTTCTCCGGCCCGAGGCGGAAGGACACACCAAGGCCCATGAGCCGCGTCAAGCAAGCCTCCCCGTCGGGAATTGTGCTTGCATCCAGCTTTCGAACCTGCGGCAGCACGGGCGCGGGTCGGACAGGCCGTGGGGGGGCTGGTTCAGGAAGCACGTCGCCGGAAGAAGGCGCCTCCGACGACACGATGTCCTGCAACGTCGGGCCCTCGAGGAGCGCCTCCGACGGCACCTCCTCCCAGGCGGCCTCCTCGCCTGGCTCGGACCCATACCAGCTGAACGAAGGCAACGAATGACCTCCCGTCTCCTGCGGCGCCTGGTTCCCTTGCCAGAATTCCATGCGTCGCGACGAAGGGTCCGCCACCTGCGCATGCTCCCGGGCACACCCGCTCGCCGCCGTAAGAACGACGGCCAAGCAGAGCATGTGGGCGCAGATCGGCGCGCGTGCGGTAGGCATGGGGCGAACGTGTCATCCATGCCGAGAATGGACCAAGAAAAGTGGGGTTGCGGGGGTGCAACACGGCGCTTTCCGCCGCGGAACGCGAGTCTTCCCACGGTCGCTGGCGGGCCTGCCGAAGCCGGACATGCGGCTCTGCTATCGCAGGAAACACCAGGAAAAACGGCTCCGTTCGAACACGTAGCCGCCCAAATGCCTTACACAACTGACGAGGGCTTCGCGTACCATGGGGACCATGAACAGACTCCCCTTCACCCTCAGCGCCGCCCTGCTCCTGCTGCTACCCGCGTGCTCCAAGAGCCCAGCGGTACCTGTCATGGCCGTCGGCAAGGTCGGTCAAGGTCTCACTTCCTTCGCGTCGGACGTGCCCCAGGGCATGACGGTCTGCGCGTACAAGCGAGCCCTCGAAGACCCGCGGGGCAAGGAGAAGGAATCCGCCCTGGAAGCCTGCAAGGCGGAAGGCAAGAGCGATGAGCTCTGGCGCAGGGCGATGGGTGTTCTGGCCGCCTACGGGGACAATATCTCGGAGATCGCAGCCGGAGGAGACCCGGCCACCTCCGGCCGGCTCGAAGCGGAGATGACTGGAATCCGCGGCCCGAACTGGATCGAAGTCGGCGGCGACGAGAAGGCCGCCCGCGACGCCGTCGGCCAGCTGGTCACCCAGCTCGGCGCGCGCGAAGGCAAGACGGACCTGCGCGAAGCCGTGAAGATCGCAGCCCCCCACGTGAAAACCATCTGCACCGGCCTCGACGCTTACCTCGAACGGCAGAAGCGCGACCTCGCCGACCTGCAGAAGAAGGTGGAGGAGGCGCGCGTGGCGCCAACCTCCCGTCGCTGCGCCATGCTCGACAACCGATCCATCTGCGTCTCCGATTCCGCGAGCGACGCCCTCGGGTACGCCGATGCCCTCACCCAGGTCACCTTGCTCGAGTCCAGGCATGCCCAGGCGCAGACGTCGATGAAGGCTTTTTGCGCCGCGCACGCCACGCTCGCGCAAGCCGCCGAAGACGGCAACATCAAGGACGACAAGACCTACGACGCGATCGTCGACGCCGTCCGCGCCTCGACCAAGAAGTAGGAAGGCCCGGTCCGCTTTCTATTCCTTCTGCGGTCGGTCACGGCATCTGCTGGGGGACACACTCCGACCCGTTGAAACACAACCCGGAAGGGCACTGGCAGAAGAGCGTCGGCTCCGAGCCGGAAGGACCGCAACCGCAAGCGCCGGTCGCGCAGGTCGGAGGGAACGGCCCGGCGCCCGTGCAGCAGGATACCGTGGTGATCGTGCCCCCGCTCGTCTGGCAGGACTCCGCCTGGAAAGGCATGCACTGGCCCTCCACACACACCTCTTCCGACCCCCAGCAAGAGACGTCACAGGATCCGCAGTGGAACGAGTCCGTTTGCATGGAGGCTTCGGTCAGCTCGCAACCGTTGGCCGCATTCCCATCGCAATCGACATGGCCTGCCTCGCAGACCGCTCGACATGTCCCGTCGACGCACGCGGGAACCTGGTCGGGGCCCGCCGTGCACACGGAGCCGCCGCTCCCCGCGCACCCACCGCAGTGGTTGGGATCGAACGACGTGTTCGTACAGGCATTGCCGCAAGCGACCAGGGGAGACTGGCACGACGCCGTGCACGTCCCGTTGCTGCACACCATCCCAGCGCCGCAAGCGTTCCCGCACGCCCCACAGTGCGCGAAATCCACGTCCAGGTCCGCACAGACGCCGTCGCAGTTGGTCAGCCCATCCACGCACGTCAGCGAGCAGGCCCCCGCGGAGCAAGCGTAGCCCGAGCTGCAAGGGTGATCGCACTGCCCGCAGTGCGCGTTGTCCGTCTTCAGGTTCACGCACATCTCGCTGCAGTTGTTCAGTCCACTCTGGCAGGTCACCGAGCAGCTGCCCTCCGAGCACAGCTCTCCCGATTCGCACGTGACCCCGCACTCACCGCAGTTGCCGCGGTCCGTTTGCTGGTTCACGCAGATCCCGTCGCAGTCCGTGAGCCCCTGAAGGCACGAAAGCTTGCATGCTCCGTCCGTGCATACCTTGCCGGGCGCGCAGACGGTGCCGCACTCCCCGCAGTTCGCGTTGTCGGTCTCGGGGTTCACGCACGTACCGTTGCATTCCGTCAGCTCGGTCTGGCACGACACGGAGCAAGCACCCTGGGAGCAAAGCGTGCCCGGGGCGCAGCGCACGGAGCACGACCCGCAGTGGCCGTTGTCAGTGAGCGGGTTGACGCAGATGCCGTCGCAGTTCGTCAGGTCCGACTGGCAAGACAGGGCACACGTCCCCAGCGAGCAGACCTGCCCCGGGACACAATCCACTCCGCACGCCCCACAGCTCTCCACGCTCGTCAGCAGGTTCTCGCAAACCCCGTCGCACTCGGTGAGGCCTTGCTGGCAGCTCACCCCGCAGTTGCCGTTGGAGCAAAGCTCGCCCGGCTTGCAGACGATGCCGCACCCGCCACAGTTGAGCCTATCCTTCGCCGCATTGACGCAGGAGCCGTCGCATTCCGTCAGCTGCTCCTGGCAAGAAACGGCGCACACCCCGTCCGAGCACACGTTGCCCGACGGGCACGCCTGCCCGCACCCACCGCAATGGTCCCTGTCTCCGCGCAAGCTCACACACGCGCGATCGCAGTTGGTCAGCCCGGCCTGGCAAGAAAGGGAACAGCTCCCGCCGGAGCAAACCTCGGACGAATTGCAGACGAGACCGCACGCGCCGCAATCGTCGGGGTTCGAAGCCAGGTCGACGCAGATCCCGTTGCAGGGGGCCTTGCCTTTGGGGCACTGCGCAGTCCCGCCGTCGGGCGACCCTGAAGTGTCGTCACCGCCACAACCAACCTGAGCCAGAAACATGGCGAACAAGAGCGCGGCCAGGGTTCCACGACGAAGCATCCGGGTGTCTCCTCCGTCTCTGTCTGTAGAAGTGAAAGGATGGACATCCCAAGGCTACCGTCTGGCGGGCCGAACCGCCACTGGGGACATCGCGTTCATTTCGTGACACTTCGGACGGGCACGCACTGCCACCCGTCGCACCGGGTCCCCGGGGTGCGGCACCCCTCGGGGGCGTCCTGGTCGCACAGCTCGACGGGCTCGCGACATTCACCGAGCCGCGCGTGGCAGACCGCCGCCTGCACTTCGGCCTGCCCGATTTCGTGCAAGCAGCACACGCTATTCGCGGGACAGTGGTGCGACCCGCCGCAGGCGGTGATGCCGGCCATCGCGGGCGCGCCGTTCCAGGGGACCGGAGTGCGGCCTTCGTCCCACCGCCGGATTCGTTCGCAGTGGCTGCGGTGATTGGGGTCCGGCGACGAGACGCAGACCTGCACGCCAGCTTTGCACTTGCTGGGCCCACACGCGACGCTCCCCCGCATTCCTTTGGCGAGTTGCTCCGGCGTGGGCAGGGGGGCGCTCGACGATGCGGCTGCTGGTGCACTCGACGACGCGAGGGGCTGCGCCGAGGAAGCGACGGACGCTGCCATCTTGACTGGCTTTTCAGGGGGCGGAGGAATGGGATCCGCTCGGTCGCACGCGGGCAAGAGCATGCCGAGCCCGACCACAGCGGCCAGTCGCCTGCGGTTCATCACCCAGACATAGTATTCGACAAGACGCCCGGTGGTGAAGCACTCTCCCTCGGGACCGCCCGTGCTGCCCATCACTCCGCCAACCGCCACGCCGACAGAGACCACCGAACATCGCGCCGAGCGCGACCGCACCCGCGCGTTTTTCGACCGCATGGCGCTTGCCTTCCGTGTCATCGAGCGCGTCGTGTTGCCGGAGTACCGCGACACACTCGCGCGTCTCCGCCTCCCGCTCTCCTTCACGGTTCTGGACCTCGGAACGGGTACCGGGTCGCTCGCTCGTGCTTTCTGGGAGCGCGGTCATCGCGCGGTGGGCGTCGACTTCTCCGAGCCCCTGCTGCGGCGGGCGCGCAACCTGACCCCCGGGGTCCGGTTCGACCTGCGAGACATCGTGGACCTCGAGACCCTGCCCGACGGGGCCTTCGACGTGGTCGCGATGGGCTACGTGCTTCACGGCATGCCCCCCGCCCTGCGCGCTCACGCCCTGCGGCTTGCGGGTCGAATCGCCGCGCATCACGTCCTCGTGATCGATCATGGACAGCACGGCGGCTGGTTCACCCGCCTCATCGAATGGGTCGAGGGCCCTCACTACGTCGAGTACACCCGTCGGCCCCTGCGCGAGACGTTAGAGTCCTGCGGGCTCGAGGTGGTGGAGCAGGACCGGACACGGACCGGAGGTCGGTCCTGGCTGTGTCGGCCGAGAAAGTCCGTATCGGGATAGGAAACCGTAAGAAGCCCGGTTCCATGCAGCTCCGACAGTCCGCATCAGGATAGCCATACGGACCTTCGTCCTCCTATCCGCGGGCTCAGAGCCCACGGCAACTTCGGGAGAAGCCCGCCGCAAGGGCGGGCTTTGCGCGGCCACGACGTGAGCTCGCTTGGGGGAGGTGGACAACGGTTCGTCATTCAAACCGCAACGGACCAGAAAGGATCCGGAGGACTCGATGACACGGTTCGGCAAGGCGCACCGTGCGAAGCCCGCCACGGCGGGCTTCCCCAATTTTGCCGTGGGCTCTGCAGCCCGCGGACCGGATCCAACTAAGGACTCTCCGTGTCATTCAGTTCCGCAAAGAGTCGTCCTCCAGCTCTCACGGAAACTCAAGCCGCACCGCATACACGTCCGAGTTCTGCGACGCCGTCGTCCCGTTGAAGTTGTCGAGCCACACCACGATCGGCTCCCCAGGTACCGTCAAGAACGGCGACGTCGAGTCCGCCACCCCCGCGGTCCCAGGGTCCACCCTCGTATCGTTTGGCTGGAACGTGAGCCCACCGTCCACCGAAAAGTTCACGTGAACGTCGGCCTGGGTGTTCGCCCCCGTCCCACGGTACTCCTGGTACGTGACGTACACCCGGTTCCCACCGCCAAACGCCACGCGCGGGCGCGTGGACGAGTACGCCCCTCTCGGTCCCCCGTCCGCACGCGACGCCGCCGCCCGCCACGACCCCGAAGACCAAACGTTAACGTAAATGTCCGACAGACCCGACCGGTTGTCCTCCCACGCCACCACCGCCCGACCCGCCCTCGCCTCGATGTGCGGCGTGTCCGCATCCGCGAACGCCGGCGTGTTCACCACCACCCCAGCACCGAACGTCCCTCCGCTGTTCACGCTGCTCGCCACCCGCACCGTCTTCGCTCCCACCGACGGAAGCTGCGTCCACGCCACGTGCACATTGCCTTGCCCGTCAGCCGACACCACCGGGGGCTTCGTCGCATCCCCCGACGACAGCTTCTGGTTGCCACCCAGCGTGCCCGCCACCACGTCGTACACCGCCACGTACGCCTCCGGCACCGCGTCGCGCGCATCACGCCACGCCACGAACGCACGCCCCTGCCCATCGGCAGCCAAGCTAGGCAACTCCGCCTTGCCCACCACCGAGTTCACGCGAAGATCGCTCGCAAGCCACGTCGCCCCCCCGTCGCTCGACGCCTGCAAGTAGATGTCCCGGTTCAGACCGTTCAGCGTCTGCCACACCAGCACGATCTGGTCGGCCCCCGCCGCCTGCCCCGCCACGACCCCGCGCACGTAGAACGAGTCAGCACCCGCCGCGGCGCTCTTCTCCGCCTGCACCGTCGTCCACGTCGTCGGCGCAATCCCCGTGCGCGCAAGCTGAATGCGACGCACGCTCCCTGCCCCGAACAGCCCATACGCCACGTACACTCCGGTCGGAGACGTGAAAAGCCACGGCTCTACCTCGTTCGCGGCGGTCCCGGCCACCACGAGGTCCGTGGTCAGCCACGTTCCGGTCGCCGTCGCGATGTGGTTGAGCCGGATGTCCGCGTTCGTGCCGTTCCTTCGGTCCAGATAAGCGGCAAAAGTCGCCTCCCCCTGCCCTGCTACGCTCAACTGCGTCGTGGAGTGCTGGCCGATCGTGGACCCTCCCACGTCGAGGCGGACCGGCGCCGTGGCCACCGGACAGACCTCGTCCGTCTCCGTGTTGCAGTCGTTGTCCTCACCGTCGCAAATCTCGATCGTCGCCTTCACGTCCCCCACGCATACGAGCGCACCGGCCACGCATTGCTGCGTCCCAAGCTCGCACGCGCCCACGCTGCTCCCACAACCCGTCCCCACCCCCGGCAACACGCCGTCGTCCACGAAACCATTGCAGTCGTCATCAAGCCCGTTGCACGACTCCACCGGCGGGTCCTGTGGCGTGCACGCGTACTCGCACCCCGTCGCCAGAAGCCCATCGATGTCGTGGAACCCGGGCAAGCAACCGCCGAAGGAACAAACGGAGTCCTCGCAGACCGTGCTCGCGTTCGGATAAATGTCCCCGCAGGCGTACTGGCATGCCCCGCAGTTGTTTACGTCCGACGTCAGATCGAAGCCTTCGTCCGTCTCCCCGTCGCAGTCGTCATCGTTGTAGTTGCAGTCCTCGATGCCCAGGCTGTTGCACTCGCACCCGTCTGTGGGGTCTTCGTCGATGTCTCCGTTGACGTCCTGGTAACCGTCGAAGCACTTGTCGAACGCACAGACCCCATCGGTGCACGTCATGGTCGCGTTCGCAGGCGGAATGCACGGCTGGTTGCACCCTCCACAATGCTGCCTGTCGCTCGTGGTGTCGTAGACCTCGTCGATCAGCCCGTCGCAGTCGTCGTCCACGTCGTTGCAGAGCGTCTCCTCGGGAAGGGGGTTGCCCTCGGTGTCGCGCAAGGGCTCACACTCGTACTCGCAGCCGTCCGCCACCTCGCCGTTGATGTCGTGGAAGCCCGAGGCGCAACGGTCAATGACGCAGAACTTCTCCTTGCACAGGGGGAAAGCGTTCGGGATCTCGCACACGTTCCCGCACGTTCCGCAGTTGAGGGGATCGCTATCGAGGTCCGCCTCGCAGTCGTTGGAGTCGAGGAAGAGGTTGTCCCCGGTCGCGTCGAGCATGCCCGTGCCGCCCGATCCGCCGGAGGCTTCCACCCCCCCATCGCCAGAAGGCAAGCCGCCCGGCTCGCAATCGAAACAGTACGATTCGGTGGTGCACCCGGCAGCCGCAGCAAGGCTCGCCACCAGACCCGTGAGCGCGAGAGGAAGGAGTTGGCTTCGCATCACTTGCCCCTCCCGTTGCGACGGCTCAGCCGCGCGCCCAGCATCAGCGCGAGAAGCGCGAAGAGCGCCGCGGGAAGTGACGTCGTCGAGTGCCCAAGCGCGCACGATGCACCGCCTCCTCCGGTGACAAGACCCCAGTTCTCGCGCGGCTGCGTCCCCGAAGACGCGTCCGCCCCCGCGTCGAGTCCGGCCCCTCCCGAGCCGCCCGAACCGCCGCTTCCTCCCTCAGCCCCTTGGCCCGAAGCGCCGGACATGCCAGCGCCACCGTCGTCGCCACCCGAACCGCCCGTACCACCTCCGCCCTTCACACAGTAGCCGTCGACACAAACCAGCCCTGCCGCGCACGGAAACTCACCGCTCGCGCAAGGCTCCACGCACTTGCCCTCCACACAAATGCTCTCTCCAGGGCACTCCGCGGTCTCGTCCGCAAGCCCGTCGCAGTCGTTGTCGAGCCCGTCGCAAATCTCCGCCGTGGGCCCGCGTCCCCCCACACACTGCAGGATACCACCCAGGCAGTGCTTCACTCCGGGCTCGCACTGTCCGATCCGTGCCGGGCCGCACTCGGCCCCTCCGCCAGGGTCTCCCTCGTCCACGAAGCCGTTGCAGTTGTCGTCGGCGCCATTGCAGATCTCCGCCATCCCCGGGTCCGTCTGCACACAGATGACCTGGCCTCCCTCGCACCGCTTCACACCCGGACACGTCGAACCCGAGATTGTGCATTGCCCCACCACGTCGATCGGCCCCCGCGCGCATACCGAACCGCCCTGTACGCTCGGCAAGCAGAAAGGGTCGCTCGGCGGGCAATCCCCATCATCCTGACAGCTCACCGTAGGCTCCCCCGCCGTGCCGTCCACCACCCCGTCGCAATCCTCGTCGACACTGTCGCAAAGCTCCGGCGACGGCCCCACGACACCGACGCAAGCGATGTTGCCCGCGAGGCAAACGTTCGTACCCAGCGCACAGGCCCCCTCGTCCGTGTCCCCGCACGCCTGCCCAAGGGATGCGTCCGTCGGGTCGTTGTCCACCACACCGTCGCAATCGTCGTCCGCGTTGTTGCAGACCTCGGTCCCCGGCCCGACTTCTCCCACGCAGTTCTTGGTGGTGTCCCCAGGACCGGTGCTCGCGCACTCCACGATACCCGCCTCGCACGGTCCGAACCCGGGCTGGTTGCCCTGAATCTCGACGCACGTCTGTCCCACGTCGACCGGTTGGTTGTCGATGAGACCGTCGCAGTTGTTGTCGTACCCGTCGCAGATCTCCGGGGAGGGCTCGCATGGCTTGATGAGCCCCGTCACCTTCACAGCCATGTCCTCGAAGTCGTTGTCGCCGCCGCGCCAGAGGTCCTCGAACCCGAAGTAGTACGCGAGTGGGTTCTCCTTCGACTCGTAGATGAGGTAGTGGACGTAGTTGCCGTCGCCGTTGAGCTGGGCTTCCGTGTACACGATGAAGGCGGTGCTCCCGGGCGCCCCGAGGTTGGCAGGATTGCCGCACCCGCCAGTGCTCCCCGGGGACACCAGGAAGAACCCCACGAACCCTCCAAGGTAGTCCCCGTCCACGAACTCCTGCTGGAAGTCGACGTAGACCTTGTCCCCAGGACTGTGGTCGACCGGCGTGCACGTGAGCACCGGGAACAGCCTCGTCGGATCAGATACGTTGTACCAGCCGATCGTGTTCTCGTACCCGGCGCCTTCCTCGATGTCGAAGAACTCCACCGTGCGGAACTCGCCGTTCGCATCCTTCGGGATCTGAAACACCTCCGGCACGACGTTGGCGTCAAACACTGCGTGCACCAGCCCCGCGGTCCCCTCGCCTCCTTGGTTGACGGGGCGGTTCAACGCGGTCTGCAAACGCTTGGGTTCCGGATCGGCCGGCAACACCGTACCGTCAATTTGCGTGATCACGGCGGACGCGAGACCTGCCCAGGCGAGCGCCGCAGAAACCCCGAATCCAGCCATGAGGCGGTGTAGGCGCAACATGGACATATTCTAGGGAGCGATCCCATGTCTGTCGATCACGGTCGTGCTATTCTGGGCCGCCTCGGTACGCGGGTACCGTGTGTCGACAGGTGGGAGGTTCACATGGGCAAGGTCACCATCGAGCAGGCCATCCGAAACGCCGTGGAAGCGGAGCGCGCAGCCGCACGGTTCTATTCATTGCTGGGAGACAGCACCGAAGACCCGGAGGCCAAGGTCTTCCTCCGGCAAATGCACGAAGACGAGCTCAAACACGCCGCAGCCATCGAGCACCTGGCCCAAGGAGTCACCTCCCAAGGCCTGCCCGTCCGCGCCGAGGATGGGTACGCGGCGGTGGAAACCGCACCCGCATGGAAGTACGTGGACGGCATCGACTACCTCTCCGCCTTGCGCGTTGCCCTCGAGGCCGAGCACAGCGCGGCCCTGTACTACGGCGCCGTGGCCGAGGCCTTCACGGGCGAGCAGAAGCAGTTCTTCGAGGACCTTTCCTCGACCGAGGAGATGCACGCGGAGCGAGTCCAGCAGATGATCGAAAAGGCCGTGATCTGAGCTACTGGCGCAAGAGCGCCAGCGCCAACACCGCGGCCGCAAGACCGATGAGCCCCACCTTGGCGCTCAGGTTCCCCCGGCGCCCCGCCTGAAGCACCACCACTCCGACCTGGGGAACGGCCCCGAGCACCGCCGCGCCCGCCTTGCGCGCATCCTCCGACACATCCTGCAACCACGCCGTGACCGTCCCAAGCCCCGCCGGCACCAGCACCCGCCACGTACGATCCACGTCGAGCGTGACCGTTGCCTCGCCCCCGAGCTTCCCCCGCAAGATCCAGAACCCCAGCGCGGTCCCGACGAGCAACTGAAGCGCCTGCACCACGTGATCCCCCGTGTAGGGGTGATACTCGAACGAGCCCGGCAACAGCGCGTAGAGCAGCCCCGGCGCCACACCCGTCCCAATGCACACGATCGCCGCCAGCCCCATCGCCGCCACCATCGTCCGTGGCACGGGCCGTCGGACCTCCGGCCCCTTCTCCGGCCCGAAGTACGTGAACCACGGCAGCTTCAACCCCGTGTGCAGGAACGTGCCCATCGACGCCACCAACAACATCAGCTCGATCGCACCCTGACCCGACAAACTCGCCGCCGACACCACCATCGACTTGGACACAAACCCGTTGAACAGCGGCACCCCCGAGATCGAGAACCCCCCGATCATCGCGAACACCAGCACCACCGGCAGCTTGCGCCCAAGCCCTCCCAGCTCCGTCAACTTGTTCATCCCCGTCGCGTGCACAACGGCCCCCGCCGACATCATCAGCAAGCCCTTATAGAAAATGTGGCTGAAGGCATGAGCCGACGCCCCCGCGATCGCAAGCTCGGACCCAAGCCCCACGCCGCACACCATGTACCCGACCTGGCTGATGATGTGATAGCCGAGCAAGCGCCGGATGTCGTTCTCCAGCACCGCGAACACCACGCCGTACAGCGCCATCCCGGCGCCCACCCACACCAGCAAGTCCGTGCCCGGGAACGTCCGCGCCAGCGCATACACCGCGGCCTTCGTCGTGAACGCGCTCAAGAACACCGTCCCCGCCGGGGTCGCTCTCGGATAGGCGTCCGGCAGCCACGGGTGCAAAGGCGGGATCGCCGCGTTGGCCGCCAGCCCCACGAGCACAAGCCACGGCGCCGCCCCCTCGAGCGTCAGCCGGTCCACCGCCAGCGAATGTCCCGTCGCCGCCAGCCCCAGGATCCCCGCCAGCAGGCACATGCCTCCCGCCACGTGGAAGAGCACGTACCGCATGCCCGCCGCCCGGGACACGGAACGACCTCCGGCGAAGATCAAGAACACCGATCCGATCGACAGCCACTCCCAAAACAAGAACATGCTCAGCAAGTCACCCGCCAGCGTCACACCCACGCCGCCACCCGCGAGCGCGAGCGACGCCAGCCTCGATCCCTTCCCTTCCTCCGTCCACGAGTACAGGCCCGCAACCCCCGCATACAGCGCGAACGCCAGCGAGAACACGCGCGACAGCGCGTCCATTCGCAGCAGCACCCACGTGTGCCCGTGAAGCTCCATCGTGAGGCGCGCTCCGTCCGGAAGCAGCGCCACCAAGACCACCGCCACCACCGGCGCGACGAGCCCCAGCACACGCCCCACCTTGCCTCCGAAGAGCAAGGTCAAGAGGCCCGCCAGCAAGAAGGGCAACGACGGGTGCAGCTCAGCCATCGCCCCTCTCCTCCGGGTCCCACACCTCGTGCCGCTGCAGGAACCACTTGCCCACGGCCTTGGACAGCAGCACCACCACCACGCAGGACACGAACCCGATGATCGCGTGCAAACCCGTGACGTGGTGCCAGGCGAACACCGGCGCGTGGTGCGGGAACGGGATCTCGACCACCACCAGCAGCAGCAGTACCACGGAAAGGACCCAGGTCACGCGACGCGCCGTCATGGGCTGCCTCCGAACACGCCGGCTACGACCCCGGCCGCAAGCGCGTGCTGCACGCCCATCACGGCGGGCACCGCGCCGAACACCACGACCAGCACGGCCACCGCCACGATCGGCGCCACCATCGCCGCGGGAGCTTCCCCGCTCTTCGCGGTCGCGGGCCCTTCGAAGTAGGCATTCTTGAGGATCGGAAGCAGATACGCCGCCGTGAACACCGACCCGCCGAGCATGATCGCCAGGTACACCCACTGCCCCGCTTCCAGCGCGCCGCGCCCCAGCAACAGCTTGCCCACGAACCCGCACAGCCCGGGCACCCCCATCAACCCGAGCGACGCCACCGTCATCGCACCGAACGTCCACGGCATGCGACGCCCCAGCCCGCCCAGCTCACTGACCTTGTCCACGTGCGCCGCCGCGTAGATCGAACCCGCGCAGAAGAAGAGCGTGATCTTCGCCAGACCGTGGTTGACCATGTGCAGGATCGAGCCCGTCATGCTCGACGGCGTGAGCAACGCTCCCCCGAGCACGATGTAGGAAAGGTGCACGATCGTCGAGTACGCAAGCCTCCGCTTGATGTGGTCCTGCGCCACCGCCAGCACCGACCCAACCACGATCGTGGTCCCACAGAGCGCCGCCAACACCATCGGCGCCATGCTGCCCTCGAGCGCCTCCGGACCGAACACGAACCCAAGAACCCGCAGGCAGCCGAACACGCCCGCCTTCACCACCGCCACCGCATGCAGCAGCGCGCTCACCGGCGTGGGCGCCACCATCGCCGCGGGCAACCACGCGTGCACCGGCATGATCGCCGCCTTCACACCGCATCCCCCAAGAAACAGCGCGAACAAGATCGTGAGCACCGGCTCCGACGCCTTCCCCGCAAGGAACCCGCCCTCCGTGAAGTCCAACGTGCCCGCCAGCGACCAGCTCCACGCCGTGGCCACCGTCACCGCAAGCCCCCCCGACAGCGCGTACAGCAAGTACCTCCGCCCCGACGCGATCGACTCCCGGTTCTCGTTGTGCGCCACCAACGGGTACGTACACAGCGTCAGCGTCTCGTAAAACAGAAGAAACGTCAGCAGGTTGCCCGAAAACGCCACCCCGATCGCCGCCCCCACCGACCCCGCGAACGACGCGAAGAATCGCTTCTGGTTCGCAAGGTGCGTCGCCTCCGCGTAGCCCGCACAATACACCGACGTGATGACCCACAGCCCCGCCGCGAGCATCCCGAAGGTCATGCCCAACCCGTCGACCCGCAACGCCAAGTCCAAGCCGGGCACAAGCGGCAGCAAACGGACCGAGGGCGCCGCGCCCCCGACGACCTGGGGCACGATCCATGCGGTCGCCAGGCCCGTCGACCCCGCAGCCAGGTACGTGATCAAGCGAGCGTAGCGCTCGCTCGCGATCAAGGTGACCACAGCCGCCACGAAGGGGATCGCCACGGGAAGGAGCACGCCGACGGTCATGGGACCTCCATCGCCGGCATCAGGAAGCTTTGCACCACCACACTCGAAGCCAGGCCGAGCCCGACGACGGCCACGGCCAAGACCGCGGCAGAAGCCATGGCCGTAGCACCACCTGGCCGCGCTGGCGGCAACGCATCGGTCCTCGGCGCGAAGTACAGCTTCTCGAGGATGCGAAACACGTAAGCCACCGTCCCCAGGCTCGCGATCACGATCAACGCCGCGAACTCGGTGCGCCCCGCTTCCAGCGCCCCGACGAGCACGTACCACTTGCCGAAGAAGCCCACGAGCGGCGGAATCCCCACGAGAGAAAGCCCTGCGACCACCACGGTGGCCGACAGCAGCGGCTCGCGACCCCGCAGCTTCCCAAGATCATCCACCTTTCGGATCCCGTGCCGCACGAACAGCGCCCCGGCGACCAAGAACAGCACGCCCTTCATCAGACCGTCGCCAGCGATGTGCAACACAGCGCCCGTGCGGGCCGAGACGTTGCCGAGCCCCACGCCGAGGGCAATGAGCCCCACCTGGGAAATGCTCGAGTACGCCAGCAGTCGCAACAGGTCTCGTTGGAAGAACGCGAGGCCGGCCCCCGCCACCATCGCCGCCGCCCCCGTCCAGCACAACACCTCCAACAACAACCCACCCTGCAGGCGCTCGTAGCCGAACACCCAAAAGAGCATGCGAACCAGTCCGTACGCTGCGACCTTCGTCACCAACGGCGCCATCAACGCGCCCGAGGCGAACGGCGCCCGCCCGTAGGCCGACGGCATCCACCCATGCAGCGGGAACAACCCCATCTTGACCGCCAGGCCCACCACGATGAACGCCGCCCCCAGCGACCCGAGCCGCCCATCCGTTTCCGGCAGCAACTGGGCGACGTCTCGCATGTTGAGCGAGCCCATGTCCGCGTAAAGGAACCCCACGCCGAGCAGGTACAAGGACGCCCCTAGGCTCCCGATGATGAGATAGCGCATCGCCGCCTGGGGCGCCCCTCGCCCGCCCGCCGCAACCAACGCGTAGGCCGACAGAGACGCCACCTCGAGGTGCACGAAGAAGTTGAACAGGTCCGCCGTGGCCGTCATGCCGAGCAGCCCCGACACCAGCAGCAGCGCGCACGCGTAGAAGCTCGTCTCGCGCCCTTCGAGCTCGGCTCGCACAGTCGCGCGCGAGCCCACCAGGGCAATGCCGGAGACGAACGCGACCACCACCGACATGAACGCGCCGAGCCGATCCACGGACCAGACAATCCCCAGCGGAGGCGGCCATCCACCCATGTGGGTCACCAGGACCTCTCCGCCCACCGTGCCCAGCAAAGCCGCCACCGACAGCCCGCACGTCAACGCCATCGCCCCGAGCGCCACCGGCCGCGCCAGCCCGCGCACGCTCCACCCCGCAATGCCCACCAAAAGCGCCCCGAGGAACGGCGCCAGAAACATCCACGTCGGCAAGGTCGACATCAGCTCCCGCCCTCCGGGTCCTCGACCTCGTCAACGTCCTCGTCGATCGAGCCTTGCTGCTTCTGGATGCGCAGCAGAATCGCGATCGCCACACCGAGCGTCGCCACGGACACCACGATGGCCGTCACCATCAACGCGTGGGGCACAGGGTTGTGCACGGCCACGTCGTGCCCTTCCCCGAGCATGACCGGAATGGATCCCCCCACGCGCACCGCGATCGAGATGAAGAAGACCACGATCCCCAGCTGCATCAAGTACAGCCCCACGAAGTTCTTGAGCAGGCTGCGGTGCGTGAGCAGCAGGTACACCCCCAGGACCATCAACACCACGAAGACGTAGTACGGCCCGCGCTCGGCGGCGAACTGCATCATGGCTCGACGTCCTCCGCGTTGAGGCTGTGGAAAATGGACAGGATCACACCCATCACCGCGAACGTGATGCCCACCTCGAACAGCAGGATGCCGAGGGACCGCGTGGCAGCAGGCTCCATGCCGAAGGGCAAGGCCGCGTAGTCGAGGAACGGCGCCCCGTACGCCATCGGAACGAGACCCACGACCGCCGCACCCAACACGCCCGCCGAGGCCAAGATCGCTGCCCCCCGCTCCGACACCGTCAGGAAGCCCGCGCGCTCCGTGCGGGGAACGAAGTCCAGCAGGAACACCGCCACCGCCAGCAGCACTCCCGACTGGAACCCCCCCCCCGGGCTGTAGTGCCCGTGCACCAGCACGTAGGCCGCCATCAGCTGAAGCGACGCCACGACCGGGCGCAGCACCACGTTCACCATCACGCTGTCCACGGGACGGTTGCGCATAGCGACCACAGGCTCGCGCTCCGACGTCCCATGCCGCTCGACAGTCATGGGCGCCTCCCGAGCAGGAGCACGCACGCCATCGCCGCCACCAGCACCACCGTCGTCTCGATCAGCGTGTCGAACCCGCGATAGTCCGCCAGCACCGCCGTCACCACGTTCGGCGTCTCCATGTCCCGCATGGCCCCTGCCACGTAGTCCCGCGCGATGTGCTTGCTCGCGGGAGAAAGCGGATCCCCGAACGTCGGCAGCAAGGACACCCCGTACACGAGCGCCACACCGAGCGTCGAGGCCACGATACCGCCCCAGACGCGAGACATCGGACCTGTGCGGAACACCCGGTCTGGGTCCACCCGGCCGAGCAAGGCCATCAGAAACATGGTGGAAACACCCACCCCCACCACGGCCTCCATGAAGGCCACGTCCACGGCGCCGAGGAGCGCGAAGATCAGCACAAGGAAGCCGCTCAGGGCCGACAACAGGGCCATGGTCGCGAGCAGGTTGTTCACGCGCACCAGCGCCAGCACGATGCCCGTCACCATCAACCCGAGCAGCAGCGCCACGGACGCGTTCATGGGTCGGAGCCTCCTCCCGACCATGGCTTCATCCCCGACTGGAAGGCTGCCCGCGACAGCAGGTGCCCCACCAGCGGGCTCGTCAAGTACAGGAGCGCAATCACCAGAAGCAGCTTGCCCGAGGCGAGGGTCGGCCCGAGATGGATCGCGATCGCCAGCAGCACCAGGGGCATCCCCAGCGTATCCAGCACGCCCGTCACGTGCAGCCGCGAGAACACGTCCGGGAACCGAACCAGCCCCAGCGCCGCGACCACTTGGAAGAACAGGCCGCCCACCAAGAGCAGCCGCACCACGCCGTCGAGAATCGTCATGTCACGCTGCCCTTCTCCCGCACATAGCGCGCGAGCAGCAACGTGAGCACGAGGTTGAGCAGGAACAGCGACAGCGCGATGTCCACGAACATGTCGACGCGGTCATACAGAAGGCCCACGAGCACCACCAGGGCGGGGACCTTGGTCCCCACCCCGTTGAGCGCCACGACCCGGTCGAAGACCGTGGGGCCGGCTGCGACGCGCACCAGGTAGGGAACGGCGAGCAGGATCATCGCGACGACCGCGAGCAGGAATGCCGTGCTCATCGCTCCTGCTCCTCGAACAGCCGGTCCACCCGCCGCGCCATGTCGCCGTCCTCGACCGATCGCGCCGACTCCTCGTCCAGGGCGTGCACGAGAAGCTCCCGATCGTCGATGTCGATGGACACCGTTCCCGGGGTCAGCGTGATGGAGCAGCCCAGCAGGGCCAGGGCCCCGTCGCCGTGGGTCCCCGGCCGAACCTTGACGAAGCGGGGTCGCAGCGAGCGGGCAGGCGCGAAGACCAGGCGCGCGACGCGAAAATTGGACAGGACGATCTGCCAGAACAGCCAAGGGAAATAGGCGGTCCAGCGCAGGAAGAGGGGGACGCGCCGAGGGCGAACCTGCGCAGCCTGCCACCCCACGGCGAGGGCGACCGCTGCCCCCACGCCCATGTGCATGAGGTCGAACTTCCCCGAGAGCAGCAGCCAGCTTCCATACAACACCGCCGCAATTCCAAGGGTTCGGGGAAGGAGGAACCTCGAGCTCATGGCCGGCTCGGTATTGTCCGCCGGGCCTTGGGTGTCCACCCCAATCGGTTCCTCGAACAACCGATTTTCTCGTCCCAAGCGCCGACGTAGGCGTTTTTGGGACGTGCCTTGGGCTAGCCAACCAGGGCGAATCGCCTGTCCCCACCTCGTCAGAGCCGGATCGGCCACAACCCTTGCCCTCAGCCCATTCCTCCTCTACGACCCCCGCTCCATGAGACACCGAACGGTTGCAGCGCTCTTGGCTCTGACGGGCCTCCTGCTGGCGGCTCCTGCCGTCGGGCAACAAGCCGACGCGAGCGCTGACCCAGCGACGCAGATGGCCCGGCAGCGCTTCGAAGAAGGGGTCAAGCTGTTCGACCGGGGCGAGTACAAGCGCGCGCAAGCCGCGTTTCTTCAAGCCTGGGTGCTCAAGCAGCACCCCGCGGTCTTGCTCAACCTGGCGCAGTCCGAGCTTCGCAGCGGCGATTACGTCCCCGCAGCCCGCCACTTCGCAGCGTACCTTCGCGACTACCCTGACACGCCCCCCAAAGAGCGCGCCTCCGCACAGCAAGGCCTCGCCGACGCTCGCAAGCACACCGGACTGCTCGAGATCGTCGTCGACACGCCCGGCGCTGAAGTCCTCGTGGGCGGTGAATCCGTAGGCCGAACCCCGCTCGCCGGCCCGATCGACGTCTCCCCTGGCCCCTTCGAAGTCCTCGTGCGACTCGCAGGTGCCGAGCCCGCCACCGAGACAGGCTCCGTCGACGCCGGACGGTCCCGCACGGTTCACGTCAAGGTCGTTCTGCACCCTGCCGAGCCGCCCCCCATGGCAGCGCCGTCAACCCCGCCCCCGGCCCAGCCAGCCACCCCACACACCGGCCGACAGCCCTTCTTCTCCTGGGCCCAGTCCGACCCCGTCGCCTGGGCCACCCTCGGCACCGCCGGCCTGGGACTCGGCGCCGGAACCGTGTTCGCCTTCCTCGCCCACGCCACAGCCAACGACGCCGACTCCGTCGCCGCACAAATCACCGCCGTCGCCCAGGGTGACCCCGAGATGGCGAGCTACCAGGGCTTCAACCGTCGCTCCGACCCCTGCGCGTCGCCCGTTCCCGTCACATCCGGCACCGACTACCGCCCGGCCTGCTCCCAGTTGCAAGAAGAACTGGACACCCTCGATAGCCGCAAGACCATGATGTGGTTCGGTTTCGGGGTTGGCGCGGCCGGCGCGATCGGCACCGGCGTGGCGTACTACCTGCGCACCGAATCGGGGAACGAATCCACGAAGCCCACACCGCTCGGGACCGCGGTCCTCACCCCCGTCTGGGCTCCTAATGTAGGCGGTTTGCGCATTAGCGGCTCCTTCTGACGCAGAGCCATCCTTGATCTCACCGATGGGAAGCGCTGTTTCCCACCCGGGAACCGCCACTTCTCGCCCCTGCGACAAGACCATCCGTCACGACGGCACTTTTGTGTCATTCCATCGTGGCACGGATGTTGATAACATCAGTCACTGAAACGGCTCCCACGCCCCCAAGGAGACACGGCCATGATGATCAAGATCAACAAGTTCCTCCGTGACAACGCCGGCGCCAACCTCGTCGAGTACATCATCCTCGTGGGTGTCATCGCTCTCGTTGCCATCGCGGGCTTCAAGATCTTCGGTGAGAAGGTCGACAAGAAGGTCCAGGACCAGGCCAACAAGGTCGAGCAGATCGGGAACTGATCCGAGAGCCCGGCGCCCGCGTTCAGCAGCACGGACCGACGGCGTCGGGGAATGGGCGTGTGCCGCTTCCCCGCGCCTCTGGCCTCAGCGCCCGAAGCGCAGCACTTCCTCGTAGAACTCCGGAACCACCGCCAAGTCGAACCAGTCCGGCGAACCCGCACGGTTCACCTGACCCGTGATCGGTACCTGCCCGCTGCGGATCGCCCGCCGAAGCTGCTCGGTCGTGATCGGCCCGAACGGGTCCGACCCCTCGTTGATCACGTACCAAAGCGCCTCGGGTCCCGCATCCGTCGCCAGGTGAGAAGGGATCTCCGTGGGAGCGACCGGAGGCCGCCCCTGAACCGCCCTCTCCGCGACCGTTCGGACCGCACCCGCGAAGTCCGGAACCTGGTCCATCGGCTGCCACTGGTTGCTGCCCGCCACGCACACGTAGCTATCCAGAGGAACCTTTCCCGCCCGGATGCCCGCCGAAAGCTGCGCGGTCGTCACAGGCCCGACGGTGTCCCCACCGTCCCGGTACACGTACCACTGCGTCGGCGGCGGTGGCGCGGCCTGCGAGCTCGCGGGCGAGGACATCTCCACGCGCAGGTAGAAGTCCCCGATCCAGACCTCGTCCCCGTCCCGCAGGATGGTCGGTTGACGGATTCGCCGCCCGTTGACATACGTGCCGTTCGCACTTCCCAAGTCCGACACGATCAGACGCGCATCCTTGTAGGCGAAACGCGAGTGCTGGCGCGACACATTCCCCGCCCGCAGCACCAGATCATTGCCAGGCACCCTGCCAACCAGGATCTCCTGCTCGTCGAAGAACTCCCTACGCTCGTCCCCGCTTCGCTCCCGGATGATCAAGGTGAACATCGGTCACCTCGCCACAGCGCGCAGCAGCTCACGCGAAATCGTTCCGCCCGCACGCACCGCGGGGCATGAACGGAGTCGAAATGGGAAGCGTCGTTTCGCATGGGAGACCGAAGAACCTGGCTGATCCGCAGCCAACAGCCGTTACCATGGTAGGCGGGTTTCCTTCAAGACGCCAGTTCTGGGCCTTCCCGCATCCCAGGGTTCTGACCGCGTTCTCCTGCTAGAAGTGCGCGAAGTTGTACCCCACCGTAGCCATGATCCCCAGCGTCTCTTCGAAGTCGCCCACAGAAACGACGAACACCCCCGCTCGCCCGTCGATGTTCCCGGACCGGATGCCTGCGCCTGCCGTGACGCCGAACTTGAGCTCGCTGTCGCTCTTCTTCTCGCCTTCCGACACGGAGGTGCCGAAGACGGCAGGGGCAACCGGCCTTCGGAACGTGAAGTTCACCAGGCCGGCTTCTCCGGCAATATAGAGTCCGTCCGGCCCGTCCGACAGCCCGTAGCGCAACCCCGCCAGCAGCGGCAGCTCAGAAGTCTTGTACGTGTCGTTCTTCTCGAGATGGACGAGGTAGCCCACCCGACCGGTCGCAGAGAGCTGCGGGTCCAGCGCGTACTCGAAGCGCCCCAGGGCTCCGAATCCCAGCCCAGCCACGTCGGCCCAGTCGCCCATCGGCAAGACCAGCGCCCCGTCCACTCCTACGATCATCCCCTCCGCCACGGCCGATCCCGACCAGATCAAAAGGGCTGAAGCGAGGGTCCCAGCAACCGCGCAGCGTACTCGGCTCTTGTTCGGCACCATGTCCGGCATTGTTGGACATGCCGCGACGGAAGGCAATCGTTTGGGTCCCGTCAGGACCTCACTGGATCCCGAAGTCCGAGTCGCCGCACCCGTCGCTCGCGTACAGCGCAAGGGACACGGTGGCGGAATTGTACGATCCTACGTCGGACAGGAGGCTGAAGCCGTGGGCGGCTCGCGCCGTGAGGGACAGGCTGCAGATCGGCCGCACCTCGAGGCCTGCCCACAGGGGCGCGTGGAGCCCCAGACCCGACGAGCTGTACGAGAAGTTCGACTCGGCCTCCGCCAGGTCCAGCGAGAAGATATTGAACTCGATCCCCGACCCGAGCAGCGCGGCCCCATGAACGAAAGGAAGCCGTCCGGCCAGCAGGATCGGGGCGTGGTACCCCTTCACCGTCCCTTCCACCTTCGTCCCCGCCGGCAGGCAGTCCCCCCCCGAGTCGTACGTGCATGAGGGCGCCACGATCGGCAGCTTGCCGCGCGTCCAGCTGAACGCCAGCGACATCCACACGTTCGGCAGCGAGAAGGGGAACTCGAATCCCGGTCCCGACATCCACTCGGGATTGAGCTCGACCTCATCGTAAGAGTCGTTTTCCGCCGTGACGTGGGCAGGCTTGATCCACATGTAGTTCGCGGCAATACCGATACCCGCGGAGCCCGCCGGGGGCTGCCGGTACCAGGCGGTCGGCCGCAGCCTGCCTTGTACGTCGCGCACGGCCCCTGGGTTGACCTTGACCACGTGCTCAGCAGCCTCGCACTCATCGGAGGCGATTCGAACGCGATGCTCCCCTGGCTCCACCTCGTACGCCACGAACTGCAGCATCCCTGGGGCTCCCGGCGCCATCGCGTTGTACGCCCGAACCTCTTCGAACGCCGGCGTCAACTCGCCGTCCACCCATACCTTCAGCCCGTCGGACTCGCCCAGCATCGCGTAGGTGTAGGACAGACCGCAGGTGACGCGAACGTGCAGTCGCGCGGCCTGAGAGGCGACCGCAGGCTCGGCTGTGCCCACCCCCCCCTGCTCAACGCAACGTCCTGCGACGGATGTCATGCCCACCGGGCAGTCCACCTTCCCGGCCACCACGGGAGCGGCCGTGGCCAGCTCCGCGAGCGCCACGCGGAGCAACGCCCCACAACCGGTCGGCGGTTCCTTGTCCTCGCGCGCCGACCGCTCGCACGCCGCCACTTCCCCGTCCGAGCTGAGCACCTCACGGCGACGCGCCGAGGTTCCCCCGACGCCGGCCCCGAGCCCCGATGCCTCACCACCGGCTTCCGCGTTCCCACCAGCGGCAAACTCAAAGGCTCCTACGGTCAAGCCCGTGACGAAGTGCGTGGCCTTGCGGCAATCCCCTTCGAGCACATCGCTCGACACCTCGCCCTGGTCGACGTCGAACTGGCCCACCACGTTCATGTTGACGTCGAGCTGACCGGCCCTGCGCAGCTTGCCTTCGAGCTTGGCTGCGCCGATGGGCAGGTTCGCGTACAGCTCGTCTTCGTCCTGGATGACGACCCGCTCGGTCTTCCTCGTGGTGGGCACGTAGTGATAGGCGCCTGGTGCGCGGCACCGCGGCAGCACTTCCATCTCGCACCCCGAATAGCGAACGACGACGGTTCCGCGCTGGGCAAGGACCTCGAGAGCAGCGCGGTCCGCGGCGGGCCACTCGACGATCAGGGGGCGCATCTGGCTGCCCGAAACCTTGCACTTCGATTGGCCCCCTGGGGGAACGTACTCGGGCGGTTGGGCCGGGGATGCGGGGCCCATGGGACCGCCGAACATGCCGCATGCGGAGCAGAGGGTCGCAACCAAGGGCAAAAGAAGCCACCGAAAAAGCATGCATGGCCGCCTACCGGAGGGCGAAGTCCCTGTCAACGGCCCTCGGGCGGTCTCAGTTCACGGCCATCGGATCCAGCCAGTTCGCACAGGTGTTTGCGCGGTGTGGATCCAGAAGCTCGGTGACCCCTTCGACGTCGAATCGCTCGAGCAACGCGTTGGTCCCCCGCGTCAGTTTGAGTTGAAGCTCTTCCGGGTACAGCGGCACGACGGCGTAGAAGTTGATCGACCTGCCATCGCTCAGGCTCAGGTCGTAGAACGATTGCGGCACGCGAACCGGGGGAACGAGCAAGGCACAGCACATACCCGTTCCATCAGCGAACGGGGCGGGCGGATCACCGTTGGGGATCGAATGGCCGAAGGCCAGCCAGGTGTCGCACTCGTGAGGAAAGCGCGCGAGACACTTGAGCAAACGAATGGGCCAATACTTGCGCTCGTCCCGCAGCTCGTCCAGCGAACGCGGGTCGTCGAACCAGTCTGGCGGCAGCATCAACAGAAGCTCTGCGAACCGAAGCGCCGGCCCCATTTTCACGTCCTCCGGCACGCGCATCGCCCGGTCGCTCATGCCTGTCGTGAAGAGCGTGTAGTAGGGCTGGTCTTCCGTGGGCAAGATGACGTGAACGTCGACGTGAATGGTGGTCGAGACGACCTCGTGCCACACGAACGCGGGTTCCCCCATGCAGCGCGACACATGGGCCTCGATCTCCTCGACCGTGGGGAGCGTCGGCGCTACGGGTCCTGCGGCCTGTTCGAGAGGCGTCAGTTCGACGTCCACCTGCCTCGCGATTCGTTTGCCGCCCATGCACCCCTTGGCCCGGGACGATCCTGTCGCCGGTCCTCTTATGCATGTGCTCTCCATCACGCGATTCTGTCAAGCGGCAAGCTGGTAGCAGACAAGCATCGACCTGCGTCGATTCCCCGCACGGACGCGTGCTTAGCGGACCGGCGCCAGCGAGCCGCAGTCGATTCCTCCGGTCAAGCCCCCCACTTGTCCCTTCCATGACGACCCGACCTGGAACGACTTCCACTTCGCAGCGTCGTCGAAGGGGCAGGCTTGCTCCTTGCCAGAACCACTGTCCTGGAAGCGGACGGCGTAGGTCGCCGTCTTCTTTCCTTCCCGCTCACAGCCCTCACATGTGCCCGTTCGGGACAGCGTCACAGTGGGCCACGGCATCGCGTCGGTCACGCTCGAACCGCTGCTCTTCGCGACGCGCTTGGACTTCCACTTGCCCACGAAGTACGTGCATTTGTCCTCCTGATCCTTGCACTCGCGCTTCTCCTTGAAGGTCCCGTCTCCCTGGTCGATCTTGCGCGTTTCACACACTGGTTCCTGCTTCGCGCGCGTGATGCGCTCTGCGGACGAGGGCATCTTGCTGCAGGGAGACGTGTCCTGCGTCAGGTCGTAGGATTCGACTGCAATCTCATGGGCCCAGGAGTGGCCGACGACCTTGAGGGCCGCGTCCTTTTTGAGCACGCTGTTGAGGACGAAGAACCCGATGAGAGCGAGAACGACGATACCCAGAGCGGCGACCACGCAACCGACGAGGATCTTCGAAGAGCCCTTGGGCTTCGCCGCGACAGCCGGCGCGGGAGGGACCGGGTGGTCGGGCACGACTTGCTCCTGGAGCACATGGGCGCCCTTTCCCCCATCCAGGGGGGAGCCGCAGTTGCCGCAGTGCTTGGCCGCGCGCGCGTTGGCCGCCTGGCACGCGGGACACAGGACGTCCGCACCGGCGTACGGATGGTCCTCGACGGCAACCTTCTGATCGTCAGGCGGGAAGTAGCGCTTGCTGGGGTCCTGCGGGGCTCCGCAGCTCGGACAGTGGCGATGGGTCAGACCCAGCAGCTTGCGCGCGCCACAGAACGGGCAGTCCCAGAGCATCTCATAGGTCTTCTCGCTGTTCATCCGCCTGTTGTACCTGGATCGGGCGGGAGACTTCCAGCGTTACGATCCGGAGTGGGGGGAGCGGGACGGGGAGTCAGTCCTTGGCGGGTCGGAGGCGAACCACGCGCCCCTTGGTTGGCGGCGGGTTCGAGGGGGGCAGCGCCAGGACGAGACGCTCCACGCGGGGCAGCGCCCGCACGACGGCTCCTTCGGCGTGAAGCTCCGAGAAGTCGCGGTCGAAAACCGCCAGGATCCAGTAGGAGGAAGCGAAGGGCTTCGCGAGCAGGCCGAACCCCTCCTCGCGCATCACGCTTCGAGCGCGCGGCCGCACCGCCTTGAGTACCGGGTGGTGCCGCATCCGAGCGATGGCACGCGCGGACAACAGGACGGCCCGCCACCCCCCCGCATCCACCGTGGGTCGCTCCGCACGAAGCAGGTCGATCTCTCGCAGGATCGCGTCCGACAGTTGGCGCGGGACCCGTAGCTCCGCAAGCTTGCGCCCCGCCTCGGACACGCCGTCCACCAACATCTGCAGGAAGTCCACCCCTGCTTCCGTGCTCGAGGAGAGCACTTGCGCCGTGCGCATCGCCTCTTCCACCCCCCCCATGGATCGCTGGAAGGGATCCGAAGAACCCCAGATGACCGGCGACGTGTCGTCGATCACAAGCACCCGAGCCGCGTCGAGACGTTCGGAGAGCATCCCCAGTTGCTCGTTGAGGAGAGCTTGGGTCAGGGCGCCAGGAGCTCCCATCCTCTGCTCCGAGGCTGCTGCCGCGGTCCCGGAGTAGGCCTCCACAAGCGTCAACAGCCGATCCCGAGCTTTCTCTCGATCGACGGTGGGCTGCGCGAACCGAACCACCACGCGACGGCTCTCCGATAGACGAACCCAGACCAGGCAGTCATCCGCCGGTTCCGTACCTCCGATCTCCACGCGCGCGTCCTCGGCCCCCAGCTCTCGCCGAGCCATGTCGAGAAGACGAAGCAACGGACCGTCAGACATGTCGCGTCTAGGGTACACGCTCGCGCGGCGCGCGATCGAATTCAGTGCACGTGGGGAGAGCCCCCCTGCCCGGACTCGACCCGTCGGGGTTGCCGCAGCCCGGTTCGTCGTTACGTTGGCTGCGTCATGTACGGCAGACAAGCCCGCGATCCCCGGTACGACTGGGCAGAAGCCTTTGACCCCAGACCTCCCGTTCGGCCAGCAACGCCGTGGCGATCGGGGCCGGTGCGCGCACGAACCCAGCGCCCCCAAGATCCCTCGTCCAACCCACCCAGTGGAGATGGCGACGTGCCCGTCCGCGGAAAGCCCATGGGGACACCGGCGGAAGGACCGACCCCGCTGGGCTTGGACGAACTTCCCATTCCCACTGCCAAGGCCGTCACTCCCTCCCGAGACGCACGCGTGAGTGAGATGCTGGCCGAGCTCGAAGCGAGCAAGAAGCGAGTCGAGCGAGAAGCGGAGCGGGAGCGCGAGCTGGTGCGCGCTGACCTCGTAAGACAACTGCTGCCAGTCCTCGACAACCTGGACCGCTCGATCGAGGCGTCCGGCCAAAGCACCGACGAGCCGCTGCGTGAGGGCGTCAAGATGGTGCGGAACCAATTCGAAGAAGTACTGCAAGGCTTCGGGATGGAAGTCCTCGACGCTCGAGGCGCGCCTTTCGATCCCGCCGAGCATGAGGCCGTAGCCATGGTTCCCGTGGAGACCCCACAAGCTCACCGCACGGTCGTGAGCGTGGTCCGGCCAGGTTACCGGATGGGGGGTCGCCTGCTTCGTGCGGCGCAGGTCACCGTCGGCGACCATCGCGAACCGGAAGTGGACGGAGGCTAGTCCCAAATCAAGCGCTCCGCGCTGTTTTTCTAAGGGGGCTTTCGCAAAGCCCCCTC